>JAEXXM010000003.1 GCA_023405815.1 Pseudomonadota bacterium | reverse complement strand
TCGTGCTCAACGAGCAGCCGCTCGACCCGACGCTGGTCGACTTCGACGACTCCGCGGCGTACTAAGAAAGGCAGGTACCGACTATGAATATGAAACTCGCTGCAAAGATCATGGGCAAGGTCGGCCTGGTCGGCTTTATCGGCTTCGTTGCGACCTTCACGATCTATATGTTCAACCTCGAGAACAAGCTCATCTACTATGTGCTGCGTCCCTTCCTGAACAAGCACTATGATTCTCAGGTGCGCGACAAGCGTATCGTCTGAGCGTTTCGCAAATCGCATAAATCGAAACCCCGCTGCTTCTGCAGCGGGGTTTTTGCGTGTGCCTGCGGCACACGCTCCACAGAGGACCGCTTCGCTGGGTCCTCTGTGGAAGAGATCGCAGCTCGCTGCAGCGCACGCATTGTACACCAAAGGCGCCCAATGCGCACGTTTGCGAGCCGAGCGGTATTTTCTCCGCCGTACACGCCGCCGGAGAAAATGATTGAAATTTCTTTGCGTCTGCGGACGCAAACTCTGCGAGGCTTTGTGACGTCACAAATGCCGCAGGGCGCGAAAAAGCCCGCGTGCACTGCACGCGGGCTGCTTTTCGCAAGGATCTTGTCCGATCTTACTTGATGCCGTACTTCTTGTTGAACTTATCGACGCGGCCGCTGGTATCGACGAGCTTCTGCTTGCCGGTGTAGAACGGATGGCACTTGGAGCAGATCTCGATGGAGATGTTCTGCTTCGTGGAGCGGGTCTCGTACACGGCGCCGCAGGCGCAGCGGATCGTGGTCGGCTGGTAATTCGGATGGATACCGTCTTTCATAGTCATTCACCTCGTATTAGGCTGTCTTGAGCACGGGCTGGTCCGTGGTTACAAAACGCAATCTGAATTCTAGCATACCGGTGACAAAATTGCAAGCGGTTTTCGCATTTTTTTACGCATCCGGGCCCGGCACGTCGCTGACCTGGCCGCAGTGCAGAAAATACAGCACGCGGCGGCAGACCGGCTGGCCGGTGATGCGCGCCATCGCCCCGGCGTAGGCGCGCAGCTGCGCGGCGTAGTACGCCGTGCGCGCCGGCACGCCCTCGGGGCGGATGCGGTCGGTCTTATAGTCCACGATGACGAGGCCGTCCTTCGTTTCGAACCACGCGTCGACCACGCCCTGCAGCAGCACCTGCTCGTCCCCAGCGTTGGGGAAGAACGTCTCCGCCGGGCACAGCAGCGAGAAGCGAAACTCGCGCCGCAGCGTGCCGGCTGCCTCTGCCGCCGCGAGCTGCGCGCCGAGCTCGGTGCGGCCCAGCCGCAGGAGCGAGGCTGTGTCCACGGCCTGCGCCTCGCGCCCCGTGAGTTCACCGCGCGCGGTCAACGTTTCTACCTGCGCGCGGATGCCCTCCGGCGTGCGCGCGTCGGCAAAGTGCAGGTACTGCAGGATGCGGTGCGTGGCCGTGCCGCGCTCGGCCGCGGTGAGCTTGCGCGCGCGCGCCGAGAAGTCCGGCCGGCGAAAGGTCTGCGTGCGCGGCGCGCCCGCCAGCAGCGGCGCGCCGGCGTCCTCGGGCGGCGCATCCTCCGCCTCCAGCCGCTTGAGCTCCGTCGCCGTCACCTTTGACGGCAGGTCGACTGCCTGCGCGTGCGCGTAGCGGAACGTGAGCGCGCGCTCGAGCTGTGCCAGCAGGGCGGGGTCGGGCTCCGGCAGCGCGGGTCCGGTCTCCGTCTCCGCGCGCTCTGCCGCGGCGTCTGGCTTCAGATAGACGTAGTTCCGGCGCAGGAAGCGCTCGTCCCGGTCGAGCAGCGCGCTCTGCAGCAGCCAGAACAGGGGGCTGGCCATGCCGCGCAGCAGCTCCGGCGGGAGCGGCGCGCTCGCGGTGGCCTCCAGCCAGCCGGTCGTTTTGGCGATGCTGTGCGTCGTGCCCGTGATGATGAGGCGCTCCTTCGCGCGCGTCATGGCCACGTACAGCAGGCGCATCTCCTCCGAGAGCGTCTCGGTCAGCAGCTGCGCCGCGATCGCCTGCCGTGCGATGGTGGGGTACTCCACGCCGTGCTCGAGATCCGTGCACTTCGGCCCGAGGCCGAGCGCCGGGTGCACGAGCACGCTCGCGCGCGTGTCGGATTTGTTGAACAGGCGCGCCGTGTCGCACAAAAACACGAACGGGAACTCCAGCCCCTTGGATTTGTGGATGCTCAGGATGCGCACGCTGCGGCTCTCGCTGCCGGGGACGGTGGGCTCTTCGCCCTCGGCCGCCTGCCGCTGCATCCAGAGCAGGAAGCGGTGCAGCCCGCGCGCGCCGGTGCGCTCAAACTGCTGCGCCAGGTCGAGCAGGAGCAGTACGTTGCGCCGCCGCAGCTCGCCGTCCGGCATCGCGCTCGTGAGCGCCATGACGGCGCGGTCGTCCACGACGTGCCACAGAAATTCGCCCAGCGGCAGCTCGATCGACAGCGCGCGGTAGCGCGCGAGCACGTCGAGAAAGTCCCGGCAGTCGTCGCGCGTCTCGGCGGCGAGCGTGACTGCGGTGTAAAAATCGTGCTCGCGGTCGCACGTGCGCACGGCGGCCAGATCGTCCGCCGTCAGGCCGAACAGCGGCGAGCGCAGCGCCGCGATCAGCGGCACGTCCTGGTGCGGATTGTCCACCACCGCCAGCAGCGAGCAGAGCACCGACACCTCCTCGGACGTGTAGAACCCGCCGCTCGTCTCCGCCGATACGGGGATGCCCTGCGCCTCGAGCGCGGCGCGGTACATGGGGCCGACGCTGTTGGCGCTGCGCAGCAGGATGACCACGTCGCCGTAGTGCGCGGGGCGCTCGGCGCCGTTTTCCCACACGGATGCGCCGCCGTCGATCAGCGCGCGGATGCGCCGCGCGACGTAGTCCGCCTCCAGCGCGGCCTTTTCCGGCGTGGGCGCGTCGTCGTCCGCGTCCGGCAGTTCGAGCACGGCGAGCTCCGGCTTTTCGCCGTCGTCCGGGTAGGGTGCTCCGGCGCGCAGGCGGGCCGCGTCGTCATAGTCCAGCTCGCCGAGCGCGCGGGACATGATGTTGGAAAAGACGTGGTTGGCGCCTTCCAGCACCGCGCGGCGGGAGCGGAAATTCTCCCGCAGGAGGATGCGCCGCGGCGCACCGGGCAAGGCTGCGCGAAAATCTGCAAAGCGCGCGTATTTGTCGAGGAAGATCGTGGGGTCGGCGAGGCGGAAGCGGTAGATCGACTGCTTGACGTCGCCGACGAAAAAGAGGTTATTGCCGTCGCGCGACACGGCGCGGAAAATGAGATCCTGCACCTCCGACACGTCCTGATATTCATCGACCATGATCTCGGTGTAGCGCCCGGAGAGCTGGCGCGCCAGCTCCGTCGGCGCGCCGTCGTCGTCCGTGAGCAGCTGCGCGGTCATGTGCTCGAGGTCGGAGAAGTCCACAAGGCTGCGCCGCCGCTTTTCGGCGGCGTAGGCCGCGCCGAAGTCCAGCGTCAGCGCCAGCAGTGCCTGCATGGCCGGGGCGGTCGTGTGCAGGTCGGCCAGCGCCTGCGCGGAGGGGACATTGATCTGCTTTTGCAGCGCCTGGATGGCCTTTTTCGCCGCGTCGCGCTGCGCCTTGACGCGGTCGCGCACGTCCGGGTCGGGCGGCTTGCGCGTGCTGCCGAGGCGCGGGAACGGTACGTTCTGCAGCGCCGCCACGGCAGCGTCCCAGCTTTGATCGCAGGCGCGCACGACGGCGCGCAGACCATCGGCCGTCTCCGCGAAGCTCGTGCCGTAGATGCCGTAGAGCCACGCCATGTCCTGCGCCGCCATGATGTCCAGCTGTTTATCGAGCACGCCTGCCCAGTGCGCCGCGCTCTCGCGCACGCGCGCCAGCAGCGCCTGCCCCCACGGGGTAGTGCCGGCGTCGGTCACGCCGTCGAGCGCGAGCAGGTCCACCTGCCGCTGCGCCCACTGCTCGGGCCGTGCGTGGCACTGCATTTTGTCATAGAGCGAGAGCACCAGCTCACCCAGGCGCGCGTCGTCGCGCCCGCCGCCGACCGTGTCGGCCAGCAGGTGGAAGGGTGCGTCGGTGTCGAGGCGTGTATAGGCGCGCTCGAGCGTGTGCTCGAGCGCCGCTGCGCGCAGGGCGGCGCAGCGCTCGGTATCGGCGACCTGAAAGTCCGGCGCGAGGGCGAGGGCTGCACAGTTGGCGCGCAGGAAGTCGGCGCAGAAGCTGTGGATCGTGCCGATCTCGGCGCGGGCGCACAGCGCGACCTGCCGCCGCAGGCGGCGGTTTTCGGGGTCGGACGCAATGCGCGCATAGATCCCGTCGAGAATGCGGCTGCTCAGCTCGGCCGCGGCCGCGCGCGTGTAGGTGATGACGAGGAAATGGTCGATATCGACCGGATGTTCCGCGTCCGTGAGGTAGGCCATGAGCCGCTCGGTGAGCACGCGGGTCTTGCCGCTGCCCGCCGCCGCGGACACGAGCACGGTGCTGCCGCGCGTGTCGATCGCGGCGCGCTGCTCGGGCGTGAAGTTGAGTTCAGGCATCCGGCGTGCCTCCTTTCAGGTTGCTCCAGACCTTGTCGGCCGGGAGCTTGGTGAGCACACGGTGGCAGTCGCCCCCCATGCCGGGCGTGAAGTGGCAGACGGTCAGATAGTCGCAGTGCGTGCAGGCCGTGTCCTGCCCGGAGCGGAAGTAGGGGTCGGCCGTGATGCTGCCGCCGCGCAGCTCGTGCGCGAGGTCGAGCAGTGTCGTTTCAATATGCCGCGCGAGCAGGCCGAGCTGCTCCGCGCTTGCGAGCGCGTCCGTTTTGCGACGGGGCGAGACGGGCAGGTACTGCGGCGTGTCGCTGTGCTCCATGGCGTGCAGCACGGCGGCATCGTCGAGCAGCAGGCCGGAGCGGCGCACCGCGCCGGCGCGCTCTCGGGCCGCCTCCTCCGGCGAGAGCCGGCGGTCGGCAGGGATGAGCACGTCGCGCGCCGGAACGTAGAGCACGCCGGCCGGCACGATCTCGTGCCCGTAGCGCGCAGGGCCGGAGCGCTCGAGCGCGAAGAGGTACAGCAGCATCTGCAGCCCCATGCCGTACCACACGTCCGAGAGCGAGAACGCCTTGCGCCCGGTCTTGTAGTCAACGACGCGCAGGTAGAGCTTGCCGTCGTGCAGCCAGCCGTCCACGCGGTCGGCCACGCCGCTCATGTTGAGCGTCACCTCACCGTCCGAGAGCGTGATCGGTGCGATCTGCTCGGGGTCTGCGAAGTTGAGTTCAAAATCCAGCGGCACGAAGTCGCCCGCGCGCAGCTCGTGCGCCATGTCGGCCACGACCTGCCGCACCTGCCGGCACAGGCGGCGGAAGAGGTAGGTAAAGCGCGCGGATTTCTCCCGAAAGTCATTGAGTTCGTCGTGGATGTAGCGCTGCGTCCAGCGGTCGGTGAACGCGCCGAGCTGCTCGTCCGTTACGGCGGCGAAGCCGCCGGCGTCCGTCACGTCCTGCGCCGTATGCTGCAGGACGTAGTGGAAGAACGTGCCGATCTCCGGCGGGCTGAACGCCGCCGGGCGGCGGGGCCTGGCTTTGAGCCCGTACTGCAGGAAGTAGGCGTACCGGCACGCGGAAAAGCGCTCGGCCTTCGACGCCGAGAGGTACAGCCGCTTGCCGTAGAGCGCGCGCACGCGCTCGGGCGAGAGCTTGCCGCGGGCGGTGTGGGCCGCGCGCGTGAGCGCGGCGAGCGCGGCGGGGTCGTGCTGCCGGAACCACGCGCGCGCTCGCCGGTGACGCCGGAAAGGTCGTCTACAAGCCCAACTGCAAGGGTCAGGGC
>JAEXXM010000052.1 GCA_023405815.1 Pseudomonadota bacterium | reverse complement strand
CCTGCAGGTCAAGTGGGTGCCGGCGTCGCGTCCGGGCGACATGACCTCGCCGGGCACGCATCTCTTCGCCGATCTCAACAAGGCGCTGGCGGATACGCCGCCCGACCGGCTCGCCGGCGTCATCATGATCACGGACGGCGAGGTGCACGACGTGCCGAAGTCGGCGGCGGCGCTCGGCTTCGATGCGCCCGTGCATGCGCTGATCACCGGCGCGCCCGACGAGTTCGACCGGCGCGTTGAGGTGCTGTCCGCGCCGCGCTACGGCATCGTCGGGCAGTCGCGCGACATCGAGGTCGCGGTGCGCGAGTCAGGCAAGAAGTCCGCGGGCATCGAGCCGATGACGCTGCGGGTGCGCCGTGAGGGCCGACCTGACGAGCAGATCACCACGACGGTCGACAAGCCGGTGAAGATCGAGATGCCGTTCCCGCACTCGGGGCAGAACATCCTCGAGGTGGAGCTCGACACGGCGCCGGGCGAGCTGACGCCGGCCAACAACCGAGCCGTCATCGCCGCGGAAGGCGTGCGCGAGAACCTGCGGGTGCTGCTCGTCTCGGGCGAGCCGCACGCCGGCGAGCGCACCTGGCGCAACCTCCTGAAGTCGGATGCCGCCGTCGACCTCGTTCACTTCACGATTCTGAGACCGCCGGAGAAGCACGACGGCACGCCGATCAACGAGCTTTCGCTCATCGCCTTCCCGACGCGAGAGTTGTTCTCGGAGAAGATCAACGACTTCGACCTGATCATCTTCGACCGCTACCAGCATCGCGGGCTGCTGCAGCTGCCGTACTACGACAACATCGCGCGCTACGTCGAAGAACACGGCGGCGCGCTGCTGGTCGCGGCCGGCGACGACTACGCAGGCAACCTCAGCCTGTTCCGCACGCCGCTGTCGCCGGTGCTCCCGGCGGTGCCGACGGGGCGCGTCCTGTCGGAGCCGTTCAAGGCCAAGCTCACCGACGACGGGCGCAAGCATCCGGTTACGCAGGGCCTCACCGGCTCGGGCAGCAAGACCACGGCGCCAACCTGGGGCCGCTGGTTCCGCCAGGTCGAGGTGCAGCCCGAGCACGGGCGCACACTGATGGACGGCGCGGAGAGCGAGCCGCTGCTGGTGCTCGACCACAAGGGCAAGGGCCGCGTCGCCCTGCTGACCTCGGATCAGGCGTGGCTGTGGGCGCGCGGCTATGAAGGCGGCGGTCCGCACAGCGATCTTCTGCGCCGCCTGTCGCACTGGCTAATGAAGGAGCCCGACCTCGAGGAGGAGCGGCTCGTCGCCAGCGCGCGCGGCCTGCATCTCACGATCGAGCGGCGCTCGATGGAGGAGAAAGTTGCGCCGGTGACGATCTCGGGGCCCGGGGGTGAAACTTCGCAAGTGACGCTCGCGCCCGCCGGTAACGGCAAATGGCGCGGCAGCGTCGATGTGAAGATCCCGGGCCTTTACAAAGCGCAGACGCAGGCGCCGGAAGGCGAGCTGACCGCGGTCGCACATGCCGGCATCGACGACCCGATCGAGATGAGCGAGGTGACGGCAACGGACGCCAAGCTGCAGCCGATCATCGATGCCACGGGTGGCGGCGCGTTTTGGATGAGCTCGTCGGCCGAGGCAACGCGCGCCAATCCATCCGAAGTCGCCGTGCCGCGCATCTCGATGCTGTCGGGAGCCAAGGTTCTGGCCGGCTCGGGCTGGCTCGGGCTCAAGGACCGGCAGGCGTTCGTCACGCGCGGCGTGAAGCTGACGCCGATGTTTACCGGCTTCGGCGCGCTCGCCGCCTTGTTGATGCTGGTTTCGCTCGCCTGGTGGCGCGAAGGGAAGTAGGGGCGCGGGCGCGCTAGCCGCGCGCGAGGCGCAGCAAAGCGGCGAGCCAAACCACGGCCGCGAGCCCAGCAAGGATGATCGAGGTCCAACGTACAGCGTCGAGGTCGAGGACGTTCACCTCGGGGTGGGAGCGGCTGTAGTGCACGGTGAGCGGGATGTCGCCCTGTGACAGCGCCTCGTAGAGATCGCGGCTAATCGACTGACGAGAGGTGTGTTCCCTTCCGCTCGCGTCCATGTAGCGATAGGTGGCGAAGTAGCGGTTGGGATCACCGACGATCATCTTGTCGAGCTTGGGCTCACTTTCCGGCCGTACAGAAAAAGCGGCGGCCGTCTCACCATCTGCGGCGACCTGCCAGTACGTGTGCCCGTACCAACCCGCGAGCAGCGTTAGCAAAAGTGCGATTGCGGCGAGCATCGCTCCCCTCCTCCGACGCGGCCGCTGCATCCCTGCTCCCGCTACAAATCGCTGTCGACACAATAGGGCACGCACTTGCGGGGGCACAGCGCAAGCGCGAGACTGCTCAATATTCAGACAAGCAATTTTCGGAGGACGCCATGGACACTTCGATGTTTCTCGCCCGGCTGCTGGGGCCGATGCTGGTCGTGCTCGCGGTGGGGCTGGTCGCGTGCCAGGATTCATGGCGCGCCATGGCGAAGGAATTCCTTGTCAGCCGGCCGCTGCTTTTCCTCAGCGGGTTTCTCACGCTGCTCGGCGGCCTCGCCATCGTCAACACGCACAACGTGTGGGAAGCCGGCTGGCCGGTCATCATCACGATTTTCGGCTGGTTGGCGGTGATTGGCGGCGCGGCACGCATGCTGTTCCCGCAGACCGTGATGGGCATGGGCGAAAGGATGCTCAACAGCAAGACGTATCTCACCGTCGGCGGCATCGTCGAAGGCCTCATCGGCCTGTGGCTCTGCTATGTCGGGTACATCGCCTAGAGCTCGCGCCCTCATCCACGCCTGAGTTGCAGCGCTCGCCGCCGTGCTGTTTGCGCGCGCGAGCGACTCGCCTAGCGTCGCGGCCAAACCTCTGCCCGCGGAGCGCCGGCATGAACCTTCTCTATCGCATCGTCTACGCGGCCCACGCCAACGGCACGCATCACAAGCTGGCGCTCGATGCGCTGAGCTATGTCGACGGCCCTGACGCCGAGCGCTGGCAGAACCTTTTCTTGAAACACGTCGGCGCCTATCTCGAAGGCTCGAAGGCGCCGGACAACACGTTCAAGGATTTCAAGAACCACGTGCTGCATGTGCGCGACGACTACTGGGGCGGCGCGCCGGAGAAGGCCGATGAGTGGTACGGGACGCTGCTCGGCAAGCTGCGCGAGGAAGCGTGGAGCGAGGCCGCGTATGCGGCGGGCGTGCTGAGCCACTACTTCACCGATCCGTTCCATCCGTTCCACACCGGGCAGACGGAGGCGGAGAACGCCATCCATCGCGCCTGCGAGTGGAGCATCAGCCGCTCGTACGACGCGCTCGCAGCGCTCGGGCGCGAGCGTTTTGCGGCGAGCGACATCGGCCAGCCGGCTGGACCGCAGTGGCTCAAGGAGATGGTGTGCCTCGGGGCCGAGACGTCGAACCGGCAGTACGAGAAGTTGATCGCCCACTATGACATCCATCGCGGCGTTGCCGATCCGCCGGCCGGGCTCGACGATACCGCCCGCGCCCTCATCGCCGAGCTGATCGCGCAGGCCTCGAAGGGATTTGCGCACGTGCTGCAACGTGCGTTCGCGGACAGCGGCGCCTCCCCGCCCGAAGTCTCGCTGACGACAGAAGCGTTCCTCGCCGCACTCAAGATGCCGGTGAAGCTCATCGAGAAGAAGCTCGCCAACGCCGCCGACCGGGTGCAGGTGGTGGCGATGTATCACGAGCTGCAGGCGACGGGCCGTGTCGAGGCGACACTGCCCGAGGACGACCGCATGGTGCGCGATCTCCACGCGAGGGAAGTGCTGGAGCCGCGCGCGGCGCAGCAGGCTGCTGCGCGCGCCAAGCGGATTAACGCAGCGGCACGGCCAGCGGCACGTTCGGCCACTGCTCCTGCACCGGCGAAAACCGAGGCCGCGACGCCAGCAGCCCCACGCACATTCCTCAAGGCGTCCGATGACGTCGAGGCCGTGCCGTCGATCGGTGCACGCTCGGCGCAGAAGCTCGCTGAAGCGGGCATCTTCAGCGTGGCCGATCTCATCGCGGCGGACGCGAGCGCCACCGCCGGCACGCTAGGTCCGCTCGGCATAAGCGCCAATACTCTACGCTTGTGGCAGGATCAGGCGCGGCTTGTCATGGACGTTCCCGGCTTGCGCGGCACGCATGCGCAGCTTCTGACCGGCGCCGGCTACAAAGATGCCGCTTCCGTCGCCGAGGCCGATCCCGGCGCGCTCTGTGCCGCGGTGCTGCGC
>JAEXXM010000032.1 GCA_023405815.1 Pseudomonadota bacterium | reverse complement strand
CGCCGATATCGCCTGAGCGTTCTGGTGCACCGTCGATAGCGCCTCTTGCAGCTTCGCCACCGTCGCGTTGAAGTCGGCCTTGAGCTTGTCGAACTGCGGCGCGAGCGGCTGCTCCATGCGCGTCGCGAGATCACCCGAGGCAAGCTTTGCCAGCGCCGCGCTCATGGCGCTCAGCGCATCGGTCTGCTGCCTCTCGGCCTCGAGCCGCGTTTCCTCGGCACGCTGGCGTTGCTCGTCGAGCGCATCGAGGTAGGTCGAGATGGCGAGGTCCATGTCGAGCATCACGGCCTTGATGAGAGCCGACAACGCCGCCGCGACGCCTTCGGCATTGCCCTTGCCGAACCCCAACAGGCTGGGCCACCGGTCGGCGATTACAGCGCGGATGAGCCGATCGGTGATGAGGGCATAGCCGCCGATGTACCAGCGCGGCTCCATTCCGAGGCGTGCATGCGCCCGGCCGATGGCGCGCACTCTCTCCGCGTATTCGGTGCCGAAGTCTCCCGACGCGACGACCTGCCAGTGCTCGACCTGCCGCGCCTTGGCCGCCGCCATATGCTTGGCATCGTTGAAATGCCGCCTGGTCGCGGGCACCTTGCCCGCCGCGTCGTAGAACGCGTCGAGCGCCGGTCCTATGAACCTGGCGATATCCGGCTTCAGTTCGCGCAGCGCAGCCCGCGCGCGCTGGTCGATCCCCATGAAGTCCAAACGGTCGTGAATGCTACTTGCAGCAGCGTTCGTCACAGTCATCCCCCTCGACGCGTCGAATGCGTCACCTTGGCCGCGGCATCAGCTGAATTGAACGGCCCTAAGTTTCAGGAGAGTTTTCTGCGGACGGCACTAATCGATGGTAAAAGCGACGAATACAGAATGATCCACGTCAGCAGTGCCCATACGTTTGCGATCGTGTCGCACACGCGACAGGATCGCTCGCGCCGCCTTCTACTTCAGCGGATCGCGCAGCTTCGCATGCCGATAGTAACGGGGTTCCGCGCGCGCCAGAGGACATGCGCTCATCGGATTATACAGCGCGCAGCACTTGGCCTGTCCGGTCGCGGCATCGAGCGAACGCTGGCCCGGAAGATTGCACGGGCCGCCGGCCTGCTCGGTGTTGTAGTCCCAGTTGCCTGGATCGCCGTTGTCGTATCCGAGGTAGGCGGCGCTCGCCGATCCGCTGAGTACGCTCATCATTGCCGTGCCGGCGAGCGCGCATATGCCAAGCCCAATTGTACGGTTCATGTTTCACTCCCTTGGCTGGTGCCGCTCGCGACACCTGTCCCCATTGGAGCGGATTACTCCGGCAATTGGTGCGTCCGCTGGTCGCGCACAATGCTCGCCAAGCTTACGGATTGGCCAGGAATTTCTACCCCTCGGCCAATAGGCTCCCCAGCTTCGACCGCGGCGCCACATCCCAATTCCTCCGCACAGCCGCGATCCGGCCGCCACAATCCGATGGTTGACTGAGCCGGTGATCAGTCATGAGGTCTTTCCATGCGTTTCAAAAAACCACTGCTCGCGGCTGCCTTGGTCGCAGTTGCTGCCGGCGCGGCAACCGCTCAGTCGATCCGCATCGACAGGGACGGCGGCTTCTCATTTCGCTTCGGCCGCGACGACCGTCGCGGCGACGTCGAGGGCAAGCGCGCATCCTGCGAGGTCTACGCACGCATCGCCGTGGTGCAGGCGCAGGCCAACCAGCATTTCCGTTGCGGATTGAGAGGGCCGGCGTGGGTCGACGATCCCAAGCCCCACTTCCAGTGGTGCCGTTTCGTGCCCCGCCGCCGCATCGCCGAAGAGCAGCGCGCCCGCTCGGACGAGCTGCAGCGTTGCTTCGACCGCCTCGGCGACTTCGACGACTATCGGTGGAGCCGCTGATCGACGGCCGCGCTGAAGAATGGCCCCGCCGCGTCAGCGGCGCGCGGCAGTGGCCTCTGCGCTTTCGGCGTCGTACATGGTGAGCATCGGCGGATCGAGCAGGATCACCTCGTCATACTCGCCATAGCCGTTGAAGCGGCCGGCGATCGCCCGCGCATAGGCGCCCATGTTGCCGATCTCGATGTAGTCACCCTCGCGCACCGAGTCAGGGAGCAGGAACGGCCCCTTCATGTAATCGATCGAGTCGCACGTCGGGCCCCAGAACTGGAACGGCACCAGAGGCTCGGAAGCATCCACCCTGCGCGAGATGAGCCGCGTCGGGAAGATGAAGCCGAGGTGCGCGGCGTCGAACAGCATCCCGTAGGAGCCGTCGTTGATGTAGAGACTGTTCCCACGCCGCGCGTCGACGCGCACGATGAGGCTCTCCGCCTCGGCGACGAGCGCGCGCCCCGGTTCGCACATCAGCTTGATGTTCTCCTTGACCGGCAGGGCATCGACCTGCCGCACGAGCACATCGATGAAGTCCTGCAGCGGCGCCGGGTCGCTGTCGGGATAGCGCGAGGGAAAGCCGCCGCCGACATCGAGGCGATCGATCATCACGCCGGACTTGACGATAATGCGATGCACTTCGCCCAGCGCCGTGACGTAAGCATCCGGCGTCGTCGTCTGCGATCCGACGTGGAAGGTGATCCCGAGCTCGGCAGCCGCCTGCCGCGTCTTCACCAGCAGCTTGGCCGCCTCGTTGCCGGTGATGCCGAACTTGCGCTCCAGCGGGATGCGGCTGTTGATCGCCGGCACGGCAACGCGCACCCACAGGATGAGGTCGCGAGCACCGCCCGTCGCCTCGATGATCTTGTTGAGCTCGTCCTCGCCATCGAGGGAAAAGGAGCGCACGCCAAGGTCGTAGGCGCGGCGGATCGCATGACGCGACTTCACCGGATGCATGAAGTGCAGATGCGCGTCGGGGATCGTCGCCGCGTCCTCGATCTCAGGCAGCGAAGCCACGTCGAAATGGCGGATGCCGGCGCCGTACAGCGCCCCGATCAGGAACACCGAGCTGTTGGCTTTGTAGGCGTAGGCGACGTCGCCCGGGAACTTCTCCAGAAACCACCGCGCTGCACGGCCGGCGGCACGCGGACGCAGACCCCGCACCGGCCGCTCGGGCCGGCACTTGTCGATCAGGGCAGTCGCAGAGGAGAGCTTCTCCATCGCATAGGACCTCCACCGCCCATGGGCGCACACGGGCTTTTGTCAGAAAGCAGAGACCGCCGAACACGAAGAGCGCTGCATTTAGGGTCGCACTCCCCCCCTGTAAAGACCTTTCTTGTGACAGCAGCTCGACAATGTCCCCGGAAACCGGCAATGACGGCCGAAGGTTGCATGGCGGCGCCCGATCCGGGCAGTGCGACGCAGGGCGATCCTTGAGGGTTCGCAATGGCCTTCACCGCCGGGCTACAATCGTAACCGAACCGCCCGAATGGGCTGTTCTGAGGCCCCCGTGCCTGCCAAAACCAGCTCGAACTCAAACGACGGCGCCGCCGCGGTGATACATCTGTAATGCGTACAGGGGGCAATATCCTAATCGACCAGCTCGTCGGTGAGGGCTGCCGCACCCTCTTCACGGTGCCCGGCGAGAGCTTCATCGCCGCCCTCGACGCCCTGTTCGATGAAAGCGCCATCCGCACCGTCGTCTGCCGCCACGAGGGAGGCGCGGCGATGATGGCCGAGGCCACCGGCAAGCTGACCGGCCGACCTGGCGTCGCTTTCGTCACGCGCGCCCCCGGCGTAACGAATGCCGCAAGCGGCGTGTTCGTCGCCCACCAGGATGCGACGCCGATGGTCCTGCTCGTGGGCCTGATCGAGCGCGCGCACGAGGGCCGCAGAGCCTTTCAGGAGATCGACCTCGAGGCGATGTTCGGTACGGTCGCGAGCTGGGTCGGTGTCGTGCGCGAGGTGGAGCGCATCCCCGAGTACGTCTCGCGCGCCTTCCAGGCGGCCTCATCCGGACGCCCCGGCCCCGCCGTGCTCGGCCTTCCGGAGGACGTGCTCTCGAGCACGGGAAATGCACCGACACCCGCGCGCCCGCGCATTCCCATGCCGACCCCTTCTGCCGCCGATCTGACGAAGCTGAAAGCGAAGCTGACCGCGGCCGAGCGACCGCTCGTGCTCCTGGGCGGCGGAGGCTGGAGCGCGGGCGCGGCACAGGATATCGCGAAGTTCGCGGCCGCATTCGACTTGCCCGTCGCCACTGCATTCCGCCGCCAGGACTATATCGACAACCGGCATCCCTGCTACGTCGGCCACGCCGGCATCGACATGGACCCGAAGCTCGCGTCGGCAATCCGTGCTGCCGATTTCCTGCTCGTCATCGGCGAAGGGCCGGGAGAAATTTCGAGTGCCAGCTACACTCTCATCGAGCCGGCAAAGCCGACCCAATACCTCGTCCACGCCCATCCTTCGCCGGACGAGCTCGGTCGCGTCTTCCGCACCGACCTGCCGATCATCTCCACGCCCGAAGCCTTCGCCAAGGCGCTGGCGCGCATGAAGGAGCCGGTGAAGCGTCGATGGAGCCGCCTGCGCCGGGATCTGCGCGCAAGCTACGAGCGCTCTCTGAAGGCGATGCCCACCGCCGGCCGCGTGCGCATGGAAGAGGTGATCGCCGTCCTGTCGCGCGAGTTGCCCGAGGACGCGATCGTCACCAACGGCGCCGGCAATTACGCGAGTTTCCTGCACCGCTATTATCAGTACAAGAGCTGGCCGACGCAGCTCGCCCCGACATCCGGCTCGATGGGGTACGGGTTGCCGGCCGCCATTGCCGCGAAGCTCGAGCGTCCAGAGCACACAGTCGTCGCCCTCGCCGGCGACGGTTGCCTGCAGATGACCATTCAGGAGCTGGCGACCGCCGTGCAGTACGGCCTGCCGATCGTCATCATCGTCGCCAACAACGGCATGTTCGGAACCATCCGCATGCACCAGGAGCGGCGCTACCCGAGCCGGGTTGTAGCATCGACGCTGGTCAACCCCGATTTCGTTTCTCTCGCGCGCAGCTTCGGTGCCGAGGCGGTCAGGATCGACACGACGGAGGAATTCTTGCCGGCGCTGAAGCGCGCGTTAAGCGCCGAGGTCCCGGCATTGATCGAGCTGCGCATCGATCCAGAAGCCATCAGCGTGCGGCGAACACTATCGCAAATCCGCGCCAAGAAGCCCTGATCACGGCAATTCGGCGCATCACCAAATCGTAAATAATTCATTAAATCTCAATACCTTGCGTTAGCCAATACCGCGAAATCCGGTTAGACTAACGAGGTCTTATCGGTTACAGAAATATCAATCTGATCGCAGACACTCCCCTGCGAGGGAATGAACATGGATCTCCAAACTGTAAAGACGCAGTACGGCACCCACTGGGCCTGGGCCCGCACCGGTGCGCTCATCCTGTTTCTCGTTACAGCCTTTCTCCTTGCTCTGTCGCTGACCGCTGCTCGCAACGCCGATACGGCAAAGGCGCCTCTCAAGACAGGCACCAGCATCTCCACCCTCCTCGCGCCCACTCCTGCAAGCTGACGGCGCAACGAATTCACGGCACTCTCTCCCATAAAATTCAGACCCCCTAGGCCCCGGCTCCAGATGGACCCGGGGCCTTTTTTCTGAGTGCCGGCGAACGCCGCCGATGCTAAGCGCACCGCCTGGGACAGAACGGAGATCGACGGATGGCAAGGGTCGCGTGGATTGGCTTGGGAGTGATGGGCTTTCCGATGGCAGGCCACCTGCTCCGCAAAGGCGGCCATGACGTCACCGTCTACAACCGCAACCAGGCCAAGGCGGACGCGTGGGTTGAAAAGTACGGCGGCCGCAGCGCCCGCTCTCCTGCGGCCGCGTCGCTGTCCGCCGACCTCGTATTCTGCTGCGTCGGCAATGATGACGATCTGCGCCAGGTCACGACAGGACCGGAAGGCGCATTCCGCGGCATGGGCGCCGGCTCGGTGTTCGTCGACCACACCACGGCTTCGGCTGAAGTTGCGCGCGAGCTGCATGCCGCCGGCGCATCGCGCGGGCTTGCCTTCCTCGATGCGCCGGTCTCCGGCGGACAGTCGGGCGCCGAGAATGGAGCGCTCACCGTCATGGTCGGTGGAGACGAGGAGCCGTTCGCGCGTGCAAAGCCCTTGATCGAGACCTACGCCAAGGCCGTGACCCGCATCGGTCCATCCGGCGCCGGCCAGCTCACCAAGATGGTCAACCAAATCGCCATCGCCGGCCTCCTGCAGGGGCTTTCCGAAGCGATCGCCTTTGCCGAGACCGCCGGCCTCGACCTCGAGCTCGTGATGCAGACCATCTCCAAGGGGGCCGCCCAGTCCTGGCAGATGGACAACCGTTGGCGCCCCATGCACGAGGGCAAGTTCGACTTCGGCTTCGCCGTCGATTGGATGCGCAAGGATCTGGCTATCTGCCTCGATGAAGCGCGCAGCAACGGCGCCAAGCTTCCCGTCACGCGGATGGTCGACACCTTCTACGCCGAGGTGCAAGCCATGGGCGGCGGGCGATGGGACACATCGAGCCTCATTGCACGCCTCAAAAAGCGGAACCCGACATCAGGCTGAGGCGTGCGAGCGATGAAATCGTACCGCAAGGAGCTTTGGTTCGACATCCCGAGCCGCCGCGCGTTCGTCAACATCACGCCCGAGATCGAGGCCGCGCTTCGCGAAAGCGGCATCAAGGAAGGCATGGCCCTCGTCAATGCTATGCACATCAGCGCCTCGGTGTTCATCAACGACGACGAGCGCGGCCTGCACCAGGACTTCGACGTCTGGCTGGAGAAGCTGGCGCCGCATGCGCCGACATCGCAATACCAGCACAACCGCACCGGCGAGGATAATGCCGACGCGCATCTGAAGCGCCAGGTGATGGGCCGCGAGGTCGTCGTCGCCGTCACCGACGGCAAGCTCGACTTCGGACCGTGGGAGCAGATCTTCTATGGCGAGTTCGACGGACGAAGAAAGAAGCGCGTCCTGGTGAAGATCATCGGCGAGTAGATAATCGGCCTATCTCCTCCGGCGCTTCTCATCCCCCTCGCCACCGCCCAATACTTCACCGTCGGCGCTGCGTGCGAACTGAAGCGGCAAGGCAGTCGTATACTTGATCTGCTCCATTGCGAATGCGGACGAGACTTTCGCGATCTCGATACGGGAAATGAGCCGCTTGTAGAAGGCGTCGTAGGCTTCGATATCCGGCACGACGACGCGCAGCAGGTAGTCGACGTCTCCCGACATGCGGTAGAACTCGACGACCTCCGGAAAATCGGCGACTGCCTTGTGGAAGCGCTCCAGCCAGCTGAGGCTGTGCTGGTCCGTCTTGATGGACACGATGACCGTGACGCCGGCGTTGACCTTGTGCGGGTCGAGCACCGCGACCCGCCTCATGATGACCCCGGCCTCTTCGAGCTTCTGGATGCGACGCCAGCAGGGCGTGGTGGAAAGGCCCACCTCCTTACCGATGTCGGCAACAGGGCGCGTACAGTCCTCCTGAAGGATGCGCAGAATCTTCACGTCCATGTCGTCGAGCATCGGCGACCCGCTGAAAATGCATTCCCAGAATTCGCTTATGCGCGAGTAGGCGCGCGAACTCGATCTACGTCAAGCGCCGTTTGTGTAATTTGGTTCTATGCCAAGAGCGCACGACCGACATCCTCATATGTCGATGACCAGCCCGTCTTCGGCCAGCAACACGCGCTCATCGCGCACCTCGTCGCGATGGGCGAGCATGTCGGGCCCCATGTGCGTGAGCAGGATGCGTCGCGCCCCGAGCCGATCGATGTTATCGGCAACATCGCGCCAGCTCATGTGATAGCCCGTCGGCCTCTCGAACCCGAAGCTCTCGCAGATGAAGAGATCGGCTCCCTTGGCCGCTGCAACGAGGGTCTCCACCCACTTGGTGTCTCCCGAGAAGCTCAGCACCTTGCCGTCGCATGCAAAGCGAAGGGCATACGGGATGGCACCCGATGGATGCATCACCTCGAAGGGCGTCACCGTCGCGCCGCCCACATCGAGCGGCACCTGAGCAGCATGCTCGATGAACGTCATCGCAAAGCGCCGCTCGATCTGCGTCGAGTTCGGGAACAGGGCCTCCGCGGCGGCGGCAAAGCGCTGCGCGATCCCTGCAGGCCCGACGATGGCGAGCGGAGCCGTTCTGCCGCTCACGTAGTGGGCATGCAGCAGCCACCAGACGAGGCCGCCGAAATGATCGCCATGCAGGTGCGAGATGAAGATCGTCCCCACCCGATCCGGGTCAAGGCCGAGCTTCTGCATGCCGATGAGCGCGGTCGCCCCGCAATCGATGAGATAGTCCCCTTCGGCCGCCGCCACGTGGTAGCAGGTCTGCAGCCGCCCGCCGGAGCCGAAGGCGTCGCCGGAGCCGACAACGGTGAGCCTCATGACCGTCCCGTACTCCCCCGACCGTTCCTCGCCAGCCTCTGAAGGCCCCGAGCCCCGCTCTCCAGGCCCGGAGGCGTGTCGGCGGCAGGTTCTTTAGTGGCATTCTCCATGGCGCCAGGACCCTAATTGCGCCGCGGCGCCCCGACAATGGCCGCCATTTCGCGCCGATTGGCCGGCAGGCAAAGTTGTATGGGACTGGTTATCAAAAACTTCATTACTAAACACTTAGTTAGGAAATCCTGCCGAGATTTAGGAATAACATCGCCGGCCGCTGGGCACGGTTCCCTCTGTCCGTACTGCGTGGGTCTAGATGACGACAAGCGCCATACCCGAGGACGTCGAGCGCCGGCGCAACCGGCGCGACGCACGCGTGCGCGCCTACAACGACCTGAGGGAGCGGCGCGCCCGGCTCGCCGCCGGCACGACCATCAAGCCCGAGTTCGAGAGCGAGCTCTTGACCATGTTCGTGCGCAACGAGCTTGGCGCGGCCGTGACGATGCCCGTTCTCTACTCGCTGTTTGCGCTCGCCTGCATGTTCTGGGCCCCGACCGTCGACGCGATCGTGTGGCTCGTCGCCGTCATCGCCGCCAAGGTGGTCCTCCTCGACCAGGGGCGCCGGTTCCTGATGCAGCCGCCGGCACACGTCAACATCCGCATGTGGAAACGGCGCTTCGTTGTCATAGAGCTATTCAACGGCCTGGCTCTGGCCTGCTTCGCGCTCGTCGGCGTGCGCGAAACATTCGGCGCGTCTCCGGAGATGGTCTTCTCCTCGCACGTCTTCATCTTCGCCACGCTCATCGTCGTGCTGGCCATCCGCACCATGTTCGCAGCGACGATCCCCGCGATCTTCTATGCCGGCACCATTCCGATGACGATCGCCGTCGTCGCCCGCCTGCTGATGCTCGACAACTCGTTCTACTTCGCGCTGGCGACGATGGCGGCCGGCATCCATCTCTACTTCCTGTTCCTCGCCCGTGGCCTGCGGGCGACTGTGCTGTCCATGCTCGAGTATCGCGCCGAGAAGGACGCTCTCATTGCCGAGCTCGAGGAGCAGAAGTTCGTTTCCGACGAGGCGCGCAGCCGGGCCGAGACCGCGAACAGCGCCAAGTCGCGCTTCCTCGCCACCATGAGCCACGAGCTGCGCACGCCGCTCAACGCCATTCTCGGCTTCTCCGAGGTCATGAAGGCGGAGATGTTCGGCCCCATCGAAAACCCGAAGTATCGCGAGTACGCCGAAAACATTCTCGATAGCGGCAAACACCTCCTGCACCTCATCAACGAGATTCTCGACCTGACCCGCATCGAATCCGGCCGCTACGAGCTGCATGAGGAGCCGCTGCGCCTCGTCGACGTCATCGACGAGTGCCACCGGCTGCTGAAATTGCGCGCCGACGGCAAGGGCATCGAGGTCGTCGAGGAAGCCGATCCAGACCTTCCCGTCGTCTGGGCCGACCAGCGCGCGATGCGCCAGATCTGCCTCAACCTGATGTCGAACGCGCTCAAGTTCACGCCCAAGGGCGGGCACGTAACGCTCGCTGTCGGGCAGATGCCGGACGGCGGACAGTTCCTCTCCGTTCGCGACACCGGTCCCGGCATTCCGGCCGACGAGATTCCCAAGGTTCTGCAGGCCTTCGGCCAGGGTACGCTCGCCCACCAGACCGCTGAAGGCGGCGCCGGCCTCGGGCTCGCGATCGTCCAGAACCTCATCGAGCTGCACGGCGGCAGCCTCGTCCTGCAGTCGGAGCTGCGCAAGGGAACCGAGGCCAAGGTCGTGCTGCCGGGCTACCGCGTTCTTCGGGCGATGGTCCCGCTGCAGCCGCTCGGCCAGGAGACGCATCGCTTGAGAGGCATGGCCCCGCGTCCCCCACGTCCCGCGCGGTTGCGGAGTAGACACGCAGGCGACTCCGACGCAGCCGTCGGATAGCGGGGAGCGTTGTACTTCGTTCGCCCCGGCGCTAGATAGGCAGCGTGAGCAACATCGACATCCGCACCTCAATCGAAACGCCCTGCGTCAACGTTTGCGACATCGACCGTCCATCGGGTCTTTGTCGCGGATGCGGACGCTCGGTTCCCGAAATCGCCCGCTGGTCCAAGATGACGAGCACGGAGCGGCGCCAGATCATGAATGAGCTGCCGGCTCGCAAGGCCGCGCGCTTGGGAGGCTGAAGCCCATGAAGGCGTGGCTGATCCTGGCATTGCTCGTCGGGGCGGGCGCCTTCCTCCTTCTGCGCAGCGATCCGCAGCTTTTCTCGGGTCTCGGCACCGGCGAGATCATCACGATCGTGGTGGGGCTGCTGCTGGCTGGATTTTACATCGTCAGCCTCATCGGCGACGGACACACGCGGCCCATCCAAGCTGTCCGCTACGCACTCACCTGGCTCGCGATCGGCTTCTGCCTGATCGCCGGATACTCGTACCGCAACGAGCTGGCGACCGTCGCCAATCGCGTGGGCGGCGAGCTCCTTCCCTCCGGCCAGATCATCTCAGTTGAAACGGGCGAGGAAGGCGAGACCGCCGTCCGCGTCCGCCGCCGCCTCGACGGTCATTTCGCCGTGCGCGCATCGGTGAACGGACAGTCCATGTCGCTGATGGTCGACACCGGAGCATCCTCGGTCGTCTTGAAGCCCGCCGATGCCGAGCGCGCCGGCATCGATCTCGATAAGCTCTCCTATACGGTCGCGGTCGACACCGCCAACGGCACCACGTATGCGGCAGCCGTGCGCCTGCGTACCCTCGCCGTCGGCCCCCTCCTCGTGCGTAACGTCGACGCTCTCGTCGCCCAGCCCGGAACCGTTAAGGAAAACTTGCTCGGTATGAGTTTTTTAAGGCGTTTGCGATCATATGAATTCGCAAACGATTATCTCACGCTAAGGGGCTGAGGCCGGCACCTCATCGGCGAGCCGGCGGCGTTCACGGAATCTGCATCCCGCCACATGGCTATGACGTCGGGCACCAGACGATTACTGCGCGAGGCTGTAAGCTGGGGCGTCGTTGCCGTCATCGGCATTGCGGCGCTATCGCACTTCGAGACGCTCAAGACCGGCGCCGAGCGCATGCTCGGCCTGCCAACACCCGATGAGATCGCAGCGATAACGACCTCTCCGGATACCGTCCAGAAAAGCAGAAATTCCGGCTCGATCGTCGAGATCGAGGCCGAGAACAACGGCCACTTCAACGCCGAGGCCGACATCAACGGGCGCCCGATCGAGGTCATGATCGACACCGGCGCCACAATGGTGGCGCTCTCCTACGAGGACGCCGAGCGCGCCGGCATTTACCTCAACGACAGCGATTTCACCCGCGCCGTCTCTACCGCCAACGGCATGGCCCGCGTGGCCCCGGTAACCCTCGACCGCGTCTCAATTGGCGACATCACGGTCCGCAACGTGCCCGCTGCCGTCGCCGAGCCGGGGCGCCTCAAGACCTCGCTCCTCGGCATGAGCTTCCTGTCGCGCCTGTCCCGCTTTGACATGCGCTCCGGACGCCTTGTGATGCAGGAATAGCGCACTAGTGTCCCGATTCCGAAGTTCGCCAGGCCTCGCGGCCAGGACAGCGAGCGAACTTCGGAATCATAACGGACACTAGAACTACAGCCTTGCTAGTGCGATTCAGATCGAGAAATTCGCTTGGCACCGTCCCGCCCATGAAGGCGAATTTCTCGATCACCGCACTAGCTTTCCGCCACATTCGCATGCGTCTTTTCGGCCGCCAGAGTCGGGATCGACTCTGGCCCGACCGGTGTTTAAACCTCGCCCAGCCGTTCCGGCCGCAACTTTCGGCCGTCAAGGAGATTTCCATGCTGCCCGCGCCGCGCTCAGATCTCAAACCCAACACCTACGATTTCGAGCGCCTCCCCCTCGTCAAGCCGACCGGATTTCGTGAGTACGACGCCCGGTGGCTGTTTCCGCAGGAAATCAACCTTCTCGGCCTCACCGCGGTCGGACTCGGCATGGCGACACTGTTCGCCGAGCGCGGCGTCAAAAAGCGGCTCGTCACCGGCCATGACTATCGCTCCTACTCCGCGTCGGTGAAGCAGGCGCTGATCAACGGATTGCTCGCCGGCGGCTGCGAGGTGCACGACATCGGCCTCGCCCTCTCGCCCATGGCTTACTTCGCCCAGTTCGATCTCGACGTCGAAGGCGTCGCCATGGTCACCGCCTCGCACAACGACAATGGCTGGACAGGCATCAAGATGGGCATGGCGCGCCCGTTGACCTTCGGCCCCGACGAGATGAGCCGGCTGAAAGAGATCGTGCTCACCGGCGCCTATAAGCCCGCCGACGGCGGCAAGCTGATCTTCGTCGAGGGCATGGCCGAGCGCTACATCAAGGCGCTCTCCGATCGCCCGAAGCTCAAGCGCAAGCTGAAGGTCGTCGCCGCCTGCGGCAACGGCACGGCCGGCGCCTTTGCTCCGAAGGTTCTCGAAGCCGTCGGCTGCGAGGTCGTCCCGCTCGATGTCGAGCTCGACTACACCTTCCCGCGCCACAATCCGAACCCCGAGGACATGAAGATGCTGCACGCGATCGCCGAGGCCGTCGTGAAGCACAAGGCCGACGTCGGTCTCGGTTTCGACGGCGACGGCGACCGTTGCGGTGTCGTCGATAACGAGGGCCACGAGATCTTCGCCGACACCGTCGGCGTCATGCTCGCCCGCGACATCTCCGCCCGCCACAAAGACGCGGTATTCGTCGCTGACGTAAAGTCCACCGGCCTCTTCCTCACCGATCCGGTGCTGCAGAAGAACGGCGCCAAGGCGCTCTACTGGAAGACCGGCCACTCTTACATGAAACGCTACACCTTCGAGCAGAAGGCTCTCGTCGGCTTCGAGAAGAGCGGACACTTCTTCTTTCAGCCGCCGCTGGGCCG
Source organism: Pseudomonadota bacterium (assembly GCA_023405815.1). Lineage (GTDB taxonomy): Bacteria > Pseudomonadota > Alphaproteobacteria > Rhizobiales > Hyphomicrobiaceae > Hyphomicrobium_A. Next base: position 21,648 of record JAEXXM010000032.1, on the reverse strand, counting down.
CGGCTATGACGACGGCATCGTCGCCGCACTCGCCGTGTGCGACATGCTAGACCGCGCCGAGGGCAAGACGCTCGCCGACCTGAAGCGCGAGCTGCCGAAGACCTATCAGTCTCCCACCATGTCTCCGCATTGCGACGACGAGAAGAAATATGGCGTCGTCGACCGCGTCGTCGCCCACTACAAGAATCTCGCCGCCGAAGGCGGAAAGGTTGCCGGCCAGAACATCCGCGACCTCATCACCGTCAACGGCATCCGCGTGGTGCTCGAGGACGGAACGTGGGGCCTCGTGCGCGCCTCATCCAACAAGCCCGAGCTTGTCGTCGTCGTCGAAAGCCCGACCTCGGAAGCCAACATGAAGGCGATCTTCGCCGACATTGACGCCGAGCTGTCGCGCCATCCCGAGGTCGGCGCCTACAATCAGAAGATTGTGGCCTAGCGACAGCCGTTCAGTTGTTTCGTTCGCTATTTCAGCATGCTTTCGCATTTGCTCGTGCGGCAGCAAAGGTGAGATACTGCCTGCGTTGATTGCGCCAGATGCATTTTCGACGGGGGATTACGATGCGATTGAAAGTCTCTCTCCTGCTCATTCTCGCCCTTACCGCCCTTGGCCCCGCCAGCCTCATCGCGCCTGCTGCCTATGCCGGCGATGACGGAGTGAGCGACGGAAGCGGAACCGGCGGCGGCAGCGGCACGACCGACGGCGGTAGTGGCACCGGCGGCGGATCGGGCTCGTCCGGAAAGTAAGTAGCGCGACATGGCCTCTCGTGAGGAGCGCGCCCGGTGACGACCGCCTCCACAGCGCAAAGCCGGCGCGCCCGCTTTCCGATTTACTCCCTGCTGGCCTGCCTCGCGGCGGCTCTCGGCGCGTTGGCGCTCCTCTACCAGCCGTTGCGCCTGAAGCTCGAGAAGCTGGAGTATTGGACCGCCGATTGGCGCACGTCGCTGCTGTCCGATCGCATCGATGGCAAGCACCCGCGCATCGTGCTGGTGCTGTTCGACCCGCAGACGTTCGGCGGCAACATCGTCTCGCCCATTCCGCGCGACGACCACGCGAAAGTGCTGCGCGCCATCGCCGCCATGCAGCCCGCCGCCATCGGCCTCGATTTCTACTTCATCGCATCGCAGGGCAAGGAACGCGATGAAGCGATGCTCGCTGCGCTGCGAGACATCGATCGCCCGGTGGTCGTCGGGGCCGTCGACCACCACACCGACGAGTTCGACGATGGACAGCTCGCCTACCAGCAAGCCTTCCATGCCCAGGTCGACCGCCCAAAGGGCTACCTCGCCCTCGATTACGGTCCCAACCACATCGTACGGCGCACCTCGCCTCCTGTGCCGGGCTCACCCTTTCAGGAAAGCTTTGCCCGCCAGGTGGCATTAGCCTCGGGCGCACAGCTCGGCGGCCTCGGTGCATCGTCGGCATCGACGCGCATCGCCTGGCTCGAGGGCACCACCGGAGATACCGAGCCGTTCACCCGTTTTTCGGCCAAGGAGCTGCTGCACGGAACGAGCGACGCGCGCCGGCAGGAAATCGCCCAGCGCATCAAAGGCAATATCGTCCTGACCGGCATAGCCATGCCGAACTCGGATCTGCACGACACTGCCCTCTCAGTGTGGACCGACGAGAAGATGCTCGGCGTGATGATCCACGCCCAGATCATCGCCCAGCTGCTCGACGGCCGTTACCTCCACGAGCTCGACGGGCAGCCGCGCACCATCCTGCTCGTCATCGTTGGCCTTGCCGGACTGCTGCTCGGCTGGTCGCTTGGCGAGAAGCGCGCGGCGTTGCTCAACCTCGGCCTCGCGACGGCCGTTCTCGTCGCCGTCGACGCCCTCTGCTATCTCGGGCTGCGCATCGTCTTGCCGTTCACGCTCATTCTCTATGTCTGGTTCGTCGGCGCGCTTGCCGGGCGCCATCTCCGCGTGCTGGGGCGATGGGCGCGTCGGCGCAGCACCTCGCCTGTTCCCCAGGCGGCCTGATCACCACAAGAGATCGATAAGGAACCGGATCGAGATGCTGGCGAGGAATGCCGCGAACGCCAGCTCCAGCGTCCGTCGCGGTATCCGGTGCGCGAGCCGAACGCCGAACGGCGCCGCCCAGACGCTCAGCGGCGCCACGATGACCGCGGCGAGCAGGTTGACGTAGCCGATCGAGAACGACGGCAGCCCGCTCGCGTCCCAGCCTGCCCACATGTAGCCGATGACACCCGGCAATGCGATGAGCGGCCCGACACCCGCTGCAGTCGACACGGCCTCGAGGATCGGTTTGCCGAACAGCGTCAGCAGTGGAACGACGAATGTCGCCCCGCCGATGCTCATCAACGTGGAGATGAAGCCAACAAAGAACCCGCCGAGCTCTGGCCAGGGAAACCCCGGCAGGCGATCTGATATGCGCCAATCCTCACGCCCCAGCGCCATCTTGATGGCGATCAGCGTCGCCGCCGTCACCCACACCCACTTCAGCGCTTCGCCGCTCGCTGATTTCGCAGTGATGGCGCCGAGCACCACGCCGCCGACGACATAGGGCGCGACCCGCTTCAAGAGCGCCATGTCGACCGAACCGCGCGCCCGATGCCCGGCGAACGACTTCAGCGATGTCGGAACGATGATGGCGAGCGTCGTCCCGAGCACGAGATGCATGCGGATTGCCGGGTCGATGTCGAGAACGCGAAAGACTTCATAGAGCACCGGCACCAGGACGCCGCCTCCGCCGATCCCCAGCAACCCCGCAAGGAATCCGGCGATGACACCGGCCGCTAGCAGCCCGGCGATGAGCAGCGCGATCTCGCCCGCCGGAAGGCCGAAGGTCATGCGGCAGGCTCCTATTCGGCGGCGCTGAGCTGACGCCACGCGGGCTCGACGAGAGCCACCGCTTCGCGCAGCGTCTCGATCGTCGCGCGCTCCCGCGGGGCGTTCTCGCTCAGGTACCGGCGGAAAACCCGCGCTCGCGGCTCGCCGTGATAGAGCCCCAGCATATGGCGCACGATATTGTTGAGGCGCCCGCCGTGCGCCAGATGCTGTTCGATGTGCGGGATCATCCCCACGATGGCCTCGAGCCGTGTCGGAACCGCGGCCTCGGCATCGAAGAAGCGTCGGTCGACCTCGGCCAGGACATATGGCGTCTGGTACGCTGCGCGCCCCATCATCACGCCGTCGACGTGCTCAAGATGCGCCGCCGCCTCGTCAAGGTCGCCGATGCCGCCGTTGACGGCGATCGTCAGCTCCGGTCGCTGCGCCTTGAGCCGGTACACGCGCGCATAGTCCAGCGGGGGCACCTCGCGGTTCTCCTTCGGCGAAAGCCCTTTGAGCCACGCCTTGCGCGCATGCACGATGAACGTGCGACAGCCCGCATCTGCGACGACGTCGATGAAACGCTGCAAGTCGCGCTCGCTGTCCTGCTCGTCGATGCCGATGCGGCACTTGACCGTGACCGGCACCTTGACTTGCCGCTGCATGGCCTGAACGCATGCCGCAACGAGCTCGGGCTCGGCCATCAGGCATGCTCCGAACCGACCCTCCTGCACGCGGTCGGAGGGGCAGCCGATGTTGAGGTTGATCTCGTCGTAGCCGAACGTGGCGCCGATGGCGGCGGCCTCCGCGAGCGCACCGGGATCCGAGCCGCCGAGTTGCAGCGCGACCGGGTTCTCAATGTCCCCCTTGCCGAGCAGGCGTGGCCGGTCGCCATGAAGGATCGCCGGCGCCGTCACCATCTCCGTGTAGAGCAGGGCACGCCGCGTCAGCTGACGGTGGAAGGCCCGGCAGTGCCGGTCTGTCCAGTCCATCATCGGCGCGATACCGAATCTATGTGATTGATTTTTCACGTATTTTGACGCACTCTCAAAGGGTAAAGCGTGAACGTGAGCGCCCGCGTGTGCACTCATTTTCACGGAACGTCCCGCGAATTCTGCGTGTCGCTGCACAGGATTCGCACACGCGGGGAGTGAGTGCACACGATGGCAACCTTCGCAAGACTGGAGTCGGGGCACTGGCGTGCTCAAGTTCGCCGCAAGGGCCGCTATGCGTCTGATACGTTTCTGCGCCGGCGGGACGCCGAAACCTGGGCGCTCGAGGTCGAGCGCGCGATCGATCTCGGCCAGACCACGCCGACGAAGTCCAGAAGAGCGGCGACAACCTTCGGGGACTTGATCCGAATCCACGAGGGCGACCTCCAAGAGGTCGGCAAGGTGATCCGCCGATCGAAGGCAGCTGTGCTGGCCGCCTTGAAGGAGAGCCTTGGCAATACCCGCCTTAAGGATCTGACACGGGAGCGGCTGATCGAGTACGGCCGTCGGCGTTTCAAGGAAGGGGCCGGTCCCGTTACTCTATCTATCGACTTCTCGCATATCCGCACCATCCTAACCCACGCCGCTGCCTTACACGGTGTGAAGGTGTCTCCGGAGGAAGTGCGCCTCGCGCGTGTCGCACTGAGCCGCCTCGGCCTTGTCGGAAAGGGTAACGAGCGAGACCGACGGCCGACGGATGACGAAATCGAGGCTCTGATCACTTACTTTGAAAGCAATCCGCGGCAATTGATACCGATGGGGCGGATCATCCGCTTCGCTATCGCCACAGCCATGCGACAGGATGAGTTATGTCGCGTCGAATGGACCGACGTCGACCTGCAAAGAAAGACCGTCACGGTCAGGGATCGCAAGGACCCACGCCGTAAGGACGGCAACCACCAGAAAGTGCCTCTTTTGAATCTGACCGGCTTTGATGCTTGGACCATCCTGCTTGAGCAGAAGATCATTACCCGCGGCCTTGGGCGCGTCTTTCCTCACAACGGAAGGTCGGTTGGGACGGCGTTCCGCAGGGCTTGCCGAGAATTGAAGATCGAAGATCTCCACTTCCATGACCTCCGCCATGAGGGAACGAGCCGACTCTTCGAGGCAGGGCTTTCGATCGAAAGGGTTGCACTCGTCACTGGCCACAAGGATTGGCGAATGTTGCGCCGCTACACCAACCTGAAACCTGAGGATCTCCTTCGGCTCCAGAGGGAGGCGCAGCCCACCATCGAGCAGCACCTCGCAGCTCTATTGGGGAGGGGGTGATTTAGGCATTTGGCGGCGCATTGGCGTTGGACGTACCTACACGGAGGCTGCCGTAAACGGCAGCGCCTCAAGACCGCAACAGTGACACCTGCTTGATGAAGGACAGCGTGAGTCATCCGAGACTAAGTCGAGAAGTCGGGTGCCAGTTGCGCACCTATACCTTTTGACCACGTTGCATCGTATCATGAGCGCGTGCTCGCAGGCCGAGCTTCGTTGATGGAGAGAACAACTTCATGACACGAGTGCCATGGTCTGCAAAATATCGACACGAGCTATTCTACATGAGTAGCGTGGATGCGCGGCTCGCGCCCTGCCCCTCGTGCGGCGCGCAACCCGAAAAGTTTTGCGTAACGGCAACCGGGAAGGAAAGGGCGGAAGCGCATGCGTCACGATGGCATGCGTCACGTAAGCAACTATTAGAGGTCCGTCGCTCGGCGTCGAAAACAACTCAATCCGACGCAGCTCCGACAGATGATAGCGACTGATCATCAGCGGCCACGACAGCTTTTTCAGGTTGTGCATGCGATGACGGACATCATCCTTTTACATCTTTACCGCCGTGATTGCCTCAAACGAGGCGGGGAAAAGTGCGCTTACTTTGAAGCGCTTGATGCTCTGCGTGCGAAGATCGACGTCCCCGAGAAATTGCGGGTAGTCGTAGATCGGATGCAGAGGCGTGCCGCCAAGGAGCCAGAAGGTGAACATGGAAAGGTAGTAGTACATGCGTTGAATGGTTCTCGTTGTCGATCGTCCCTGGGGATAGGAGAAATCACCGATCAATAGCTTCCCGCCTGGCTTGATCATCGTCACTAGGTGAGCCAGCACGACTTTCATGGTGGGCTCAGAGAAAATGTTCAGGAAGAAATTGGCAACAACGACGTCGTAGTAGAGGGGGCGCTCATGCTTGAGCACGTCGGAGCAGATAATTTCGATAGGATCATAGACGCCCGCACCGCGGAATTTGCGCGTGGCCCGCTCGAGCATCACCGGCGATGCATCTAGGACGGTCAACATCACCCCGCGTTCTGCGGCCAGCAGTGCATCTTCACCCCCACCGACGCCAGCGTACAAGATCCTGCTGCCGGGCTGCAATTCGTCAATCTGAGAAGCCTTGAGCGCATGAATCTGGCCCCCGCTATAGAAATCTGACACGGCATCATAGAACCAAGCCAGTCGGTCATAGCTCTTTCCTGAGTGCTGCATTTTCGATCATCGCCCCTGAGAGGTTCGCTGTTGGGAATGCGAGTTCGATAGCATGTGGACCGGCACGCAGCTGTTCCCCTAGGGACTGCACGCTCCCACGGCTGTCCTGCAATTTAAGTCGCCTCTCCTTGAGGATTGGTACTTTCTCGCGCCCTCGTCCCAGCGGCTCTCAACAATAAGGCCCTCTGGGTCGCAGCCACCGCACTCCCGTCGCTATGGCCTTGACCGGCGAGGACTTCGCCACCGCTAGTGCCTTGCCCCCCGCGCACCATCACTAGATGGGGCGCAGAGCCGCTGCCCCTGTGCGCGGGGCTGGGATTAGGCTAGGACAACGCGCTAATCCCGAGGTTGCGGTCGGCGAGCATCATGGCGCGGTGACGGCGCACCTCGGCGATGCGGTGCGGACTGGCGACGAGGCAAACGACGAATGCCTTATGCGGCTGGATCTCGTCTGCCAGCGGCTCTCAGACGTTGCGCGGCATGGCGTCTTTTGATCGTCAGGTTATCCAGAGACCGGATGGTTCCGGCTGCCTGAGCCTTAGCGTCGGAGTAGAAGCCGCTGCGCTTTAAGTGGTACCTGCGTGGCCCCTAGGATTTCGGTCTTCTCCTCGCGATGCCGCCAGTCCCAGGGGGCGATAAAGGCACCTGACCACAGGGTGCGCTTGGCAGCCCGCGCATCATTCTCCTCGGCTCGATAGCGGTCACCATAGCGCACGAAAGACAGCGCCCACCCCTCCCTGACGAGCCAGCCGTTGAGTTCGACGTTATCCGCCGAGCAGATTGCGAGTGTACGGCCGTAGCGATCTCGCCCCTCTGGCTCGCACTCGACGGTGGCCATACCGATCTTGGCCCGGAGTTTATCTTTTGCGATCTCGCCGCACTCCCAACGCTCCGCCTAGCTTGTGAGACAAACCTGATCCATTTCTGGCGCGTCGATCCCCTCAAGTGTTACCTTGACACCAGCGACCTCGAGCGTATCGCCGTCGAGAACGTGGGCACTGCCCACGACTCTGCCGTCGCTGGCCGACGCAAGGCCGCTAATGCTGATTATCGGATGCCTATGATCCGGTCATATAGGAGCTAGCCAGTCGCGCTATCCACGATCGACGCGAGATCCGCGTAGTGCCGATCCGTGCTTGGCCCCGGAGCCATCCATGCCAACCGGTCGAAGACCTTCAGACACGTCATGCCTGAAACGTGAGACCGCAGACTTTTGGAGGACGTCGCTATCCGCTTCGCCTTCCTCGACGAGTTGCAGAATCAGCTGAGCGAGCCGCTCACGCTTCCATACGTCGAGGCTGCCGAGGCCCAGATCTAGCTCCTCGCACGCACCGTCGAACGCTTGGCTTATTGCCCGCTGCGATGCTCGGGCTTGGTCAATATGGTCGGTGTTCACCGGATCCATCCTTGCCCTCCGCCAAGACAATACGTTGCCCTTCGCCGAGACAACAACGCTTGACGCAGATCAAGAGGCTATTTCTGGGCGCGAGCGAAGTATTTCTGCAGGTCAGACGTTGAAGCGGGGATTGGGCCTTAGTGAAAGGCAAGAGCGTACGGATGTCCTCGGTACCGACCAGAAACACGTATATCAGATGACAGCATGCTCAAATCCGCATCACACCGACAAGCCCTTCTTGCGCCGCATCGATGCCTGCAGAGCGTCGGCGTCTGGCACTTGGGGTGCTTCTCGATCAATGAGGCGCGGAACCTCTACGTAGTGGTCGCGCCCGAAGACGACGCTCGGAAGACCGCTCTCCTGCGCATCGAATTGAACCCGACAGCGATCGAAGTTCACCGTCTCTGGGAGTTGACTTAGCTCATATTCCGCCAGGAGGCGCTCAACATCGGCGAGGGTGAGGAGGCAATGATACAGCGGGTTTGTGACTTGGCCGCGCTCGTCCGGCTCTCCAGCCGCGCAGAGGAGATCAACGCACTGTCGAACTTGATCGGCGAGCTTAGGCATACGCACCGAGCCCCTTCCCCTTCTTCCCTGCCGGCTTGCCCCCGGGGACCGCGGCGACGGGTGCCGCCGTCAGTTCAGTCGGTGCCCCAGTTCGCAAATCGGTCTTCGAGACTGCACGTGGCCGTGGCCTCGACGGCCTCCCGTTTGGCCTCGTCGGCTTCCTGGGGGATTATCTCAGTGAGACGCTCTACCTGCTCGCTGCTGAGGGCGACGTCGCGCACTTTATCCATGTGCGTTCTCCACAGAAGCGTCGGCGGGGAAATTCCGCCTCCCGTAGAAAGTTCCGCTCAGTCCAATGGTTAAGTGCGTGGCATGCCGGGACATCAGCTGGGCGTGCGAGAACCACCCTGACCGGCCGTGGTCCCGGAAACTGCCCGGTGGCTGCGAGTGCGGCGCCGGGATGCCGTGCCCGGTCTGCAATACGACGGATGCTGACAAGCCGCCGCAGCTCAAGCCCGACTCCAAGGTCGAAGTCGACAAGCATGGGCAACGTCATTGAACCCCAGGCGCTCAATCCATCGATCGCCCGCACGCTTCCTCGGGCGCGTATTCGAAGGCGGGAAGCCGCGGTGGACGTAGACGAAGAAGAGAATCCCCGACGCCGCGGTCGCGCCTTGGATATCGGACGGTTGACGGTTGCGTTGATAAGCCTAGTCGGCCCGAGGCGATCTGCACTCGATGGAGCGTGCCTCTCTCTCTTTCTGGCTAAAGCTCCGGCCGCACCGGTCCGCGGTCGGCGCATTTTTGACGGAGAGGCAGAGGTTGCTTGGGAGATTGAGCATTTGCGACCATGGACAGCCCTCGACCCTGAGGGACGCGAAGCCCGTCGGGGTCACTGCACTGGCGCCTAGAACGGCCGTTGACGCCAGCGCGAGTTCCAGGGCGCTGCCTGGCTTGAGATTGAGCGCGACGGCCGCGTTATGAAGGGCAGCTACTGGACGAACAGGTCGTGGCTTCGCGGCCTGAACACCGCCGGCCTCATCACCTTCGTGCGAGCTGAAGGCAGTTGAGTGCCACGGCTAGTCAGATGGGCTTCAGATGCAATCGATCGGATGACTCACTGCCGGCCGCGCATCAAACAGCTATTGCTCGGGGCAAGTGAGGATCGATGGCACCGTTCGATACCTCGGGATGGCGGAAAAGATCAAAATGTGACGCAATGGTCAGATTAGCGGACGTGGTCGGCGATGCCGTTCGCCTCGCCAATCATGGGCAAGCCGACTTCCAGTTATGTATACTTGTGCCGGACCGCGGTAGCGGCGACGCCATGTCAGAACTCATCCGAAAGCTGCCGTCGGGACCGCAACGCTAAGGGCCAAAATCAGACATAGGATCGCCGGTTTCGCAATCCGTGTCACGCTCGGGATTCTGAATCGGTATGTAAACTGAGCATAGCGAGAATGCCTATCGCGCCGAGACCCATGCAGACGGCGAGATACAGGAAGGCCGCCTGCGGAGAGATCGTGGTCCACAGGATGCCGGCGATGGCGCTGGCGGCGAATCCTCCAAAGCTCTGCACCGCAGCGAGCAACCCGAACGCCGATCCGCGCAAGTTTTCGGGCGCGACGGCGGCCACCGCCGCGTGCTGGCCCGTCTCCAGGCAGCCGACGCCAATGCCCGCGAGTGAGAAGCCGACCATCAAGAGGCTGAGCGTTGCGCTTGTGAAGGCCATATAGGCTCCGGCGAAGAGGAGTGCGCCGAGCGCGACCACGAGGACGGGATGCTTGTGATCGGCGAGATAGCCGGCCGGGACGCTGGCGAGCGTGGCGAACACGTTGTAGGCGACGTATAAGCTCAGCGCAATTTGCGTCGCGTGATCCAATCCGGCGGCAGGAGTAAGCGCGTCGGTCGCGCGTAAGATGAAGAGCGTTGCCGCGGCATTGCCCAGCTCCAGCACCGACATGGCAACAAGCAAGCGGCCGAGCGGCCCCTGCAGCAAAGGACGCACCCGCATGTGGATGCGTTGAAATTGACGCACCGAGGTCTTGGGGGCGCTGCGAATGGCGAACACGATGGCGGCTGCCGCCAAGAACCCTGGGACGACAGACACAAGGATCGCCTCGCGGACGCCGATCAGGCCCACCAACGCCAACGCAAGCAGCGGTCCCGCGATCGCTCCGAGATTGTCCATCGCTCGCTCGAAGCCACAGGCCCGGCCGTAGACGTTGGGAGGCACGACGTCGGCGAGGAGGGCATTGCGGGCCGGAACGCGCAAGCCGCGCGCGGTCCAGGCCGCGACCCGGAACGCGCCGACCTGCCATGCGGTGGAGGCCAAGCCGATCAGCGAGGAGAACACCGCCGTCGAGATATAGCCCCCCACCGCCACGCGCCTGCGCTGCTCGGGGTCGTCAGCGATGGGACCGCCCGCGAGGCGGGCAAGGCCTGCGGCGCCATTGGCAATGCCCTCGATCAAACCGAGTGCCGCGGCCGGCGCGCCGAGACTGGTGAGCAGCGAGGGAAGCAGCGCGGTCGGAACCTCGTGACCAACATCGGAAAGAAAGCTCGCGCCACCGATGCCGGCGACGCCGGGCGTGAACCAGCGTCCTCGCGCGTCTTCACGCGGCTCTGCGCTCATGTCTGCCAACCGCCCCACACGATGATGCCCATTCCCACCAAGGAGACGGCAACGCCGGCCAAGTCCCAGACTGTGAGGGCGGCGCCATCCACGCGCCACAACCACAGCAATGCGACCGCCACGTAGACGCCGCCGTAAGCTGCATAGACCCGTCCCGAATCGGTTGGATGCAGCGTGAGCAGCCAGACGAAGAGGGCGAGGCTCACGGCGGCGGGCACGAGCAGCCACGCCGCGCCCGCCTTTTTCAGCCAGAGGTAGGGAAGGTAGCAGCCGACGATCTCGGCCACGGCGGTGATGGCGAAGAGGCCGAGGGCTTTGAGCACGATCATGAACGGAGCATTTCGAGAGACTGCTGCGGCGATTTCATGTGAAGCCGAAAGAAATGCGCCTTGCAGGGGCAAGCGCCAGCGGTTCGTCAGGTATTGGACTGGGCGGGAGCGATACCGCCAGACTAACAGGGTGGGCCTCCACTTCTCAAGCCGGCAATTCTTTGTTCTCTCTGATCCATTTCACCACGTCCGCCGACTTGCCCGTCGCAACCTTCAGCCATTTCGTCATGCGCACGGTATCACCTGCCTCGTCGCGCCAGAATTCAGTGATGATGTAGAGCTGCCATTTGCGGCGCGGAGCTGTTCGCAGCTGCACACGCAATACTTCGATATCGAAGCTATAGATGTCTCCATTGTAGCTGTGGCGGTCGAGAACGCATTCGACACCGTTCGTTTGCTACTTGTGTTTGCCCAGGCCGACGACCGCAGTCTTGACGATGCGCTCTATGTCATTGATGACGCTGGCGCGCGACAATCTGCGCATGAACCGCTCTCAAACTTTTTTCGATCGCCCTACCACCCTGTCGTTCAACCTCGCAGGGTAGCCGTCAGCCGCTATGGATTACTGAGGGCAAGAGCCGACCCAACGTTGGGAGCCAAGATGTCGGCTGCAAGAACCGCATCGACGGCGGCGAATAGCTGCATGAGGTCACCATCTCGGGATGGATGAGACTGCGCTAGCCTTCAATCCAGCAGCATGCTATTCATTCTCATATGAGTACGAATATAAGAAAAGGGTCAGTCCTTCGCGCTGACGCGTGCGCCGTCCCATGCTTTGAGGAAAACCTTGTGCGGCGGCTGCGGGCGCAGATGCCGAGCGATGGGGTGCTCGAGGAGATGCGCGGCACATTTGCCGCGCTGGCCGATCTGGCGCGGCTGAAGATCCTCTATGCGCTCCGCGATGGCGAGGAACTCTGCGTGTGCGACGTTGCCCACGTGCTGGGGACCAGCATCTCAACCGCCTCGCACCACCTGCGTAAGCTGCGGGATTTGAAGATCCTCAAATATCGCAACGACGGAAAGATGGCCTACTACTCGCTGCGCAGTCCGTTGGCGCGGCGGCTGATACGGCAGGCCCTGGAGAGCGTGCAGGGATAAGCGATGCGTAAAAAGGACAAAGGCGAGTCCTCGGCGGTTGCCATCGTCCAAGAGCAACTGGATGCCGCGATCGGCGCTGCCAAGTGCCACCAGTGCGGGTGCCTGCAGCAGACGGTAGAGGCGCTGGCGACGACGCCAGCTGGCAAGGAGGCGCTGGCGGATAAGCTGACCGAGGCGCGCGCGGTCTTCAAGCCGAAGCGATACGATTGCCTCGGCTGTGCCGTTTGCTATCCGGCCATCGCCGCCAACGCCTTTGTCGAGGCATTCCCCGACGAGGGCGCGGGGTTGGACCTCTGCCCCACCGAGGCGTCGGAGGAACGCGCAGGCTGGCCGCCACTGCCGGGTGACTATCACGTGCTGCGCTACCGCGCGCCGGTGGCGGTCTGCGTGCTCAACAGCGAATCGCTGGCGTTGAGGCTCAGCAGTGTGGCGCCCGAGGGCCTGGCAATCGTCGGCACCATGCACACCGAGAACCTGGGGATCGAGCGGCTGATCAAGAATATTGCGAGCAACCCGCATATTCGCTTTCTGCTGCTGTGCGGGGAGGACACGCAGAAGGTCGTCGGGCATTTGCCGGGACAGTCGCTGCACAGCCTCTTTGAGAAGGGCATAGATGAGCGCGGGCGCATCGTCGGAGCGCGCGGCAAACGCCCCGTGCTCAGAAACGTCTCTCCGGAAGAGATCGAGGCGTTCCGCCAGCAGATTGAGCTCGTTTCGCGTATCGGCGAAGAAGGCGAGGGCGCCATCGTCGATGAGGTCGACCGTCTGCGTCGGCGCGATCCTGGTCTATACCCCACCACGGTGGGCGCACCGGCTGTGGAGGTAACACGGGGCAAAGAACCGGAACGGCTGGTGCTCGATTCGGCGGGCTACTTCGTTGTCTATCCTGATTTCCGGCACGAGCGGCTGACGCTGGAACACTACACCAACCCTGGCCTGCTGGACTGCGTCATCGAGGGCGCAACACCGGCAGCCCTTTATGCGACCGCCATCGACCGCGGGTTGCTCACGCGTCTCGATCATGCCGCCTATCTCGGCCGGGAGCTGGCCCGCGCCGAGGAGAGCCTGCGCACCGGCCGGCCGTACGTGCAGGACCGCGCGCCCGGCGAGATTCTGGCGGTTGCTGTCAAACAATCGTGCGGCTGCGGCCCGGAAGAGGTGTGCCATGAAAGGTAGATGGATTGGTCTCGCCGGTGTGCTGCTCGTGGGCGTGGCGATTGTCACCTATAAGCAAGTGGCTTCCGACACAGCGCCTTTGGAGGCGGTTAGCGGCACGCCGTCAGTGCTTCTGGTCGCCAATCTTAACGAGGCGGGAGAGGCTGACGATGGCTGCGCGCAAATCATCAGCGCCGTGCGCGCCGCAGGCCAGCGCGGCGTCAAGGTCGCGGAACTCATGCCGAACAGCTCTTCCGAGCTGCTTGCGCAGTACCGCGTGGTAACGGCTCCGACCGTGGTCATCATCGACAAGGACGGCCGCCAAGCTGCGCGTTACGAGGGGGAAGACAGAGAGACAGTGCAGGCCATCGAGGCGAAGCTTGCAACGCTTGGCAGCGACTAGATGGACGTTGTCTCTCAGCTTGGCGGCGCGCTCACCAGTGGCAGCTTGATGGCGCTGCCATTATCGCTCGCCGGCGGTGTGATCGCGGGGCTGAATCCCTGCTGCCTGGCGCTCTATCCCGCCGCGGCGGCGACCTGTTGCGCCGGGAGAGACGCCGACCCGCGGCGCAGCGCCCCTAACGCCGTTGCCTTCGTGCTCGGCATTGCCGTCGCCATGGCGGCACTGGGCATTGCCATCTCGCTGGCGGGACGCATTACGGGGCTGGGAAGCGGTGGGCGCTACCTGGTGGCGCTGGTGCCGCTGCTCATGGGGCTGCATCTGGTGGGGTGGTTGCACCTGCCGTTGCAGTGGTTGACGGCCGGCCGCGTCCGTGCCGGTGGCGCCTTCGGTACGGGGTTTCTTCTCTCGCTCGTCCTCGGGCCGTGCGGCACACCTATGCTGGCCGCGGTCCTCTCTTACGCCGCCTACCAAGGGCAGATGCTGTATGGCGCGCTGCTGCTCTTTCTCTACGGTCTCGGCGCCGGCGCGCCGCTGCTGCTGGTCGGCGCCTCTACTGCAGGTCTCGTCCGGTCGCTTGATGCTGCCGGGTGGACCGTCTGGGTCGACCGGGGCTCAGGCGCCCTGCTGCTATTACTCGGCTTCTATTTGTTGTGGAGTGCATAGGTTTCGTCCAGCCTGTCACCTAGGTGAGTGGTCACAGTCCGCTTGGCGTCAACTTCAGCCCTTGGCGGCCAGCGCCTAACGACTGCTTTCCATCTGAATCCGGACTTCGTCGGCAGGGGCTGCTCCGTCAAAATTGGGAAGCGCCCGATGTCCGCTCTTGTATGAGCCTGTGTGAGAACCAGCGGCGAACATGCTGATAGGTGTCAGCTGGCCGCCAGCCGCGCTCCCCTCACATCGCGCTCAGCAACTCGCGCACCCCGAAGATCGCCATTACCCGCTTCAGATTGTAGGCCAGCACGTGCAGTGCCATCTCGGTGGCGACGTGCTTCAGCGTCTTCATCTTGAAGTGTGTAGCGCCCATCCACGCCTTGATGCTGGCCGAACGGGTGTTCGACCGTCGACCGGCGCACGATCATCGCATCGGGCCTGCGATCTAACCGCTCCTCTGCTCGATCGAGAACATCCTCATGCTCCCATCGCTCGACACGGCGTTGCTGGCTCGTGGTGCAATGCTGCTTCAGCGCACATGTGCCACAGACGCTGGTCCAGCAGCAGTGCATGATCCTGCTGCCTTTCGTGGTCGTCATGCGATAGGTGAGTTCCTCCCCGGCCGGGCAGACGTAGCTGTTGGTATCACGCTCGTAGACGAAGTCGCGTCGGTCGAACCGACCCTCCGCCCGAGCATTTGAGGTTAGCGGCTTGGGTATATAGGTCTTGATGCTGGCGTCCTCGCAGGCGGCAATCTCCTCGCTTTTGAAGTAGCCGCGGTCGGCGAGCACCTCCACGGCCTCAGCCTCATGCGCATCTCTCGCCTTGCTGGCCATCGACGACAGACGGCCATTGTCGATGCCGACGTTGCTGACTTCGTGGGCGACGATGATGTGATTTTGCGTATCAAAACGCGCTCTGCACGTTGTAGCCGACGACGTAGGCGCTGTGGCTTTGCGAGGTCATCGCCCGCGCGTCGGGGTCGGTCAGTGAGATCTGGCCCCGACCGCTGGCGCGCATCTGTTCATCCAAGGCAGCCAATGACTTCAGCTTTGCTGAAGCGTTTCGATACCGCGCTTCAAACGTTCGACCTTCGCAGGCGGCACTGTGACGCCCGTAACCTCATGCTGTCGGTCCGCGCGGTCGAGTTCAGCGAGATAGCGGTCGATGGTCCCCTCAATGGCAGCCATCCTCCGCGCGAGGCGGTCCTGCGTGAAGTTCTTCTCGCGATGGTTCACCGCCTTGAACTTGCTGCCGTCGATGGCGACGGAGGCGACATCGAGAAGGTGCAGATTGCGGCATAGCGCAACGAACTGTGCGCAGACCTTGCGGATGGCCATGCCATTGTCACGACGGAAGTCGGCGATCGTCTTTCCTCGCAGACGTAGTCCTCGATCGCGTCAGGAAGCATCGTCGCCTGCCGACGATCAGCACCTTCAATGAACCGCCCCATCCAATCCTCCCGCAAAGCCTCGCAGGAATCGTACAATGCTTCGCCGAGCGACGGGTTTTCACACGGGCTCGTATACGAGCGCCATCGTCAGAACTGAGGGCCGGATCAAGCTGAATGTCTGCATTCGGGCACATCACGCCGGGAGCGCCCAACGCTGCTGCTGAAGGGTATTGCAGGCATAGTGGACCAGGCGCGGATGGCGCCGCTCGATGTCGGCAATCTCCGCAAATCCGACATTTGCTGCGTACGCGCTGATCGATGCGACCCCGCGGTCGCTATCGACCCCTTACGGTTGAACGACGATGAAGACGCACCTCAAGAATCCTTCCGCATCGCACGCGAGATGGCGCAACGCCATTGTCTGTCGATGAAGGGCTAAGTTACCGGGCTTTGCGAGTTCGCTTGCGCTGCTTCTTGATTAGGGCGCTTGGTTCAGGAAGGAGCGTCCATTGCGCGGGCCTCGGCTGTTGTCCGAGGACCGCTTCAAGCTGCGCCACGAGATCGATGCGCTTGTTCTTGGTAAGCTTCGCGAGGTTTTCTTGTCGCCATCTGACCGCCGGCAGTCTTTCCACCTTGGGGATAGCAAGCAGCGACCAGTCTGGTTCTCCCGCTTCAAACGAGACGAGGAAGCTCCGATGCTTCGCCGGCATATTGCCCACGATCGCATCCACGATGGCTGTCCGCGCCGCAAGAAGATCGTCGAGCGGGACGGGTTCTTCCGTCATTCCCTCAAAACTATTGGCGTAGGCCGAGGCGATATCTTTGGGTCGGGCGGCAAGCACTTCCGCCATCGGCCGGGTATGACTGAGCAAGTACACGATGAACGCGGCGCGCAGCGCATCGCTAATACCTTCATTGCCCAACAGGGCGCGCACGTCGAAGAGATCACGCGGATGCTGGCGGTCGAGTGCGGCGACGATCTTCCCCGCGTAAAGATCTGCGAAGGAGAGGACCTGAATTTCCGCAAAGCCGAAACGTTCCTCGACTGCGGCGCTGACCCCACGGAGGTCTGGCTCATAGGCGCATCCCCGCAGGACAGGCGTAACTTCCACAGTGATCTGGACGTCACGTTCCCGGACGAAGAGCTTGGTGACGGCGCTCTCGGTTGCCGAGGTGGTGATCCGAGAGCCGCGTATTCCCTTCTCGACCCGCTCCGCGACGCGTTTCATTGCTTTGTCGATGGCCCCGAGGGACCGACTGCGGTTGAGGACGGGCAAGTAGGTAAGATCGATGTCCACGGAGAGGCGCGGCAGATCCCGGACAAACAAGTTGATTGCGGTGCCGCCCTTGAGGGCGAAAGAGTCCTCCCGTGCGATGAACGGGATGGCGCGCAGCAGCAGCGTTACCTGGCGGAGATATATCTCATTGAACGCCATCAAGATCCCCGGGGACGGTCAACATATATTTGGGATCAAATCGTCCTCCTTTGACAAGCATGCGCTTGCCGCTACCGAGATCGATCGCCTTCCTGTCAAGGTGCCTTAGCCAGGAATGCTTGTGGCGGTCGGCGAAGAAAAAGAAGAGACGCTTGACCTTCACACTCTTGCAGTCGGCGAGAAGCTTCTGCAGCTTGGGTGGGCTCAGGGTGCCCAACCCCTCCATCAGAACATCAGCCTGATGGAAGCTCTCGTGCTCGGGGAGCTCGTCTAGCAACTCGAGGATGGCACGCTCAGGGCCCGAAAGCATAAGGGGCCAATTCCACTGCCCCCATGACTGCACGGCGATGCTATCGGGTCGTTTGCCACCGGACGGGTTCTCAAGACTGTGTGGGGCGGTCGAAACACGCTCCTTACGGAACAGCTTCGCATCATTGCGGTAGAGGAAGCGCGCGTCCGTCGGTAGTTCTTTGAGCCAGGTGGGCGGCTTCTTTGGCCCATGGAGATAAACGCTGGGAGTCCGTTGCTGCAGGTAGTGGGCGTACCCTTGCAGCTCGAGTGCGGTGCGCCCGCCCACGATCAAATCGTGGCTGAGCAACGTCTGAAGCGATACGACAGCCTGCTGCCAGGCTAGCGGACCCCTCGGTCTGAGGTAGACGCGGCGAGTGGGCTGGATCAGCCAACCGGAGGCCTCGTACTTGCGCAAGAGATTGGCCGTGTAGCCGTGCCGGCCGAGCCATGCGGCGTCCACCGGCATCCCCTCCGGGAGTCGCTGCGCAAGCCAGTTTAGTTTAGATCCTTTTTGTGTACCCATGGTACATAATATGCCAGATATGCAAACAAAATGCTAGTTTTACGATACCTCTAGAAGTGTACTGTGAGTACATAAATGGCAAGCTTTGTAAACTGCCACTCGGAGATGATCGACATTGCCCAAAACGGCTAGGGGCCCGACAGTTTCTGTTTCTTCGTGCTGCAGCTCAGTGCGAAGCAAGCGCGCGACGTGTAGGGACCGCTCCTTGAGACAGCTGCCGACAGTCACGGTTGATCAGGCTTCCTCCTTGTGCTCCCGGCGCCAAACGAGCCGGACGATGCCGTCGTCCGTGGCTTCGAACAGCGCACCCCAGATCGGTTGCGGCAACGCCGGATCGTCGAGCTTGACCCGCAGGTAGCTCTCCTCGCTGCCCTGCTTGGTGCGGCGCCAGGCAACGCCGATCTCCATGGGACCGTTCATGACGCGAAAGTCTGGACCCCCGGGGCCGTCCTTGCGGTCGTTGGCAATCAGACGGACTTTGGCATGCACCGTGAGCGTGCGGATCGTGCCGGCGTAGCCGTCCTTGACGGCGGAAAAGGTCCCGATGACAGCCATGTGCAATATCTCCTTTCGTCTTACTCAATGGGATGCGTTGTTTGGATAGGGGCGGAGCACGATGTCCTTGTGCACGATGACGCGCAGCGGCCAGCCGGGCCGCACGGTGATGGTCGGCTGCACATTGAGATTGCGCTCGATGAGCCGCTGGCCGGCGCGGTTGGTCGTCGACTGCGAGGAGAGCTGCAGCGCGCGGACGAGATCGCTGTCGCTCGCGCCGAACGCCAGCTCGCTGCCGACGCCGAGCACGGTGGCCAGGGCGACGCCCTTCAGGAGCTTCCAGGTGTGCAGATCGACCTCGTCGGCAAGCCCGGCATAGCCGCCGGTGTCCGTTGCGGGGAGATTGTCGATCACCACCGAGCTCCCGTCTGGCAGGATGATGCGCTGCCAGACGACGAGCGCGCGCTCCTGACCGAAGGCAATGACGTTGTCGTACTTGCCAACGAGGCGCGCGCCCTGCGGGATCAGGAGGAAGCGGCCGGACACCGTGTCGAACACGTTCTCGGTCACGTGCGCGATGACAAGGCCCGGCAAATCGGAGTTGAGGCCGCTGACCAGGCTTGCGGCAATGATGGTGCCGGCCATCAACTGGTGGGGCGATACAGGGGTTTGCAGGCCGTGCGGGTTGTAGATGTCCTTCTCGGGCCCGGACTTAAGGAATGAGAGCTTGCGCGTTGGCTCCGTCGCGTCCGTGCTGAACGGATCCAAGTCACCGGCCGCAAGCGCCCGCGCCCGATCTGCCGCGTGGAGCGCCGAGAGTGTGGCCACGTTGCTCTCAGCTGCGGCCGGCCGCAAACTGGGATCGGGGTGTGAGGCGAGCGCGCCGCCCTCGCGCGCCGGGGGCGGCTTCAGCTGCAGCCGGAAGAAGACCTGTGACTCGCGCGCTTGTCCGCCCATGCGGGCGAGACGCTCCTTCTCGATGCGCTCTGCGTCACCCGCCGGATCGGCAAGATCCGGTGGCGTCAGCTTCGGGACATCGACACGCGGCTTCGCGGTATTCTTCGCCTCCTCTCCCGGCACGCTGTCGTAGGTCGCCGGGAGCTTGGACAATCCGTCGGTGATCGGCTTGTGCTCGACGTTGATCAGCTCCTCGGGATTGAGGGCGCGCAGGGTGGGCGGTTTCAGCGCCACGAGGACGAGGCCCGAGATGAGGATCAGGATCACGGCGGCGCCGCCGATCAGCACTTTGCGGTTGATGCGGGTGACCGGCTGCGGCCGCGCCCGCAGCGCGAACGCTTCGGGCGCCGCCTCGGCATCCGGGGCATCGCCTTTGTGGGGACCGGTGTCGGTCATGGCCGCGTCTCCCGCCAGACGGCGTCGGTGCGGACGATGCGCACCACGCGCTGCGGCTCCCGGCCAAGCCGGAGCTCGGCGGCCGCGAACAGGCGGTCGACGATGTAGGTCGTGCCCCGCACCCGGTAGTTGACCAGCGCCGGTTTGCCGTCGGGTCCGATGACGAACAGCGGCGGCGCCTCGCTGTGCGCGAGCCCCGCGGGGAATTGGATGTAGACCTTGCTGCCGTCGTCGAACACCTGCCGCGGCTTCCAGGGCGCATCGCCTTCGAGGCGATAGCGGAACCGCAGCTGATCGATGTTGACGCCGACGTCGGCGACCGCCGTCGCCGCGGCGTCTTTCTCGGCCTGTTGCTTTCGGAGCGCGACGAGCTCGGCCGCCGGATAGGTCCACGACACGGACGCCATGTACGTGGCATCGCTCGAGCGCATCTCGAGGTGATAGGTGCGCCGGTCGGTAGTGATGACGAGGTTGGTCTGAAGATCGGCGGCGACGGGCTTGACCAGGATGTGCACCTGCGCGTCCTTGTCCTCGCCGCTCGAGGTGTCGCCGACGACCCAGCGCACCGTATCGCCGGCGGAAACGGAGACCAGTTTCTCGCCGCTCTCGAGCGCGATGTCGGTCACCTGGTTGACGGCCGCATAGAGCTGATAGAGCGCGCCCTTGGTGTAGGGATAGACCTGGATGGCGTTGATGTAGCCGTCCTTGACGGGCTCCAGGCGCGCGGCTTCGTTGGCGCCGGCGACGCGGTCCTTGGGGGCGCGCGCGTCCTTCTCCTTCTCGCCGGGCTTCGGGGCCGGCTTCAGTTGCCCCGGCAGCGGCAAAGGCTTCGGCACCTCGACGTATTGCACGCGCGGCTGCGGCTCCGGCTCGCGTCGCGCCGGCTTGAAGGCGGCGTTGTCGAGCAACGGAACCTCCGGCACCATGGCTGTGGCGGCGCAGCCGCCAAGGAGGCTCGTCAGGGCGACGGCCGCAACCATATGAAGCGATGTCATTTGGGCTCTCCTGCGCTGACGTCCTGCGACCAGTTGAAGGTGTGCACGTAGATGCCGAGCGGGTTCTTGCGCACGGCTTCGGCGGTCCTGGGTGGCGTGATGAGGATCGAGAACAGGCCGGTAAACCGACGGGTCTCTTTCAGCGCACCGCCCTCGAAGGTGCGCTCCAGCCAGCGCGCCTGGAAGGAGGAGTCCGAGGCGCGCACGACGCTGGTGACCTCGACCGCGACGGTCTCGCGACCGACCTTGGCGAAGGGGTCGTTGGCGCGCGCATATTCGTTGAGGGTGACCGCGGCGCGCTCGGTGACGAAGTCGTAGGCGCTGAGCCAATTCTGCTTGACGACCACGGCATCGCTGGAGAGCGCGCGCACGTTGTCGACGAAGCGCGCCAGGTGATAGGCAATCTGCGCATCGTTGGGCTTATAGGCCTCAGCGGCCGGACCGACCGCGCGCGCCCCGCCGCGCGGGTCGACCTCGACGACGTAAGGTGTCGTCGTTGGGGATTGGCCGATCCACAGGAGGGTGGCGGCGAGGATCAGTGAGACGCCCAAGCTGCCGAGCGCCATCAGCCGCCAGTTGCGCGCCTGCACGCGGGCGCTGCCGAGGCGCTCGTCCCAGACTTGCGCCGCCTTCTGATAGGGTGTGACCGGCTCCGGGGTCTCGCCATAGCGCAACGTCGAACGCTTGAAGGACATGCGTCCTCACTCCTTCTACTTGCTGGTCTTGAGGTCCGG
>JAEXXM010000043.1 GCA_023405815.1 Pseudomonadota bacterium | reverse complement strand
GTGCTGGCGACACTGTACGGCACCGAGGCCAAGAACGCTCTTCTGGTGGTCAACATCGGCCTCTCGGCACCGCTCATCATCAAGGCGCTGGCGGCGTCGACGCCCGGCGATCACGGACGCGGCTTTGCCGCCGGCGCTCCCTCGGCCTCGATTGTCAATTTTATCGCTGGCCGCTGATCGAGGCTCCTCATGGAGGAGAACTATCAGTATCTGCACAAGCGCTATCTCCGCCTGATGCGCTGGAGCTATTGCGTCCCAGAATCTGCGATCAGCGACCAGCTGGGACCGGATTTGGGTGCAACGCGGTACTCGAATTTGGCCGACCTCGAAAAGCTTATGAGCGATGCGGCCCTGCGTCGCCAGGGACGGGCGCGGTTCTACAACGGCTATTGGCGGCTTCTGCTTCGGGAGGCGATCGAGGCCGTGCCACGCCAGACGCGGCTGCGCGAAACGGCGATCTACATAGGAGAGGTGCCTGACCCGCGGTTCAACGCCAAGATTATGACTGTGTTCAAGAGCGGCGAATTCCAGGGCTATCTGCTTCTCGTCAACCGCGGCCTGGAGATGTTTCTCTACCGCGTGGCATGCATCCTCGTCGGTGCGATGAAGCTCAAATTCGAAGGGTCAACGCCGGAGCCGAGTTCAAAGACCACGGATTTTGCGCCCGAGTTCGATGTGTCGGATGCGAAAGCCCGCATTCAGCGCAACATAGAGCTTCTCGCCCGTTACCAGCACGAGATGCCAGCAGCACTAGGTCCGCAGCACGCAATGGTCGCTGCGACTTACGCCTACGCCATGCAGCAGTACGTCGTCGGGCACGAGCTGGGTCACGTTCTATGTGACATGAACCGCCAGCATCTCACCAACGTCACAACCGACCGTGAGGAGGAGTTCTTCGCCGACGAGATGGCAGGAATCTTCTGCCATGAGCTGATAGATTGCCTGACGCAGCAAGGAACGCCTTCGAAGCTCGCCGAGCGAGCCATGTTCGAAGCGCCCTTTATCATCTTCCCGATTCTCGGTGCGGTCGACGACCTGATGCCGAAGCACACCAATAGGCCCAGGTTGACACATCCCCCGCCGAGCGAACGCACCGAGCAGCACCTGGCCCGCCTGCAGCGCAGCAACATCGATGATTTCTATGTCGAGCTTGCGCGCCAGCGCATAGAGCAGATGCGCGAGTTCACCACGGCAGAGGCACCGCCCGTCCGCGGCGCGCGTTAGTGCATTGGCTCGGCCAGGAGCGCTGCGACGCCGTTGGCATCGAGGATCTTGTCGACCATGCCGGCTGCCGGCGTGCGGGGATCGGCATCCATGACCGGCCCTGGAGCGACGGCGGCAACGAGGTGCTCCCAGACCTTGGGGACGATGTACGCCTGGCCCCAGGTGGCGGAGAGAAGGTAGCGCACCTTTGCATGCTGCTTTGCCGCCTTTTCGAGCTGACCGATGACCTTCGGCCCGTGCGTCTTGAGCAAGGTCTCGAGCGCCCCCGCGCCGAGCAGCGCCACATGCTCTCCAGTCTTGCACTCGTCGAGCGCCGCGAGGATGAAAGTCACCGCGACATCGGGCGCGGTCTGCACCATCTCGTCCACGCAATCGTAGGCGCGCATGCGGTCGCCCTTTTCCTCGTGGGTGGCACCGGGCTGGTTGATCTTCAAAAGGATGCGCGCGAGGCGCCTGGGGTCGAAGACCCCGTCCTCCGTGAAGCAGAGCGGCTCTGCGCCCTCGAACTGGCAGTCGAAACAGCTCCAGGTGCGTTCCATGGCGAGGAACCCGATTCTCAAGTCCGCTTGGTCCAAGAATCACATAATAGCCCCGCCCGCGTCCGGATTTGTTGACACTGATCGGTGATTGACCTCGACAAGGCCGGCGATCGGGCAACTGCCTTGGCAAGGCAAGGACGCCCATAACGAAATGGCCCGGGCTTTCACCCGGGCCATCTTCGATTTTGCGGTGCGTCGGCTTACTCGGCCGGCGAGAACGCCGCCCCTGAGGGAGCCGACTCGCTCTTGGCCTCGCCCATGATCTTGCGGATGTGGAGCTGCTCCATGGTCGTCTGCCACATGAAGAACAGGACGACGAACCCGAGCAGGATCAGAGTGTAGAGAAACTCTGCACCTGCGAACGGGTAGAGAGTGCTCAGTTCCGAAAGCTTGGAAAGCGAAGACAATCCAGTCGACATTCGTATCTCCTTTCTCTGCGGGTTAGATCTTGGCTTCCTGCTTCACGATGGCCTCGAAAGCGGCCTCCGTGCCGGACATGGCGGGGTAGTTGTAAGGAACGACCTCGCCATCGAGACCCTTGACCTCGACCGCAGCCGGCACGCGCAGCAGGCCGAAGCCCTTGAGCAGCATGCCGATGATGTAGCCGGGGATCAGACCGAACCCGATGGCGAAGACGGCCGTGCAGATCGCGTTGCCCATGGGCGTGACGATCGGCAGACCCTCCGCGTTGGTGCCGAACCAGCCGGCCCCTTCCGAAAGGTTGATGAAGGTGCCCGCGCTCGGCATCACGGCCGGGTAACCCCACAGCAGGAAGCCTGCGATGAGACCACCGAACACGCCGCAGTAGCCGTGCACCGCCACTGCGCCGACAGCGTCGTCGAGCTTGAAGCGGCGCTCGACGAAGTTGTGCAGCACGTAGGCGAGAATGGTGCCCGCCGAGGCCACCACCAGGGCCATGATCGGATGATAGAAGTCGTTGCCGGCACTCGCGCTGATGAGGCCGGTAAGACCGCCCGAGTAGGTCCAGAACGAATTGCCGCCCGAGACCAGGTAGGCCGTGATCATGCCGCCGAACATGGCGAACAGGAAGTTGAGGGTGACACCCGACAGCGTGATCGGAACGCCATAGATGTTGGTCGAGGTCCAGAAGGCAGGCTGGCCTTCCGCGGCAACATTCACGATCGGGATGTGGCACGCGGCATAGAAGCCGAAGAAGCCAATGAAGATCAGGAAGATGCCGAGGGTGACCATCCACGGATTGTGGATCGGGATGTCACGAACCTCGCCCTTCGGACCGAACTTGCCGATGCGCGGTCCAAGCGCGAGGAGAAGGCCGAGGGTGGCGAAGCCGGCTGGCGCGTGCAGCACTGCCGAGCAGTACTGATCGTGGAAGCCGAGGTACTGCACCATCCAGCCGTTGCCGGCCCATCCCCATGCGGCAGGGATGACCCACGCCACGGCGCCGACATAGACGGCGAAGATGAGGAAGCCCGTCGTCTTGGCGCGCTCGATGATCGAGCCCGAGACGATCGAGGCGGCGGTCATGCCGAACAGCGCGAAGGCCGCCCAGAATACGCCGGAGATACGGTCCGTGATGTTCGGAGCGAGCTTCTGCGACCAGGGCTCGAAGCCCGTCTCGAAGCTGACCGTCGATGAGCCGACAGGCCAAGCCTGCAAGGCGATGTAGAGCCACATTCCGAAGAGAAGGAACACGAGACCGACCACCGGGATCGCCATCGTATTCTTGAGCAGTGTGTGCTGCAGGTTCTTGGTCCGCGAGACGCCGACTTCGTACATGCAAAAACCAACGTGGATGAAGAACATCAGCACGATGGTCAGGAAGAAGTAGAACTCAGTGAACAGCGTTGTTAGCGCCGTAGTTTCATTATCCATACGCCTCTCCCACCTCTCGAGTGCGCATCCCAACTATCCTTGGCAGCGCGCGCTGGTTGCGCGAGCTGCAAGTAATTTCACTTGAGTGCAAGGAGCGTACCGCTTCAGCGGGTCGATGGCAGAAAACAGGCTTGGTGCCCGCTAATATTTTGACAAGGAATGAAATTTTGTTCGTGCCTGGCGGCGTGACAGCAACCCGTCCCCGCCTGCCCGAAATGTACGCTTTCAGCCAAAAAGCTGAATTAGCAGGCTGGCCGCCTGAGAAGCGGGCAGCAGTCGGCGCTCAGGATTGCTGCCCTCTCGATCCCAGGTTGCGAGCCCGCGGCATTCTCTTCCAATGCAGGCGATATGGCTATGGTCGGTGCCGCAACAACCCCCGACGATGCAAATGTTCGGATAGCACACCACTAGGTCGCGATACCTAGTGGCCGACTTCGCCGCGGGCCATGGCGAACATGCAGGTGACGTCACCCGGCGGGTCGAACGACTCTGTAGGGTCTATGAGATCTGTAGGCTCGGTAGCCGCGCACCTCGCCGGCGTCAGCGGAGGCCCCGTGATAGGCTGATTTTTTCCAGCCACAGGCAGCAGCGGGCTGAGTGAAGCTGGCGGCCATGATGAGCGCCGCCACGGCGGTAGCAATCAATGATGCAAGCTTCATGATTGTTCTCCTCACGAGCGTGATGCTCGTCGCGCGGCAACAACCTGAAGCTGGGTTAGTTCCCCCTTGCCGCGAGAATTCTTCGCGGCAAGGGGGCATGACTAATCTCGATCTACTCGGACTTGTAGGCGGCTTCGCCGCGGGCCATGGCGAACTCCTCCTCGGGAGAGAGGATGAGGTGGTGACGCCCGAAGAGCGCAAAGTAGACGATGCCGACCGCAAACCATGCCGCGACCCAAAGCACGCCCGCGACATAGAGCGGATCCTGGAGCTGCATGTAGATGGTCAACAGCGCGATGATGACCGTGAGCACGGCACCTGTTGTGCCGAGCGGGCTCTTATACGGCCGCTCGATATGCGGGAACTTGCGCTTCAACTGGATGTAGGTGAGACCCTGCATTACGTAGGAGAACATGGCGCCGAACACCGCCATGTTGAGCAGCGTGCCGCCGATCACCTTGGCACCCTGGTCCGCACCTTCCACGTACCAGACGGTCAACATCACCGCGAGGCCGAGGAGTGCGCCCACCACCATGGCGATGTGCGGCGTCTTGCGGGTCCCGTGCGTCACCGAGAGGACGCTCGGGAAGTAGCCGGCACGCGACAGCGAGTAGATCTGCCGCCCGTAGGCGAAGATGATCGCGTGGAACGAGGCGACGAGGCCGGTTACGGCGACGAGGGCCAGCGCGTTGGCGAAGCCTTCGCCGTAGATGGCGCGGAAGCCATCGAGCAGCGGCTCACCCGAGGTGCCGAGCTTGAAGGACCCGACGCCGATCACCGACGGGTTGAGGAACAACACGCAGAAGGCGGACAGGATCAGCGTGAACATGCCGAGCATGATGCCCTTCGGCATGTCGCGCTTGGGATCGACCGACTCTTCCGCCGCCAGCGGCAGCTGCTCGATGGCGAGGAACAGCCAGACCGCAAACGGCAGCGCGGCAAGGACGCCGTACATGCCGAACGGGAACAGAGGCCCGTTGCCGCCTTGGATCTCGGTCCCGTCCGTCGCGATGTTTAGCGCCCACGTCTTGAAGTCGATGTGCCCGATGGCGCTGATGTAGAACACCAGAAGACAGGCGAGCGCCAGCACGGTGATGACGAGCGAGAACTTCAGCGACTGCTCGACGCCGAGATAGTTGAGGCCGACGAAGAGCACGTAGCCCAAGATCCAGAACAAGGGTTGCGTTTCGGTCGGCGCGCCGACGATCGCCGCACCATACGTGCCGATGAAGAACACGATCACAGCCGCGGTCATCACGTACTCGACGTTCTCGGCAAGGCCGGTGAGGAACCCTCCCCATGGCCCGAACGCCGTGCGTGCGAACGAGTATGCGCCGCCGGTGTGCGGCATCGCCGGGCTCATCTCGGCGAGAGAGAACGTCAAGCCGAGATACATGATGGCGATGAGGATGGTGGCGACCAGCATGCCCCCCCAGCCGCCAGAGGCGAGGCCGAGGTTCCATCCCGAGAAGTGACCTGAGATAACGGCGCCGACACCGAGCGCCCACAACAGCCAAACACCTGCGTGGCGCTTCAGCCCGCGCGCTTGAAAATATGCGTCATCGACCTTTTGGTAAGTGACGCTTCCCGATTTCTGCTGACCCGATTTTTGTTGCATAAGTCCCCCCAATCACCACGGCTTCCACCCAAGGTGAACGATACTCTTGTCCAAGTCTTCGGTCATCTGCTGCTTTAGGCGACAAGTGACTATCCCCCGGAACCTCATTCTATTTGTGCAATTGCGAAGGCGCAGCTTTAGACATGGCGACAGCATCCTCGATGAATGTCTTGGGATGCGCGCCGATCCGACGACGACATCTCTGCCGAAGACATCGGGGTTCATAAGCCGCACGAGTAGAACCCTTCGCACCTGCAGCATCTGCTCTTCCAGCCCGACGCATCCATGGGTAAGCTCGGCCGAGCCACAGATCGCACCGTTTGGGTGCCAGCGGGCGGTTGATTGAATGATTGCTGACGACCGTATTGTTGCTTCGCTAGAGAACAAGCCCATCGAGACCGTCCGACGCTTCAACGAGCTTTGGGCGGGCGGCGATATCGATGGAGCGATGCAGCTCATCGCCGAGGATGCCGTCTACACTCTTTTCATCGACGAGGGCCTGTTGCCGGTCAGCGGGCGCACCGTCGGCCGCGTCAACATCGAGTCCGGGCTGCGCATCGTCCGGCAGCAGTTCGAGTACCTGCTCTACCGTCCGCTCGACCTCATTCCCGACGGGAACGAGGTCCGGCACCAGGTCGAGTTCATGTACCGGCATCGCGCCAGCGGCGAGGTGCTCAGCGGGCGCTTCCGCATGATCATGCGGATCGAAGGCAATCTCATCGTGCGCGCGGACGAGTATCACGACCGGGGACGGGTCGAAGCGTTCCTGCGCCTCTTTGCGAACTGAGGCTCGAAAGAGCTGCCGTTCGCACCCTCGCGCTCGCGATCATCGCGCTGACGACCCGCGAGTGGGCTGGAGTCGAGTTAGTGGCTCCCGGCCGGTATCGGCTTACCCAACGTCAGGTAGACGACGATCCCAAGCATCACGGGGACGAGAAAGAGCGCGACGCCAAACGCGAACCACAGGCCCCAGACGATGGTGCCCCCAATCCAGCTCAGCAGGAACGCACCGAGAGCAGCGCCCGGGGGATTCTCTTTCACCCATTCGACGACGGCCGGACGGATGACAGGCGCGAACGGCAGCGCCGCCATCACCAGCGCCCCGGCGATGCCCACACCGATGCCGAGCGTGAGGGTTCCGACCACTGTGGCCATCAGCGAGTTCACCACCGCGAGGATGTATCGCGAGGTAAGGCTCGCATCGCCAAACGTGGCGGGGAAGTCGGCAGCAGTCATCGTTCCGTCTCCAAAAGGCGTGTCATGAATGGGATGCTTGGTTCGGGAGGAACCCCGAACGCGGGCCCCAGGAACAAGGATCGAGCCTTCACGTAAACGGACAATGTCGTCGCACGCCGCGCACATGCGTCGGCGCGACGCGCCAACTCTGACCGAGGTCAGTAACGATTGCAGGAGCCACCCAGCCTGCCGGCGGCTACTCCGCCTGCGAAGCCGCACAGCGAGCGCACGTGCACGAGGACGAATGCCGATGCGCGTCGGCACTGCAGGCGCGGGCTTCATCCTTCGCCGATGCGACATCGCCATGACCAGCGTTCCTTCCGGAGGCGGCGGCGGGAGGAGATACAGCTTCCCCATCCGCGAAGGCGGCGGCCGGCAGACTCATCCAGCCTCCGGAGATAATCACGGCGCCGATCAGCACGGTCGTGGACGGCTTCATGTCGGGTCTCCCTCGAAAGCAACCATTTGGATGATATAACATCCTCAATATGGCGACATTCCAGCTCTCCGAAGGTTAACGGAAACGAGCAATCAACGCCGTGCTTCCGGCCCAGCGAGGATGCGGTTCCTTATCAGCCACGTGACGCCACGCGCCCAGGCGTAGTTCGCACCCATCCTTAGGCCCGTGTAGTAGCTGGCGACGGGGGAGCCGCTTCCCGGTTCGAAGAACTGTATGAGCAGCGTGTACTCGGTGCGATTGATGCGTGTGATGGTGCCGAGCACGCCCGCGTCCGCGCCGAGCCGGCGCGTGAGGGTGCCGATGCAGTCGCCGCAGTTGCGCATCTGATGCTCCTTCACGGGCCCTTCGTCGCCGACCGGAGCCGTTTCGGTCAGTGCGTAGCGGCCCGACTGGCCAAGGAGACGCTTGGCCTCTGCGGTCGCCTCGGCAAGGTACCGCGCATCGCGTGCGTCGGGCGCGATGATGCCGCCGCCGGCGCTGAAGTCATTGAGCTCGAAATCGTAGATCGCGATCTTCGTCGGCTCCGCCCGCGCACTGCAGATGCCGGCAACGGTCAGCAGCAACGCTGTCAGCACGACCGGCCGAGATACTGAAATTGCCATGAGAGACCTCGCTGCTCGAATGCACGTGCATTCCTTCTTGCAGCGAAACGCGGAGTCTCCCACCGATGCACACCCGACGGTGTCCGGGCACGGCACCCGCATCCCTGCGGGTGATTTGCCCACCGATGATGGATTTCGCCAGGCTTTACTGCGGAGCTTCGGCGAGGTTGGCGTGCGACGCCGGCACCGGCGCGATGTCGTACATGCGATTGAGCGTCGCCTGGTCGGACGACTTCTTGCGCAGCGACGCGAGATATTCGTCGACGAACGGATACGCCATGCCGAACGGACCGCGCCCGCGCGCATCCGCCTGCGCGCGCATGCTCTCGAGCCCCTGCGGCAGGTGCTCCATGCAAGTGACGCGCGAGAAGATCATCTCCTTGATGTCGCCGCGCGGTCGGCACACTTCGCCGTAGCCGTCGACGACCTTCTCGCCGGCCTTGGCCGGGAAATAGAGCGCCTCCTTGTGGCCGCCGCGCTTTTTCACGTTCTGTCGCTGGCTCCCCCAGAAGCAGATCATCTCGCGGCCGCCGACATCACGCCGGCCGAGATAGACTACCTGATGGCCCTGCTCGGAAGCGCCGACGTTGTCGTTCCAGAACAGCTTGAGGAAGTCTCCCGCACGCGCGTAGACGAGCTTGTCGTCGCGAAAGCTGAGGCCCACACCTGTGTGCTTGAACAGCGCCGCCACGCCGGCCCCGTTGGAGTTGAATATCCAATATGGCCCATGGCCGTCGACGAGCTGCGTGCCGTCGGCGAGACGGCGCCTCACCTCGAGCGTGCGGATCTGATCGGGCGTAAGGTTGATACGCCCATCGTTGTGTAGAACCGCCGCCAGCCTCATGAACAACGCATATGTGGCGCTGGTGCAGTGCGAAGGATGCCCGTCATAGACGCGCATCTCCGAACGGCCGCCGCCGATGTTGTGCGTCTGCACGGCCGGAGCGACGAAGTCGGAACCGATGCTGTATCCGCCGCCCTTCGGCAGCTCTTTGATGATGTTGAGGATCATGGCGTTGTAGTCGACACCGCCACACGTCCGCGCGGAGAATTGGCCGGCGTGCACCGTCGAGCCGAGCGCGAGCAATGCGGCGATCGCCGCCAGTGCACGAGCAAGGCGCGACGCCGAGGATGCGATCCTCATGCTGATAGTCCCCCGAAAGATTACCTGTCCTCCCCCTACCTGCCTTCCCCGACGCGGCAGGATAGCGGCGCTTTCCCGTGGCGAGTCGCCTCGCATTTGCTCAACGCGAGTTTGAATTGATCAGTGTGGCCCGGATGCTTCATCGCCCTGCGCGGGAAGCCCGCAAAATGGGGCTCCTGCGCAATGCCGCGATCCCCGCAGCTCGGTTCGGTCGCAACGCAAGACACGCTTCAGCGCAGCCCGAAGTATCGTTGCGCGAGGTCGATTAGGGCGAAATCTGGGTGCTGTCGGCGACGTTGCACCGCGTTCGCAGCGGCATCGCAACGCCGTTCTAGCCACTACCCGCGCGCGCCGACGGGCCGCAAGAAGCTTCGTGACTCGCGCTGCTCGCACCGCACCTTGCGCGGCGCGCTCGGCTCCTCGGCCGGTTTTGACAGAGAGCCGCGGATGAGATCGTGCACGTATTGCAGCTTCGCCGTCGCCTGCGCGGAGATGACGAACGGATAGAGGTCCGGCTGTCCCATGCTTCGATTGAGGCTGTTGACCGCGAACGTGATCGGCAGCCACGCCTCCATCAGCGCCTCGACGTTGGCTGCACGGTACGGGTTGCGATCGACCGTCGCGCTCGGCGCTTCCTCGATGCGCGGGTTTACCGAAAGGTTGAACGCGTACGCCATCTCAAGCGTGTCGACGATGTGCAGGTAATGCGCCCACGTCTCGGCGAAGTCCTCCCACGGATGCATCGTCGCGTAGGCCGACACGTAGCTTTGCTGCCAGTCCGGGACAGCGCCACTCTCGTAGTAGCGCTGCAGCGCCGCGCTGTAGTCCTCGCGCTCGTCGCCGAACCGGGCCCGAAAGCTGTCGAGCTCACCGCCGTCGCGCACCAGCCGGTCCCAGTAGAAATGGCCGACCTCGTGCCGGAAGTGCCCGAGCAGCGTGCGATAGGGCTCGTGCAGCGTCGTTCGCGCCTGCTCGCGAACGACGTCGTCCGCCTCGTGCAGCGAGATGGTGACGACGCCATCCTCGTGGCCGGTCATGATCTTCTGTTCCGGCGCGTCGGCGAGGAAGTCGAACACCAGCGGCGCCTGCTCGCCGCTCGCCAGCGATGGCATCGGGAGCTTCAGCTTGATCAGCGAATAGACGAGTCGCCGCTTGGCCTCCTCGATGCGCTGCCACAGTGCGTGGCGCGACGGATCAGCTAGGTCGGGAATGGTGCGGTTGTGCTGGCACGCGCGGCAAAGCGTGGTCCCGGCGTCCGTGCGCACCATCCAGTTGCACGCATTGAGCTCCCAGTTGGCACAGAAGCGATAGCGCTTCCCCGGATCGACGAGCGCGATCCATCTGTCGCCGTCGGGCTCGACCGCGCTGAGCATCTCGAGGTCCGGCAAGTAGGCGGTGAGATGCTGGCAGCGCTCGCAGCGCGTGTTCTCGAAGTAGAGCGGGTTGCCGCAGCTCTGGCACGCGAACAATTTCATCGGTCCTCCGACGATCGGCCTCAGGCGCGGCGGACGAGACCGACGAGCAGCAGCAGCAAAAGCGACCCGAGCAGCGCGGCGACGATGTTGCCGCCGAAGGATTGGGTATGGAGCCCCAGCGCCGGAGCCAGCAGCCCCGCGACGCCGGCACCGAGGATGCCGATGACGACATTGCCGATGAGGCCGAAGCCGTATCCTTTGACCAGAACGCCGGCCAGCCAGCCGGCAATGGCACCGATCACGATCCAGGCGAGAACAGACTGGGGCTCGAGCATTGGATGTCTCCTTTGCAGCCGAGCCTAGCGACGCTCGGTGCGCCGCCTATAAATCTCCACGCATGCATTTGGTTCTCAGCCGAACAAATAAAATCCGGCTCTTGCCCGAAATGCTGCGCGACTGAGTAGCGCCTATTCGACCGGCATCTGCGGTGTATCGGACAGGTTCGGGATGAGCTGGTAGCTCCACAGGGCCGGCTCGAACCCCGCGCCATCCTTGTTGAGATAGACCTCGATGTAGTCCGCTTTCTCGAGCTGGTCGGTATCGAGCCAGAGCGTGCCCCCGATGGGAACGGTATCTCCCCTCCGGTAGCAGGCGACCGGAAAGTCGATGGTCTCATCCATCGCCAGCCCGTCATCCGTGTTCTTGAATATCTTCAGCACCTGCCCCTCGACGGAGCAGCCGCCGGGCCCATGGCGCGGCGCCTCGACTTTGGTGATGCCGATCTGCACGTGATAGGCGGCATCCGCCCGCGCCCTGCGATAGACCTCGGGCGGCATCAGCGCGTGTGCCGCCCCCGCCAGCAGCAGCAGCGACGCGACTGAGAATGTTGTGCGGCGCATAGGCTCCTCCCATCGGGACGAAGTCATTGAGCCGAGATGTTCCCACGCGGCACGTTAAGCGTCACTTGCGGCGCGTGAGCTCGGCACAACCGGCCGTCGCCTCCTCGCCCGATTCCACGTAGCAGGCACCGATCCGATCCGGGGCCAGGATGCGGCCGTGGTTATAGCCCTTTGAATCAGAAGCCACCCAGGTGAATGAGATGTTGTCGGGATAGATCACGCCGAAGAAGCTCTTCGTGCCGCCCGCATATGTGAAGTGTCCGCGGAAGCGCCGGTCCTGCTGCTCGGTGATGACGACCGTCTTCTCGCCCCACACACGGAAACCCTTCTTGTCGGACACGGTGCGGTTCTCCCCCACCCAGGTGCCGACGAGGTTTGGGACCACCACATCGTCGGCGACGGTCGCCGTTACGGCCAGCACCAAGGCGATGGCTGCGCACGAGCCCCGCACCGTTGATGCAGCACAAGAACGCTTCGAGAGCTTCAGTGTAGTCATGGGTGGCATCCATTCGCTGTCGCTGGCGCCATGCAGCATAGATTGGCGATCGCCATGGTGCGACGCTTTGTCTTGCCTCGAGCCGGCGGCGCGCCTACGTTGAGCGACACGAGCTGCCATTGGGGGCTGCGATGACCGAAACGATCACCCGCGAGATATCCAAGGCCGACGTAGAACGTTTTCTCTTCGGCAAGCACATCACCGCTTGCCCCGCCTGCGGACGCTTCCGCTCTCAATGCGATCTCGACGTGCAGGCGATCACCTGCCAGCGCGCCCCGGCAACCAGCCTGCAGACCAGCTCGACACCGGTGGACGTGCTGATGGTGGTCTGCCAGAACTGCGGCGCCATTCAGTTCCACGACCGCACGGTCGTCGCTAAATGGCTCGACTGCCAGCGGCGCGTAAAGTAGCGCGCCGATGCGCTGCTAAAGAACTTCATCGGAGGAAACGTATGGCCGCTCTTTCGCGTCGAGGCGCCGTCCTGGCCCTCGCGCTTTTCACTTCGCTCGGCGTCTCGATGAGCGCCGTCTCCCCCGCAGCATTCGCACAAGGAAGTCCAAGCGTGACAGCCTCGGGTCTGATCCTCGCCGACACCAAAGCCGGCACCGGCGCCGAGGCGAAGTCCGGCAACACCTGCACCATGCACTACACCGGCTGGCTCTACGAGAATGGCAACAAGGGCGCGAAGTTCGACTCATCCCTCGATCGCGGCGAGCCCTTTGCCTTCCGCCTTGGCGAGGGCCAGGTGATCAAGGGTTGGGACGAGGGCGTTGCCGGCATGAAGGTCGGCGGCAAGCGCACGCTCATCATCCCGCCGGAGCTGGGCTACGGCGCGCGCGGCGCCGGCGGCGTCATCCCGCCCAACGCGACGCTGCTGTTCGAGGTCGAGCTTCTCGGCGTGAAGTAAGCGCACACCTGATCGCTGTCTCGGCTGTGCGCCGAGACGGCGTTCCGGACACGGCATCGCCCAACGTGCGAGCTTGAATTGAAGGAGATGAGGGCGCGCTACTTCAGCGGCGCGCCTTCGCAATCGTCCGCACAGCCTATCGGATAGCCCCAAGCGGGATAGTAGGGCGGCTGGATGTAATAGGGGCGCGGACGGCGCATCTCGGCGGCCGGGCGCCAGTCTCCCGAGTTGTAGTAGGGATAGTACCGCGGCGGCTCGTAGACATAAGGGTAGCGATCCGGCGCGTCAGGATCGCGGTCGCGCCCGAACCAGCCCGCCGATGCAGGCGTGCTGGCATAAAGTCCCGCCGTGATGACCAAGCCGGTAACGGCAAACGCTGTCTTCAATCGCATGTGGCACCCCTATCCACGTCAGGTTAGGCGATTCCGCGCGATGCGCACAATGACCGTCGGGCCGCACCCCCAGCAGAAAATAACGCTCGGAAAAATCACGGATTTAGGCCGCGGCCCTAAAGAATGACCAGCGCCGCCACGATGCCGGACGCAATAAAGATCACGAGCGGCTCGGTGAGATTGGCGAGCGCTCCCGCATAGAGCGCCGCGTGGCTCAAGCCCTCGCGCTCGATCGCGAGCAGCGCCCGGTCGCGCTCGTCGAGCTCGCTCATGATGGCCTGCACCTCGGCCTGCGTGCACGCCTCGGTGAAATGGCGCCGCAGCGGGATGAAGACATAGCGCGTCCCCTTGAGCGACGCGTCGATATCGAAGTTCGCTTCGCAAGGCACGGACGCGAACCGGGCACGTGTCGCCGGCGATGGGATATGCCGGTGGTGCACCCTGACGAACGCCTTGTAGAGCTCGAGGAAGCCCGGCTTGTCGGTGCGCGCGATATCGGCGGCGATACGGTCGCAGCCGCCGCTCCACAGCGGCGCTTCCGGATCGGCCTCGCACGTCATGCGTACCGCATAGCCGGATGGAATGTCGAACCGGCCCTGCTTGTCGCTGAGCTCGATGGCATACGATACGGCGCCGATGGCGACGGTCGCGCCCACCAGGAGCCGCCAGTTTCGTTGCACGGCTCCAATCAGCCGTGCCGCGCCGATGCGGATCGTGTCCCTAGGCCTGTTTCCGTCAGCGACCATCCTCACCCCTTCCGCGGTCGTCGATCCTCTAGCGCGGCAGGGTGGTTCACGTCGACAGGCCAAGCCTTCCCGGAATGCCGAATCGGCGCCCGATTAGCGGGTAGATCCGCGGCAATTATGTCTCACATTCGATGTTTTTTGCTGGTCATCGTTCAACGAATAGTGCAGTACGAAGCCGCTGTGCACTGATTATCCGCCGACCCACGCGCCGCCGTGACGTGCGAGCTGCCCTGTCGGCCGAGGTCCGTCATTCGCTTAAACGGGGAGGGGTGTCGCTGACGCACCCGATGCTTTCTTTCGTGTGTCGCGGCTCCGTACGCTATGGACACGACTGCATTGCTGCAGAACATTTACCGGTGCTACCGCGAAAAGCGGCTCGCCGAGGCCGTGGCGCTGCTGAGCGACGATTTTCAGTTCAAATCGCATTTGCCGGACGATCCCATCGACCCGCTTCGTCCGCGCAGCCGCGCCGAGTTGACGCTGCTCGCACATAAATTCTTCGAGGAGTACGACATCCTCGCTCTCGAGCCTGCCGCAATCATCGTAAACGACGGCGCTGCAACGGCCCAATTGCGCGGCTCTTTCCGCCACAAGAAAAGCGGCAAAGTCATCAATACGGAATTTCAGCACGACTGGCGCTTTTTGGACGGCAAAGTCTGCGAGCTCCAGCAGCACCACGACAGCGCACAGTGGCTGGAGTTCCTAAAGAGCATCGGCGAGACGCCCTGACAGCACAGCCGCTCGCCCGCAGCGGCGGCGACATTGTGCCGGGTCCCCGCC
The DNA here is from genome assembly GCA_023405815.1 of Pseudomonadota bacterium. Classification (GTDB taxonomy): domain Bacteria; phylum Pseudomonadota; class Alphaproteobacteria; order Rhizobiales; family Hyphomicrobiaceae; genus Hyphomicrobium_A. The sequence goes on along the minus strand of JAEXXM010000043.1, from coordinate 104,642 downwards.
AAAGCCGTTGGCCTCAAGGCAAAAAATGAGCAAACTGGCAGGGCCGCGGCGACGCTGCGCCCCGGCGCAAACCGGTGCAGTTCTGCTATCTTCGTGCTAACGAGCGCCGACGCGACGTTCGACCCATCGAGAAAGGTGCACGGCGGAGAAATGACCGGGCTTCCCGACTTCACGAAAATTGCCCTCGACAGCGGCATTGCGGCCAAAGCGCCGGCCACGGCCAGCAGCGAGATTGCCTATGAATCCCCCGAGGGCATAGGCATAAAGCCCGTCTACGCGGCTGCCGATACCGCCGGTCTCGACTTCCTCGACACCTTCCCCGGTATCCCGCCCTACGTGCGTGGCCCCTATCCGGCGATGTATGCCCTCCAGCCCTGGACAGTGCGCCAGTACGCCGGCTTCTCGACCGCCGAGGATTCTAACGCCTTCTACCGCCGCAACATCAGGGCCGGCCAGAAGGGCCTGTCGGTCGCCTTCGACCTTGCCACCCACCGCGGCTATGACTCGGATCATCCGCGCGTGCGCGGCGACGTCGGCATGGCGGGCGTCGCCATCGATTCCATCTACGATATGCGCACGCTCTTCTCCGGCATCCCGCTGGAGCAGATGTCCGTGTCGATGACCATGAACGGCGCCGTGCTGCCCGTGCTCGCGCTCTTCATCGTCGCCGGCGAGGAGCAGGGCGTACCACCCGAAAAGCTCTCCGGCACGATTCAGAACGACATCCTCAAAGAGTTCATGGTGCGGAACACCTACATCTATCCGCCCGAGCCCTCGATGCGCATCGTCTCGGACATCTTCGGCTACACGTCGAAGCATATGCCGAAGTTCAACTCGATCTCGATCTCCGGCTACCACATGCAGGAGGCCGGAGCGACCGCCGACCTTGAGCTCGGCTACACGCTCGCCGACGGCGTCGAGTATGCGCGTGCCGGTGTCGCCGCCGGCCTCGACATCGACGCCTTCGCGCCACGCCTGTCGTTCTTCTGGGCGATCGGCATGAACTTCTACATGGAGATCGCCAAGATGCGCGCCGCGCGTCTGCTCTGGGCGAAGCTCCTGAAGGAAGAGTTCAAGCCCAAGGACGCCCGCTCTCTATCGCTGCGCACCCACTGCCAGACGTCGGGCTGGTCGCTCACCGCGCAGGACGTGTTCAACAACGTGACGCGCACGTGCGTCGAGGCCATGGCCGCGACACAGGGCCATACCCAGTCGCTGCACACCAACGCACTTGATGAGGCCATCGCTCTGCCGACGGACTTCTCGGCCCGCATCGCCCGCAACACGCAGCTCCTGCTGCAGCAGGAGACCGGCACCTGCCGCGTCATCGATCCGTGGGGCGGCAGCTTCTACATCGAGCGGCTGACGTATGAACTCGCGCAGAAGGCTCTCGCCCACATCGAGGAGGTCGAGAAACTCGGCGGCATGGCCAAGGCGATCGCCGCCGGCATCCCCAAGATGCGCATCGAGGAAGCGGCCGCCCGCACGCAGGCGCGCATCGACAGCGGCAAGCAGACCATCGTCGGCGTCAACAAGTACCGCGTCTCCGACGAGGCCGACATCGAGATCCTGAAGGTCGACAACAAGTCCGTGCGCGAGCAGCAGATCGCCAAGCTGCAGCGCCTCAGGGGCGAGCGCAACGAGAAGGAGACGCAAGCCGCGCTCCAGGCCCTCACCGAGGGCGCCGCCGGCAACGCCAACCTCTTGGACCTCGCCGTCAAGGCGGCACGCGCCAAGGCCAGCGTCGGCGAGATCTCCGATGCCATGGAAAAAGTGTTCGGCCGCCACCGCGCAGAGATCCGCGCCATTTCCGGCGTCTACCGGTCGGAGGCCGGGGCCATGAATCAGAACGTCGCCAAGGTGCAGCAGCTCGTCGAGGCGTTCGACAAGAACGAGGGGCGCCGCCCGCGCATTCTCATCGCCAAGATGGGCCAGGACGGACACGACCGCGGCCAGAAGGTGATCGCCTCGGCCTTCGCCGACTTGGGCTTCGACGTCGACATCGGACCGCTCTTTGCGACACCGGACGAGGCCGCGCGCCAGGCGGTCGAGAACGACGTGCACATCATCGGCGTGTCCTCGCTCGCCGCCGGCCATCTGACGCTGGTGCCCGATCTCAAGGAGGCGCTCGGCAAGGAAGGCCGCGACGACATCATGGTCGTCGTCGGCGGCGTCATCCCGCCGTCCGACTATCCGGCGCTCTATGAGGCCGGTGCCGCAGCCGTGTTCGGCCCAGGCACCAACATTCCCGAGGCGGCGACCGACCTCATCAACAAGCTCAACGTCAAGCTCGGCCATACCGGCAAGGAAGCCGCGGAGTAGTCTCCGCGCCTGCCCTTGAAAGCCGCTCAATCGCCGTTTCGACGGCCGCAACAGTCCTTTAAGGCCGCGCGCCGCAACCTAAGCTTGCCTTACACGTTGGGCAGACGGAAGCTCGCGTCGATCCCGGGCCGCGAGAGGGAGGGATGCGCGGTTCCAGCCTATGATGGTGGCGCCAAGGAGCGAGAAGCGATGACCGAGACCATCCAGACGGGCTACATGGTATTCCTTGCCGAGGGCCAGGAAGGGATCGGCGCCGTGCGCGAGACCTCCCCCGACCACATCATCGTCTACGTCGAGAACGGCGGTGAATTTCCCGTATCCCGCTCCGCCGTCCGCCGCGTGCACGACGGCAAGGTGATCCTCGATCCGCACAAGGTCGACAAGACGCTGCTCACCGCCGTCGGCCATGCCCACGACAGCGAGGATCCTCGCCTCGCCGGCTAGCAGCCTCCCTTGTGCTGCATGGAACAGCGACGAAGCGCAAACCGCCTCATAACGTTCCGATAAAGCGGGGCGAACAAGCGCGGCCAGCGCGCATCCCCGCATGGATCGGGATGCAATTCATGCTGCGCACGTTCTTTTCCGCCCTCGGGGTCGCCTTGTCGGCGCTGCTGCTATTCTGCGGCAGCTTTCTCGCCAACGTGGCGATTGGCATCGACCGCAACAGCGGCACCTACGAGGCAATGGCGGTCGATATCACGCGCGAGCTGGCGCACAACTGGAAGCTCTCGGCCATCGAGACGCACTACGCTGATGAGGCGCGCCGCGAGCTGTCACCCGTCCTCGATGCCGACCTCCACTCTTTGAAGCTGCTGGGTCCTCTCCTTCACGTCGACAACGTGAAGGTCGAGCCTCGCTGGACGCTATCCTCCGAGCGGCGCCCCTATGCTCCAGGATTGTTGGCCGACCGGCTCGCCGCCCTCATCAACCGGTCTGTCAAGGTGACCTTCACCGGCAAGTTCGCCGGGGGCCTGGCCAGTGTATCGGCCGAGCTGAAGCGCGAGGATGGCGCCCTCAAGCTTTGGCGCCTGCGGATCGAGAGCAGCTCGTCTCCTTCCCCGCCAGAGCGGCCTGAACGCCGGGTCATCAGCCACGCCTGACCCGGCACCGTGGCGCGCGATGCTCCTCAATCGCCGCCGCCAGATTTGAGCGCGGGGTCCCTTGCCGCGGCCGGGCCGCGGGCGTAGGAAGCCGCGGAGGGTTGAGCCGCCTGCGCCGGAGCCCATGCGCATGATGACAATCTACGAGTCGAACGGCAAAGTACTGAGCGCGCGTGATACCAACGCACCGCTGACGGGCAATTGCGTCTGGATCGACCTCCTGCAACCTACCCCCGAAGAGGATAAGTTCGTCGAGCAGGTGCTGGCCGTCGACGTTCCGACCCGCGCCGAGATGCGCGAGATCGAGCCCTCCAACCGCTTCTATCAGGAGCGCGGCGCCTACTTCATGACGGCTTCGATCGTCTACAATGTCGAGGCCCCAGTCCCGCAGATGTCGCCCGTCACGTTCATCCTGGCTGGAGACCGTCTGGTCACGGTTCGCTATGCCGAGCCGAAGGCTTTTCCTCTGTTTCTGCAGCGCGTCGAGAAGGGCGATGCGCCGTGCACGACGGGCGCGTTCATCATGGCGGGGATCATCGATGCCATCGTGCATCGCATGGCCGACCTCGTCGAGCGCATCCAGGACGAGGTCGAGCGCCTGGCGCAGTCGGTGTTCGACCTGCGCGGCGGCGAGCACACGCGCAACCGGCGTCTCGACGTCGTGTTGAAGCGGATCGGCAAGGCCGGCGACATCACCGCCCGGGCCGAGGACAGTGCCTCCTCGCTCAGCCGCCTTTTGCACTATTTCACGCAGGCATCGAAAGATCGCGAGGACGACCCACGCATCCGCCAGCGCATCAAGGCCGCGCAGCGCGACATCAACTCGCTGATGGATCACACCAAGTTTCTGTCGCAGCGCATCAGCTTCATCCTCGAGGCGACGCTAGGCATGATCAGCAACGAGCAGAACCAGATCATCAAGCTGTTCTCGGTGATGGCCGTGGTGCTGCTGCCGCCGACGCTGGTCGCCTCGATCTATGGCATGAACTTCAAGCACATGCCGGAGCTCGATTGGACGTTTGGCTATCCCTGGGCGCTCGGGCTGATGGCGCTCGCCGCCATCGGCCCGATCATCTATTTCCGCCGCAAGGGCTGGTTCTAGCCCGGCCCCAGACTGAGCCAAAGCAGCGATGCTCCTCCGCAGATCGCCAGCGTCGTGGCGATTCCCCGCCGCAGCCAGAAGATCAGCACCAGCGCCAGGCACGAGAGCACGAGTGAGACGGCATCGAGCGAAGAGAGTTCCGGCACGAAGAGGCGCAGCGGCCCGAAGTGCTCCTCAGTGACGCGCGTGAACAGCACATGCAGCGCGAACCACAGTGACAGATTTGCGATCACGCCGACGACGGCTGCGGTGACCGACTGCAGCGCCGACGCGAGCCGCGGCGCATGCGTGAGACGCTCCACATAGGGCGCGCCGACGAAAATCCAAAGGAAGCAAGGCGCGAACGTCGCCCACAGCGTGACGAGCGCGCCGGCGAGCCCCATGCCCACGCCGCCGGCACGCAGCGCCGCGATGTAGCCGACGAATTCCGTGACGAGAATGAGTGGACCGTTGGTCGTCTCTGCGAGCCCCAGCCCGTCGAGCATCTCGCCCGCCGTCAGCCAGCCGTATCCGCTTACCACCGCCTGCGCCATGTAGGCGAGCACCGCATAGGCGCCACCGAACGTGACCACCGCGAGCTTGGAGAAGAACCACGCGAGTTGCGCCAGCACATGATCGGGCCCGAACAGAAAGGCGATCGCGAGCAGCGGCACGATCCACACCGCGAGCCAGATGGCGAGCGACGATAGCGTCTGCGACAGCGGCACGCTTGCCGCCGGCTCCCCTGGCGGCATTGGCGAACTGCTGCGCAGGAAATATCCAGCGGTCGCTGCGCCGATGATCACGAGCGGAAACGGCAGGTTGAAATAGAATATGGCGATGAAGGCCGCCGCCGCCGTCGCCCAGTCGAGGCGCCCGCGCAGCGCCCGCTTTCCCACGCGCATCAAGGCTTCGAGGACGATCGCCAGAACGGCCGCCTTCACGCCCACGAACAGCGCCGCGATCGTCGGCGTGCTGCCGTAGGCCCCATAGAGGATCGACAGCGCCAGCACGAGCAGGGCGCCCGGCGCGACGAACAGCAGCCCTGCGGCAAGACCGCCGCGCACCCCGTGCAACCGCCAGCCGGCGTATGTCGCGAGCTGCATCGCCTCGGGCCCCGGTAGCAGCATGCAGAAGCTGAGCGCCGACAGGAAGCGACGCTCGTCGAGCCAGCGCTGCTCGTCGACCAGCACGCGATGCATGAGCGCGATCTGCGCCGCCGGGCCGCCGAAGGACAGGAGCCCGATCTTGCCGAAGACGGCGATGAGTTTGTTGAAGGTCGGTTGGACGGACGGCTGCGCGCCCTCTTGAGCCCGGCTCGGATGTACCATGCGTTGCCTCCAAAGGCGTTGGAGACGGCGCTTGGACACGAGTGTCTAACGGGGCGGCCCGTCATGCCCCGCGACACTTCTAGGCGCGCAACGCGCGCGTCGCAATCCGCGTCAGTAATCCCCCGCGCGAAGAGATGCGGCGCGCGGTCGCGCATCCGATGCGTCGACGACCCCTAACCCATTCGTACGCAAGCATTCCTTACAATGTTGCGCAATTGTCTCTCAAATTGAAGCATTGACCGCCACAATTACCGGTGGTCGTTAGCCCGCACCAGGACGGGGGGCACACCCCATTCCATCTGAGGGCGGCTGAACGGGTTCTGGTGTTCGGCTCCGGACGTCAAGCAGGACGATCTCTCCCTCCCAATCGCGCGCCGCTGAACGAGCGTGCCTCCAGCCATCCTGACGCGAGGGCTGGTCCGGGGATCGTCGTTGTCCTGAGCCCGCCGCCGGCAACGAGGAGTACGAAATGCGGACCTACCTTCTTTCCGCCCTGACGTTTGTCGCCTTCGCTCTCGCGGCAGTCGTCCCGGCAAGCGCCGAGAACGCTCCGTGGGAGTGCATGAGCCCGGCATTCGCCTGCGGCGGCGCTCCGGCGGCCAAGAGCTTCCGTTCCTACGAGTTCACCGGCGAGCGCATCCAGCGTCGCCAGGCGAGCACCAAGCGCAAGGCCCCGCGCGTCGCCAAGCATGAGACCGTGAAGACGAAGACGGTGCGCACGCAGGAGCATGCGAAAGTCGAGCTGCCCGAGAAGAAGCAGCAGCAGGCCAAGACCGAGGCCCCGAAGTCGGAAGCGGTCACGCCGAAGCCGCAGCAGCAGGCTGCAGTGACGCCGTCTGCCCCCAAGGCTCCGGTGATCGAGAAGAAGCCCGAGGTCGCCGTCCGCAAGGTCGAGGTCGAGAAGGCCTATCGCGTCTCCTCTACGCAGTCCGGCATGGCATCGTACTACGGCGAGGGTGCCGGCTCGCGCACGGCCTCGGGCCAGCGCTTCAACCCGCAAGCCATGACGGCCGCACATCGCACCCTGCCGTTCGGCACCAAAGTGCGCGTCACCAACAAGCGCAACGGCAAGTCGGTCGTCGTCACCATCAACGATCGCGGTCCGTTCATCCGTGGCCGCATCATCGACCTGTCGACCGCCGCTGCCGGCATCATCGGCATGCGCTCTTCGGGCGTCGCCCCGGTGACCGTCGAGCGCATCGCCGCCAACTGAGGCAGCGCTTCATAGCACGAGAAAGGCGGCGGTGCCGGAGCACCTGCCGCCTTTTATATTTCGACCGGACCTGGGCTCTGGCGTCAGCCGACGATCAACGCCTGCAATACTGTAAGATCGGGAATATAGCGCGCGATGCTCAAATCGCGCACACCGACCAGCAGCATGGCGCCGACGACGACCGCCGCCCCTCCAAGCGCGACGAACACGGCCGCGCACGGGCTGGCCAGATGCTGCGTTTCGATGAAATGCTCGCTATCGATATGTTGGCTCTGGGCCTTCATGGCATTGAGCTCCTATGAACCGGGCAGCGCGCCCACCGCGCGCCGAGCCGAAACCACTGAGACACTGCTCTCGCCGCCTCGGAAAGACGAGGCGCCCAACCCCCAACATCAGGGAAACGCAGCTAGCGCGTGGTTCCGTTTGCCCAGGACCGAGAATTGCCGGTAAATTCCGGCAAATTCAGTTCGCAACGGCGTCCAATCCGAGGCAGACCCCACCATGAAGGCCAACGTGTCGAGATCCGTGCGCGACGCCGCCCTCGCCCAGATCAAGACCGCCATGATCGAAAAAAAGCTTACGCAGGCTCAGCTTGCGGATGCTGCGGACTGCCATGAAAAGACCATCCAGAACCTGCTCAGCGGCCGCTCGGTGCGCGACCAGACCCTGTTCGACGTGTGCATGGTGCTGGGGCTCGACTTCGACAAGCTGAAGGGCGCCTGGGGTGGCCCGGGGCCCGCCGCCGGCGCCCCCGCCGAGTTGCAGGGCGAAAACGGAGGCGAGGTCGCGCCGCTCTACATGGGCGCTTACACGCGCGCCGCGGTCGACCACTACCTTGGCAGCTACCTGACGTTGCGCGCTTCCTTCTCGCGCCCCGACTGCATCGTCGCCTACCGCACCGACATCACCTGGGACCCGGATTGGCCGAGCCTCCTGTTCCAGGAGCGCGACCGCCCTGACGCGCCCTATTCCCACCGCGGCCGGCTCTACATTCCCGCCTCGTCGATGTTCATCCACCTCGTATCGCTGACCAAGGGGGCGATGCGCATGATCGTCGTCTCGCAGGTCGATCGCTTCGGCGAGATGCGCGGCATCATCACCACCATCCACAAGCATGGCGCCATGCTGGTGCCGGTGGCGACGCCCATCGTCTACGCCAAGCGCGAAGCATTCGATGGCAACCTCGGCGACATCACGCCCGCGCATGCGAGCTATGCGAGCTACAAGAAGCTGCTCGATGAGACGATGGCCGAGGGCTACGCCCGCCTCGTCAAATGAGTGAGAGCTGACCTCCCCTACGCAAGCAAGGCGACGCTCTTGATCTGAGCGTGGACAGGAGCGCCGGGCTCCAAGCCCAGCACCTCGCGCGACTTGCGCGTGATGCGTCCGACGATTCGCGCACCAAGGCCGTCCTCGCCAAGCGCCGCAACGAGATTGACCTGGGCATCATCGCCGTCGGGCGGCGCGATCGACACGATACGCACCGGCAGGGAATTGAGGACCGATGTCTCGGTGGCCGGGCCGCGGACGAAGGCGACGTCGGAAGCGCTTACCCGCACGCGGCACTTCTGCCCCGGTTTGCCCCGCCGCCCGGGCACCACAAGGGTGCCCCCGTCGATCGCCACGCTCGTTAGTGCGTACCGCTCGTCGATGCCGAGGATGCGCGCCTCCAACGTGACCGCAGCCTCGGGCGCACGCAGCAGCGGCAGGTCGGGGTTGGCCTCGAGCTCCGACAGTGAGCCTGACCCGAGAACGCGCCCTTTCTCCAGCAGCACCAGCGTATCGGCCAGCCGCTCCACCTCGCTCATGTCGTGGCTGACGTAGAAGATCGGCACGGAAACGTTCTCGTGCAGCGTTTCGAGGTAGGGAAGGATCTCTTCCTTTGTCAGCCGGTCCAGCGCAGCCAGCGGCTCGTCCATCAACAGGACTCGCGGCCGCGACAGCAGCGCACGACCGATGGCGATGCGCTGTCGCTCGCCTCCCGAGAGCGCGCCGGGCGCTCGCTCGAGCAGATGGCCGATCCCGAGCATGCCGACGGTGTCGTCGAAACTGATAGACACCGACCCATCGCTTTCGGCCGAGCGCCGCGCGCCATAGAGCAGGTTGTCTCGCACCGACAGGTGCGGGAACAGGCTCGCCTCCTGAAAGACGTATCCGATCTGCCGCTGGTGCGTTTTGAGGAATATGCCCTGGGCATCGTCCTGCCACGGCTCGCCGTTGACCTTCAGTCTTCCGCCAAGGCGCGTCAGGCCGGCCATGCAGCGCAGGATCGTCGTCTTGCCGCAGCCCGAAGGACCGAACAGCGCCGTGACGCCATGACCGGGCACGGTGAAGCTGACCTCGATCAAGAACGCGCCGAGCGTGCCGGTGAATTCTGCCTCGATTCCCCTAGCCGGCACAGCCTAATCCCCAACCCGTTGCTTGCGCCGTGAATACAACGTCAAGAGAATTACGAAGCTGAAAACCAACATTCCACCGGCAAGCCAATGCGCGCGCGCATACTCCATCGATTCAACGTGATCGTAGATTTGCACCGAGATCACTCTCGTCGTCCCAGGAATGTTGCCGCCGATCATCAAGACGACGCCAAACTCACCAACGGTGTGGGCGAACCCCAGAATTGATGCAGTGATGAAGCCGGGACGGGCCAGGGGCAAAGCAACGGTAAAGAAAGCATCAAGGGGACGCGCGCCCAAAGTGGCCGCCGCCTCCATGGGTCTGTCGCCCATGGCTTCAAATGCGTTCTGGATAGGCTGGACTACGAAAGGCAGCGAGTAGAAGACGGACGCAATGACGAGGCCGGTGAAGGTAAAGGGCAAGGAGCCCCACCCCACGGCTGCAGAAAATTTGCCAATGGGCCCCCAGGGGCCCATTGCCAGCAGCATGTAAAAGCCCATCACGGTCGGTGGCAGGACCAGTGGAAGCGATACGACAGCCCCCACAGGTCCCTTGAGCCGCGACTTCGTGTGTGCCAACCACCACGCAATCGGTGTGCCGATAAGCAGCAAGAGCGCAGTGACAGTCGCAGCCAATCTGAGCGTGAGAAGGACGGCCTGGAAGTCTTCGGCAGTCAGCATATCAATCTCAATTCGCCACGTTCTCGCCGGGGAGGACGAAGCCGTATTGCGTCATGATGCGGCGAGCGTCGGGCGTATCCATATAGGCGGCGAAGTCGGAGGCGAGCGCGTTGCCCCTGCCATGCTTCGTAATCACATAGGCCTGCTCGAGCGGTTCGTGCTTCTCTGCCGGAATGAGAGCATAGCCGCCCTTGCTCGACAGTTCTTTGTTGACGGCCAGCGACAGGGCGATGATGCCGATGTCGGCGGCGCCACTTTGGACGTACTGGGCTGTGTGGGCGATGTTTTCACCAAAGACGAGTTTGTCCTGCAGAGTCTCCCACAGTCCCGCCGAGCGCAGCGCCTCCTCAGCGCGCTTGCCATAAGGAGCGTGCTTCGGGTTGGCGATGGCGATCTTCTTGATGGCAGGATCGGTGAGCACGGCCAGGGTCATCTTGCTGGCGTCACGCGTCGGGCTCCACAACACGATGCGGCCGATCGCATAGAGTTTTGGCTCGCTAATCGCCTCGCCCGTGGCCCTGAGATCCCGCGCAAAGCCGATGTCGGCCGAAAAGAACAGATCGAAGGGTGCATCGTGCTGAAGCTGAGTATGAAACTTCCCGGACGAGCCGTAGATCAACTCGACTTCACTACCCGGATGCGCCTTGCGGAACGCTGTCGCGATCTCATCCATGGCGAACTTGAGGTCGGCGGCCGCCGCGATGGTGACTCTTTCTGCAGCTTGAGCGTTAGCCAGTGAAATCAGAGCTGCAACGAATAAGGTTGCAAGTGATCTCAGCAGGGACATGAGGCACCTTTTCAGTTGGTGAGGTCGTAACCGAAAGAAAGGCCTTGCGGCCAGTTTCCTGCTCGAACAGCGCTCCGATCTCCTTTGCCGCCTCGGTGAAATTCGCTGCGACCGCGACCTTCACCTCTGCGGCAGCGCTCGGCAGCGAAGCTGCGACCGCTGCCACCAACGCAAGCAGTGCAACTCCAACCGCACGCGACAGCTTAGCCGGCAAGAACCGCATTACGGTGACCTCTGCGCTGAACGATACCCGTAGCCTCGGGCAATCCCGTTGCGGCGGCATGTTAGCCGCACGCTCGCGTCACAGTCGAGCGTTATATTCAGTCGGGAATATCGGCAGCCGCGCTTACCTTCGCGTTGGCGGAGGCGCGTTCGGCCGGCGCGGCGGATGCGGCATCCTGACCACCACGTCCAGGTGTCAGGAAGCGCTCCTTCAGGTCGACGGTCGAGCGTCGGCCGATGTTCGACCGGTGGCGCCCGAGCCATTTACCCGCCTCGTCGCGCCCCGCGCTGAAAAGATAGCTCAGCAGCGACCAATCCGGCTTCATGGTGCTGTCAGGACTGAGCGAGCTCGTGTAGCGGCCAGCCTCGATGAGGTGGAAGCGATGCGTCGCCAGCTTTGCATAGCGGCCCCTCGGTCCGCCGAGCCGACCCTGCCAGCATTCGCGCACCGTCTCGATCAGCTCGACCTCGCGAATGAGTGGCGCGTTGAAAGCGATCCGGTTGACGTGGTTGGAGATGTCGCGCACGCCAGTCGGCAGCCCCTGGCGCACCAGCGGACTGAGCTGCACGATCAGCGTGTCCTCGACCGGGCTCTCCATCGCCAGCGTTTTGATGTCGGGATTGGCCGAGAAGCCGCCGTCCCAGTAGGCAACGCCGTCGATCTCGACCGCGTGGTGCAGCGTCGGAAGGCAGGCCGATGCCAGCACCGCATCGACGGTGAGTTCGTTGCGGCGGAAGATGCGCGCCCGCCCGCTCGCAACCTCCGTTGCCGCGATCAGCAGCTCTATCGGCGAGCTCTTGCGCAGCTTCTCGAAGTCGATGCTCTCCGACAGCAGCCGGCGCAGTGGGTCGAACCCGAGCGGGTTGAACTCGTACGGCGACCACAGGCTCGCCATCTGCGCCATGTGCGGCGCGCGTGACAGGCTGTAGAGAAACGGATTGAGCCGCATCAGGTCGGGCACGCCCGCCTTGTGCACCGCCTCCCACACGCTGCGCAGCTTCTCGCGCGCCGACGACTTGCCGCCCGTAGAAAGACCCGATGCGATGGCGACCGCGTTCACCGCACCGGCGCTCGTTGCGCTGACCCAGTTGATCTCGAGCTCGTCATCCTCGAGCAGGCGATCGAGCACGCCCCAGGTGAAGGCGCCATGCGCGCCGCCGCCCTGCAGCGCAAGGTTCAACCGGATATTTCGCCGGAACAGTCGCACTTGCATTCGCCCCGCCTGACCTCAGGGCGCTCCATCCGCCTGCACCCCGTAGCCCTATATAGTGTCACGCTGCACGATGGATGGGGAGAAGCGCTTAGCATGCACGATCAGGCACAAGCGTGGCATCCGCGCCATAGATTTGTGCAGGCAGCAAAGCTCACTGCAATCGTTGCGCAGCCGTTGTGCAAAGGCGAGCGAAGTCTAGCAATTGCGACAGATTCTCCGGCAATTCGTGCGACAACAGGGCGCGCCGGTTGAATGCGGCTGACAACATCTTTCATTCCGGCCGAACAATTCGCGGCTACGTGAGCAGTTTGCGCTCGATCTGCACGACTGCGCTCCCGCCGGCCTCGATGCCGCGCGTCACGCACTCGATGTGCACGCGGCCTTCGTTGCGTCCAATGCGCAGCAAGTTGTAGCGGCCGAGCGGCTCGTGCTTGTGCAGGCGGATCGCCGAGCCGGACGCGACGCCGATGACAGGCACGCTGCCGCCACCGGTCTCGGGCAGCCGCTGAAAGTCCATGTGGCTGTCGCAATGATTGTGGCCATGCAAAACGAGTTCGGCGCCGCGCGCTGCGAGGATGTGCGAGAGCGCTCCGGCATCGCGCAGGGCACGACGCGGTGGCGCCTGTCCTGGCAGCGGCGGATGATGGATCAGCACCACGCGGATCATACCTTCGGCCTCGAGCTGCCACAGCAGCTTGTCGAGTGCCGCGAGCTGCTTCGACCCCACCTCTCCAGCAGCGACGAATGGCGGCGTCTCCACGGCCGAGTTGATACCTATGAGAGCAATCGGCCCGACCCGCCGCACAAAGGGAAACACCTGTGTCCGCTGTGCGGAGAGGCTTACGCCGAACGCATCGGCGCGCATGTAGTCGGCCCAGCGCGCAACACCCGGATCATCGCGCAGCGTGGTGTAGATGTCATGGTTGCCGGGCACGACGCTCACGTCCTGCGGGGTGCCGAGGTCGTGCAGCCAGACCGTCGCCGCATCGTACTCTGCCGGCAGCCCGAGGTTGATGAGATCGCCCGTGACGGCGATGTGGTCCGGTTTGTGCGCCTTCATGTCGGCGACGATCATGTCGAGCGCCGCGCGGCTATGGGTTCTCTTTCTCTGCCGCCGCCAGTTGACGTACCCGAGCCCGCGCTTGACGTTGAGGTGGCGCCACGCCAAACCCGCCAGCGGCGAAAGATGCACATCGGACACGTGGGCGAGCGTGATCGTTTCAGTCATCGCGGGTTCGTCGGCCAGCGTTAATGTTCCTCGGGCAGGATGCCGGCCGGGAACCTAGCACGATCGACTTGCAGGAGCGTGTCCGCCGAGGAGGTGCGAATGGTCGCGCAACGAGGAGCACCGATTTGCCTGCCACCGCAATCGTAACCAAGCTGCTGCAGCGCTACTGGCGCCTTTCGCGCGGACTGACGCTCGGCGCGCAGGCGGCTCTGATCGATCCGCAAAATCGCGTCCTTCTCATCCGCCACACCTATCGTCCCGGCTGGCACTTTCCCGGCGGCGGCGTCGAGCACGGCGAGACGGTCGAGGAAGCGCTTGTGCGGGAGATCGAGGAGGAGGCAGGCGTCGCCCTGACCGCACCAGCGGAGCTGTTCGGCATCTATTCCAACGCCGCGGTCTTCCCGAATGACCACGTAGTTTTGTTTGTCGCCCGCTCCTGGCAGCAGCTACGCGTCCCCGAGCCGAACCACGAGATCGCCGAGCACGCACTGTTTGCGCCGAGTGAGGTCCCCGCCGATATCAGCCCCGGCGCGGCGCGCCGTCTGGGCGAGATATTCGCCGGCAAGCCGCGCAGCCCCAAGTGGTGAGTTTCTCTCCGAATGACCAGCGTTCGGGCGGCCTCGCCCGCTCTAGACCCGCTACTCGCCGCGTGCTACAGGGCGGCCATGATGAGACGCCTACGAGGCTCTGTGCTGCGACGAGGTGGTGCGCTGACGCGTACCGCCCGTGCCTGATCAACCGTGCAGAAAATGAGTTCGCCGGCTCCGTCCGAGCGGCTCGCCTCGAGAGCTTCGCCGCCCATGTCTCCCCAGATCACCACCCGGCCCGTGACGCCGGATGATCTTCCTGACATCTACTTGCTCCATGCCCGGGCGTTCGGCCCAGGGCGTTTCACGCGCACCGCCTATCGCATCCGGGAAGGAACGGCGCCTGTCTCGCGCTATTGCCGCGCGGCGCTGCTGGGCGACCGCGTGATCGCGGCCGTGCGCATGACGCCAATCACCATCGGCGGCGCCCGCGGCGCCCTCCTGCTTGGTCCGCTCGTCGTCGATCCCGACTTCGCCGGCCAAGGCTTCGGCAGGCGCCTGATCGCCGAGGCCATGGAGGTGGCCAGGGCAGATGGCGTCAAGCTCGTGGTCCTCGTCGGCGATGAGCCCTATTACGGCCGCTTCGGCTTCCGCGTCATCCCGCCGGGGCAGATCAGCCTCCCTGGCCCCGTCGACGCCCGCCGCCTGCTTGCCGCGGAACTGGCGCCTGACACGCTCGCCGCCATGCACGGGCTAGTGGCCGCCGAGCCGGCTTAGTTTGTGATCTTTTTCACTCCCTGCGCTTAGGCTGCCCGGATCGCAAGCGAGCCTGGGAGATGAAGCATGGACCGGCGGACGTTGCTCGGCGGAGGCGGAGTGCTCATGGCCGCGCAGGCCCTGAGCCTCGAGGCGCATGCGCGCGGCGTAACCTCACCTGTGCTCCCCGACGACAAGCGCTTCATGCAGCTCGCCATCGATCAGGCCAAGCAGGGCGACTATCCCTTCGGCACCGTGATCGTGCGCGATGGCGAGGTGCTCGCCTCGGGGCACAACAGCTCGCGACGCGACGGCGATCCGACCGCCCACGGCGAGATGGTTGCCATCAGGGCCTTCCTCAAAGAGCACGGGGCCGCAGCCCTGAAGGGCACGACACTCTATACTTCCGGCGAGCCGTGCGTGATGTGCATGGGCGCGATCATCTGGTGCGGCGTCGCGCGCGTCGTCTATGCCGCCTCGATCGCCGAGCTAGCAACGCGCATCGGCCAGATCGACATCACCTCGGCGCAGATCGCCGACGCGACGCCCTTCGCTACAGTCGACATTACCGGTGGCTTGCTTTCTCGCGAGTCGATCGACTTGTTCCCGCTCGCCGACAAACAGTAGCGGTGTCTCGATCGCAGAAGATCAATCGCCAAGCCAGCTGAACGAGCGCTTCAGGAATGCCTGCCCGTCTGCGCGCTGCCACTCGCCGTGCGCCATGACCACACGCTCGCACTCCCAGCCGAGGATCTTGTCACGCGCCGCACGCGCCCCTGCGCGGTCGATGAAGGACAGGCGCCATTCGAGCGGCGCCCGCGACTTGGCGGTCGTTATCCCATCGAGCCGCGCCAGCGGCCGCTGCCACCACGCCCAGTGCTGCTGCAGGAACTGCTCGGTGAAATTCTCGATCAGGTCCGCGATGATGACTGTGCGCGACGGCCGGTGGAAGAAAACGATCTCGTCCATCATCACCGAGCCGCGAAACCAGGCCTGATCGACGACCGGTCTCCACGCCGGCGGCGGCTTGTTCTCGAGCGCATCGGTGAATAGCAGCGTCGGGCACTTCTTGACCGTCGACAGCGGCCCCCACAGCTCCGCTGCGCGATATACGGACTTCCACTGCGCCAGAAACAGATGATGCAGCTTGTTCGGACTGACGAGGTGCGCGACGCGCCCGAGGCTCTTGATCCGCTCGCGCAGCTCTTTCGTCAGCCTCACCGGCGACCAGACCCATAGATCGCCATTCCCGAGGCGGGCGATCACGCTCCGCGTCGGAAACGGAAATCCATAGAAGCTAAGGATCTCACCCTCGACGATCCAAAGACCCGCGCCGATTTCCTCGAGCGACATGGGCGTTCTCCGCGCCTTCCTCCCGGCACAATCGCGCCAATCGACACAGATTCGGAACTCTTGTCAGCGTGTCGAGTTTATCTCTGAGAGCGAAGACACAGGAGTTCGGCAATGCGCAGCGTCATCCTCTGGCTGCTTGGTGTCCCGATCGGGGTGATCATCTTGTTGAATATCTTCAACCTGATCTGAGCCGACGCGAAGCAAATCTTCTCACCTGGCCCGGAACCGATGAAGGGGCGAATGCATTACCTCTACGGACACGGGCCTCGCCTCCCCTCCCCCCATCCCCTCGTCGAGGCACGGGTCCAACCTATTGAGGACACTCACCTCACGTCGGAGAGGTGAGTGTCCCATCTCGTCCCATCCCCAGCGCCGTTGAAATGTTCCGCGCGCGATCCTAATTTCGCGCGGCGCTATCGTCTTGGGGAGGCAACCGTGACAGAGAAGCCGTTTGCGACCGGGCGCTGCCTCTGCGGCGCGGTGACGTTTTCCGTCGCCGGAGCCCCCGTCGCCATGGGCCAGTGCCACTGCAAGGACTGCCAGCGCATCACCGGCACCGGCCATATCTCCAACGCGCGCTTCCGGCGCGAGGATGTCGCCATCTCGGGCGAGACGAAGACCTATGCGGTCCAGGCTGAAAGCGGCAACACCAACACCCGTTACTTCTGCCCCAACTGCGGCAGCCGGCTTTTCGGCGAGACGACCCTTCGCCCCGGCTTCCTGAACGTGACCGTCGGCGTCTTCGACGACCACACCTGGTTCGATCCGCAATGGGTGCTCTTCAAGAAGGCCCAGCCGGTCTGGGACATCACCACCGAGGATGTGCCCTGCTACGACGCCATGCCGCCCCCGGCATGATGCCGTCGCGGCATCAGTCGGCGAACGGGTCCTTCATCAGGATCGTGTCGTCGCGCTCGGGGCTGGTCGAGAGCATCGTCACCGGGCGCTCGATTAGCTCCTCGATGTAGCGCACGTACTTCACCGCCTGCGCCGGCAGCTCGCTCCACGAGCGCGCCCCGTAGGTCGACTGCGACCAGCCCTCGAGCGTCTCGTAGATCGGCGTGACGCGCGCCTGCGCCCCGCTGCTCGCCGGTAGCCGGTCGATGCGCTCGCCGTCGAGCATGTAGCCGACGCCGACCTTGATCTCCTCGAAGCCGTCGAGCACGTCGAGCTTAGTCAGCGCAATGCCGTCGATGCCGGCGATCTTCAGCGTCTGCCTCACCAGCGTGGCGTCGAACCAGCCGCACCGGCGCTTGCGTCCCGTCACCGTGCCGAACTCGCGGCCGCGCTCTCCGATTCGGTTACCGATCTCGTCGGTGAGCTCGGTCGGGAACGGCCCCGATCCGACACGCGTCGTGTACGCCTTGGCGATGCCAAGCACGTACCCGATGCTGCGCGGCCCCATGCCCGAGCCCGTCGCCGCCTGCGCCGCGACGGTGTTTGACGAGGTGACGAACGGATAGGTGCCGTGGTCGATGTCGAGCAGCGCGCCCTGCGCGCCCTCGAACAGGATGCGCTTGCCCGCGCGGCGCTCGGTATCGAGCAGGTCCCACGTCACGTCGGCAAAGCGAAGGATCTTCGGCGCCACCTCGTTCAACTCGGCCAGCAGCGCCTCGCGCGAAACCTCCGGCTTCGACAGCCCGCGCCGCAGCGCGTTGTGGTGCACCAGGATGCGATCGACCTTGTCGCCCAGCGTCGCCGGATTGCGCAGGTCCTGCACGCGGATGGCGCGTCGCCCGACCTTGTCCTCGTAGGCCGGTCCGATGCCGCGGCCGGTGGTGCCGATCTTGCCTGCGCCTGCGGCCTCCTCGCGCATCTGGTCGAGCTCGCGGTGCAGCGGCAGGATCAGCGTCGCATTGCCGGCGATGCGCAGATTCTCGTGCGTGACCGACACGCCCTGCGAGCCGAGCTTCTCGATCTCAGCGCACAGCGCCCACGGATCGACGACGACGCCGTTGCCGATGACGCCGAGCTTGCCGGGGCGTACGACGCCTGACGGCAGCAGCGACAGCTTGAAGGTCTTGTCGCCGATGACCAGCGTATGGCCGGCGTTGTGACCGCCCTGGAAGCGCACGACGATGTCGGCGCGCTCCGACAGCCAGTCGACGACCTTACCCTTGCCCTCGTCGCCCCACTGGGCGCCGACCACTGCGACGTTCGCCATAATTACGGTCCCACTCACAAAGAAGCCCCGGAACGGTCTCCGGGGCCATTCGGGGCCTTATAGCGCAGATTCGGCCTGGCCAACCCCTCCCAGGGGCCAGGTCCTCCTCCCAGCTGTGCTGAGAGGCCGGGCTACGCCCTGGATTCCCTCCCCCCTTGCGGGGGAGGGTCAGGGTGGGGGGTGTCCACGACGTCGAACGTGGTGCACCAACCCCTTCCCGCCCCTCCCCCATCAAGGGGGAGGGAGAAGACTGGCAGGCGGCGTCTCTCTTGGCCGCGAAGCGGAAGGGCCCAAGGGGCCCCGCGCCTGAGGCGCGGCCACCCGCTCGCGCAACATCCGCCGCACACAAAGCCTCTCTAAGCTCGTGGCGCTAGTGGTAGACGATGGCGCGGGCGCCGGGCCAGATGACGCGGTAGCCGAACTCGATCAGGCGCTCTTCCTCCGGTCCCAGCTTGGACTCGAACGTGATGACGCCGCGCTTGCCGTCGACGTCCTTCTTGCTCGGCGCCGGACCAACGTACTCGACCTTGATGTCCTCGTTCTGCGACACCGGGATCTGGTCCTGGACCACCAAGTCGACGGCCCGCTCGTGCATGTTCTTGACCGTGATGCGGAAGTTGCGGCTGTCCGTCTTCGCCGAGGAAATGAGCCCCGTCTCGCCGCGCTTCTCGTCGGCGATGGCATGGCGCACGCGCATCTGGTCGTCGGCACCGAACCCCAGCTCGTAGTCCTCGCCAGGCGACAGCGCCGGCAGCGAGCCGGAGCCGACGAAGGTGCCGTCGCGGAACAGCGACACCGCACCCGGCAGCACCGGCGAGCCTTTCGGTAGGATGAGCTTGGCATAGAGGTAGGCTTTGGCATCGAGCTTCGGCACGGTGCGCACGGTGAGCCCCGGCTCGATCTGGTCCTGCTGCAGGAAGACGCGCTTGGTCTCGCCTGTCGCCGGCACCGTCGGGCGTCCGGGTACCGCGAACACGGCCTGGAACGGTGCAACCTCGGCGGCAGCACCCTGCTCCCCGACTTGAAGTTCCGGCGCCGCCTCGGCAGGAGCTTCGCCGCCGCTGAGGCCGAGGACGCTTCTCTTGCTCATTCGCTCCGACTTCGCATCGTACTCTGCCATGGGAGCTGGTGCCATCGGCGCGCTGACCGAAGCGACGGGCCGCGGCTCGGGTGCAAAATCGACCGTGACCGTATCGATGTTCGGTGCCGATGCGTTCGCGGTCGGGCGCGTGGTCGACAGCAGGAGCGCGACGTTGTCCCAGTCTTCGCCGGTGCGCTGCATGATGTCGGCGCGGCGCGCTAGCTCCAGTGCCGGCGGCGACGTCTTGGAGCCGGTGGCGAGACGCGCATCATAGCGCGGCGTCCAGCTCGCGCTCGGCACCTGGTAGCGAACGGTAAGGTCCGCATCGAGCGGCGCCGCGGCGACCACGAACACCTTCACCTCGGTCTGCTCGACGCGGCCGGGCGCGAGCGCGGAAAGCTTCTTCTCCAGCTCCTCGATGCGCCGATCGAGATCGCGCTTCTTCACTTCGGCGTCGAGCGCCGATCGCTGCGCATCGACCATCCCGGTGCCGATCAGCGACAGTATCTGCTGCCAGTCGGTATGCGGGACGGGCTGCGCTGCCGGCGCCGGCTGCCCTTCCTCGGGCTGCGGACGACCCGGCATCTGCGCTAGGTTCTGCAGCAGCATCTTCTGCGTCTGCGCCGCATCCTCCTGCCCCTGGATCACGCCGCGCTCATCGCGCAGCTTCTCGATCTCGTCCTCTATGCTCTTGCGCTCGGCCTGCAGCGCTTCCTGGTCGGCGCGTGGAATGTAGCGGCGGCGCGTATCGACCGATTGGATGTTGAGGCCGGACGTGGCCTTGCCGTCGACGCGGATCGAGCCGGGAACGACCTCGGCCGGCAAATCGCTGATCACCAGCGTATGCTCGCCCTTTTCCAGCGACAGCCGTGCGGCCCTTGTCGCCTCCGCCCCGGAAGGAAAGACTGTTACGGTCTCGATGCGCGAGACGACAGGGACTTCCGCCCCCGTTGCCTGTCCTGCGAGAGCGCCAAATATTATGGCGCCGGTGATCGCGGCAGCGGTGCGCATTGGCTTAGCCCCATCGTTTCTCAATCCTCGGCCCCGGCCTGAGCCGGCTGCCGCCCCAGGCGAGACGAGTGGGGGCGTTTCACGTCTGAATTATGGCCGTTCTGCTCAGGGCCGGCGGGCGCGGGAATAGCGCCGTTAACGCTGCTCGCCGAGGGAGGCGCGCTGCCCGCTGGCCGTCAACTCGTCGCCCAAAACAAATGGGGCGGCCCAAGGCCGCCCCTACGCGAACGGATGGTGCGCTTGGCTAGTTCACGTAGAACCGGAAGCCGGCGCGGATCTGATGCTCGTTGAGGTCGCCGATCTCGACCGTCGAGGTCGGCAGCCCGATCTCGCTCAACGTAACCTGCGAGCCGCCGATGTGCAGGAAGCGGTAGTTCACGTCGATGGCGAAGAACGAGGAGAAGTCATAGGACACGCCGACCATGGCGGCCGCCGCGAACTGCACGTCGGTGCTGCGCTGGCTGCCCGTGACACCGTAGTAGGACTGGCTCTCAGAGTAGCTCTGCGTGATCTGGTTGACGGCAAACCCGAGGCCGGCGCCAAGGTAGGGCGTCCATGGCGACCCGGTGCGGAAGTCGTAGTAGCCGTTGAGCAAGAGGATCGTCGACATCATCTTCGTCTTATCCTCGGCAACGCCGTTCGGGAAGGTCGTTCCCTGGAACGTAGCGATTCCGCTGCCGGTCTGCTCAGTGTGCATGATGGAGTGGACATCGACGGTGAAATCGGTACGCCAGTGCGGGCTCCAGATGTAGCCCACGCCTGCGCCGCCGGTGAACGACGGCTCGAAGCTCTGCGAGTATTGGCTCGATCCAAAGATGCTCTCGACGAGGTTGGTGCCGAGCACGTTGACCGACGGCGAGCCGCCGAAACCGGCCGCGAAGTCGCCGCGGAAGTACCAGTCGGCCTCCTCGATCGGAACCGGGATCGGAGCCGGAACCGGCGTGCGCACGCCCGAGGGATTGATGCCGTTGGAATAGTACGGGTCGCCGTCGGCGAGCGCAGGCGAAACCGCGGCACCGATCATCCCGGCGGCAACGGCGAGCGCGAGCGAAATTCTGCTGAGAGCGCGATGCATGTGCGTCGATCCTTGCTTGACGGCAGGCTGGCCCAAAAGCCGCGCCGACGTCCTAACTCTGCTTTTTGAAGGCTGACAGCGCCTCCCTGGCGCCGCCCTCACGCGTAAGCGAACTAGGAAATCGAACTGGACTTCAGGCGGCCGCGATCGACGCCGGGCCGTTGCAGCCGGGCCCGCGGACGGGCCCGGCTTTATCGTGTGAGGCGCCGCGAAGGCGCCGGCCGGTTACTTCACCGGCTGGTAGGCGACGGTCTCGCGCTGAAGCTTGTAGCGCACACCGAACATCACGTCGTTCGAGGTGATGTCCTTGATGTGCTGACCCGAATACGCCGCGACGCTGGTGTCGTAGGCCGTGACGGGGCCGCTCTGCGCACTGCCGAGGTTCGCCCAGCGATAGGAGAGATCGAGCGCCACCTGCGGCGTCACGTCGAAGCTGGCGCCGGCATAGAAGGCATAGGCGAAGTTGGTCTTCGTCTTGTCCTCACCATAGGCGATGCTGGGGCTGTTGGCGAACGCACCATAGCTCAGGCCATCATCCCTGAGGCCCTGTACCGAGAGGGTCGCAAAGCCGATACCGGCGCCGATGTACGGCGTGAACCCGCACCAGTTGCCCATGTCGATGTAGGCGTTGACGAGGCCGAGCCAGCTCTTGATGTCCGCGGTGTACTCGTTCGTACCCGGAGCGGTGGAGAGATCGCTTCCCAGGAACAGAGCGTCGCCGCGATACTCGATCGTGCCATCAAAACGCAGCCAGTGGCGCGCCTGCCACCCGAGGCCGATGCCGTACAGCGTGCTGGATTTGATGTCGTGGTCTTGGACCGAGAAGATGCCGGAGTCATATCTCTCGTTCCACATGTTGCCGACCTCGGGATTGGCCTGCCCGACGTAGCCCTTGATGTAGATTCCGCGATCCTCCGGCGGAGGAACCTCGTACCCGCCCTTGAGACCGCCGTCGTAGATGTCGGCTGCCATGGACGGAACGCTGAAGGCGAGCACGAGAGCCGACCCGAGCGCCGCGCCCAGCGCGTAGGAACTGCGATTGGTATTCATGAAACATCCCCTTCGAATTCGACATGCCGCCACTTGGGTCGGCGCGAGCGGCGAACGCGAAACGGTGCTCAATTCGCGAATATGGGGAAGAAGATTTAAGGAGCGCTTAATCGGCGTTTCGCTTTGAGACGCTTGGCCAGCGGGCGCGTTAACCGGCCGTTAACGCGTGCCGCCGCACCACGGCTGTCATCCCGGGCGAGCGCGTGAACGATCACGCTCGCCCGCAGCTCGCGTGTCCGGGATGACAGAGGGAATGCGCCGGGTTACGCGGCCGCTGCTGCCCGCACCGCCTCGACGATGTCGCCGACGACCGTCGATACGAGGCGCTCGTCATCGCCTTCCGCCATCACGCGAATGACGGGCTCGGTGCCCGACGGACGGATGACGAGACGGCCGCACGCCCCGAGCTTGGCCTTGCCCGCATCGATGGCTTTGACGACGCGCGTATCCTCGAGCGGGCTTCCGTTCGAATAGCGAACGTTCTTCAAAACCTGCGGCAGCGCCTCGAAGCGGCTCGTCACCTCGCTCACCGGAGCACCGGTCGAGACGACGACAGCCAGAAGCTGCAGCGCCGTGATGAGCCCGTCGCCCGTGGTGACGTAGTCCGACAGCACGATGTGCCCGGACTGCTCACCGCCGACGTTGTAGCCGTGCTTGCGCATGTGCTCGACCACGTAGCGGTCGCCGACCGGCGTGCGCACCATGTCGAGGCCGATGCCCTTGAGGTAGCGCTCGAGGCCGAGATTGCTCATCACCGTTGCGACGACGCCGCCGGCGGTGAGCTTGCCCGCCCGATGCCATGCCTCGGCGATGACGGCCATGAGC
The DNA here is from genome assembly GCA_023405815.1 of Pseudomonadota bacterium. Taxonomy (GTDB): domain Bacteria; phylum Pseudomonadota; class Alphaproteobacteria; order Rhizobiales; family Hyphomicrobiaceae; genus Hyphomicrobium_A. Next base: position 81,225 of record JAEXXM010000043.1, on the reverse strand, counting down.
TGGTCGCCGTCGACGATGTTGCCCTTCTCGTTGACGATGACCACCCGGTCCGCGTCTCCGTCGAGCGCGATGCCGATGTCGGCGCGCACCTCGCGCACCTTAGCGATCAGCGCCTCCGGGGCCGTCGACCCGCACTTGTCGTTGATGTTGCGGCCGTTGGGCTCGACGCCGATCTTCACCACCTCAGCGCCCAGCTCCCACAGCGCTTCGGGCGCCACCTTGTAGCCGGCGCCGTTGGCGCAATCGATGACGATGCGCAGCCCGTCGAGGCGCAGGTTCTTCGGCAGCGTGCGCTTGGCGAACTCGATGTAGCGCTCCTGCGCGCTCTCGACGCGCGTTGCCCGGCCGATCGCGCTCGCCGGCGCCAGAAGGTCGGCCGTGTTGGCATCGATGAGCTCCTCGATGCGCAGCTCGGTCTCGTCCGAAAGCTTGTAGCCGTCGGGGTCGAACAGCTTGATGCCGTTGTCGTCGAACGGGTTGTGCGAGGCGGAGATCATCACGCCGAGATCGGCGCGCAGCGAGCGCGTCAGCATGGCGACGGCCGGGGTCGGCATCGGTCCGAGAAGAAACACGTCCATGCCGACGGCGGTGAAGCCCGACATCAGCGCAGCCTCCAGCATGTAGCCGGAGAGGCGCGTGTCCTTGCCGATGACGACGCGGTGCCGGTAGTTCGACTGCGTCTGGAAGATCTTGCCCGCGGCCATCCCGACCTTCAGGGCGACCTCGGAGGTCATCGGCGACTTGTTGGCGAGACCGCGAATACCGTCGGTACCGAAATAGCGGCGCGACATGGAGATCCCCTTGGCTCGTTTCTGTGGCTTCGGCTTACCGTTCAGCGAACTGGTCTTACCGTTCCGCGGACTAGATTGCATACGCTACCCTACCATTCCCCACGTGCGGGCAATTGGTAAACACCGGGTGCGAACATATTTCGGCAGCCCCGGGGTCCCGCCCCATCAATTCGGATTGGTTCAAATTACCTTTCCCGCCCTAACGAAAGCGAAAGCGCCCCGGTTGCGGGGGTTCTCGGCCATTACGCGAGGGCCTTGTCGGTGCCGGCGAGGCACGCGCGCCAGACGTTGAGCGCCTGGCGGGTAGCGGCAACGTCGTGCACGCGGATGATCTGCACCCCCTGCGCCGCCCCGGCGAGGGCGGCGGCGAGCGAGCCCGGGACGCGATCCCGCGGGTTCGGCACGTCGGAAATGTGATCGATTAGCTTCTTGCGCGAGGCCCCCAGCAGCACCGGCACGCCGAGGGCGTGATAGAGCGACAGCGACGCCATGACGGCGACGTTATGGTGCAGATGCTTGCCGAAGCCGATGCCGGGATCGATGACGATCTTGCCTCGCGGTATACCTGTCGCCTCGCACGCGGCAATGCGCTCTTCGAGGTAGTCGAACACGTCGAGCACGACGTCGGCGTACTGCGGGTTGTCGTTCATCGTGCGCGGATCGCCCTGCGCATGCATGAGGATGACCGGCAGCCCGCTCTCCGCTGCGGCGCCCATCGCCTCCGGATCGTGCGTCAGCGCCGAGACGTCGTTGAGGATGTCCGCCCCAGCGGCAGCTGCCCGCCGCATCACCTCCGCCTTGCGCGTGTCGATGGAGATCAAGGCATCGGTTCGCCCACGCAGCCCCTCGATTACAGGCAGGACGCGCCGCAGCTCCTCCTCGACCGGCACGTAGGCTGCCCCGGGGCGCGTCGATTCCCCGCCGATGTCGAGGATGTCGGCACCCTCCTCGGCCAACGCCAGCCCATGCGCAATAGCGGCCGCGGCCTGGTCGTGGAGCCCCCCGTCCGAGAAGCTGTCCGGCGTGACGTTGATGATGCCCATGATGCGCGGCCGGTCGAGTGCCAGGCCGGCGAGGCGTGGGCGCGGTGCTGTCAGAGCCTCGAGGTCGCGCGCGGCATCGAGCGTTCCGCGGCCCCAGTCGCGCTCCACCGCATCGCCCAGGGTCACGATCCGTCGCGTGACGCGGGCTCCGTCGCGCTCGGCGATCTCCACCGTGGTGAAGCGCAAGGGCTGGCCCGCGAGCGGCAACCCGGTGAACGCCGCCTCGTCCGCACCGGCAGGCGCCGGAAAAAGACCGACTGGCCGCACATAGGTCGAGCGCTGCATGCTGCGTAGTCCCCGAAAAGCGAAACGGCCGCGAATATCTTCGCGGCCGCTTCTAGATCGTTGGTGAGCCCCTGGTCAAAGGGGATCGGATCAGGCCGACGGCTGCGGCTCCATCGGCCCCGTGCCGCCGGAGGGGCGCAAGCGCCCGCCCGCGCTCGGCACCGCCGAGCCGACCTCGCCCTTCGGCAGATCGTCGTCCGGCTTGCGGGTGATCTTCTCACCCCGCATCAGCGCCTGGACCTCTTCGCCCGAGATCGTCTCGTATTCCATCAGCGCCTGCGTGATGGCTTCGAGGTCGTGGCGATGGGCGGCGATCACCTCGCGCGCCTTGTTCTCGCCCTCGGTGACGATGCGGCGGATCTCCTGGTCGATCAGCCGTGCCGTGTCCTCCGACATGTTCTGGCGCTGCGTGATCGCGTGACCGAGGAAAACCTCCTGCTGGTTCTCGTTATAAAGCAGCGGCCCGAGCTTCTCGCTCATGCCCCACTCGGTCACCATGCGCCGGGCGATGTTGGTCGCCTGCATGATGTCGCTGGAGGCGCCGGTGTTGAGGTGCTCCTTGCCGTAGATCGCCTGCTCTGCGATTCGGCCGCCGAACGACATGGCGATGCGCGCCTCGCACCACTGCTTGGAGTAGCTGAGCTTGTCGCGTTCCGGCAGGTTCATGGTGACGCCGAGAGCGCGTCCGCGCGGGATGATCGTCACCTTGTGCAACGGATCGCCGCCCGGAACCCTGAGCGAGACGAGCGCGTGGCCGGCCTCGTGATACGCGGTCGCGAGCTTCTCCTCCTCGGTCATGGCCATCGACCGGCGCTCGGCGCCCATCATGACCTTGTCCTTGGAATCCTCGAACTCCGATTGCGTCACGAGGCGCTTGTTGCGGCGTGCAGCGAGCAGCGCCGCCTCGTTGACGAGATTGGCGAGATCGGCACCCGAGAACCCGGGCGTGCCGCGCGCGATGACCTTCGGATCGACGTTCGGCGCCACCGGAACCTTGCGCATGTGCACGCGCAGGATCTTTTCGCGCCCCGAGACGTCGGGGTTCGGCACGGTGATCTGGCGATCGAAGCGGCCGGGGCGCAACAGCGCCGGGTCGAGCACGTCCGGACGGTTCGTTGCGGCGATGAGGATGATGCCCTCGTTCGCCTCGAAGCCGTCCATTTCGACGAGGAGCTGGTTTAGCGTCTGCTCGCGCTCGTCATTGCCGCCGCCAAGGCCGGCGCCGCGATGGCGGCCAACCGCGTCGATTTCGTCGATGAAGATAATGCACGGCGCGTTCTTCTTCGCCTGCTCGAACATGTCGCGCACGCGCGAAGCACCGACGCCGACGAACATCTCGACGAAGTCGGAGCCCGAGATCGTGAAGAACGGCACATTGGCTTCACCGGCAATGGCGCGCGCGAGCAGCGTCTTGCCGGTGCCGGGCGGGCCGACGAGCAGCGCGCCGCGCGGAATGCGTCCACCGAGGCGCTGGAACTTCTGCGGATCACGCAGGAACTCGACGATCTCCTGCAGGTCGTCCTTGGCCTCGTCGACGCCCGCGACATCCTCGAACGTCACGCGACCGTGGCGCTCGGTCAGAAGCTTGGCGCGCGACTTGCCGAAGCCCATGGCGCGGCCGGAGCCCGACTGCATCTGGCGCATGAAGAAGATCCACACTGCGATGAGGAGCAGCATGGGGAACCAGTTGAGCAGCATGCCCATGATCGAAGGCACGTCCTCGTCCGAGGGACGGGCGCGGAACTTCACGTCCTTCTTCTCGAGGCGCTCAACGAGGGTCGGATCGGCCGGCGCATACGTCGAGAACGAGGTGCCGCCGTCGCGCATCGTGCCGTAGATGCGGTTGCCGGCGATCGTCGCCTCGGAAATGTTGCCGCTGTCGACTGCGCTCAGGAACTCCGAGTAGGTGATCTCGGTGCCACGTCGGCTCTGAGCAGGGTTGTTGAAGAGGTTGAACAGGGCGGCGAGCAGGACAAGGATCGCGACCCAGATGGCAAGCTTTTGGAAGTTTGAGTTCATTTCGTTCCCTGTCGGACGCGAACACGGCCTGCGCCAAACCGCTTCCCGGCTGCAACCGGGCGCCGCTCGCAACTCCGCGTTAACATAGGAGTGGGGCCGCGCATTGCCAAGTTACACGCCCCTCGCTCCCCAGGAGCTTAACGGCAGCTCAAAAAGTGTGCGACCGCAGCACCGTCGCAGCGGCCGAAGCGACGCTTAACCAAGGAATTCGGCCGAATAGAGCCCGTCTACAGCCTCCCACATGCCCCGAGCGGCCGGTAAGTTGGCCAGGACGGGAACGAAAAGAAGCTCGCCCTCGCGCCAGAACGCCGGCAGCGTCGCCGCCGCATTGGCGGGGAGCACGGCGCCCAGCTCAAGCTGCCGCCGCAGCCCCGCGTAGGCCTCTGCGCCGAGAGCGCGTACTTCGACAGGCGTAGGGTTTTGCGCCGCCGAAACCACCCGGAACCGGCGATCCCACGTCGCCGCCGCGCCCGGCGCCAGCAGGAGAGCCGGCAGCGGCGCGCGCCCGGCTTCACGTTGAACATGAATGGCCGCTCCGGCGCGCGCGGCGGTCGCCCCGCCAAGCGTCGCCCCCTCAAAGCCAGTTTCCGACATGCGCCGGACCAGAGCTTCGAGCTGCCCGAGATTGAGCGGCTCCGCCTGCCCTCCAAAGGCAGCGATAAGCCGCCCGAGAAGGCGCAGCCTCAGCTCTTCAGGGGCCGCGGACCAGGTCCCGGCATCGAAGCTTGCATAGGCCCCACCATGCACATCGAGTCCCGCCGTGCGTTGCAGGTCATCGACACATGCTTCGAGCGCGTCCTTGGCCCGCACCAGCCGCCGCGCACTGAGCGCGATCTTATGGTTCTCAAGCCCCAGTTCGGCGAGGCGCGCGCGTGCCTTGCGGATGCGGACGCGCTCGAACCGGTCGGCCTCGTTGCTCGGGTCCTCGAGCCAGGTCCGTCCAGCCGCGCGAAGCGTGGCGCGCAGCCGCTTTCCTGAGACACCGAGCAGCGGCCGCGCCAGAACGACCTGACCCAGCGCCTCCTCGATCGCGCGCAACGGGGCCATCGCCGCTAGACCGTCGAGACCGCTGCCGCGGGCGAGCCGCATCAACAACGTCTCTGCCTGATCGTCCTCGGTATGCGCCGTGACCACGGCGGCAGGCCCCTGTGCCACGCTGAGTGCGTGATCCGACAGCAGTCGGTAGCGGGCGGTACGGGCGGCGTCCTGAATGCCGGCCTGCGGCTTCTCGCCGGACCAGGTCAACAGGTGCGCTTCAATCCCCAGGGCGCGCGCCTCTCCGATGACCCAATCCGCCTCCGCGCGTGACTCCGCGCGCAAGCCGTGATCGACAGTGGCGACCATGATCTTCGGCGACTCGGTGTGCATCTGCGACCAGCGCCTGGCGAGCAGCATCAACGCCATGCTGTCGGCGCCACCCGATACGGCGAGGATCAGAGATCGGAACGCGGCCAGCGGCGCGAAGAGCGCATCGAGCTCGCGGTCCTGAACCGGGCTCTCGTCGGTTCGGGAGGACTCGCGAGCCGATCCCGCGGCGCTCTCGTCAGGTGCAGCCAATACGCTGGCGCTCCGACTTGGCGCGCATCTTGACGTTCTCCGGTGCATTGGGGAACCGCGACGTCAGCTCGCCGAACGAGGAGCATGCAGCAGCCTTTTGCCCGAGGCGATCGAGCGACATGGCGAGCTTCAAGAGGCTGTCGGCCGCCCGTGGGTTGCCGGCATAGTTCTGGTAGCCCTTCAGGAACGATCCGGCCGCGGCTTTATATTCGCCACGCACGAAGTGCGCTTCGCCGAGCCAGTACTGCGCGTTGCCGGCAAGCGAGTCCTGCGGATAGCGGCTGAGAAAGTCCTCGAATGCGCCCTGCGCGGCCGCGTAGTCGCGCTGCATCAGGTAGCCGTAGGCGGTCTCGTAGAGCTGCTTGGCCCCGGCGGGATTGGCATCTGCGTTCGGTGCGGTTGCCGCTCCGAATGCCGGCGGCAGCGCCGCCATCTCCGGTGCCGGAGACGCCGCGGCCCCGGTTGCGCCGCCTTCCACAGGACCATTGGCAACAGGCTGGTCGCTCTCGATCAGGCCGCCGATGGTGTCGCCGCCGCGAGCCGCCGTGACGGTGGTCGAGCCGAAGCGTCCCGCGTCGGACTGCTCGGTCGGCGCCGGCTGCGCCCCGGCGAGCGAAGCAGCGCTCGTCGGCGGCTGCGAGCCGGGGGCAGCTTCAGGTGCGAGATCCGACCGCCGCGGCTGGCCGCCCAGCGCCCGCACCTGCTCGGTCAGCGTCTGCACCTGCGTGGCGAGAGCACGCAGTTGCGTCTCGAGACCGTCGAGCCGCACGCTGTCAGCACCACCGCCGCCGTAGCTGCCGCCATCGGCTGCGGGTGCAGAGCCGCCCCCACGCGCCAGCGATTCGAGCGTGCCGATCACCACCTGCATATCGACGAGCTGTTCCTCCAACTGGTCGATACGCTGCTTCAGCACCGAGTCGTCGGTCGTAGCCGCCGGAGCAGCAGCCGCCGCTTTGGCTTTGGGCTGGGTCTGCACCTGCTGCACCGGCGCCGCCTGGGCCACCTGCAGCGGATCGGCCGCGGCAGCTCCGGTCAGGAGCGCGGCAGTCGAAACACCGCTTAGGATCATCGATGCGAAGGGGCGTAGCATGGGCACTGACTATCCCGTGTTTCAGCGACGACTTCAGGACGATCGGCCGGCGACTGCCAGGGGGAGCAACCGCTTTGGCCTCTTACGGCCGGCCCCACGCAGATCGAGCCGTGGCGCCGGAAATTCCTCTCCTAGGCATCACTTGCGGCAACTCTTGTCAACGCGGCATGCCCACGGCCTGCGCCGTGGTGGCGGGAGCAGACCCCGCCACAGCCGGAGCCGCAGGAGCAAGCGCAGCCGATAAGGGGAACGTGTTGACGAGCCCCAACCGCTCGCGCGTACCGGTGGCAAAAACGAGGGTCACCGCGCGACGATTCTGGGCACGGCAATCCGTGTCCGAGCAGGTAGCAACGCGCACCGAGCGCCCCAGCGGGACAATGGCAATGCGGTTGGGCTCGACGCCTTCCTCGATCAGACGCTGGCGCACCGCTTCAGCGCGCTGCTGCGACAGCTCGACGTTTTCCTGCTCGCTGCCGGGCTCGTCCGCGTGCCCTTCGATGGCGGCCTCGAACTCGTGCCAGCGCATCAGCCACTGCGCCTGGGCAGTGAGAGCCATGCGCGCCCGGCTTCCGAGATCTGCGCTGCCGGGCGAGAAGAAGACCCGGTCACCCGCCTCGAGGCGCAGCTTCGATTGGATTGAAGCGTTACGCCGCAACTCGCGGTCCCACGATGGAGAGGGCCCACGCGTCGGAAGCGTAGCTTGCGGTTCGGCCGCACCGCTCAGCGTCGGCAGCGCGCCGGTTACCGTGATGGCATCGAGCGAATCACCGGCATGGGATGCATGCACCCCGCTGCCTCTAAGCTCCTCGAGTTGTAGGCGGGCGTTGTCGGCCGCCTCCGTCGACGGATAGCGGACGATCACCGATTGGAACGTCTCGCGCGCAAAGTCTGCATGCCCTGCCGCAAGCTTTTCCAGGCCGTCGAGAAAAAGCTCCTCGGCGCGCTGCTCGCTGCCGTAGCTCGAAGACATCGCCGAGAGTGGCTCACTCCAAGCAACGTTGGCAGAACCGCCGGCAACGTGAGTGACGAGGGCAAGAGCCGCGACGCGCGCACAGCGACCGGCAACGCCGCCTGATCCACGCATAGGCCACCGCATCGAAATCCTCGCAAGCAAACCGCTGAAATCTCAGCGATCATTGCTCAGGCTTTGCGGCAAATCTTTGCTGTGTTGCGCACCTGCGCGCAGAGGTGTGGATGTGGGGCCTCCTGGCCACACACACTGCAAATGTCCCGATTTTACAGCAGACTAAAGCAGCAATCCCGCGGGGAGCGCCCGCGGGATTGAAATGCATTACGGCGACATTGCGAGCCTCTAGTTGCCGGCAGTGCGCGAGTTGAGCACCGTCTGCGCGCGGCGATTCTGCGACCAGCACGAGATGTCGTTGCAGACCGCCACCGGCCGTTCCTTGCCATACGAGATGGTGCGGATGCGCGAGCCGTTGATACCGTTCTGAGCCAGGAAGTTGCGCACCGTCGTGGCGCGGCGCGCACCGAGCGCGATGTTGTACTCGCGCGTACCGCGCTCGTCCGCGTGCCCCTCGATGGTGATGGTGTACTGCGGATACTGCTGCAGCCATTGCGATTGCTTCTGCAGGATGGTCGTCGCTTCCGGCGTCAGGTCCGAGCTGTCGGTCGTGAAGTAGACGATGTCGCCGACGTTGACGGCGAAGTCGCGATGCGTGCCAGGCGTCACCGACCCGTCGCGTCCTGTCAGCGATGAGTTCGGCTGGTTCTCGTTGTTGGCGCAAGCGGCGACCAGGGCACCCACGAGCAAGACCGCAAGGAGGCGCGTTGCGCGGGTGAACCAGGATGTCGAGGCCATGAAATTCCCTTTCGTCGCCGCTTGCACAACATCGGAAGCGTAGCGACCGTTCCAGATCGACGAGGAGTTATCCGACCGCTCGTACGAAAATGTGGCCGGTCCCTCACATTAGCGGGCACCTTCGGTTGATTCGTCGCGCGAAAGCACCGAGCGCCAAGCATAAACCGGTGAAAACCTTCCCCGCGCGGCGACCAATGGACCCGGTGTGGCCCTCGCGCCGCGCCGGCCGCGCGGCAATCGCTCAGCAAGTGTGCACTGGCATTGGCCGCGATGAGTCGGCGGACCTCCTCCGCGAGGCCGCCCTGGCCGCGCGCCGCGCCTACCCCGGTCCGGACCCGCCCCATTCAAACGCTGTCTCGTCAGGCGAGAAAGGCATCAAGGGCACCGGACGCACCCAAAACGCGTCAGGGCTGAGATCGACGCCTGAAGCCTCGATCTCAGCCCTGTAAATTCGCCCTCCCCAGCAACAGCCGGGGAGGAGGTAACTAAGCCGATTAGCGCGCCGGCTGGGCAGCGACCGGGAGGTCGGCGCCGAGCTTCAGCGGAGCAGGCTCCTCGCGGCGGCAAGCGCCGAGAGCAACGGCCGCGGCAACAGCCGCAATCAGGATGGCCCCCTTCATCGTCGTATCTCCTAAAAAGGTTTGTCCCACCTCGACCAAGCGAAATGCTTAGCGAGCAACTTCCGTGGTCATGTCAGCGCCGAGCTTCAGCGGAGCCGGCTCTTCACGACGGCAAGCGCCCAGAGCAACAGCAGCGACGACGACGGCGAGCACGATTGCACTCTTCATAGCATTTTCTCCTATGTTGTCCTGGCCTTGCCGCCTGCTCTTAGCGAGCGGGCTGCGTAGCGGCAGGCAGATCAGCGCCGAGCTTCAGTGGCGCAGGTTCCTCACGACGGCACGCGCCCAGAGCAACGGCCGCAACCACTGCTGACAAAACGATCAGCCCCTTCAAACCCTGCATGGTCTCATCTCCTGATGCTTTATCGGCACTAGCCATATACTGGGGTACTTGTGCGGCCCGACTTGATCAAGAACAGAGGCGTTTATCCCTCAGTTTTCCAAGCCGGTAGGTGCGAAAATGCAACTCCGTTCCCCACCGTCCTCAGCCACTGGCATCGGCCGATCGTCCTCGCCGGAAAAGCCCGAATTTACGCGGTAAACTCGCCCCTCCGGCGGCGAGGCGTCTGCTCACGATTCATGCCGAGCGTTGGTTAATTTACGGTTAAACGGTGTTTCAATTCAGGAGCGGCGACCACGCCGGATCGGATGCGAACGCCGGAGTGCGAATCTGGCGCTCGTTGTAGCCCGTCAGGTCGATCGAGAAGATTCGCGATCCCCCGTTCGCCCCCTGTGATTCGCGGAAGAACATCAGCACACGCCCGTTCGGAGCCCATGTCGGCCCCTCGTTGTGGTAGCCCTCCGTGAGCACGCGCTCTCCCGTCCCGTCGGGGCGCATCACGCCGATCAGGAACCGGCCGCCGAGTTGCTTGGTAAACGCGATGTAGTCCCCGCGCGGCGACCAGACCGGCGTCGAGTACGACCCCTCGCCCTGGCTGATGCGATGTGCCCCGGAGCCGTCGGAGTTCATCACGTAGATCTGCTGCGAGCGGTCACGGTCCGACTCGAACACGACCTGGCGTCCGTCCGGCGAGTAGCTTGGGCTCGTGTCGATCGCCGTTCCCGGCGTGAGCTGGCGCCGCTGCCGCGTCCTGAGGTCCATCTCGTAGATCGCCGAGTTGCCACCTTCCTGCAGGCTCAGGATGACCCGCTGTCCGTCCGGCGAGAAGCGCGGCGCGAACGTCATGCCCGGGAAGTCGCCGACGATCTCCCGCTGCCCCGTCTCGAGGTTCATCAGGAACACGCGCGGCTGGTCCCCGGCGTAGGACATGAAGGTAATTTCCTGATTCGTCGGGGAAAACCGCGGCGTCAGCACCAGCTCCTGGCCGCGGCTCAGAAGCCGCACGTTGGCCCCGTCCTGGTCCATGATGGCGAGGCGCTTCACACGCCGGTCCTTCGGTCCCGTCTCGTCGACGAACACGACGCGCGTGTCGAAGTAGCCGGATTCACCCGTGAGCTGTTTGTAGACCTGGTCGGCGATGATGTGGCCGACGCGCCGCCAGTTCTGCGCGCTCGTCGCGAACCGCTGCCCCGCGAGCTGGCGCCCCGTGGTTACGTCCCAAAGACGGAACTGCGCCACGATACGGCCGTCGGCGCCGCGCTCGACATCGCCGACGACGAGCGCATCGGCGCGAATTGCCCGCCAGTCGGGGAATCGCGGCGCGGCGTTGACGTCGCGCACCTGCTCCAGGAACGAGCCCCGGTCGAGCGGCTCGAACAGCCCAGAATTGCCGAGATCGGCGGTGACCACCTCGGCGATATCGGTGGAGAGCTTTTGATCTGGACCGAGGAAGAAGGGAATTGCGATCGGAATGGGCGCAATCGTGCCCTGCGTCTGCCGGCCCTGCAGCCCACCCCCGCCGCCGACCAAGCCGCTACCTCCGCCGCCCGGCTGCGCCGGAGGCGCCTCGAACTGGCGCAACTGGGCATCGAGCCCTCCGCCCGACGAAGGCCCCTTGTAGCTGTCGTCGGGGCGCTGCGCCGAGGCCGGTACGATCGACAGCGCAGCGGCCAGCGTGGCCAGCATGCCGAGCAGCACTAACCGCCCTCGATACGTCCTGCCCTGCTTCGCTGCCATTCGCCCGATCCCGTCCTGCATATCGCTTCGATCCTTGCCCGTGCGGGCCCTTTAACACCGATTTGCGTCCGCGCGCATTCCTAGCGCTGCACCAGCCCCAAGATGACGGGCCAATCGAACGCCCAAGTGACCGTGCTCCATGCGCCGTACATGTCGGGCGGAAGCTGGAACGGCGCGCACTGCTTGACCGCGCGCACCGAAGCCTCGGCCGCGATGGCGAAGAGCGGCGTGTTCTGCCGGTTGACGACGGTCGGCTCGCCGTTGAGCGAGCCGTCCTGATTGAGTTGGAAGCGCACGTTGACGACCGGCGTGTCTGGACCACCACCCCCGCCCGGCAATCGTGCGCACGGCTCGAGCTGACGGTTGATCATCGACAAGAGGAGGTCCTGCTGCCGCGCCGATAGCACTGTGTCGTGCCCCTGCCGCTCGCCGGCCGTCGGCCCCGTGTAGTCGGTCGGCTTGGTCGGCGGCGTAGATGTCTGCGGCGCACCGCGCTTGTCTGGCGTCTTGTCGAGCAGCGCTGCGATCTTGTCCGCGTCGAACTTGTTCTTCTCGTCGCGCTTGCGCTTCTCCTCGGCGAGCTTCTTCTTCCGCTCCTCGGCTTTCTTTTTTTCCTCTGCCTTCTTCTTTTCGTCGGCCTTCTTCTTCTCGTCCGCTTTTTTCTTTTCTTCGGCCTTCTTCTTGTCTTCCTCGGCCTTGCGCTCCTGCTCGAGTTTCTCCTCGAGCTTCTTCTTTTCATCCGGCGTCGGGCCAGGCTCCGGCGTCGGCTCGGGCGGCGCTGCCGCGAGCTTCTCGGCGATCGGATCCTTCTTGGGCTCGGGCGGCGGCTCGCTCTTCTGCGGATCCGCCGGCGGCGGAGGCTCGGCCGCGGGAGGCGGCGCCGTGATCGGCTTTGGCTTCTCGGCTTCCTTCTTGGAGGTCTCCTGCGGCGGCTCTTCCTTGGCCTTCGCTTCGAGCTGCTTGGCGTTGGGATCGCCCTGCTTCAGGCGCGTCAGCTCCGACGGGGTGACGATTGTCGCCTCGATCGGGATGACCATTGGCAGGTCGGGTGGCGCGTGCGGAATGTTGAACAGCGCGTAGGCCAACAGCAGGGCATGGCCGACGAACGAGGTGAGAAGCCCGCGGGTCACGCTTAGCCTCCTTCCTCCACTTCCGTGACCAGCGACACTTTGCGGAAGCCACCGGCGCTGATGCGCCCCATGACCCGCATCACCGTACCGTAGGCGACGCCCTTGTCGCCGCGCACGAAGATCTGCTCGTCGTATCCGTTCTTGGCGATCGCTTTCAGCTTCGGCGCGATCTCATCCAGCGGCACCTGCGTCTCGCCGATGAATACGCTGCCGTCCGCTTTGACGCTGATGGCGAGCGGCTCCTTGTTCGCTTCGAGCTGCTTGCCCTTCGCCTGCGGCAGCTCGATCGGCACGCCGACCTGAAGCAGCGGCGCGGCGACCATGAAGATGATGAGCAGCACGAGCATGACGTCGACCATCGGCGTGACGTTGATCTCGCTCATCGGCGCGTGTCGGCCACGCCGGCGACGCTTGCCCCCGGCTCCCGTATTCGCTTTGATGCTCGCGCCCATTCTGCCTTCTGCGCCTTCCTGATTGCCCTGCCGGCGTCAGCTTCTGACGTCGATCTGCCGCGAGACGATGGCTGCGAACTCGTCGGCGAATGCCTCGAGCCGATGGCTGATCGCCGCGCTGTCGGCGGAGAACTTATTGTAGAAAATGACCGCCGGAATGGCGGCAACGAGGCCGAGCGCGGTCGCGAACAAGGCTTCGGCGATACCGGGTGCAACCACGGCGAGGTTGGTGTTTTTCGATACGGCGATCGCTTGGAAGCTCGACATGATGCCCCAGACCGTACCGAAGAGGCCGACGAATGGCGCCGTCGAGCCGACGGTCGCGAGGAACAAGAGCCGCCTGTCGAGCCGCTCCATCTCGCGGCTGATGGTGACGTCCATCACCTTCTCGACGCGCAGCTGGATGCCGCCGAGGGCGCGGATGTTGCCCTCCACCGAGCGCTTCCACTCGCGCATCGCCGCAACGAACAGCGCCGCCATGGTGATCGGCTTGGTGCGCGACAGCGCGGTGTAGAGTTCGTCCAGCGACTGCCCCGACCAGAACATGTGCTCGAAGCGGTCCGACTCGATGCGCGCCCGTCTGAAGGCGAAGAACTTCTCGACGACGATGGCCCACGACCATATCGAGGCTATGAGCAGCCCCGCCATGACCATCTGCACCACGATGTGCGCTTGCAGGAAGAGTTCGAGGAAGGAGACGCCGTGCACCGGTGCTGGACCGATGGCTTCCTGCGCAAGATCGGTGGGGTTCATTTGGTTATCCAGTGACGTAGGATGAGTTCGGATGCGGGCGACCACAGCAGCAGCGGCGCCATCCGACCGGATGAGCCGGCCGTGCGCAACCGAAGCCCGAGTGTGACGTGCTTCGCCCACATCCCCAAGAGGGCATGTTGCCTCGCAATATGACCAAACGGCGGCGCCGCCAACCCCGACTCGGCATTGCCGGGCGCATTCTAGCTCATCCCGCCGCTAGCGGCCGGGGTGCCGGTCCAGCCGAGCTAGGCTCCTTCGAGCAGGCCGCGCCAGCCGCCGGCATGCGGATCGTAGGCCGAGAGCTCACCTGTGTGCATGTCGTAAATCCAGCCGTGCACTTTGATCCGCCCCGCGGCAACCCCCTCGCGGATGACCGCGTAGGTCATGAGGTTGTCGAGCTGGAACTGAACATGCGCCTTGATGGTCGCAGCCAGCCGCTCCTCGGCCGGAACGCCCGCTGCTGCAACCAGCTGATGCGCCGGCTTGGTGAACTCCATCCAGCGGCCGAGGTGGGCATTGCTGGCCGGCGGCGTCGGCTCCAGGAGCGCGGCGATGCCGCCGCATCCGGTGTGGCCGCAGACGATGATGTCGTCGATGCCGAGATGCCCGACCCCATACTCGATGGCCGCGCCCACGGTATCGTCGGCCGCATCGGCAGGCGGCACCACGTTGGCGATGTTGCGCACCTCGAACAGCTCGCCTGGGTCGGCGTTGGTGATCGTCGCCGGCACGACGCGGCTGTCGGCGCAGCCGATCCAGAGTAGGCGCGGCTTCTGCTTCTTGGTGGCTAGTCCCCGGTAGAACGCCCGGTCGCGCTCGAATTGCTGGCGGAACCGCTCATGACCCTCCAGCGCATCCTTGATGTCGAGGTCGATCCCCTGAGCGTCTTTTTCCTGCGTCATCCCCCAGCCCTCTCACCCTGCCGCACCGATCTCCATCATGGTTAGTGCCCGCGCAGTTGTCGATGCCACGAGTGAAGCCGCCCCTAATCGGGCATCCACACTTTGTTCGCATCCCACCAGCTAGAATTCCCGCGGGCCGACAGGGGCGCGGGCGTTCGACGTCCTAATTCGGGCTAAATCAGCCACTTAATTCCCGGCTGCCGAGGGGAGCCGGGGGGCCGAGCGAGCCTGGTACATGGTCAAGTTGCGTAACCTCCTGTGGCTGCCCGTGGCTCTTTCGGGCCTCGCCGCATCGTCAGCCTTCGCACCCGTCGCCCACGCCGGCGAGGAATGGGTCGGCCGCAGCATCACGCTCGCCGGGCGCAAGATGTCCTGCGGGAAGGCCGACATCATGATCGACCGCGAGCTGCCGAGCGAAGGCGGTGCTGGCGACACGGTGCTCATCCTCAACCCCAACATGCTCAACAGGCAGCCCCCGACGGTGCGCCTCTTCGTGTTCAAGCACGAGTGCGGACACATCTCGGTGGGCGACAGCGAGCTCGACGCCGACTGCTATGCGGTAGGCTACGGCGTTCGCGAGGGCTGGCTCGACCGCAAAGGCCTCAATGAGGTCTGCGACAGCTTCGAGGGCGCCCCGGAGACGGATACCCACCCCTCCGCCAAGCGCCGTTGCGCCAACCTCGATCGTTGCTTCGCCAAGGCGATGGCCGAAAAGACCATCAAGGCGCCGACGCCGGTTCCAGCCGTCATGCCGCCGAGGACGACGGCGACGATCACGGCATCTACCCCCGAGCTACCGGTGGCCAAGAGCGCTGCCCTCGGGCAACCGAAAGTCCTCTCCGCCTGGCGCTGCACCGATCCCCTCGACGTGACCGGATCGACACCCGACCCGATCGGCCACGCCATCAAGAAAGACGCCGAGCGCGCCGAGAGCTGCCGCTAGTCCCGGATCACGCGCCGAAGCCGCGAAATCCTAATTACTGATGTCCGCGCGCCAGAAATTGGCGCAGCCGATTATTGCCACGCATTTACGCATCAGCGCGCATTGAAATTCTAATCGTTATTTTTATGTCCGAGCGCTTTATTATTTTTTGATCGGAAATGGACGGTTGCATTTTCACCCATCGCCCAACTCACTAACATAGCGCTATTTCACGCACTTCTTGTCGTTTTGGCACGTGTGACGCCGGCTCAGATTCCCTTCGTTAACCATACCGAGAGATGCATTCGTTTTGTTTTTCGGGCTAACCGATTTTTACGGCGGCCGCTGTTATCCATTTCGCGTGCCGTTTGGCGAATTAGGTCTATTACCAAACCGCCAGACATTGAAAATCGTGCGTGGGTGAATTTGGGAGTTTCGAATGCGTGGGCTTCTTGGAGTTCTGGTTGCCGCGGGTGTAATGGCCGGTACGAGCATGGCCATGACGACCTCTGCGGAGGCACATTGGTTTGATCGCGGCGGTTGCTGCACTGTCGCGAAGAAGGTCTACTATCGTCAGCCGACGACGAAGCTGGTGCGTAAGGTTTCTTACGAGCGCGTGCGCAGCTATCGCACCGTTTGGGCGAAGAAGCTGTACAGCGATCGCTGCGGCTGCCGTAAGTTCTATCGCCGCGTCGCCGTTCAGCAGCCGACCGTGTCGGTTGTCCGCAAGGTGACCTGGGAGCGCGTGCGCGCTTACCGCACCGTCGCAGCCGTCAAGTACTTCCGCAAGCGCTGCTGCTGCCGCTAAGCGGTTCCGCAGAACCTGCTACCAAGTGGAGGATGCGGCCACGCCGCGTCCTCCCTTGTATTGTCAGCTCCGCTCGTTTTCGCCCGCCGTTTCGCAGGCGCTTTTGTTTTGCAGCCCGGCTGAAAATTCCGACCGCCAGGTCAGGCGCGAATGCGCCTATTTCCCGCGCTCGTGATCCCGCTGCCAATAGACGAACAGGACCGTCACCAGCGCCGTGAGCACCATGGTGGCGAGGATGTCCGTGCGGTTTATGAAAGTCACCCACACGTCCCAACCCTGCAGCAGGTGGCCGCGCGGCACGAGAAGGCCATTGCCGATCAGAATCGCAAGGGCGACACCGGCCGTGAGCGCGACGGCCGCAGCGATTTGCAGGCTCCGCTTCAGGACGCGCGGCACGGTGAGCTTCTTGCCGGGCACGACGAGGATTGTCTTTACGGACATGTCACCTCCCTCAAATTGCTCAGGGTCCAAAGGTAGCCGATTCGCAGCTTATGGCCGCCAGATGGCAACAGTTTGGTTCTCCGCCCCGCCATCGGCGACGCCCCAACGGCAGAAAAAACGCGCCGGTGACATGCACCGGCGCGTTCGACGTGCCTTCAAAATCCTGATCTTGAGCCCGGGCTCAGATGGATTCCTTGAGCTCCTTGGCGGCGCGGAAGGCAACCTTCTTCGACGCCTTGATCTTGATGGTTTCGCCCGTCGCCGGGTTGCGGCCCATGCGCGCGGGGCGCTTGCGCACCTGCAGCACGCCGAGACCGCCGATGCGGATCTTGTCGCCCTTCTTGAGGTGCTTCGTGATCAAAATCACCAGATCCTCGAGCACGGCGGCCGTCTGCTTCTTGGGAAGGTCATGCGCTTCCGAGAGTGACGCACCGATCTGACGGAGCGTGATCGTGTTTTGCTTCGGAGCGGGTTTTTCAGCCATCGGTTGGTTCCTTGAGAGAATCGTTCAGCCGGAGGATACTACGCGAATTGCACGCACAATGTGCCGTCGGCCGAGCGCGAATATGCGGGATAACGGCCAAAATCAAGCGTTTTTTGCACTTCTGTGCTGGAGCAGGTAGGTTTTCCGGGGCTTCACGGCGCCCCCCGTCAGTGGGCCTCGAACGATTCTCGAAGCACGCCTGAGATCCTCAGTGGCTTGCCCGACACCGAGATGAGCACGACTGTCACCTCCGCCTCGACGAGGGTGACGCTGTCGCGCTTCACGCTTTGCATCAGCGTCAGGCTGGCGGCACCAACAGCCTTCACGCGCGTGATGACCTCGAGCAATTCGTCGATGCGCGCCGGCTTCAGGAAGTCGAACGTCATGCGCCGCACGACAAAAGCTGCAGGCTCGCTGCCGCCCGTGCCATCGATCAGCTTACGGTGATCGCCACCGAGCAGGCGCAGGAAATCTGATCGCCCGCGCTCGCACCAGCGCACATAGCTCGCATGATAGACGAGGCCGGAGAAATCGGTGTCCTCGAAGTAGACGCGGATCGGCAGCGCATGCGCGCGCGCGCCGTCGGCTTCGATAAGGCGCCCTGCGAGGTCGGGCCAGCTGCGTTCCGTGCCGTCAGGTGTGTTGTTCATGGCGCGAAGAGAGCCGATCGCATCGGCATTGTCACGTGCGCTTTCGTCACGCGCCGAGTTCGATCATCACGATCTCGGGCGGCGAGCCAAAACGCACCGGCAGGCCGCTGCAGCCGAGGCCGCCGGAGACGATCAGGTTACGCCCCTCCTCGATGACATGACCGTAGACGTAGCGCGAGCCGTAGCGCGACGGAACCACGGGGGCGTAGCCGAGGATGCGCACCTGACCGCCGTGCGTGTGTCCCGACACGGTGAGCGCGACGCGATCGGGAACCCTCGCGAAGATATCCGGCTCGTGCGCCATCAGCACCACCGGCGCATCGTCGGTCACCATTGCCAGCGTGCCGGCAAGATCGTCGAGGCCATCATAAATCCGGCGGCGCGGGCGCCTCGACCTGTAGAACGCCCACTGGTCGCCGAGCCCGGCAAGCCAGAACGGCTGACCGTCCTTCTCGAGTCTAATGCAGGTGTTCTCGTGCAGCATGATCCCCGCATGCTGCAGCGCGAGTCCTGAGCGCGTCGGCCCGGCACGGCGCTCCTGCACCTTGGGGTCCTCCCACCAATCGTGGTTGCCGAGCACGGCATGAACGCCGAGCGGCGCCTTGAGTTGGCCGAGTGCGCCGGCCCAATCACGGTGCGCCACCGGAGCGGCATAGCGCGACAGGCGCATGCCGGCGACGTAGTCGCCCAGCAAAAGCACGCAGTCGGCCTTCATTGCATTGACGTTGGCAACGATGCCCTCAATGCGATCGACATCCATCCACGGTCGGCAGGCATGCAGGTCGGCGATTACCGCCAGCTTGAGCGACAGCCCCTGCGGCCATCGCGGCGGTGTGAGCCGATAGGTCGTCACCGACGTGCCGAAGGGCTCGGCGAACGCATAGCCGCCGAGAGCGATGCTGCCGAAGGTCATGGCACCGGCGCCTTGAAGGAGTTGTCTGCGGGTGATCACCGGGAAGGGCCCTGGGGTAAGGATATGCGCCCAAACTGCCGCAAGAGATGTGCCAAAAATTGGCGCCGCCTGCGTCAAAGAATCCGGGCCTTCGGGGCCTAGCCTGTCCCAGCTTGATCCTCGGGATCGCTGACCGTGTCCTCCTCCAGGACATCGAACAGCGCGCCCTGGGGGGTCGACAGCCGTTGCGGCCCCGACATGCCGAGGTGCTTGTAGGCCTTGAGGGTGGTGATGCGCCCCCGCGGCGTGCGGCTGATGAAGCCCTGCTGCAGCAGGTAGGGCTCGACGATTTCCTCCAGCGCGTCGCGCGGCTCCGACAGCGCAGCGGCGATCGTCTCGATGCCGACAGGGCCGCCGTCATGCGTCTTGGCGATGCAGGCGAGATAGCGGCGGTCGAGCGCATCGAGCCCCTCGGCATCGACCTCGAGCGCGGTGAGCGCCTTGTCGGCCAGGCTCGCATCGATGATCGCGGCGCTGGCGACTGACGCAAAGTCGCGCACACGGCGCAAGAGGCGCCCCGCAATGCGCGGCGTGCCACGCGCGCGCCGCGCAATCTCCCGTGCCCCATCCGAGCCGATCGACGCCCCGAGCACGCGCGCGCCACGCGTGACGACGCGCTCAAGCTCATCGATGGTGTAGAAATTTAGACGCACGGGAATGCCGAACCGGTCGCGCAGCGGCGTGGTCAAGAGGCCGAGGCGCGTCGTGGCGCCGACCAGCGTGAACTTGGCGAGGTCGATGCGCACCGAGCGCGCCGCCGGACCTTCGCCGATGATGAGGTCGAGCTGAAAGTCCTCGAGCGCCGGATAGAGGATCTCCTCCACCGCCGGGCTGAGGCGGTGGATCTCGTCGATGAAAAGGACGTCGCGGTCCTCGAGGTTCGTCAGCAACGCCGCAAGATCGCCCGCCTTGGCGATGACGGGCCCGGACGTGGCGCGAAACCCGACGCCCAGCTCCTTCGCCATGATCTGCGCCAGCGTCGTCTTGCCGAGACCGGGAGGCCCGGCGAACAGCACGTGATCCAGCGCCTCGCCTCGCTCGCGAGCCGCCCTGATGAAGACGCTGAGATTGGCGCGAGCCTGCTCCTGGCCGATGAACTCGGAAAGCGATTGCGGGCGCAGCGAAGCCTCTGTGGCATCGCTATCGCGCCTCGAGCCGGTGACGAGCCGATCGGTCATGGTTTGTTCCTGACCTGCTTTGCGACGCGCGTCAAGGCACGCACTCCAATCAGACGCGGGATATGCGCCCGGCAATCGGACCCGCGACGGCCGCGAGCAGCCAGCTCCACTGGGCGGTAGTCGATCCCCACAGGTACGCGACCCCTATCGAGGCCATGAACACGGCTGCAACCAGCAGCGGCGTCAGCACGCCGGCCCGGCGCAGTTCCGCTGGTACGTTCTCTGCCATCAGCTTGCTGTTGCGCCCCGCATACCACCACTCAGCTGCGAGCAATAGGCAGCTCGCCGTGAGAACCAGGGCATAGAGCGCCGTTGAGCGCGCGCCACCGTAGTCGCTCATCAGGCTGGTGACGAACGGGATCAGCGCCACCGCCATCAGGAACAGCAGGTTGAGCCACATCAGCAGAGCATCTGCCCGCTTGATGTGCGCGAACTGGCCGTGGTGCGCGATCCACAGCACCCCGATGACGACGAAGCTCAACACGTAGCAGAGGAAGCTGTGCCAAAGGCCGTCCAAGGCTGCATTCAGGGCATCGGGTGAGAGTCCCTCGGGAATCTTGAGGTCGAGCACCAGAACCGTGATGGCGACCGCCATGACGCCGTCAGTGAAGATGGCCAGCCGTTCCGAGCTGAAGGTGCGGTCGATTGGGCTCGCGCTGCTCATAACAGCTGGGTGAGCTGCTTCGCTGCCATCGTCAAGTCGCGCTCGCGAAATGTTGCGTCGCCGTAATGATCGGCGTCAAAACCTCGGCACTTCACAGGCTTACTCGAAAAGGCTAGCGTGACACAAAAAGGGGCCCGGGACGCGTGTTGCACGCCTTCCCGGGAAGGTCTGTATGCAGAGAGCGTTTGTATTCGCGTTTGCCGCCGCATGTTCGGCGATTGCCTTCGCCGCGGGCGCTGAGGAGCTTTGCCTCGCCTGTGAGGAGCCTGCCGCGAGCTACCGCTGCTCGGTGGAGCAGCCGTCCAACAAATACGCGCTCGGCGGCGATATCGAGCAGGAGATCTGCTCCAAGGTGCTCGCCAACAGGGGCCCGCACAAGAAGTGCAAGGCCGTGCCCGTTCCCGAAGGCGGTTGCGTCGGCCCGCAACGCACCGTCACCGTGACCGACTACCAGCGCGCCCTCGCCGCCACAGGCGAATCCACCTACGAGGTCGGCGCCTTGGAAATCGCTCGCCGCAACGTGCATGACACGTGGCTGTGCGTGACCTCGATGTTCAAAGATTGCTGATTTGTAAGGGCCGCCCGCCGCCTGGTGGCGCTATCGTCCTCACATCGACGGATTGAGTGCCTACATTGCAGGCATCCGATTGCCAGCGTGAGGAGAGGATATGCGCGCTTTCGTCCGTTCCGGAGCACTCGCCGTCGCCGTGGCCGGCGCTCAGGCGTTACCCTCGCTCATCGCAGAGGCACGCGCCTACGAGCCCAAGCGCGGCGAGAGCACCGCGGTCTACGAGGAAGTCTGGCGCCTGGTGCGCGACAAGTTCTACGACCCCAAGATCAAGGGCCTCGACTGGCAGGCACTGGGTGACAAGCACCGCGCCGCCTACGTCAACGCGAAATCGGACGCGCAGCGCTCCGCAGCGATCAACGATCTGCTGGGCGAGCTCGGCGTCTCGCACACGCACCACTACACGAAGGACGAGACGGCGTATTACGAGCTCGTCGATATCTTCTCTTACCCGCTGCGCCGCGATATCCCGAAGCACTTCTCCGGCGGCAAGGTCCGCTATCCCGGGATCGGCATGTTCACGCGCAACATCGGCGGCAAGACCTTCGTTACCGCGGTGTTCCCGAATCTGCCTGCGGCCCGTTCCGGGGTTCAGGCAGGCGACGAGATCATCTCCGCCGATGGCAAGCCGTTTCAGCAGATCGACTCGTTCCGCGGCAAGATCGGCGAGAAGGTAACGCTGAGCGTGCGCAGCCATGAGGGCGCCACCAACAAGAAGATCGCCGTAGAGCCGCAATGGATCGATCCCGGTGAGACCTTCGAGGCGGCGCTGCGCGACAGTGCCCGCATCATCGAGGTGAACGGCAAGCGGATCGGCTACGTGCGCGTCTACTCCTACGCCGGCAGCGAGTATCAGCAGCAGCTCGAGGAAGTGCTGAGCGAAGGCAAGCTCAAGGACGCCGACGCCCTCATCTGGGATCTGCGCGATGGCTGGGGCGGCGCGCATCCCCGCTATCTGAGCGTCTTCAATACCTATGGACCGACACTGGCGCTCACCGGGCGCAATGGCACGACCAATCTTGTCGGCTATCGCTGGGGCAAACCGGTCGCCATGCTCGTCAATGGCGGCACGCGATCCGGCAAGGAGGTGCTGGCCTATGGGTTCAAGAAGAACGGCTTTGGACAGGTCGTCGGTGAGCGCACTGCCGGAGCCCTTCTTGCCGGCACGGCGTTCCTGCTGTCGGATGGCAGTCTGCTGATCCTCGCCGTCGAGGACGCGGCTGTCGATGGAGAGCGCATCGAGGGCAAGGGCGTTGACCCGACGATCGAGGTGCCGTTTGACGTGCGCTATGCCGCCGGCAAGGATCCCCAGCTCGACCGCGCCATCGCCGTGCTCGCCGACGGCGCGTGAGTTCTTTTGGCTATCAGTCAGGTCGGCGTCGATTTGATGCGCAGCTCGACCACCGTCACGCTGCTGCTGGCGTTCGGCTCCTGCGCATCGTCGGTGATCGGTTGCAGCCCGTAGGACTTGTCACGCTCTCCGACGAGCAGCTTCGGCGGCTGAGATTTGCCCGCCGCACCAGGCATAACCTCACCGACGTATGTCTGCTCGAGCACCGCAGGTTTCAGCTTGCCATCTGTCGGCCCGATGACAGCCCAGATCAGCACGCGCTTGCCTGACAGCTCGGTCTGTGTTCCGACCTTCTTGATCTCGCCGACATAGACCTCTTCCGGGCCAGTGCCATTCGGCTTGAAGCTGCAGTGCATGGCTTTCGATTGGCTATCGGGATTGGTGTCCGTCTTGCCGTTGTCCTCGAGCGTGCACGTTAGCGTGCCGACATCGGTCTGCGGCGCGGCGGCAGCCGCGGCGCCCAACGTCCAGAGAAGAGCTGCCATCACCCAGCGCATCACCACACCTCCCTCGGCCTCCAGCGAGCAAAACGCCGGGACGGCGGGATTGGTTGCGTGGCTTGTTCTCAACCCTTGACTAAGTCGGCCTGGATCAGCACCTGCCGCACGGCGATCGATACGAGGCCGGCGAGAAATGCGAGATAGGGACGCGCATCATGCAATTCGAGCGGCAGCAGCATCGCCGCGCCCGCAAAGGCGATGATCGCGACGGCCGCCGCAGCGATCCAGGAAAGGCTCCCTGTGCGCCACACGACCACCGCCAGGACGAGCGCGGTAAGGACCGCCGGCAGCGCCGACCAGACGAACACCACGAGAGCGGCTTCGCCGATCCCGGGAACTTTCTCGGGAACGAGACTAGGCAGCGAGAAAACGCGCGCAATGCCGACAAAAACGGCCACCGCGAGAGCCGCGAAGAACGGCGCGACCAGCGCGTAGATGAGAAACGTCCACAGCGCACGTTGAGCGTTGCTAACCATGGGTCCCCTTCCGGCGTCAGCGCGCCAGCTCCTTTAGCCCGCGGCGGATGAGCTTGGCGGTGTCGGCGCCATCGCCTAGCTCCTTCACGGCCGCGGCGATGGCAGCCGAGGCCTGTGCCGGTTGATAGCCGAGATTGGAAAGCGCCGACATGGCTTCGGCTGCGGCATTTCCCTGCGGCTGCGCGGTTCCTGCGCCTCCAGCCGGGACATTGAGCCCCGCCGCCGTCAACGCAGGCGCCTTGTCCTTCAATTCGGCCACGATGCGCTGCGCCAGCTTCTTGCCGATGCCCGGGGCCTGCTCGACACTTGCCCAGTCCCCGAGCGCGATGGCGTTGGCGAGGTCCTGGGGCGATAGCGTGCCAAGGAGCCCCAGCGCCACCTTGGAGCCGACACCCTGCACGTTCTGCAGCGTGCGGAACCAGGACCGCTCCACCTCGCTGTCGAAGCCGAACAGCCGGATGGCATCCTCGCGCACGTGCGTGTCGATGGTGAGCGAGACCTCCTCGCCGAGCTTCAGGTTGCGCAGCATGCGCGCCGAGGCCTGCACCTCGTAGCCGACGCCGTTGACGTCGACGATCAGGAAGCTCTCGCCGATGGCGTCGACCTTCCCTCTGAGCTTGCCGATCATTGTCCCTCCGCGTCACGGGCAGGAGTGCGCGTGCGATGTTGTCGGATTTACCGCCGGCTGGCGACCGCCAGCCTCACCCGCGCCTGCCGATGGTTGGCATGGCAGATGGCGATTGCAAGCGCATCCGCCTCGTCGGCGCTTTCGATGCGCGCCTTCGGCAGCAGGAAGCCGATCATCGCCTCGATCTGCCGCTTCTCGGCGTGTCCTGCGCCCGTCACCGATTTCTTGATGAGGTTGGGCGGGTACTCGGCGACGACGAGCCCACCCATCGCCGGCGCCAGCAGCGCCATGCCGCGCGCCTGTCCGAGCTTCAGCGTCGAGCGCGCGTTGTCGTTGACGAACGTCTCCTCGACCGCCGCCTCCTGCGGCTTGAACGAGGCGATGACGCTGGCGATGCCTTCGAACAACTCGCGCAGTCGGTAGGCGAGATCGACGTCCGCAGTCGAGGTGATGAGCCCGCTCGCCACGTAGCTCAAGCGCACGCCGTCGCTGTCGACGACGCCCCAGCCCGTGCGGCGCAGGCCCGGGTCGATGCCGATGATTCGTGTGAAGCCGTTCCCCATGACCGGCACGCATATCACGCCGTCGATTCGCTGCAGTGCCCGCAACGCACCGCGCCCGAAAATTCGCCGGCATCATGAGGTTGGCGCTTGTCCCGAGACGTCGAGCCGCAGGCAACCCTAACCCGCGCCGCGACGTTGATCGCCTGCATCGACAGGCGTAACTTCACGGGACATTTATGGTTTCGAACTATTTGTCGCTGGTTGCGGTCGCCGCGGCCGACACGGGTTCCTCTCCCGAGATTTCCAGCCGCGCACCCGACAGCGCGTATGCAGTGATACGAGACAGACAGGAGAGGCGCACCTTGGCGCTACGTTGTCCGCACCCCCGGGCGATGGAAATGCTCGACGAGCTCCCCCCCGCGCTCGCCGGCGATGTCGCCTTCCGCATCTTTTGCACGCCCGAGCTGTCACAACACCGCACGGCCGACCACGACATCCTCACCGCCCGGGCGCGATTCCATCTGCGCAATGCCCGCTGGCAAGTGATCGCTACGCCGGCCGGCGAGATTCAGAGCTATGTCTACGAACCCGACGGCGAAGCACGTGGCACCATCGTTCTGGTGCATGGCTGGACCGGCGAGGCAGCGTTCATGACCGCCTTCACCGAGCCGCTGCGCCGCTCCGGTCTGCGCGTCGTAGCGTTCGACTTCCCGGCCCACGGCCTGAGCCCCGGTCGGCGCACCAACCTAGCGGATTGCGCGCGGGCCCTGCTGTCGGTGTGCGACCACTTCGGGCCGATTGATGGCGTTGTCGCGCACTCGTTCGGCGGCTTCGTCGCGCTTCTCGTCGCCGAGGGCGGCCCGCCCATTGACCACGCCCACCACATCGGCCGCTTCGTGCTCATCTCCTGCCCGAACAAGCTGACCGAGGTCACGCGCAACTTCGGCAAGGCGCTAAGGCTCGGGCCGGCGGCCCAGCGCGCTTATGAACGGCACCTGGAGCGGGTCGGCCATCGTCCCGTTGAAACGTTCTCATCGGCGGATCTGCTCAGCAACATCGACCGTCCCGTGCTCATAATCCACGGCCGCGACGACGACGAGGTGACCTACCGCAACGCCGAGGATATCGCCGCCG
The DNA here is from genome assembly GCA_023405815.1 of Pseudomonadota bacterium. Lineage (GTDB taxonomy): Bacteria > Pseudomonadota > Alphaproteobacteria > Rhizobiales > Hyphomicrobiaceae > Hyphomicrobium_A. The sequence continues at coordinate 55,425 of JAEXXM010000043.1, read as the reverse complement.
CGCATCCTTCCGCCCGTCTCATGGGATTTGCCGGACTCGGCCACCGCAACGTGCTGTTCGCGCCACCCGTGTTCCGCGCCGTGATGAACGAGCTCGCTCCGCAGCTCGAAACGACACGTCATAAGGCGCCGACAGAGGCCATCAGAGCCTAGCGCGGCAAACCACTGAATTGAACGTGGACAACTCATGCCGCTGCACACGTGGCGCCCCGCTGTTTGATCGTCCTCAAGTTTCGTGAACGACCGCCCGCTAGGGACTCCGCGACTGCGTCAGCAAACGCGGAGGCCAATATGCCCGTGCTCGCCAAGACTTCCGTCGCCGACCAATTCCTCGACTGCCTCGCCCGCTCCAGGCACGCCACACAGCCCTTCGACTATTGGCTGCTCGATGGCGCGCTGCCCGAGGAGGACATCGACGCGGTGGTCAACCTGCCGTTCGCACCGCCGGGCGCCGACGGCTTCAACGGCCGGCGCGAGACAAACAACTCCGCGCGCACCTTCTTCAGCCCGGAGAACCAGGCGAAATTTCCCGTCATCCGCCGCATTGCCGACGGCTTCAAGGACCCTCGCGTCATCGACGCCATAAAGCAGACGACGCGGGCAAACCTCGCCGACACGCGCCTTCGCATCGAGTACTGTCAGGACGCACCAGGATTCTGGCTCGAGCCGCACACCGACATTTCGGTGAAGAAGTTCACCATGCTCGTCTATCTGTCGGGTGATCCCAAGCTGCGCCTAGCCGGCACCGACATTCACGAAGGTCCGCCGGACTATGAGTACGTGACGACGGCACCCTACGGCCGCAACCTCGGCGTCATCTTCGTCCCCGCGGGCAACACCTGGCACGGCGTCGGTCACCACCCGCTGACCGGGCTGCGCAAGTCGATCATCATCAACTACGTGACCGCCGATTGGCGCGATACCTTCGAGCTGGCCTGAGCCGGCACACGGCCTGAGTTCAACCTTTCTCGTCGCTGTCGCACACGACGGCGCCCATCTCATTTCTGCCCTGGCGCGTGTACCGGTAAGTCCCGGTACACCGCAACGCCTTGCAGGCCGTGTCGATCACAAGGCGCGCGGGCTCGGATTCCTCGCCGCGGTAGGCTGAAAAGGCGATGCGAAAGGTATCGTCTGTCGTCCAGAATTGCTCGACGTCGTCGGCGCCAAAATCGACGCTATCGTCGTCGGTCGAATCTTTCCCCGACCGGCGCACAGTCCCATCTGCTTCCGTGACGCTGATCCGACCCGCTGTGCCCTGATTGAAGATCAGACTGACGTCGAGCTCGATCTTCTTATCGCCGGCGTTGCACGTGTAGGTCCAGTTCGCCGTAGCCGCTGCCGGCGCGAACCGCGCGACAGTGCCCGCGAGGACGAGTGCGCACGCCGCAACCCTTCGCATCGAAGCTCCTACGCCGCCGTGAGCTTCTTCAGAACTTCGTCGGAGATATCGAAGTTAGCGTAGACGTTTTGCACGTCGTCGTCGTCCTCGAGCGCGGCGATCATCTTCATGATGCTCGCTGCCTTTTCCTCGTCGACCTGCGTTGAGAGGTTAGGCTTCCATACCGTCTTCACGCTCGTCGGCACGCCGAGCTTCTCTTCGAGCGCTGCCGCGACGGAGCCGAGATTGTCGAACGAAGTAGCGATGACGTGGCTGTCGGCATCGGAAACGACGTCGTCGGCCCCTGCCTCGATCGCTGCCTCGAGTACCGCATCGGCCGAGCCCGCCTTCGCCGGAAACGTGATTTCGCCGATGTGCGCAAACATGTGCGACACCGACCCGGTCGCCCCGAGGTTGCCGCCGTACTTGGTGAACACGGCGCGAACCGCACCGCCGGTACGGTTACGGTTGTCGGTCAGCGCTTCCGCGATGACGGCGACGCCGCCGGGCCCGTAGCCCTCGTACCGGATCGCCTCGTAGGTCTCGGCGTCTCCGCCGGACGCCTTCTTGATGGCGCGCTCGATGTTGTCCTTGGGCATGTTCTCTGCCCGCGCCGCCTGGACGGCGAGCCTGAGGCGTGGGTTCATGCCCGGATCTGGGCTGCCCATTTTGGCAGCCACCGTGATCTCGCGCCCGAGCTTGGCGAACAACTTGGCGCGGGCCGCGTCGGCGCGGCCCTTCTTGTGCATGATGTTCTTGAATGCTGAATGGCCGGCCATGTCGCTCTCGTGTCTGGCGATTTTTGCCGTTTTTATTGCGCGAGGCGCCCCCTCCCGGTCAAGCCCGCGCTCGTAAAACGGTCTAACGCTGTCATCCTGAGGATGACACGGATGGAGGCTAGCCTGCGTCCCAGAAGGTGGGGGCGGCCGGCTCGAGGTGGGGTCCGATGCGCAGGGCGCCGCAAGCCGTGGCAAGGCCCGTCTTGTCGTCGATATCGACCGCAAGCCCAGAGATGGTCGCCGGCCCGAGGGCGGGCTCGAAGCGCTGGCGCGGAATTTTGGTGATGAAGCGGTTGATCGGCTCTTCGACGTCCATGCCGAGCACCGAATTGTAGTCGCCGCACATGCCGGCATCCGAGATGTACGCGGTGCCGTTCGGCAGTACGCGCTCGTCCGCGGTCGGCACGTGCGTATGTGTGCCGACGACGACGCTCGCCCGACCATCTACGAAGTAGGCCAGCGCCTGCTTCTCGCTCGTTGCCTCGGCGTGCATGTCTATGAGGATCGCGTCCGCGCCCTGCTTCAGCCGGCAGGCCGTCAGCTCAGCGTCGATAGCCCGGAACGGATCGTCCATCTCCGGCATGAAGATGCGGCCCATGGCGTTGACGACGAGAACGTCGGCGCCGCCGGTCGTCCTGATGAGCGAGGCCCCGCGCCCCGGCGTTCCCTTCGGATAGTTGAGCGGGCGCACGAGCTGCGGATAGCGCTCGATGAACACCAGCGCCTCCTTCTGATCGAAGGCGTGGTTGCCCAGGGTGACCGCATCCGCGCCCGCCTCGATAAGTTCCTCGAGGATCGCTTCGGTGATGCCGAAACCACCCGCCGCGTTCTCGCCATTGATGACGACACAGTCGAGCGCGTAGCGGCGGCGCAGTCCGGGAAGCGCGTCGACAACAGCTTTGCGGCCCGTCCGGCCGACGATATCTCCGAGAAACAGAAGACGCATCTAGTGTCCCGATTCCGAAGTCCGCCAGAATTCGATGCTAGGCTCCCGAGCGAACTTCGGAATCATGAGGGACACTAGAATCGCAGCTTTGCTAATGTGATTCAGATCCAGAAATTCACTGGATACTGTGCCGCTCGCGACGGCGAATTTCTCGGTCATCACACTAGGGCCCTGAACAGCGTAATGGGCCTGACGGCGTCAGCACCCAGTCGAGCCGCTCGTCATAGCTCTGATGCGGCACCGCGTCGACCTTAAGCTCGTCGTAGGCGATGCCCACGGCCACCACAGGCTTAATGGCGCGCAGTCGGGCAAGCGTGCGGTCGTAGAACCCGCCGCCATAGCCGAGCCGGTAACCTTCCCTGTCGAAGGCGAGCAGCGGCACGAGCACCACGTCCGGCTCGATGACCGGCTTGTCGGCAAGCGGCTCGGCAATGCCCCACTGCACCTTGCCCATTTCATCGCCCGGCGCCCAGGCGCGGAAGACGAGCGGCTTGCCCTTGCCTTCCATCACAGGCAGGCAAAGGCGGTGCCCATCGGCGTTGAGCCGAGCCAGCAGTGCGCCCGGGTCGATCTCGTCGCGAATGGCCGAGAAGCCCGAGATGGCCGAGCCCGGAGCGAGAGCGAGGAAGGATAGGCCATGGTCGGCGAGCCGCGTTCCGGCGCCGCTGCCGTGCGCCGCGAACGCAGCAGCGCGACGGGCGAGGGCCCGGGCTCTCTCTTCCCGTTTCTCCTCGCCAGTCTGCATGAATTCAAATGCCGCGGTGGCCGTCGAAGCGGATGATCCCGCGTTGGTCCCTACGAGAAGTAGGTGGGCGCCGTGTGTCCGAGACCACGGTCTCGGCCAGGGACAGCTCCCGTGCGGATCTTATAGGCCCCGGGGAACATATGTGCTTCTAACGCACCCCGCAGCGGATGGAATGTAGACGATGGGCCCCTGATTTTCCAGCCGCTCCTCGCCGTTATCTGTGCGCTGGAGCCGAGGGCCTTACGCCGCATCTGTCTTGGCAGGAGCGGCGGGCTCCCCGGCCGTGGCGTCCCAAAGGTCGTCGGCAATCAGCAGCGCCGTCATCAGAAGCAAACGGTCGTCGCTGATGCTGCTACCGTGCTCGCGCTTGATACCGTCCATGCGGCTTTTGACGTAGGCGGCCAGCTCCTTGAGGCGCGCCTCCTCGCCGTCTCCGCACGCAAAGCGGTAGGACCGCCCGTTTACAGTGATCGCGACTTCGGCCATCGCCCCCACCGTTGCTTGTCGCGCTCGCCCGAGTTGCTCAGGCGTCGCTTTCAAGGAGGTTATGCAGCGAGTCTAGGGCCCAATCAATGCGCTCGACCGCCTCGTCGCGCGCCTGCTCGAGCTTGACGATCTGCGCCTGCGCCGCGACGAGCTGGGCCTTGAGCTGGTCGCGCTCTTTTTCCAGCGCCTCGACCTGCCCGCCAACCGCGCGCCTACCTGCGGCCGGCGCCGCACGCGCGCTCTGGCGCACCGGCACGGCCTGTCGCTTGCTCTTTTGCCTCACCCGCTCAGCCATGTAGACCCCTCTAGATGCGCCCAGCTGCCCCCTGGCGATCCACGGGTGCCCTCCCGTGTCATGACCTTATGTGTCGCGGTTCGAAGGCGTCAACAAGGCACCTGGGGAAGGGACGCATACTCAACAGGAATCCCCTGTCACACTCTTTTGCAGCACGATCCTCGGGTTCCTGATCAATACCCCTGGGGATGCCGCATTGACACAAATGGTCTGCGTCCAGTTAATTGCCGCGCCTTTGGCATGCGATATCTGCATGCCCTGCCAAAAGAACACGCCAAGGAGGCGAAAACGCGATGACTGTGAAGGTTGCGATCTCGGGGTTTGGCCGCATCGGCAGGAACGTCCTGCGCGCCGCTGCCGAGGCCAAGCGCACGGACCTTCAGTTCGTCGCTATCAACGACCTCGTGCCGACCGACGTCAACGCGCACCTCTTCAAGTACGACAGCGTGCACGGCACCTTCCCCGGCGATGTGAAAGTCTCGGGCAACGAGATCGATGTCGGCCTCGGCAATCCGATCAAGGTGCTGGCCGAGAAGGACCCCTCCAAGCTGCCGTGGAAGGATCTCGGCGTCGACATTGTCATGGAGTGCACGGGCATCTTCACCGACAAGGAGAAGGCGAAGGTGCATCTCGACGCGGGCGCCAAGCGGGTGCTTGTCTCCGCGCCGTCGAAGGGCGCTGACATCACCGTCGTCTACGGCGTCAACCACGACAAGCTGACCGGCGATCATAAGGTCGTCTCGAACGCCTCGTGCACGACCAATTGCCTCGCGCCGGTTGCGAAGGTGCTGAATGACCTCGTCGGCATCAAGTCCGGCTACATGACGACCATCCACTCCTACACCAACGACCAGCGCATCCTCGACCAGGCGCACAAGGACATGCGCCGCGCCCGCGCCGCCGCGCTGTCGATGATTCCGACGTCTACCGGCGCCGCAATTGCGGTCGGCCTCGTGCTGCCCGAGCTCAAGGGCAAGCTCGACGGCACCTCGATCCGCGTGCCGACGCCGAACGTCTCGGTCATCGACCTGAAGTTCATCCCCGGCCGCGAGACCACGGCCGAGGAGGTCAACAAGGCGATGAGGCATGCCGCCGAGCAGCAGCTGAAGGGCGTGCTCGGCTACGTCACCGACGAGCTCGTGTCTATCGACTTCAACCACTCGCCGTTCTCCTCGAGCTTCGATTCGACCCAGACGCAGGTCGTCGACGGCGGCCTTGTGCGCGTCATGTCCTGGTACGACAACGAGTGGGGCTTCTCCAACCGCATGCTCGACACCGCCGTCGTCATGGGCAAGCTGCTCTAGGGGGCAGTAGGCAGTAGCCATTGGGCAGTAAAGATCCTCTACTGCCTCACTGCCGACTGCCTTACTGCCTGTTTCGATGAATCACGTTGCCAACATCGTCGTGCTGACAGGGGCCGGGCTCTCCGCGGAGTCCGGCCTTTCTACGTTCCGCGACAAGGACGGCATCTGGGCTAAGTACGACTACCGCGAGGTGGCGACGCCCGAGGGCTTCCGCGCCAATCCCGCGCTCGTGCACGACTTCTACAATCAGCGCCGTCGCGCGCATGCGGACGTGATGCCCAATGCGGCGCACTTTGCGCTGGCGCGGCTCGAGCGCGAACATGGCGGCAACGTCACCATCGTCACGCAGAACATCGACGCACTCCACGAAGCCGCCGGCTCGCAAAATCTCATTCACATGCACGGCGAATTGCTGAAGGCGCTATGCGCGCACTGCGGTGAGCGTCAAGCATGCACCGGCGATCTCTGCGTCGAGACACTGTGCGGCGGCAAACCCGGTGGCATGCGCCCCGACGTCGTCTGGTTCGGGGAGATGCCCTACGAGATGGAGCGCATCTATGCGCTTCTCACCGACGCCGACCTGTTCATCTCTATCGGCACCAGCGGCACGTTTATCCCGCTGCGGGTTTCGTCGCCGAGGCCCGTGCCGCGGGAGCACGCACGCTGGAACTCAATCTGGAACCGTCAGAAGGCGCCACGCTTTTCCACGAGGTGCGCTACGGACGGGCGACTCTCATCGTCCCGGCCTACGTCGAGCGCCTTCTCGCCGAAAAGGTAGCCAAGGGTGCCATCCCGCGCGCTTGTCCCCGGGATCCATCTTTGCGCACGCTCGTCGCCACACCGCCGGCCGGATCCCGGCAACAAGTGCCGGGACGACGTTGGAGCACCAACGCCTCAGGACGACGGCGTCGCCTGCAGGAACTCGAACGGCTTCGCCGGCGCCAGCTTTCCCGCCACGTCGCCGGAATAGACCTTGCCGCCAGCCATGGTGAGCTTCTTCACCGGTGCACCTTCGCTGAAGTCGAGATTTGCGAAGTCGACCCAGAACGCATCGGGGCTCGTGGCGCTGTCGAAGACGTAGACCAGGTTCTTCTGGTCGGCGACGGTGCGCCACAACGTCGAGGCGTTGTTCGGCTCCCCTTCGATCTGCATGCCGAAGGGCGTGCTGACTGTGCGCATGACGCTCAGCACTCCGGCTACGGCCTGATTACCGTAGCTGGCATCCGGCACCGCCGTCACGAGCTTCGCGTCGACCGACTTCGGAAGTGCACGGATGAAGAAGGACGCGCGCACGAAGCGATCTTCCGGCTTGATCGTTCCGGGAAGGAACGCATTCCCGCCGACAGTTCTCCAATATGCGTCGAGCGCTTCCTGCTGAGCCATCGGTGGCTCGTTGGTCATGACCTGGTATTGCTTGCCATGGTGAATTGAAAGCTTGCCATCAACATACTCGAAGATCGCTGAGTCGCCCGACGGGTCAGAGATCGAGAGATGCAGGTCCGATGGGGCCCCGTTAGGGAGCGTCAGTGGCACGACCGCCAGCCGCTCCGTCTCGAGGTCCGCGACGGCCTCGGCAACCGTCGCATAGTTGTCGAGCACGTATTGGGCCCACATGCTGATTGACAGCACCGGCCTGTCGCCCGCCTTGCCGAAACTCGAATCCGAAAGATAGAGGAGGTTCGCGACGAGGCCTTTCTCGTTCATTCCGTCGGTGGTGGCTTTGTCATAGCCGGCAACCGTCGCGCTTCCGTACTTCGAAGTCCATTTGACCGAGTTCGGCCCTGCCGCCCCGTCGTGATGCATGCCGCGCGGGAATACCCAGAGATTGGAGCCTATGTCCTCGACCCAGTCCATGCTGCGGCCGGTGATCACGAGATCGTCGGAGCCGAGGTAGACGGCGCGTGTGCAGGCTTCGATTGCCGTCACCGAAGCCATCGAGCCGATGGCAACGACCGCGCAACCAAGAAACATGGATTTCAACATGATCGGCTCTCCGCATGCCCAAAGAGATGATCGGCAGCATACGAATTTGGGCATAAGTCGCTGTAAAGCCGGTGCGCGCAATTGTAGGGACCAGCCGCCTCACCGGCGAAAGACGGCCACAGCCTCGATGTGCGGCGAATAGAGGAACTGGTCGATCGGCGTCACGCGCTCGAGCTTGTATCCGCCATCGATCAGAATGCGCGCATCGCGCGCCAATGTCGCCGGGTTGCACGATACCGCAGCGATGGTCTTAACGGCGGAATCGGCAAGCGAGGCCGCTTGCGTTGCCGCCCCCGCGCGCGGCGGGTCGAACACCGCCGCATCGAAGCCCGCGAGCTCCCGCGCCGACAGCGGCTCGCGGAAGAGATCGCGGACCTTCGTCTCGATTGGCTTCAGGCCCGGGGTGCGCTTCGCCGCGTTCTCCAGCGCCGTCACCGCCTGCTTGTCCCCATCGACGGCGAGCACCGGCACGCGCTGTGCCAGCGGAAACGTGAACGTGCCCATGCCGCAGAAGAGATCGGCGACGCGCTTGCCTTCCCCCAGCGCGCTGGTCACGAGACGCACCATTTCTCCTTCCGCCACCGGCGCGGCCTGCAGGAACGAGCGCGCCGGCAGGACCACGTTGGCAGTGCCGAAGCGCACCGCGGGCACCGTCGCTTGGTAGAGTGTGTCCCCAGAAAGTGTGAGGCGCGCCAGCTTGAGCGCGGCCGCCTCGCGCGCCAGATATTCGCGCACGTCTGGCGCCGGATCGCCCGGCACGTCCTCGATGGCGACGTCGAGCCCGTTGGCGGCGAGAGTGACGACGACCCGCCCTGGAGCGCGGCGCGACATCAGCGGCTCGGCGATGCGCCGTAGTCCCGGCAACGCCTTGACGATCACCGACGCCGTGACCGGGCACTCCTGAAGATCGACGATCTCGACCCCCTTTGCCTCGTAGAAGCCGAGCACGACGCCGCGCCCCGTCCGCCGCGCCGAGAACGCCGCACGCCGGCGCGCCCCGAGACCGACGCTCACGACATGCGTAACCGGCGCGCCGATACCGCGCGCCGCGAAGGCGTTGGCCACCATCTCGCGCTTCCACGCGAGATACGCTGGCGCACGCAGGTGCTGCACCGCGCAGCCGCCGCAGTGCGTGAAGTGCCGGCATACCGGGGCGATCCGATCAGGGCTCGGCGTCATCACTGCGATGAGACGTCCGCGCTCACCGTTGACATCGGCCTGCACGCGCTCGGCGGGGAGGGCAAACGGAACGAAGACCGGTCCGGACACGGTATCGGCGATGCCGTCGCCCTGAGCTCCGAGGCGGGCGATGTCGAGCGCTTGTGCGTCACCCATCGCGCAGCGCGCCGATCAGAAACTCGACGTTGCCCGAACCGCCTTTGATTGGCGACGGGATGGAGCCGGCGACGCGCCAACCAGGCTGCGACGCCAGCCACGCCGTCACCGCTTCGAGCGCGCTATCACGCGCCGATGCATCGCGCACGATGCCGCCCTTGCCGATCCGCTCCGGCCCCACCTCGAATTGCGGCTTGACGAGCGCAACGAGAAAAGCTCCCGGCGCGGCAAGCTCAAGCGCCGGCCCCAGCGCCTTGATGAGCGAGATGAAACTGACGTCGGCGGTGATGGCCCCGACGGGCTCCGGCACCGTCTCGCGCGTCAGCCGCCGCGCGTCGAGCCCCTCCAGCGAGACGACGCGCGCATCGGTCTTGAGGCTCGGATGCAGTTGCCCATGGCCGACGTCGGCGGCGTAGACCTTCTTTGCCCCGCCATCGAGTAGAACCTGCGTGAAGCCTCCCGTCGAGGCGCCGACATCGAGCGCGATCCGCCCCTCGGGGGAGAACTCGAATGCGGCCAGCCCGGCGATGAGCTTCTGCCCACCCCGCGATACCGCTCGGGCCGCGGCAACGTCCTCCAGCGTCAGCGCGATTTCGTCCGATACCTCCGCGGCAGCCCTCATGCATACGTCCGCGCCGACTCGCACTTTCCCCGCCCGGATGAGATCGCGCGCGCGCGATCTCGTCGGCACCAGGCCGCGCTCCACCAGGGCAATGTCCAACCGCATTCGCATAGGCTCGAGTTTACGATATCTTGCCGGTTCTCTACCGAATCTTGTTGGCCCAATCCACGGAGATGTCCGATGCGCCGCGCCCTTGCCGTCACGCTCGTCGTGTTGTCACTCGCTGCCTGCGGGGACAGCAGCACGCCGTCCACCGACGCCTCGCACGAGACGCACAAGGAAGGAGCACCCTCCGCCGACGCCCTTCCGCGCACGCCATCTCCGGCCGGCGCCAAAGTGTGGCTCATCGAGCCCAACGACGGGGCAGTCGTCAAGAATCCGGTTACCGTGAAGTTCGCCGTCGAGGGCATGAAGGTCGCTCCCGCCGGCACCGATGAGCCCGACAGCGGCCATCACCACCTCCTGATCGACGCCAAGCTTGGCGACTACGACGCGCCCATCCCCGCGGATGACCAACACAAGCACTACGGTAAAGGGCAGACCGAGGCGACAATCGAGCTTGCGCCCGGCAAGCACACGCTGCAGGACGTCTTCGCCGACAAGAACCACATCCCATTCGAGCCGCCGGTGCAATCGGCTCCGATCACCATCACCGTCGAGTAGCTGCCGGACACTCAAGGGCCGGCGCCGATTTCGTAGCTGGCACACGGCCGTTCACCTTTCAACTTCCCGTGAGACTGCGGTCTCCTGCCGCGCGGATGCATCCTTCACGCCGCTCGATCGTTGTTGCTCGGCACAATTCCATGCCGGTTCAGGAGGCCCCATGCTCAACATTGAACGCCGCGTCTTCATGCGAGGCGCCGCTGCCGCCGCACTCTCCACAATGGCCTTCCCGCGGGTCTCTCTTGCGGCCGAGGAGGAAGGCCCGTTCAAGCTTCCACCCCTCCCCTACGATTTCTCGGCGCTCGAGCCGAGCATCGACGCCAAGACCATGGAGCTGCATCACGACAAGCATCACGCGGCCTACGTGAAGAACCTCAACGCCGCGGTGAAGAATCATCCGAAGGTCGCGGCAATGAAGCTGGAGGAAATCCTGGCAAAGCTTCCCGAGCTGCCCGAGGACATTCGCACGCTCGTCCGCAACAATGCCGGCGGCCACGCCAACCATTCCATGTTCTGGCAGGTGATGGGCAAAGGCAACGGAGCGCCGGAGGGCGAGCTGAAGGCCGCGATCGACTCCGACCTCGGCGGCCTCGACAAGCTTAAGGAAGAGTTCAACACCAAGGGCGGCAAGGTTTTTGGCTCCGGCTGGGTGTTCGTGACGGTCACGCCAGAGGGCAAGCTCGCGCTTGTGACCAAGCCGAACCAGGACACGCCGCTCGTGGACGGCAGACACGTGTTGTTCGGCAACGACGTGTGGGAGCACGCGTACTATCTGAAATATCAGAACCGCCGCCCCGAATACCTCAAGGCGTGGTGGGACGTCGTCAACTGGAAAGCTGTCGGCGAGCGTTACGCCGCCGCCAGGGCCGGCACGCTCACCATCTGACCTGCACCTGTCATCCCGGGGGCTTGTCCCCGGGACCCATTACCCCATCAGACTGTCATCCTCGGGCTTGTCCCGAGGACCCAACCCAACGCTCGCTGTGGCGATGACGGGCGGGTGTAGAGATCACAGCTTGGGACAGAGCTGATCTCTGGATCCTCGGGACAAGCCCGAGGATGACAATTCGGCAGGTCTAAGCGCGGCTGGCAGCGTCGGCCAAAGTCTCGCGCCCCAGCGCGCCGAGCACGCTCGTAACGATGCCGGCCGCGTTGATACCGGCCTGCTCGTACATCTGCTCGGGCTTGCCGTGCTCGATGAAGACATCCGGCAGCACCAGGCTGCGCACCTTCAGGCCGCGGTCGAGCAGGCCGCTGTCGGCGAGGAACTGCAGCACGTGGCTGCCAAAGCCACCGATCGCGCCCTCCTCCACCGTCACCAGAACCTCGTGGTTCTGAGCCAGGCGGCGGATGAGGTCCTCGTCGAGCGGCTTCACGAACCGCGCATCCGCGACCGTGGCCGACAGGCCGAACGCCGCGAGTTGATCGGCCGCCTTGAAGCATTCGTAAAGACGCGGCCCGAGCGACAGCAGCGCCACCGCCGATCCCTCGCGCACGATCCTCCCCTTGCCGATCTCGAGCGGCACGCCCTCCGCCGGCAGCGGGACACCCACGCCCTCGCCGCGCGGATAGCGGAACGCCGACGGGCGATCGTCGATCGCCGCCGCGGTCGCCACCATGTGCACGAGCTCGGCCTCGTCGGCAGCCGCCATGAGCACGAAGCCCGGCAGGCAGGATAGGTAGGTGATGTCGAACGCCCCGGCGTGGGTCGGCCCATCGGCGCCGACAAGGCCCGCCCGGTCGATCGCGAAGCGAACGGGAAGCTTCTGGATCGCGACGTCGTGCACGACCTGGTCGTAGGCGCGCTGCAGGAACGTCGAGTAGATGGCCGCAAACGGCTTCAGCCCCTCGGCGGCAAGTCCCGCGGCGAACGTGACGGCATGCTGTTCGGCGATGCCGACGTCGAACGTGCGCTCGGGGAACGCCTTGCCGAACACGTCGAGCCCGGTACCGTCCGGCATGGCAGCGGTGATGGCGACGATCTTCTCGTCCTTCTTTGCCTCGGCGACGAGACTGTCGGCGAACACACGCGTGTACGTCGGCGCCTTCGGTTTGGTGACGACCTGCGCACCGGTGACGACGTTGAACTTCGACACGCCGTGGTATTTGTCGTCGGACGCTTCGGCGGGCGCGTAGCCCTTGCCTTTCTTGGTCACGACGTGAACGAGGATCGGCCCCTGGCGCGCATCGCGCACGTTCTTCAAGACCGGCAGCAGGTGGTTCAAGTCGTGACCATCGATGGGCCCGACGTAGTAGAAACCCAGCTCCTCGAACCAGGCGCCGCCCTGCCAGAGATGGCGCGTATATTCCTCGACCCGTGCCGCGCGACGCTCCCAGCTCTTCGGCAGCTGCTTGGCGAGCTGCTTGGCGATGTCGCGCAGGTAGAGATAGGTGCCGCTCGACGTGATGCGGGCGAGGTAGGCGCTGAGCGCGCCCGTCGGCGGCGCGATCGACATGTCGTTGTCGTTGAGGATGACGATCAGGCGCTCATCGCGCGCGCCGGCGTTGTTCAGCGCTTCATACGCCATGCCGGCGCTCATCGCGCCGTCGCCGATCACGCAGATCACGTTGTTGTCGCGCTTTTCGAGGTCCCGAGCCACCGCCATGCCGAGGCCGGCGGAAATCGAGGTCGAGGAGTGCGCGGCGCCGAACGGGTCGTACTCGCTCTCGGCGCGGCGGGTGAAGCCGGAGAGCCCGCCCGGAGTCCTGAGCGTGCGGATGCGATCGCGTCGCCCGGTGATGATCTTGTGCGGATAGGTCTGGTGGCCGACGTCCCAGATCAGCCGGTCGCGCGGGGTGTCAAAGACCCAGTGCAGCGCCACCGTCAGCTCGACGACGCCGAGGCCGGCACCGAGATGGCCGCCTGTCACTGAGACGGCGCTGATCGTCTCCTGCCGGAGTTCGGCCGCGAGCTGAGGAAGTTCTGATTCATCGAGCTGGCGCAGGTCCTCGGGCGTCTTCACGCGGTCGAGGAGCGGCGTCTTAGGGGCACTATCCACCGAGCCATCCCGTGCAAATGTAGTGCATTGTTATGTCACACTGTCGCGCCCCCGCAAGCGTGCAATCGCCGCGCCTGGCCGCGGCAAAACAAAAAGCGCGGCTCCGGGGGGAGCCGCGCTCATCAGCCCTGAGCTGACTGGAAGCTTAGCGGTGGCACTTCTTGTGCTTCTTCCAGAACCAGTGCTTATGCTTCTTGCACTTGTAGTGCTTGTAATGATGATGGCAGCACTTCTTCTTGAAATGAGCCTCAGCCGGCGAGGTGGTGGCGACGCCGACGACTGCGAGGCTGCTGAGTGCGACAGCGAGAGCCATCAAAGACTTCATTGGTCTTCTCCCCAATTATAAACACACGGCCCAAAGTAACGGATCAGAAGCAGAAAAAACGCCTCCCGGTCTCCGAGCCGGCGGCACCCTAACGGTGTTAAACGGCATAGGCTAGGCACAAACGCCCCTTCGCCACCGGCGCTGGCGAACGGCCGTCAGTGCTTATTTTCTGCTAAGCTATTCGAGTAAAATGGGATTTTCCGGGCGCTTCGCCAGGCAATGACGATAGGCCGCAGCCGGCCTTTCCGCGTGTAGAGCGCTTCCGCCACGACCAATGCGCGATAGAGGCTTCCCGCCCGTGGTCAAACGCCGGGTCACCGTCAATGACAGGATGCAGAAGGGCTATAGCTACGAGTGCGTGGCGAGGGTCGGCCGCGACTTCGATCCCGAGTTCACCCCCGATCTGACACCCGCCGAGATGCTGCGGCTTGGAGTGTTCTGCGGCCGCTACATGAACGATACGCGCGGCGAGTTTCCCAAGAGCTGGTTCACGCACGCCAAGCTCGCCAACGGTAACCGTGGGCGCGACTGCAAGCTCAACTACTTCGGCGTCGATGCCAGCCAGCCGCTATCGGAGTGGAGGCGCAAGGGCTGGCTCCACGAGAACGACCCGCGCGGCTGGTTCCAGTGGTACTGCCGTTACTACATGGGCCGGCGTATGCCCGAGGAGGATCGACGTCAAATCAAGCGCTGGAAGGCGATCAAACGCCACGTGCGTCAGATCGAGAAGAACTGCGAGCCGGGTGACCTGAGCTGCCGCCGCCGCCAGCGCCAGGCGCTGCTGCATTGGGCCTATGACAGTCGCAAGATCTAGGAGTCGAGCGGCTCGGTCCCCTTGGGCGAGCCGTCAGCGGCAAACGTGAGCTTTTCGACCTTCGCCTCCGCTTGGCGCAACAGCCGGTCGCAATGCTCCTTGAGGATCTCGCCGCGCTCGTAGATCGCAATCGACTCCTCAAGCTCGACGTCGCCGCGCTCCAGCCGCGTGACGATGCTCTCGAGCTCCTTCAGGGCGCGCTCGAAGCTCATCTCCTTAACGTCGGCGTTCTTGGGCTGCGTCTTAGCGCCGGTCGGTTCCATGCTGCGTCCCGATGCCTTCAAGTTCCTCTTACACGCCGGCGTCCATCAGCGCCTTCACGTGGACAGCCACCGAGCGCGCCAGCGCGGTGAGGTCGTAGCCGCCTTCGAGCATCGATACAATGCGGCCATTGCAGTGACGTTTCGCGACGCCGGCGAGCTTTTCCGTCGCCCATAGATAGTCGGCCTCGACGAGCCGCAGGTTGGCGAGCGGATCGGCCAGATGCGCGTCGAAGCCCGCGGAGATGATGACGATGTCCGGGCCGAAGTTGCGCACGGCCGGAAGAATGCGCGATTCGAATGCCTCGCGAAACCGCTCGCCCCCGTCCCCCGCCCGCAGCGGCGCATTCGTGATGTTCCTGCCGACACCAGTCTCCGAGACGTCCCCGGTCCCCGGAAACAGTGGCATCTCATGCGTCGAGCCGTAGAACAGGTCTTTGTCCGCCCAGAAGATGTCCTGCGTGCCGTTGCCGTGGTGAACGTCGAAATCGACGACGGCAATCCGTTCCGCCCCATGCTTCTTGCGCGCATAGAGCCCGGCGATGGCAGCGTTGGAGAACAGGCAGAACCCCATCGCGCGGTTGGCCTCGGCGTGATGCCCGGGCGGCCTCACCTGGCAGAAGGCATTGGCCGCCTTTCCCGCCATCACCGCATCGACCGCCGCCAGCCCCGCCCCGACCGCGCGCAACGCCGCCTCCCACGTGCCGGCCGACACGATGGTGTCGCCGTCGATGTGCCGCGGGCTCTTGAGCGCGCCTTCGGCAATGCCGCGCATGCCGGCAAGATGGCCCTCCGGATGCGCTAGCAGAATCTGTTCTTCGACGTCCTCCCGCAGCGGCGCCTCCTCGCGCTTGAGGTCGTTGAAGATCTCGTGCGACAGCACCTTGTCGATCGCGCGCATGCGGTCGGGACGCTCGGGATGCCCCGGCCCGGTGTCATGGGCGATGAACGAAGGATGCGTAAGGAGGAGCGTTGCCATCTATGCGCTTGCCGCGTTCTGGTTCATGGGCTCGTGTGCAATGGCCCATGTTAGCCTGCGGCGCATCGAAAGTGCCAGCGCGACGCGACCCGCTCGGTCAACCGGCCCGCGCCTCTGTACGCGCCACAAGCCAACGCACCGCACGAATTGGCAGTGTCAAGAGCGTCCACAGCTGCAGGAGGACCGACGCGACGAGCGCCGGCACCCCGACGGTCGGCAGAAACAGCAACAGATACGCGGCCAGCCGCATCGATTGCGCCGCCCGATAGCCGACGGCGTTCCCGTATTCTTCGCGCTGCTCCGGTGGCCAGACGCGCTGGAACCAGGCGCTGGCGACGGGCCAGCCGAGCACACCGGCAATAAGGCTCAAAAGATACGTGATCTGAATCCATGCCGGCACGCCCGGCACGATGCGCGTATCGAGTTCCCGTTGCCGGTCCTCGTCCCGCGCATGCACCTCGACTGCACTCGTCACCACGTTGCCGGTGAGGCTCGATACCGAGTTGGTCCACAGGTCGCTGACCATTCCAGTGACGCCCGCATCCGCATTCACCGGCACGGCCCGGAGCGCAACGCGGCCCGAGCCCTCGCGCGAGATCGACACCCGGAACTCACCGCGCTGCTGCCCCAGCGCATCGAGGAAGTCGCCGAGCGTCGCGCGCTTCAGCGCCTCGTCGAGCCCGCCGACGGAGATCCGCTGCCACAGCCAGTTGCGCCCACCGGGCTGCCGCGGCGATGCCGCGTGCAGGATGACGAGGTTCACGTCAGAGTCTGCCGCCGCCCCCATCAGGTCGGTGAGCTTCACGCTCTGCTCCGCCCCGCTCGACGGCCGAAAATAGAGGAGGTTGTCCTCGACACGCCCGGTCACCAGCACGGTCTGCCCACGCACCGACGAGATGGCCCCCGCCAGCGATGCCGGATCGACGGCATCGACCAGCGCCGCTTTCGTGTCGGGATCGATGCGCGGATAGGAGGACAGCGTCGCCGGTCCGCCGGGCTCCAAAGCCAGGGTGCGGATGCTGTAGCGGCTCAGCGGACGCTCGAGCTGCAAGAGCGCCTCGTTGAACAGCCCTCGGTCGCGCAATTCGACGATGAGGTTCGGGCGCACGGCCGCATACATCGCCTCCCCGCTGCTCAGCGTGCGCGTGATGAGCGGATAGCTTTCGTTGCCAGCGACGAGATAGAAAGTTGCGGCCGGCGGCAGGTCCTTCAGCAGCGCGCGCTCGCCGAACAGCGTGTCCTCGGAGAGGTAGATGCCGAGCTTGGAGCCCGGTGCGGTGTCGGGCAGCAGCGTCGGCAGCACGCGCTGCAATTCCTCTGGTGTCCCGGCGGTGAAAACGTCCCCGTTGCGATTGACGAACTTCCAATGCCCTTCGGGCGTCGCGTGCGCCGCGAGTGCCGCACCGCTGCTTGGCGGCAGAGACCGGATATGCACGGCAGCCCGCTCCAGATCGACGATGCCGATCCGCCCGGCCTTCGGCGCCACCTCGCCCACCTCGGCGCCGATCCGCGCAAGGCGCGACAGCCACTCGGCCTGTGCCGCGGGCACGGCTGCCGCCAGCAGCAGCGCCGCGCACGTGGCCCGCATCAGGTGATGTCCGTTCTGGAGGGCGCGCTGCATCCTCGTCTCCCGCTCCGGGCCGGCAACCTTACACGCCCTTTGGACAGAATTCAGCCCAAGGGGCTATGAAAGCGCCGCAAGATATGGAGACGAGCCGGATGGGCGTCGAGAAGGCAGACGAAAAAGCAATAGCGGGCGCCGCGGAGCACCTGCGCGCCGGACACCTCGTCGCCTTTCCGACCGAGACCGTCTACGGCCTCGGCGCCGATGCCACCAACGGTCAGGCCGTCGCCCAGATCTTCGCCGCCAAGGGCCGGCCACGCTTCAATCCGCTCATCGTGCACGTGCTCGACGCCGATGCAGCCGACACCCACGCAGTATTGACCCCGCTCGCGCGCCGCCTCGCCGACGCCTTCTGGCCTGGCCCGTTGACGCTCGTCCTGAAAAAGCGCGCGTCCTCGCCGCTGTCCGATCTCGTCACCGGAGGCCTGACAAGCCTCGCCCTGCGCGCGCCCGATCATCCCGTGGCACGCGCGCTGCTCGCCGCGACTGGCCGCCCGCTCGCCGCGCCGTCCGCCAATCGCTCCGGTCACGTCAGCCCGACGCAGGCGTCACACGTCGATGCCGACCTCGGCGACCAGGTCGCCGTAGTGCTCGACGGCGGCGCCACTGCCCACGGCCTCGAGTCCACGATCATCGATGCGCGCGGGGCGAGGCCCATTCTGTTACGGCCGGGCGCGGTACCGGTCGAGACCATCGAGGCGGTGCTCGGCGAGCCGGTGATGCGTCCGATCCTCGCCGGAGATCGCCCCACGGCGCCAGGCCAGCTCATGAGCCACTACGCACCGAGCGCCAAGGTGCGCCTTGACGCGCGCGACGTCCGTCCCGGCGAGGCACTGCTGGCGTTTGGCCCCGACGCTCCATCAACGAGCGGCCCGGTCATCAATCTGAGCCGGTCGGGCAATCTGACGGAAGCGGCGGCAAACCTCTTTGCCGCCCTGCGCACGCTTGACGCCAGCGGCGCCCCGGCCATCGCCGTCATGCCCATCCCCCACGAGGGGCTCGGCGAAGCCATCAACGACCGTCTCCAGCGCGCCGCCGCCCCGCGCTAACCGCTTGAACTGTCATCCCGGCACTTCCGGATGACACTTGCCCTTTTGGACCGAAATTCATCACCTGCGAGTTGCTGAAATTGGTCTTTTCCGGCAACTGTTCGTTGCTGAAATCGCAACACCGAGCCCGACTTGTCGAATACGCGCGCAGAGACAGGGACTACAAACGCTGCCGCCGGCACGCGCAAGCGCGCGCTGTTGCATATGGCGGAGATCGTCGGCGCCGCGCACGCCCTGGCCGACCGCGACCAACAGCTTCCCTATCTGCGCGAATTGCGCGGCCTCTATCACGGTGCCGCTGCGCTCGTGCTGCGCCCCGGCTCGACGCGCGAAGTGGCCGACATCGTCTCGATCGCCAACGACGCCGCGATCGCCATCGTCCCCCAGGGTGGAAACACCGGCCTGGTCGGCGGCCAGATCCCGTCCACCGACGCCCGTCAGGTTGTGATTTCAATGGCGCGCCTCAACAATGTGCGCGGCGTCGACGCCGCGGGTGGCACGATGACCGTCGAAGCCGGCGTGACGCTCGCCCAGGCTCAGGCCGCCGCCGAGAGCGCCGGCCGCCTGTTCCCGCTCAGTCTACCCTCGGAAGGCAGCTGCCAGATCGGCGGCGTGCTGGCGACCAACGCCGGCGGCACTGGCGTCCTCGCCTATGGCAACGCGCGCGCGCTGACGCTCGGCCTCGAGGTCGTCACCGCGAGCGGCGAAATCTGGGACGGCCTGCGCGCGCTAAAGAAGGACAACACTGGCTACGACCTGCGCGATCTTTTCGTCGGCTCGGAAGGCACGCTCGGCATCATCACCGCTGCGACGCTGAAGCTCTTCCCGCGCCCTGCCGAGACTGCCGTTGCGCTGGCGGCGCTTCCGACACTGGAGGATGTCGCGACGCTGTTTCGACTCGCGGAGTCGCGTGGAGCGCACTCGCTCACCGCCTTCGAGTTCATGAGCCGCTTCACGCTCGAGCTCGTAACCCGCCACATTCCCGGCACGCGCATACCCTTGCGCGAAGAGGCTCCGTGGTACGTACTCATCGAGTTGTCGAGCGCGACCGAAGGCGGCGCCGCCGAGACGACCATGCAGCGCCTTCTCTCCGAGGCGAGCGAGAAGAACATCATCTCCGACGCCGTGATCGCCGGATCGCTGGCACAGGCGCAATCGCTCTGGAAGCTGCGCGAGAGCGCGTCGGAGGCGCAGCGCCCCGAGGGTGGCAGCATCAAGCACGACGTCTCGGTGCCGGTGGCACGCATCCCGGAGTTCATCGCCGCTGCCGGCGCCGCCGTCGAGCGCATTTGCCACGGCGCGCGCCCGGTCGTCTTCGGCCACTTCGGCGACGGCAACGTGCACTACAACGTCACCCAGCCGCAGGGCATAGACAAGGCCGACTATCTCGCGCTCTGGAACGACATGGCGAGCGCCGTGCACGACGTCGTCGCGAGCTTTTCCGGGTCGATCTCCGCCGAGCATGGTATCGGCCAGATGAAGCGATCCGAGCTCGTGCGCTTCAAGAGCCCCGTCGAGATCGCGATGATGCGCAAGATCAAGGCGGCGCTCGATCCGAATGGCATCCTCAATCCCGGCAAGGTTCTCTAGGCGGCCGCACTGTCATCTGGAGAAGGTACGTGGAGCAGACGCATCGTGAATGCCGGTTCTACGCCACGTATACGGGCGTGGCGCTGCCGTTCAATCTCGTGAATTCGATCGAGCCGGAGGCGCTGTCCAACCGCAACACGTTCATCCGCGCCTACTACGATGCGAATGGAAAGCTGATTGGCTTTCACAAGGTGGTATGGCGAGGTGGAGCTGACGCATCGCTATCACGGCAACGGCACTCTGAAGCAGGCGGAGATCGCCATGCTCGACGAGGACCCCGTCACGCTGCATTTCGATGAGAAAGGCGCGCAGACGCACGGCGTCTGAGCCGCACGCCATGAGCCGAAATTCGCCTAGAGCGCCGAACTGCGCCGCTTGAACGGCCAGAACCCGCCGCTGCGCCCCGGCTTCAGCTCGACCGGCTCGATAAGCGGCGAGCGCGGCCGGCGCCAGCTCGCGCGGATCCAGTCCTCGGTGCCGTAGAGCCACTGCTTGAAGGTGCTGCGCTTCACCACGTGGCCACGGTCCTCCAGCACCAATTGCGACAGCGTCTCCACATCCGCGCACAGCTTCTCCATCGCCGCGAGCCGTTTCGCCCCATCTTCGTGCACCGCGCCAATGCGCGTGTTGATGAGATGGATTTCGCCGGAGTCGTTGTTGCGCCAGTTATCTATCGCGCCGGCCAGCGTGTGCTGGTTGGCGCTGATCTTCATCAGTGCCTCGTGCACTTCGGCGAGCTCCGCGCTGTACACGGCCTGCGCCTCGGCAGCCTTCTGGTCGTAGCCGTCGAGCACCTGCTCGATGCCGGCGATGCGGTCGCCGATGCTGGAGGCAAGATCGATCCGGTGCTGCTCCAGCCCGGCTGCGACCTGCTGCATCTGATCGGCGAGCTGCGCCTGCGCCTGCTCGTTGTTCTGCGCCGCAAGGCGCACGGCGCTGCGAACGCCGCTGATCTCGTCGGAAAGCTGCGTGACCGCGCTCACGCGCTCCGTGCGCTCGACGCCCAGCGCATGCTCGATGGCCCAGAGCCGATCGGTAAGTGCTGGATCGATCGCCGCGACACCTCCTTCGACCGGCCGGCCGTGCATGAGGCTCTCGATCACCGAGAGACGGTTGTCGATCGGCGAAAGATCAACATGTGCGGACAACGGTTGCCGCGCCATGGCCTGCTCGACCGCATGCAGGCGCTCCGAGAACGCGCGCTCCATGTCGGCAAGTCGCTCGATGATCGTCTGCACGATGGCCGGGTCGATCACCGCAGGCGCCGCGACGGCGAGCGGGCTGCCACCCTCGCTCACCTCCAGCAGATGGCCGCTGAGGTGCTGATGCGGACGCGCTCCTCCGGTGCCTCCCCAGTATTCGCGCGTCGGCCGCGGGAAGTGGCGCGCGATCAGGTCGCCGCCGGGAAGGTCGCCACCAATATCTGTCAGCACCTGCACGACGTCATCGATCGACGCGGCATGTCCGTGGTGCGACGCGCGCGAGGAAGCGAGCCGCAGCACGTCCTCCAGCTCAGGCGAGCGGCGCGGCGAGGCACCCTCGGCGCCGCCCGACGGCGGCTCGCCGGCAATGGCGACCGCGCTGTCGCGGCGCAAGGACACGACTCGCACGCCCCGCGCTTCCAGCGCCTGGGCAGCGGCTTCGACCCGCGTCATGGCCAGCAGCAGATGCTCGAGACGGACCTCGGGAGACCGATAAGCCAGTGCCACGTCGTAGGCATGATTGGCACAAGTCAACACCGACTCGTCGACCCAGATCGGCCCGGATCGCGCTGCCGGCGGTCGTGGCGAAGGAGATTGAGGCGCAGGTGAAGCCACCTCGCGCCAACCCGTCGGATCCGTGGACGCGGCGCTCCAGCGCGACGTCCTGAGGTCCAGGTCCTGCCCCCGATAATCCATACGCCACCAAGCTCCTCACGATGCCCCGTCCAAGCTTAGCCCCGAACGTTCTCCGCCGCGAGAGGCATGCCAGCCAAGCCCAGAAAACAGCACGGCAATATGACGATTGGGGCGCAGCCCGTTTGCTTAATGCGTTAGAGCAGGGTCTGCGGGGCGAGCACGGGCTCCTGCACCTCCGGCCCCTCGTTGCGTGGGCTGTTGAGCTTGCGGCTCACCTCGACGATGTCGAGCACGTCGTCGGGCGCCGGCGCCAGGAGCCCCTCAATATGCGTCGCCGTCCCGGACCGGCAGTCGAGCCACACGTCGAAATGCTCGGGCGCGATGATGACCGGCATACGGTCGTGCAGCACCGACATCGTGGCGTTTGCAGCCGTGGTTAGGATGGCCATGGTCTCGATCTCGCTGCCGTCGGCCCCGAGCCAGTTCTCGTAGATCGCAGCCAGCGCCATCAGCCCACGCTTGCGCGGCCGGATCAGATGCGGGCGCTTGGCGCCGGGCGATCCCACCCACTCGTAAAATCCATCGGCCGGGACGAGGCACCGCTTGTGCCGCAATCCGGCGCGAAATGACGGCTTGTCGGCGGCGCTCTCAGACCGCGCATTGATGAGCATCTTGAACGCCCTGGGATCCTTCACCCACGACGGAATGAGCCCCCAGCGCACCAGCGCCATCTCCCGGATCCCTCTTTCCGTGTCGCGGACGATGGCCACGGGCTGGGAAGGCGCGATATTGTAACGCGGCGGAAACACCGCCTCGTTCAAATACCGGAAGTAGGCGCGAACCGCCTCCGGCGGCGATGTCAGGCTGTAGCGCGAGCACATGCCGGCAAAGGTAGTCGCTGCCGCCGGCCGGGAGAAGGCGGATGTCCCAATCGGATCGATCTGACCACAAGAACGGCCCTTGGCCGCGGGCGGCGGCGAGCGCCGTCCTGTTCCGCGGCGAAAGCGTGCTGCTGATCCTGCGTGGAGAGGGGCCCTCCGAGGGGCTCTGGAGCCTGCCGGGCGGCGCCATCGAGATGGGCGAGACGGCCGAGGATGCCGCCCGCCGCGAGGTCGAGGAGGAGACCGGCCTCATCGCCCATATCGAGGGGCTTGCTGGCGTCTACGACGTCATCGACCGCAACGAGGACGGCGAGGTCGTGCTGCACTACGTCATCGCCACATACTTCGGCCGCGCCGACGATGGCGAGCCGCGCCCCCGCGGCGACGCGCAGGAGGCCCGCTTTTTCGCCCTCGATGCCGTCAAGGACCTCGATCTCACCCACGGCACTAGGTTCGTCGTCGAGCACGCCTGGCGGCTTCTTGCCGCCAGCGTGAATTAGGCGCCTCCGGAACGTCCAGAATCGGTGCTAGTGTCCGCGCATGATCGGGACCGCACACATCCGCACATCCTCGCGCCGCTTGCTGCCGCTGGCCGCCAGCGCGCTGCTGGCTCTGTGCGTGCTACCCGCAGCCGCCGCCCCCGATAGCAAGCCCTACGACGACCGGCTCTTCCGCCTGTCGGAAATTCTCGGTGCCGTGCACTACCTGCGCGAGCTCTGCGGCGCCGACGAAGGCCAATTGTGGCGCGACCGCATGTCGGAGCTGCTTCAGTCGGAAGGGACGTCGGCCCTGCGCAAAGCCAAGCTCACGCGCAGCTTCAACAAGGGCTATCAGAGCTACAGCCGAACCTATAACACGTGCAGCCCCTCGGCCCAGAACGCCATCAACCGCTTCCTCGCCGAGGGCGCCACAATCGCCGACACCCTCGTGCGCTCGGTGCCCTGAGGCACCGGACGCCCTCCCCTCCGGAGTTTACTGTGAACGTGGCGCGCTCTTTTCAGCGCCGACGTGCATGATATGCACGTGCATGTCGACGCGCTGCGCAACCCTGCGCGGCCGGACAGAGGGGGCCGGGGTGGGATCGGGAGCCATGGCCCGCAAGGGGGAAGTCATGCAGTTGTTCAAGGGCCTCGACGCCGACGATTCCACTTATCGCGCGTTGTCGCTGATCCTCGAGGCGTGGGACGAGGGTACCGAGAGCGGCGTTCCGAACGAGCAGATGGCCTACGCGGCCCTGTTCACGGCGCTGACCGATCTCGTCTCTCAGTTCGGTGAGGAAGCTGTGGTGAAGCTGGCCGAGGGCCTCGAGAAGCGCATCCGCGTCGGCGAGTTCACGCTCCACCGCACGCGTCAGTAGTCGTTGGTACGCGACCTCAAAGCAACCCGACGCGCTTACCGGCCAACTCGCCGATCAGCAACAACCCGAAGCTGACCAGCAGCAAGCCGGCGATGCGGTTGATCAGCACCAGCCGCCCGAGGCTGAGGCGATGGCGAAAGCGCGCGATGAGGTGCGACAGTGACACCCACCACGCGAGGCTTCCCCCCATCACCGCTGCGACGATCGTCAGCGCGTCGATATAGCTGTGCACCTCGACAAACGTCGACACGCCGCCGAAGATCGCGAACAGGCCCAGCACCGCGCCGGGATTGGTGATGGTGAGCAGGAACGTCTGCGGGATGTCCCAGACGAAGTCGCGCAAGGTCTCCGCGCGTCCCTCGACCTGCGTCACCGGCGCGAAGCGCGGCGGAGCGAAATAGAGCTTCGCCCCGAACGCGACCAGCACAATGCCGCCAACGAACTGGATCGCCATGCGGTGATCCTGCACGGCCCCGGAGATCGCACCGACACCGAGCGCCGCGCACAGCGCGATGAGGCCATCGCCGAGCATCGCGCCGAGGCCTGCCGCAATACCCCCCCAAAACCCGCGCTCGATGGCCCTCTGGATGCACAGGACGTTGACGGGGCCGACCGGGGCGGCGACAAGAATTCCGATGATGATGCCGGCAGGTATGATGAGCGGATTGGGCAGAAAATCCATGCACCTTCCTTTGCCGCTCCGCCTCACGTCGCGAACGGTCTCGAGCTTCCCTGACCGGAACCGGGGCTCGCTGATGCTTCCGGTCGCTGCGGTGCGTCGAATGGGCTTTGCCGTATTGGTACTGGCGGTGCTCGGCCTTGTCCATGCGGCGAGCCCGGCCATCGCCCCGGCCATCGCCCTGGAGCGGCGAGCCGCCAGCGAGGAAGGTCCCTCCCGTGCCTCCCCCGCCAAGAAACAGCCAAAGCCCGAGGTTGATCCCGGCCCCCTTCCCGTCCCCGTCGAAGAGATGCGCCAGGCCATCCTCTCTGCGACGCATTCCGGTGACATCGAGGATTTGCGTGAGCCGTTCGATTGGAACGAGATCAAGCCCGAGGTCTCCTCGCCCGCGGGCGAAGATCCAATAGCCTATTGGAAGCGCACTTCCGGCGACGGCAACGGGCGCGAGATTCTCGCCGCAATGGCAGAGATCCTGTCCCTGCACCCGGCCGAGTTGCCGCTCGGCCAGGATCTCGAGAACAACATCATCTACGTCTGGCCTTATCTTGCCGAGATGCCACTGGACAAGCTCACCCCTGCGCAGGAGGTGGAGCTCTTGCACCTCGTCGGTCCAGCACAGGCCAAGGCGATGCGCGAGAAGAAGAAGTGGACGTGGTGGCGCCTCACCATCGGCGCCGACGGCACATGGCACTCCTTCAAGAGGTCCGACTGAGACGATAAGCAGCGGCGGCCGCGATAAAATTTCCCTCTTGCAGGTTGTCTGACGGCTGGGTGCTCCCAGATGTAGGTCAGCCAGCCAAAGGGGGAATCCTCAGCATGATGTTGCGCGTAGCCCTGACGACCGCGGCGTTCATCGCCATCAGCGGAGCAACACCCGCATTCGCCCAATTGTACGGCCAGGAGAGCTACGGGCGCCGGCCCTTCTGGGAGCAGCAACCCCGCGGCCGCCAGCAATGGCGCAATGACTATTATGACGATTGGGGATATGGCGGTGATTACCGGCGCACGCCGATCACACGCAGCGGTGGCGCGCGCCCCGCAATCGGTGCCGTCGCGCCACCCAAGGTCAGATTCGAAAGCAACTACGCGCCCAACTCCATCGTCATCGATAGCGAAGGACGCATGCTCTATTACGTGCTTTCCTCGACCGAGGCATATCAGTACCCGATCTCGGTCGGACGCGAGGGCTTCTCCTGGACCGGCACCGAGGCCGTCAGCCGCAAGCAGGCATGGCCCGACTGGCACCCGCCGAAAGAGATGATCGCGCGCGATCCGCGTCTGCCGGACAAGATGACCGGCGGATTGAAGAACCCGCTCGGAGCCATGGCGCTCTACCTCGGCAACACGCTCTATCGCATCCACGGCACCAACGACCCGAACAGCATCGGCCGCGCGGCTTCATCAGGCTGCTTCCGCATGATGAACGAGCACGTGCTGCATCTGGCTTCGCTCGCTGATATCGGCACGCAAGTGACGGTGGTGAAGCATCTGCCAACGCAGGTGGTGGCGGCAACGCGCTCATCCCCTTCGTCGCGGTCGGCAGAGCCCGAAGACGATCCTTACGCCGCCGATCCCGAGGACGATCCCTACGACGGCGGCCCGGAGTACGCGCCGGGCTATGATCGCTACAATCCCTATGGGCAGTACGACCGTTATGATCGCTGGGGCGACCCGCTCTAGCTAGACGCCTTCGAGGAAGCCGACGGGCGCACCGTGCGCCTCGCCGAGAATGTCGCCTTCCCACATCACACGCCGGCCGCGCACGAACGTGCCGACCGGCCAGCCCTTAACGCGCTTGCCGTGATACGGCGTCCAGCCCGCGCGGCTCGCCACCTGCTCGTGCGTGATCGTCTCTTCCCGCTTCAGGTCGACGACGGTGAAATCCGCATCGTACCCCGCCGCGATGCGGCCCTTGCCACGAATGCCGAACAGCCGTTGCGGTCCGTGGCTCGTGAGATCGACGAAGCGCTCGATCGAGAGCCGTCCGGCATTGACGTGATCGAGCATGACGGGAACGAGCGTCTGCACGCCCGTCATGCCCGAGTGCGAGGCCGGATAGGCATGGTCCTTTTCCTCGCGCGTGTGCGGGGCGTGGTCCGACCCGAGCACGTCGACAATGCCGGCGCCCAGCCCCGCCCAGAGCGCTTGACGATGGCGCTCATCGCGCACCGGCGGGTTCATCTGCGCGTAGGTACCGAGCGTCTCGTAGCATTCCGGCGCAACGAGCGTCAGATGATGCGGCGTCACCTCGACGCTCGCCCAGTCCTTGTGATCGGCAAGGAATTCCATCTCGGCCGCGGTCGAGACGTGCAAAACGTGCACGCGGCGGCGGTGCTTCTCCGCCAGGCGCACTAGACGGCGCGTGGAGATGATCGCCGCTTCCTCATCGCGCCACTCGGGGTGCGATGACGGATCGCCCGCCCGGCGTATACCCATGCGCTCGATCAGCCGCGCCTCGTCCTCGGAATGGAAAGCCGCGCGCCGTCGGATGGCGCCAATGATGCGATCGAGCGAAGCCTCGTCGTCGACCAGAAGATCGCCCGTCGACGACCCCATGAATACCTTGATGCCCGCCGATCCCTCGAGCTTCTCCAGCTCGGGAACCTGCTCGATGTTCTCGCGCGTGCCGCCGACATAGAAGGCGAAGTCGCAGAACATGCGGTTGCGCGCCAAGCCAACCTTTTCGGCGAGTCTCTCCGCCGTCGTCGTCAGCGGCTTCGTGTTCGGCATCTCGAACACCGCCGTGACGCCGCCGAGCACCGCACTGCGCGAGCCTGTCTCGAGGTCTTCCTTGTGCTCGAGCCCCGGCTCGCGGAAGTGCACCTGCGTGTCGATCACCCCGGGAAGGACGTGCAGGCCCTTGGCCTCGATCACCTCGCCGGCCTGGCCTCGATCGATGCTGCCGATGGCGGCGATGCGGCCGCCCCGCACGCCCACGTCGCGAACGCCGACGCCGTCGTGGTTGACGACGGTGCCCCCCTTGAGGACGAGATCGAACGTGGCGTTCATAGGTATCTCCAGGGCCTCTCCGCGACTTGCCTCCGGCCCGCGCCCCGCATACGTAAAACGGACGCCGGTTGCAACCGGAGCGGGGAAAGCATGGCCGACACCAAGATAGCGCTGCTGCCTGACCGGGGCGTCGTCACCGTGACAGGAGAGGATGCCCGGGCATTCCTGCAAGGCATTATCACCAACGACATGAGCCTTCTCGACCGGCAGCCTGCGCTGCACGCCGGGCTGCTCACCCCTCAGGGTAAGATCCTGTTCGACTTCTTTGTCATCGTCTCGCCCGACGGCTTCTGCCTCGAGACGCCGCGCGGCAAGGCGCCAGAGCTCGCCGACCGTCTCAAGATGTATAGGCTGCGCTCGAAGGTCGATATCACCGACGTCTCGCCCGACTATACGGTCGCGGCCATCTGGGGCGGGGAATATGCGCCGCGCGGCGACGGCAAGCCCCCGCTGTGGTTCGCCGACCCGCGCCTGCCCCAGCTCGGCTACCGCGAGCTGGCGACGCTCCGCTCCGACTGGGCCCTCGGCGGCGAAGCGTGCGACAGCGCCACGCAAGACGAGTACCACGCCCAACGCATCGCCCTCGGCGTGCCCGAAGGCGGCCGTGACTATGCCTTCGGCGACGCCTTCCCGCACGAGGCGCTGTTCGATCAGCTCCACGGCGTGTCCTTCAAGAAGGGCTGCTACGTCGGCCAGGAGGTCGTCGCGCGCATGCAGAACCGCAGCACCGCGCGCCGCCGCATCGTCCCCGTCGTCGCCCAGGAAACACTTCCCGAGACCGGCGCCCCGATCACTGCAGCGGGCGTCGAGATCGGCAGGCTCGGCTCGACCGCCGGAACGCGCGGCCTCGCAGAGATTCGCATCGACCGCGTGGCCGAGTTCAAGGACAAGGGCGAGGCACTGCGCGCCGGCAACGTCGATGTCGAGATCGCGCTTCCGCCCTGGGCGACATTCTCGCTCGCCGCCAAGGCCGCCGGGTCGCCCGCATGACAAAGCGGAGCACAGAATCGCCGGTGCGGTGCCCGTGGGCCGGCAACGACGCCATTTACCAGCGCTACCACGACACCGAGTGGGGCGTGCCGCTCAAGACGGACCGCGCCATCTTCGAGAAACTCGTCCTCGAAGGCTTTCAGGCCGGGCTGTCGTGGATCACCATCCTGCGTAAGCGCGAGAGCTTCCGCCGCGCCTTCGACAGGTTCGAGCCCGAGCGCATCGCCCGCTATGGCGCCAGGGACATCGCCCGGCTGATGGCCGATGAAGGCATCGTGCGCAACCGCGCCAAGATCGAGGCGACAATCGACAACGCCAAGGCATATCTCAGGCTGCGCGAGCGAACGACCCTTAAGGCGCTCGTTTGGAGCGAGGTCGGCGAGGATGGGCCGCTGCAGCGTGGCGCCCGCGCGATGACCGACATCCCCGCGCAGGACGAGATTTCAAAGCGCATCTCCAAGGTGCTCAAATCGGAAGGGTTCCGCTTCGTCGGTCCGACGACGGTATACGCATTCATGCAGTCCGCGGGTCTGGTAAACGATCACCTCGTCGGATGCTTCCGCTACCTGGAATGCTCGAGGCTGCAACAAGCGACGAACGCCAAGTGACGAGATCCGACGACACAGCCGTTCCAAAGCGCGCCTGGCAGCGCATGCTGTCGGGGCGCCGCCTCGACCTGCTCGATCCCTCGCCTGCCGATATCGAGATCGAGGACATCGCGCACGGGCTGGCGCGCGTCGCCCGCTGGAACGGACAGACAATCGGCGAGCACGCGTTCTCCGTCGCCCAGCATGCGCTCGTCGTCGAGGACATAGCTCTAGCACGCAATCCGCAGTGGGAGCCGCGCTGGCGCCTTGCCGCCCTGCTGCACGATGCGCCCGAATATGTCGTCGGCGACCTCATCAGCCCGTTCAAGACCGCGATCGGCCTCGACTACAAAGCCCTCGAATTGCGGCTACTCGCCGCAATCCATTTGCGCTTCGGCCTGCCCGAGCAGCTGCCGAGCGACGTTCAGCGCGAGATCAAGGCCGCCGATCGCGTCGCCGCCTACTTCGAGGCGACGCGCCTCGCCGGTTTCGACGAGGCCGAGGCAACAATATACTTTGGCCGGCCGAATGACCTTCCGCCACCTCTGGTCGCGACGCTCTCCGCTCTCGCGCCCCTGCCGGCGCAGGCGGCCCAACAGAGATTTCTTTCACGCTTTCGAGATTTGATTGAACGTTTCTGAGCATTGCGCGTTGTGCCGGCGGAGATGAGCCGAACGCGGGCACGTTCGGAAAAGTGCCACGTTCGGACTTCAAAGCCTCCCCCGGGGGTCTCCAACGTCATTTGGAGGATCAGCAATGCCATACGGACAGCTCAGGGAAACGTCACCCCGAGTGCGCAGCGAAGCCACCGATCTCGAAACGAAAGCCAGCGTAGAGATCGGCCTCAACGCGGCAATCGTAGCCGTGACGGACAACGAGCCAGTGGTCCTCGTCATCCGCAGCGAGGCCGATACGGCGGGCGCCACCGACGGCTTGCCCTTCGGTCCCTTCTCGCCCTTGCAGCACCGCACGCTTGAAAGTGGCTTGCGCGCCTGGGTGCACCGTCAGACCGGGCTCGAGCTCGGCTACGCCGAGCAGCTCTACACCTTCGGAGACCGCGGCCGTCATGCCCAGCCAGGCGACGTCGCCCCGCACGTGGTCTCCATCGGCTACCTCGCGCTGACCCAGGCCAAGCCCTCGCTCGAGATGCAGAACGGCGCTTGGCGTAGCTGGTATCACTTCTTCCCTTGGGAGGATTGGCGGCGCGGCCGCCCGCAAATCCTCGAGGAAACAATCGAGCCGCGCCTGCGGGAATGGGCGGCTCAGCGCGGCGCTCCGGCACAGCCGGTCAGCCGCCAGGAGCGCGTGCGCATCTGCTTCGGACTCGATGGTGCGGCATGGGACGAGGAAAAGGTTCTTGATCGCTACGAGTTGCTCTACGAGGCCGGTCTCGTAGAGGAGGCCGCACGCGACGGGCGTGAAGCCGCGCACCACTGGAATCTGCGACCGCGCCTCGGTGTTCCGATGCGCTACGACCACCGTCGCATTCTTGCCACCGCCATCGGCCGCGTCCGCGCCAAGATCAAGTATCGCCCCGTGATCTTCGAGCTGATGCCGGACGATTTCACCCTGTTCGAGCTGCAGCGGACGGTTGAAGCCATCCTCGGCCCGCATCTCCACAAGCAGAACTTCCGCCGCCTTGTCGAAGGCGCAGGACTGGTCGAGCCGACAGGCGAGGTGAAGATGCGAACTGGCGGACGGCCGGCGAAACTCTACCGCTTCCGACGCGAGGTTCTGCTCGAGCGCCCTGCACCAGGTGTGCGGGTGAAGCCTGGCAAGGCCTGAGCGGATTGCCCGAAACGCATACGAAAGTTGCGCCGGCCGCCGAACTAAATCGCGTGCCGGCTTACTCTCGTATGGCCATGAGCGCCCGGATGAAGTAATCTTTCGTTCTCCCTTGGAGTGCTCAAAAAGAGCATTATATGAAGTCAGCCGGCAATACCGTGCCGGTCCATTGGATGGCCCGATTATGCTCAAACTGAGCATAGGCCTCAAGGAGAAGCGATGGACACGCTCGACATCAGCCCTGCCGTTGCTCGCCGGCCGCGCCCCGCGCCGGCCCCCGACGCACGGCCGCTGCCGGAGTTCACGCCGCAGCTCGCCGCCGAGATGGCGCCCCTCTACGCGCGCGTTCAGCACGTCATCACGCCGATGGAGTGGCCGGCCTACGCCCCGCTCATCAAGGCGATCAACGAGCTCAAGAAGGAGCGCAACGCCGTCATCCTGGCGCACAACTACATGACGCCGGAGATCTTCAACTGCGTCGGCGATTTCCGCGGCGACAGCCTGCAGCTCGCCAAGGAGGCTGCCCGCACCGAGGCGGATGTCATCGTCCAGGCCGGCGTGCACTTCATGGCCGAGACCTCGAAGCTATTGAGCCCCGACAAGCGCGTGCTCATCCCCGACCTCAAGGCCGGCTGCTCGCTCGCCGACTCGATCACGGCCGAGGACGTGCGCATGCTGCGGCAAGCCTATCCCGGCGTGCCGATCGTCACCTACGTCAACACGTCCGCTGCGGTGAAGGCGGAGTGCGACATCACCTGCACCTCCTCCAACGCCGTGAAGATCGTCGAAAGCCTCGGCGCCCCGCGCGTGCTGCTCATCCCCGACGAGTACCTCGCCCGCTACGTGCAGACCAAGACCAAGGTCGAGATCATCGCCTGGAAGGGCCACTGCGAGGTCCACGAGCGCTTCACCGCCGAGGACATCGAGGCCATGCGCTCTGCCGACCCGGGCATGAAGGTCATCGCTCATCCGGAATGCCCGCCGGACGTCATCGCGGCCTCCGACTTCACCGGCTCGACCGCAGCGATGATCAACTACGTGACGAGCAATCGTCCCCGCAAGGTTGCGCTCATCACCGAGTGCTCGATGGCCTCCAACGTCGCCGTCGAGGCACCGGACGTCGAGTTCGTCCGCCCGTGCAACCTCTGCCCGCACATGAAGCGCATCAGCCTCAAGAACATTTACGAGGCGCTGCGTGACATGAAGCATGAGGTCACCGTCGATCCAGTCATCGCCGCCAAGGCGCGCCGCGCCGTCGAGCGCATGGTCAACCTCACCAACTGATAGAGCGCCGGCGGAGTATTCCGCCGGCCACCCGCAACCTCGCACGAGGATGCCTTTCGCAATGCCGACCCTCTCCAAGCTCCGTCAGGGCGATCCCCGCTTCCGCGCCGCGGCCGACGAGCCGCTCGGCGCATCCGGCGATGTCGTCATCGTCGGCGCCGGCCTCGCCGGCCTGTTCACTGCCCTGCAGCTCGCCCCCATGCCCGTCACGGTGGTCGCGGCGGCGCCGCTCGGCGAAGGTGCCTCGACGGGTTGGGCTCAGGGCGGCGTGGCCGCCGCGGTCGGCAGCAATGACGCCGCCGATCTGCACGCCGCCGATACGCTGGCCGCAGGCGCCGGCATCGTCGATCAGGATATCGCTCGGTTCGTCGCCGCCGAAGGTCCCGAGCGCATCGCCGATCTCGTCGGATACGGCGTTCCCTTTGACCGCGACGAAACCGGGGCCTTCGCACTCAGCCAGGAAGCTGCGCACTCGCGCCGCCGTGTCGTGCATGTTTCCGGCGACCGAACCGGCGGCGCCATTCTCGACGCGCTTATCGCCAAGGTGCGGGCAACCCCCTCCATCCGAGTTCTCGAAGGCTACGAGGCAGATGAGCTGATCGTCGCCGACGGGCGCGTCGAGGGCGTGCGCCTCGTGCGTACCGGCTCCAGCGGCCAGGAAGTCTACGAGTACTTTCCAGCCTGCGCGGTGGTTTTGGCGACGGGCGGCATCGGCGCGCTCTATGCGGTGACGACCAACCCGCCGTACGCGCGCGGCGAATCCATCGCCATGGCCGCCCGCGTCGGCGCTGTCATAGCCGACCCTGAGTTCGTCCAGTTCCACCCGACTGCCATCGACGTCGGCCTCGACCCGGCGCCGCTGGCAACCGAGGCACTGCGCGGCGAAGGCGCAACACTCGTCAACAAGCACGGCGAGCGCTTCATGCTGAAGGTGGACCCGCGCGCAGAGCTCGCACCCCGCGATGTGGTCGCGCGCACAGTGTTCTCAGAAATTGCCACCGGCCGCGGCGCGTTCCTTGATTGCCGCGTGTCGATCGGCGAGCGCTTCTCGACCGAGTTCCCGACGGTATATGCACTGTGCCGCAAAGCCGGCATCGACCCGGCGCGCGAGCTCATTCCGGTTGCGCCGGCCGCGCATTATCACATGGGCGGCATCGCCACCGATGCACGCGGCCGCTCGAGCATTCCCGGCCTGTGGGCGGTCGGCGAGGTGGCCTCGACCGGCTTGCACGGCGCCAACCGACTCGCCTCCAACTCTCTGCTCGAGGCCGTGGTGTTCGCCGCACGCGTCGCGGCCGACATTAGCCATCTTGGAAGCAATCGCCGCCCCACCGCACGCACCGATCTGGAGCCGGTAGCCGCCGTCGACGGCGACCGCACGGGCGCGCGCGGCACGCTCGTCGACCGCCTGCGCAAGACCATGAGCGAGCACGTCGGCGTCGTTCGCAATGCCCCGGGCCTGAAAAAGGCGATCGCCGTCTTTCGCGACATCGAACGCCAAGCCGGCACGGACAGGGTGGTCGCCAACATGGCGCTCGCCGCCCGTTTCGTCGCTTCCGCCGCGCTTCTGCGCACGGAGAGCCGCGGCGCTCAGGCCCGCAGCGACTTCCCGGCAGCGTCTCCGGCGTTGGCCCACCGCACCTTCCTCACGCTCGAGGACATCGACGAAATTGGCGCGCGCCGAGAGATCGACGCGCCCAGCGCCTGGCAGTGGCAGTCGGGTGCCGCGCGATGAGCGACCCTGCGCTCCCCCTGCGGCTGCCGACGTCTGTCGTCGAAAAGGCGGTCGCCGAAGCGCTCGCCGAGGACCTCGGCCTCGGCGGCGACATCACCACCGTCGCGACGGTACCCGTGGGTACGCGCTCGTCCGGCGTCATCGCCGCACGCAGGTCGGGAACCGTCGCTGGAATTCAGCTCGCTGAAGAGGCCTTCAAGACGCTCGATCCCTTTGTCGAGTTTCAAACCGTCACCGGCGACGGCGCTACTGTCGAACCCGGCGGCGTCATCGCCCGCGTCTCCGGCGACGCGCGCGCCTTGCTGACCGGCGAGCGCACCGCCCTCAATTTCCTCGGACACATGAGCGGCATCGCCACGCTGACGTCGCGCTACGTGGCGGCCGTGGCTGGAACCGGGGCCCGCATCGCCGATACCCGCAAGACGACGCCCGGTCTGCGCGCGCTGGAGAAGTTCGCCGTGCGCTGCGGCGGCGGCGTCAACCACCGCTTCGGGCTGTTTGACGCCGTCCTCATCAAGGACAACCACATCATCGCCGCCGGCGGCGTAGGCCCGGCACTGGAGCGTGCCCGCGCACACGCCGGGCATATGGTGAAAATCGAGATCGAGGTGACGAGCCTCGATGAGATCGACGAAGCGTTGCAGTTCTCGCCCGATGCCCTGCTTCTCGACAATATGCCTCTGCCTCTGTTGAAGGCCGCAGTTGCCGAGATCGCGGGGCGCGCTGTCACGGAGGCATCCGGCGGCGTGACGCTGGAAACGGTACGCGCCATTGCCGAGACGGGCGTCGATCTCATCTCCATCGGCGCGCTGACGCACTCCGCGCCCGTCCTCGATATCGGCCTCGACTTTAACGCACAGTCGCAATAGCGCGATAAGAACGCTTGATTTCGCCACAGTTGCTGCGCAAATCACGGTCTAGGCAGATTTCGTCCTCGGGGAGGACAGCATGGATTCCCTACGTGGCATCGTTATTTGGGGCGGCGTCGCTCTTGCCTCCGGCGCTGCGGGCGCTGCGCTTGCGGGCATCAAAAACCGCGACCTGTCCGCATGGATCGCCTGGTGCTTCCTGCTCCCGCCGCTGGTCTTCGTCTTGCTACTGCTGCCAAAGCGCCAGGGCCCGCGCCCGCGCCAGCCGCGCCTCGATGCCGACGAGAAGCATAGCTTCTAGCGCTCAGCCTTGATCCACGGCGGCTTTGCCGCCCGAGCGCGCCTTGATCGAAGCCTGAGCCGCCGCAAGCCGCGCGATCGGCACCCGATAAGGCGAGCACGAGACGTAGTCGAGACCGACGCTGTCGAAGAAGGCGATCGATTTTGGATCGCCGCCATGCTCGCCGCAGATGCCGACCTTCAGCCCTGATTTCGCAGCACGACCGCGCTCGACACCGTAGCGAACCAGCTCACCGACACCCTCGACGTCGATCGAGACGAACGGATCGACGGTGAAGATCTTCTTCGCCGCATAGGCCTCGAGGATCGGCCCGGCATCGTCGCGGCTGAGGCCGAGCGTCGTCTGCGTGAGGTCGTTGGTTCCGAACGAGAAGAACGCAGCACCCGTCTCGCCTTCCGCGACCTCGGCAGCGCGCAGCGCTGCGCGCGGCAGCTCGATCATCGTGCCGATGAGATAGTCGAGCTTGGCCCCGCTCTCCTTCTCGACCGCTGTCCCCGTCCGCATGATAACCTCGCGCAGGAGTTCGAACTCGCTCCTGAAGGCGACGAGGGGCACCATGATCTCGAGCTTCACGCGGCTGCCCGTGCGCTTCTCGGCGGCGATTGCCGCCTCGAAAATAGCGCGCGCCTGCATCTCCGGGATTTCGGGATAAAGGATGGCGAGGCGGCAGCCGCGGAAGCCGAGCATCGGATTGAACTCGGAAAGCTGATTGACGCGCTGCCCGAGCTTCTCCGGTGTCACACCGAGCTCGGCCGCGATCGCTGGAATCTCGTCGGGATGGTTCGGCAGAAACTCGTGCAGCGGCGGGTCCAGCAGGCGGATGGTGACTGGCAACCCCGTCATGATCTCGAACAGCTGCTCGAAGTCGCCGCGCTGCATGGGAAGTATCTTGGCCAGCGCCGCGCGACGGCCCGAGGCCTCCTCGGCGATGATCATCTGCCGCACCGCGAGGATGCGCTCGGCATCGAAGAACATGTGCTCGGTTCGGCAAAGGCCGATACCTTCGGCACCGAACTCGCGTGCCTGCCGCGCATCGCGCGGCGTATCGGCATTTGCACGCACGCCGAGACGCCGCTCCTTGTCGGCCCACTCCATGAGCGTTGCGAACGCGCCTGACAGTTCCGGCTCGCGCATCTTGGCCCGTCCGGCAAGCACCTGCCCCGTGCCGCCGTCGATAGTGATGACGTCGCCCCTGCGCAGGGTGCGGCTGCCGACCTGCAGCGTCCCCGCCTTGGCATCGATGCGCAGCGCGCCGGCGCCCGACACGCACGGGCGCCCCATGCCGCGCGCGACGACCGCCGCGTGGCTCGTCATGCCGCCGCGCGCCGTCAAGATGCCGACCGCAGCGTGCATGCCGTGGATGTCTTCCGGGCTCGTCTCGAGCCGTACGAGGATCACATCGCGGCCATGCGCGCGCTCGGCCTCTGCATCATCGGCTGTGAATACGATCTCGCCCGACGCGGCGCCCGGCGATGCCGGCAGGCCGGTCGTCAGCACGTCGCGTTTGGCGTCGGGATCGAGCGTCGGGTGCAGCAACTGATCGAGCGCCGCGGCGTTGACCCGCATCACCGCCTCGGGCCGCGTGATGACACCCTCTTCCGCGAGATCGACGGCTATGCGCAGCGACGCCTCCGCCGTTCGCTTGCCCGAGCGCGTCTGCAGAATCCAAAGTTTGCCGTTCTCGATCGTGAACTCGACGTCTTGCATGTCGCGGTAGTGCTGCTCGAGCCGCCCGAACACGGAGACGAGATTGTCGTAGAGCGCAGGCATTAGCTCCTGCAGCGACGGGCTCTCCTCGCGCGCCTCGCGCCGGGCCTTCTCCGACAGCGGCTGCGGCGTACGGATGCCGGCGACGACGTCCTCGCCTTGGGCATTGAGAAGAAACTCGCCGTAGACCTCCTTGGTGCCCGTCGAGGGATTGCGCGTGAAGGCAACGCCGGTGGCGCTGTTTTCGCCGAGATTTCCGAACACCATCGCCTGGACGGTAACGGCCGTTCCCCAACTGTCGGGGATGTCATGCAGGCGCCGGTAGGTGTTGGCGCGCGCGTTCTGCCAGGAGCCGAACACGGCAGCGATGGCGCCGTAGAGCTGCTCGGCCGTATCCTGCGGAAACGGGCGCCCGAGATTGTCGACGACCGCTTGCTTGTACTCCTCGATGATCTGCGCCCAGTCGTCGGCGCTAAGCTCCGTATCCGAGCCGAGCGCATTGAGGTTCTTGAAGCTTTCGAGGATGTCCTCGAACACGCCGTGGTCGACGCCCAGCACGACGTCCGAATACATCTGGATGAAGCGGCGGTAGCTGTCGTAGGCGAAGCGCCGGTCTCCCGACCGATTGGCGAGTCCCTCGACCGTCTCGTCGTTGAGACCGAGGTTGAGGATGGTGTCCATCATCCCCGGCATCGAGGCGCGCGCCCCCGAGCGCACCGATACGAGCAGCGGGCGCTCGACGTTGCCGAACGTCGCGCCGACGGCTTCGCCCACCAGCCGGATCGCCTGCTCGACCTGCGGCCTGAGCTCATCCGGTAGCTTGCGTCCGAGCGCATAGTAGGAGTCGCAGACTTTGGTTGTAATCGTGAAGCCGGGCGGGACCGGCAGCCCGAGGCTCGCCATCTCCGCGAGATTGGCGCCCTTGCCGCCGAGCAGCTCCGTCATATTGGCGCGGCCGTCGACATAACCGGCTGCGAAGGCATAGACGAGTTTGGGCTGGCCCTGTGCAGACCTGTCTGACATCTTGTCCGCTCCCCGCGACGGTAACGCTCGCTCTTGGGCGAGTCGGCTGGCGTCGTGTGCTGGCATATCAGCCTGTTGCGTTGCCTGAAAGGTGCGCCGCACATGCCGCAGGCGAAACCATTGGTCGCGACCCTAGTGCGATGATCGCCACCTCTAGTGACCGGTCGAAACACTGGCCTTCCGACCGCCTTTGACGCAGCCGCCCCCCTGATCCACTGTGGCGCCGCCCTGAACCGGAGATCACCTTATGAGTGAGCAGCTAAACCAAGTCCTGACAACGCTGGATGATACGAGCGATGCAGCGCTTGCGCGGCTGTTCCAACTATTGCGCATAGAAAGCATTTCCACGGATCCAGCCTACAAGGCGAGCTGCCGTGAAGCGGCCGACTGGTGTGCCAGCGAGTTGCGCGACTTAGGGTTCGAGGCGCGGGTCGTGCCGACGGCGGGACACCCCATGGTCGTTGGCCACGATACGGCCGAGCGCGTCCCCGGCGTCCCCCACGTGCTGTTCTACGGTCACTACGACGTGCAGCCGGCCGACCCGGTGAACCTCTGGAACTCCCCGCCCTTCGAGCCGATCATCGTTCCCGACCCCCATAATGGCCAGGTGATCGTCGCGCGCGGAGCCGAGGACAACAAAGGCCAGCTCATGACCTTCTTCGAGGCCGTGCGCGCCTGGAAAGCCGTCGCCGGCAAGCTGCCGGTCTCGGTCTCGGTGCTGCTCGAGGGCGAGGAGGAATGCGGCTCGGCTTCGCTGCCTGCCTTCCTCGCCGAGTATGGCAACGAGCTGAAGGCCGACTACGTGCTCGTGTGTGACACCGGTCAGTGGGACAAGGATACGCCGGCCATCACCACCATGCTGCGCGGCCTCGCCGCCATCGAGGTCACGTTGACCGGCCCCTCCCGCGATCTGCACTCCGGCATCTACGGCGGTCCCGCGCTCAACCCCATCCGCACCCTCGCCCGCATCGTCGCCGCCATGCACGACGACAACGGCCGCGTGATGATCCCCGGCTTCTATGATGGCGTGTCGGAGCCGGCGCCGGCGCAAAAGGAGCAGTGGGGCAAGCTCGGCTTCCGCGGCGAGGAGTTCCTGGGCGCCGTCGGCCTGAAGCAGCCCGCCGGAGAAAGTGATCGCTCGGTGCTGGAGCAGCTCTGGTCGCGGCCGACGCTCGAGTTCAATGGCATCACCGGCGGCTACCAGGGCATCGGCACCAAGACCGTCATCCCCTCGAAGGCGTCGGTGAAGATCACCTGCCGCCTCGTCGCCGGCCAGGACCCGAACAGGGTTCTCGCCGCCATCGAGGAGTTCGTGCGTGTGCGCCTCCCCACCGATTGCAGCGCTGAGTTCTCCCACAAACAGTCCGGCACCGCGATCGCCTTCTCCACCGACACGCCGGCGATGCAGGCGTCCGCGGCCGCCCTCGCCGACGAGTGGGGGCGCCCCACCGTCCTCATGGGCTCCGGGGCATCGATCCCCATCGTCACCTCGTTCAAGGACGTGCTGGGCTGTGACAGCCTCATGATCGGCTTCGGCCTCGACGACGACCGCATCCATAGCCCGAACGAGAAGTACAATCTGACGAGCTTCAAGAAGGGCGCACGCAGCTGGGCGCGCATCCTCGAGCGGCTTGCCCAAGCCTCCTGACTGAGCTTGAGCCTGCCGCAATGCTCTGGCCACATCCCCTTCCGTTGCCCCCCACAGAGGAGACAGTCATGAAAACTGGAATCGGATTGGCGCTTCTCGGGCTGGCAGCGATCGCGCTCATCGGCCCTGCTTCCGCGCCAGCACGCGCCGAGAAGCGCTACATCGTCGTGACGGCGGTCGAGCCCAAGGGCGGCGCCAACATCGACAAGGAGCCGTTCCCGACCGATCCTCTGCCCGAAGGCGGCTTCCAGCTCAAGAAACCCAACGCGGAAGGCCGCTGGGAGATCTCCGTGTACGTCTTCGATCCCCGCCAGATCCTCGTCAACGAGGGTGACGACGTGACGCTGGACTTCGTCGGCGTAAACGGCGCCAGCCACCCGATTACCATCGGCGGCTATGACAAGACCTTCGAGTTGAAGCGCGGGCAATCGACGCGCGTCACATTCACGGCCGACAAGCCTGGCACCTTCCCCATCGTCTGCGCAGTGCATCACCCGACGATGGTTGCCGAGCTGATCGTCGCCGCCAGGAAATAGCAGTAACGAAGCGAGCCGCGCCGCCGATGCAGTTGAAGCAACGATCTCTGCCTTTGAAGGCGATCCTGGCGACGGTGGCGCTGGTTGGCCTGGGCGTCGCGACGTGCGCGCAGAATCTTCACCGCGCGCCGTGGCCGAGCGAGGTATTCAGCCCCAAGCCCCGAGAGCGCGTCGCCGGAAGGTTCGACTACTACACGATGGTCATGTCGTGGAGCCCGACGCACTGCGTCACCGCCGAGGAAGGCCGCGACGAGGAACAGTGCGCGCGCCTCGACGGTCTGCGTTACGGGTTCGTTCTGCATGGGCTGTGGCCGCAGTACGAGAAGGGCTATCCTGAGGCCTGCCCCATCGGAAAGAAGCCGTTCGTTCCGAGCGACGTCATTAGCCGCATGCTCGACATCATGCCCTCGCGCGGCCTCGTCATCCACGAGTACAAGTTGCACGGCACCTGCTCGGGCCTCGACCCCGCGGGCTACTACAATCTCTCGCGCCGTCTCTTCAACTCGGTGCGCATTCCCGACGCCTTCAAGAACCCGTTCGAGACGCAATACATGTCGCCGCGCGAAGTCGAGGCTGCTTTCCTGCGCGCCAACTCGTGGCTGCGCCCCGACATGATCGCCGTCACATGCAGCGGCCCCGGCAACCGCCTGCGCGACGTCCGTATCTGCCTGACGCGCGAAGGGCGCGGCCGCGCGTGCGGCGACAACGAGGATCAGCGCAAGCTCTGCCGGTCCGACCAATTGCACGTGCCGCCCGTACGCTCCACGCGGCGTGACGAGATCATGTCGACACAGCCCATCCAGCCGCAGCGCGACCGCGGCTTGCCGCGCCCCCGCGTCATCGAATCACCCGCCCGCTTCTAGGCGTTGCCTGAGCCGCCCCGCAGGGTGACTGTGGAAATCGGCTTTGGCGCAACGCCCTTGCCGTTGGCTGCGCCTTGCCCGCTCGGCTCACGCTCCGCACACTTGCCTGTGTGATTCTTGGCGAGACTGTGCGGGGCGAGATGCAATCAGCGGCAATGAAGGATGCGCGAGCGGAAAACTCCCCGCGTGCCGCCGTCGCGCCGGTTTCATCGCGGGCGCGACACCACGCTCGCGGCGCTGCCTTATGGGCCACCGTTGGCTTTGTCTGCGGTGCCGTCTTCTGGCACGCTGTCGGCTTCTGGACCTTCATGTCTCGACTGATGTTCGATGGCGAGGCCGTCGCCGCGCAGGTCGCGCAAGACCCTGGCGCCTCCATCGAGACGGGCAGCCTCCCCACCATCGTTCACATCGATCCCGCTCGCTGCACCAGCCTCGAGCTCAACCGGACGTTCAATCAAACCGCCGAGCGCCCTTGCCCCCCGGACGGGCTCGCCCTCCGCCACGAGGCTGATACACAGCGCGGAGACCTCGCCCTGATCATCGATAGCAGCCTGCGCTGATCAGAAGCAGCAGCTTTACGCCGCCTTGCGCGTGCGCGCCGCGCGCCAGCTCTGTGGGGCGACGGCAATGAACCCGAGGCCGGACGGCGCGTGCGCCTCATTCAGCGTCGTCGGATCGATGCTCCAGCGGCTCGCCAGACGCAGCACATGATCCTCTGTGGGATGCAGGATGATCTCCCCTCCCGCATCGCCCTTGCGCCCACGCACGCCGCGCAATTCGAACAGCTTGAGACCCAAGGACCGCTCCTCGCGGCTTGGCCGTCCCTTGTTCCAGACGATGCCATCGTCGCTGACGGCGAACGCGCGCACCAGCCGGCCGTCTCTCACCTTGGCCCACGCGTAGTAATCGATCGGCGGATAGCTGAAGAAATATTGCGCCTCGGCGAAACGTCCTCCGAGGTCGACCAGCATCGGCGTGCACTTGTCGATGAAGCCGCTGCCGAGCGGATGCGGAAGCGCCAGTCCGACGGCGAAAACCCATCCCTCGACAGGCGGCGAGACGAACACGCGCGATGCGCCG
Source organism: Pseudomonadota bacterium (assembly GCA_023405815.1). Lineage (GTDB taxonomy): Bacteria > Pseudomonadota > Alphaproteobacteria > Rhizobiales > Hyphomicrobiaceae > Hyphomicrobium_A. Next base: position 13,078 of record JAEXXM010000043.1, on the reverse strand, counting down.
ATCCAACCGTCGTAGACGGCGCCAATGCCCGAGTTCCAGTTGCACGCAGACGGCTGCTCGAGACGAAGCGCCTCGACGACCTCGCTCGCATCCTCGCTGCGCACCGCGAGCCACGCCATGCCGCAGCCGAAGGCGCACGGCCCATCCGGCACCTGCGCAAAAACGACCCGCTTCTCGCCCCCCGCCCGTGCGAGCCAATAGGCCCCCGCCACGGTCAATGCGATCATGCTGATGATGATGAAGATCACGCCCTGTCCGCAGTTGCTGGCTTCTTGGGCGTTTATCGTGCGCCGGAGCACAGACAGGCAAGGCGGCCAGCACGGGACACTGGGGAAAACGGAGATGGGCGAAGCGGAGTGGTGCCGGGCGAGAACGAGGCCAGCTTGCGCCGCCGCCGGCAGCGGGTATTTCCGGCGGACGCCGCAAAGCTGGCCTCTGGCCTCGCGGAGCGCGCCTTTTGAGGGCTGTGGGCGTGCTCTGCGTTTTGGCTGCCGAGGCGCCACCGCTGGATTGCCAGCGGAAGGGCCGGCGGCCAACCCCTGAAAAGCACGCGTACGGATATCCGAGGTCTATGACAGGGCTGTGTCGGATGAGTGACAGCAAACGATCGGGGGCGGTGCACGAGCTGCGCACCGCCCCCTAAACGTCAAGACCAGTCTTTAGCTCAGGGCACCACGACTTTCGCCGAGAAGACGAAGCGGCTGTCGCAGAGCGTGGCGGCAGCGCAGATGTTTCCGGCGTCCTTGCCGATGTTGGTGTCCCAGTAGCGGAAGTCGAACGTCATGCTCTCGACGCCGAGCGCGAGACCAGCGTTCCAGTAGTAGTACTCGTCGTCGGTCCCGATCTGGTTGACGAAGAAGCCATCGTTGGCATCACCCTTCTCCCAGCCGACGACGCCGTTAATCACCGGCGTGAAGATGTGCACCTTCGGCAGCGTCCAGGCCGCCATCGTCTCGATCGTCCAAACCGAGCCCGTCTCGGCGAAATAGTCGGGAGACCAGTAGACGGTCGTGCCCGTGACGAGGCTGGGGTGTAGCACCGACCAGCTGTAACCGGCCTTGAGCTCCCAGTAATTGGGATCATTCAGCCCGACGGCATCCGGATCAGCACCGGGGTAGGAGTAGTAGATGAAGCCGAAGTCGAGGTTCATCGTGCCAAACGGCGATTCCCAGGTCGGCCTGATGCCGCCGTACCAGTCCACCTCGGCATTGGCGGGCGGAGCGCCGCCGAAGTCGACCATCGACGCCCAGACGCCGGCGTAGAGCATGCCCCACGCAACGTCCGCTCCACCCTGCAGCGCGGGATCGTTGTCCGACTGCGAGATGCCACGGAAGACGTAGTCCGAGGTCACGCCGATGTTGAAGGTGTAGGTGAACTTGCGGCCTTCCTCGACGGCAGCCGGAGCGGCGACTTCGTAGCCGTCGGCGCGAGCACCGGTGGACATGGCAAGTGCCACGCCGACGAGTCCGCAGAATGCGATTGATTTCCGAGAAACGGTCATGTGGTCCATCCCCAAGTGGCATGAACGCGCCATACACCGCAGCCGCAACGCGGCTTTGTTCCAGAAGGCCTGATGCGCGGGCCTGCTACAAGTCGGATTTCACGCGCATAAACCTCTTGCTGTGCTCCTGTGGCAGTGCGGCAACGACCTGTGAATAATGTATTAATTGCCGTCTTGCCGGCTCGAAACGGAAAACGGGGCCGAGCAAAGCCCGACCCCGTCATCGGTGCAGTCAACCCGAGAGAGCGCTTACGGAAGCACGACCTTGGTGCTGAAGACGAACCTGTCGTCGCAGATGCCGTTGATGCAGCCGAGGTTCTGCGACGCCGCGCTGTCGGCGTCCGTACCCCAGTAGCGGAAGTCGAAGATCAGCTTCTCGACGGCGAGAGACAGACCCGCGTTCCAGTACCAGTATTCGCTGAAGCCGTTGGCGGCCTCGAAGGCGGCGTCATCGCCGGTGAGGTAGCCGACGACACCGTTGATCGTTGGCACGAAGGGCCCGACCTGGTGGAAGGTGTAGGCGGTGTTGCCCTCGAAGGTCCAGACGCTGCCGGTCTCGGCGAAGTACTCGGGCGACCAGTAGATGTTGAATCCGGCCACCCAGTTCTTGTGCAATTCGCCGCTCACGCCGGCCTTGAGCTCGAGGTAGCTGAGCTGCGGGCCGTCGGTGACCGGGAGGATCCAATCCTCGCCCGGGTAGCTGTAGTAGAGGACGCCGAAGTCGAAGGTTGCAGGGCCCCAGGTCGGCTTGATGCCGCCGTACCAGTCCATCTCCACGCGCGCATCATTCGTGGCCGCCTCGCCGCCGAAGTCGACGCCCGACGCCCACCAGCCGGCGTAGAGGATGCCCCACGAGACATCGATGCCGCCCTGGATGGTCGGATCGTTGTCCGTCTGCGAGATGCCGCGGAACATGTAGTCGGAGTAGATGCCGATGTTGAAGGAGTACGTGAACTTGCGGCCTTCTTCGGCAGGCGCTGCCGGGGCCGCAACCTCGTACCCGTCGGCGGCGGCGGTTCCGGAGATCGCGAAGAGCGCAAATCCCGCCGCCCCGCACAGGGCAGCAAGCTTTCTAGTGTTCGTCATGAGAAGCCAATTCCCTCTTGCTTTCAGGGCAAGAACGCACCCAACCGCCAAAAAACGTATCCGCGGTGCGCTTTACGGGAATCCACGGCGTAGGTCTGAGAAACGACCCAAATCACTGGCGTTCACAAGATGTAATCAGTTTATCCCTGCGTTCTCCACCATATGCGTTGCAGGAGTGCAACTCATGTTCAAGAAGCATTCCTCCGAGTGATCCAAAATTGTGCACCATGACGCAAAACGGGGCCGATTTCTCGGCCCCGTCTGCAGGGTTTGATCTTGGTCTTGCCGGATCAGGGCAGCGCGAGCGTCGCGGAGAACACGAAGCGCTCGTCGCAAGTGCTCTTGTTGGTCATGGGGCAATCGGTCTCGTCGAGATCGGTATCCCAGTAGCGGAAGTCGAAGGTCAGCTTCTCGACGGCGAGCGACAGCCCGGCGTTCCAGTAGGTGTAGTCGACGCCGACGGTCTCCCACGTGTAGTGGCCAACCTGGCCGCTGATGGTCGGCGTGAAGACATGGAACTGCGGCAGGGCATACGCGAGGGTGCCCTCGTAGACGTAGTACTCTTTCTCGTTGTAGTCCGGCGAGTAGTAGAAGGCCGCCGTACCCGTCAGGCTCGAGATGATCTCGCCGCTCACCGCGGCCTTCAGCTCGAGGTACTCATTGTTGTCGAGGTCGTAGCTGGGGTAGTCGTAGTACAGCACGCCGAAGTCGAACGTGGCCTTACCCCAGACCGGCTTGATGCCGGCGTAGTAGTCGATCTCGATCTGAGCATCGTCCTTGAAGTCGACGTTGGAAGCCCAGATGCCGGCATAGAAGATGCCGTAGCCGATGTTGGCCGAGCCCTGGATGGCCGGCTCGTTGTCCGTCTGCGAAATACCACGGAACATGTAGTCCGAGGTTCCCGTCAGGGTGAAGGAATAAGTGAACTCACGCTCGGGCTTCGGCTCATCCTTGAGGCTGCCGCCGGCGAGAGCGCCGCTGGTGAGCGCGAGAAGCGCGATACCCGCTACGCCACAAAACTTAACTACACTACGAGACTCGGCCATGATGGAACTTACCCCCGTACACTACTGACCACTCAAAGCGCCGAACTCGTCTTTGCCGGATGCACGGCACTTCTCGAACGCTTCTGGAGTGTAGAAAAAGCGTAAATGGTGCTTGCTACAAGCCGAATCACACTTATCCAACGTCTCGTCTGCCACCCTGTAACCCGAATGCAACGAACAACGTTCTTTGCTTACAAATTGGCCAGAAGCCGCTTTGTGACAGAGCATGACGGTGCGGCGACTTGGATCAGACTGCGGGCCAATGCTCAAAATGGATGCATTAGCGGCGTGCGCGAATGAGCGCCGGACCACAACCCTGGCTTAGACCCCTGAGAGCTGCGATCATCCCCACCCGAATGCCGAACACACCTCCGCAGACTGCCCTGATAACCGGCGCCGCCCGCCGCATCGGCCGCGCCATCGCCCTTGATCTCGCTGCCCATGGCTGGCGCGTCGGCATCCACTACCGGCGCTCCCGGGACGAAGCCGAAGCTCTCGCCGCCGAGATCAGCCGCAACGGCGGCGAGGCGGCCGCGCTGCACGCCAACCTCGCCGACATCGACGACGTGCAATCGCTCATCCCACGCTGCGCCAAGGCGCTCGGCACCCCGACCTGTCTCGTCAATAACGCTTCCGAGTTCTTTCTCGACACCATCGGCTCGGTGACGGCGGCCGGCTGGGATACCCACCTCGACATCAACTTGAAGGCCCCGGTGTTCCTCGCCCAGGCCCTTTACGCCAGCCTACCCGCGGGCACCGAGGGCAACGTCATCAACATCATCGACCAGCGCGTCTGGCGCCCGACGCCCGATTTTTTCTCCTACACAATCTCCAAGGCGGGGCTCTGGACCGCCACGCAGACGTTGGCGCAGGCCATGGCGCCGCGCGTGCGCGTCAACGCCATCGGCCCCGGCCCTGTGCTACAGAGCGTGCACCAGACGTCTGCCGACTTCGCCGCCGAGACGTTATCGACGCCGCTTCAGCGTGGCCCATCCCTCCCGGAGATCGCCGCTGCCGTGCGCTTCATCCTCGCGACGCCGTCGATGACCGGTCAGATGATCGCTCTGGACGGCGGGCAGCATCTCGCTTGAGATGAGGGTGCCGGAATCGGCGCCGATCCCATTTACCGCGCTGGCAAACGCCGTTCCGCGCCACAATTCCGCTCACAACCGCTCTAACTGACGCCCCAATGCTGCGGCTTCCTCGCAGCATCGGGGGTGCCGATGATTCGTAAACCATCTGTTAACGTTAAGCCTTTAAGAACGTTTGGTGGTTTCGTCGGGCGCTCGCATCACAGCGCCGCGTTTGGACGGGTGTTCACATGAAGAGCCTTCTCGGAGCATCGCTCAGCTTAGCTCTTGCTGCCCTATTCGCCACGTCAGCCTCTGCGGCCGACCTTCCCGAAGTGAAGCTCTCGGCCGGCAACAAGGTGCCCCAGTGCGCCACGCCCGAGCGCCTCACCGACTACCTCAAGTCCCGCAATCCGCGCCTCGATCCGCGCTTTGAGGACATCGCCGCGCTCTACAAGAAGCATGGCGAGGCGCTCGCCATCCGCTGGGATATCGCCTTCTTCCAGATGATCCTCGAGACCGGCGCGCTGCGCTACACCGGTGACGTTCGTGCCGATCAGAACAACTTCGCGGGCCTCGGCGCCTCTGGCGGCGGCGCCCGCGGCGAGCGCTTCCCCGACATCTCCACCGGCGTCAAGGCGCATTTGCAGCACCTCTTGATGTACGCGGGCGAGCACATCGATGATCCCGTGGCCGATCGCACACGCAAGGTGCAGGAGTGGGGCGTCCTGACTGACTGGCAGAAGTCGATCGACGGTCCGATGACCTACACGCTCGTTGCCAAACAGTGGGCGCCGACCTCCCGCAATTACGTGCGCGACGTGACGACCATCACCGACGGCTTCTATTCCGGCTATTGCGCCGGAGCAGACGCGGATCAGGGCATCCAGGAAGCGAGCAACGACGAGCCGCCGGCGAAAGCCAAAACGACGGTCGCAGCCCTCGACACGCCGGCAGCCGATGAGACGCCGACGTCCCAACCCGCGGCCAAGGTCACGGGTGCCGACATCGCCAAGCGCAATATCGAGGAAGAGCGCAAGCAGGGTGGCACCCTCAAGTCTCTCGGCGCCGGCATGCTCGCCAGCGTCGACACCGCCAAGGCAAGCGCAGAGCCGCAAAAGCAGCCTAACAATCAGGCTGCCGAGGACTCCCCGCCGGTAACCCTCCTCAACGCCAAGCAGGACAGCGAACCGGCCGCCGCCCCGCCGGCGGCTTCGGATAACAAGCAGGCGACCGCAAAGCCCGACCAGAAGAAGGCGAAGGAGGGCACCAAAACGGCGGCGAAGACCACGCCCGCGAGCGACTCCGGCAAGGGCGCCAGCGTGCAGACGGCCTCCATCGGCAGTGCCGCGACGCAGCTCAAGATTCCGCCGGCCAAGGGCGGCAAGTGCAAGGTGTTCACCGCCAGCTACGGCGGCCAGCGCGCCGTCATCATCAAGGCGAACGGCGACGGCCAGACCAACTACACGGTTCTCGATGTCACCGACGCCAACGAGAAGCGCGAGATCGACGCATACATCGCCGCCTATGCCAAAGGCGGCGAGAAGGTCGGCGCGTTCGCAAACCAGACCAAGGCTCTGACCAAGGCCTTCGAGCTCTGTCCCGAAGGTTGAGCCATTGGGGCGCGGCAATGAGGTCGCGCCCGTCGCCGAGACCGCACGCGCCCCCAGCAGCCGTCACTGAAGAGAACTTGAGAGCGCCATGGTGACCCCATCGACGGCGAACGGGCGACTTTCGCTCTGCGTCCGTATTCTTGCCCGATCGAGCATCGCCGCCTTGGCGCTCTTCGCGGCCACCGCCGCCGAAGCTGCCCCACCGAAAATCCGCACCGATGCCGGCAACACTGTCCCGCGCTGCGTGACGCCCAAGCGGCTGATGGCCTTCATCAAGACCCGCAACACCAATCTCGACCCGCGCTTCGCCGACATCGCCAGCCTCTACAAGAAGCACGGCGAAGCTTGGCGCGTGCGTTGGGACTACGCCTTCTTCCAGATGGTGGTGGAGACGAACTTCCTCACCTACAGGCGCGGCAATGGCGGTTGGGGTGACGTCGATCCCAAGCAGAATAATTTCGCCGGCCTCGGCACCACCGGCGGCGGCGTGCCGGGCGACAGCTACCCGAACGTATCGACCGGCGTCCTCGCGCAAATCCAGCATCTGGTCGTCTATTCCGGAGAGCGGATCGCCGAGCCCGTCGGCGCCCGCACGCGCCTGAAGCAGGACGACATCCTCGCGGTGATGTCGAGCAAGAAAGGTAACACCACCTTCAGCGACCTCGCGCGCCGCTGGGCCGCCGACCGTCACTACGGCGCATCGATCGAATGGGTGGCGAACAACTTCCGGCAGAATTTCTGCACCGGACCCGACCCTGTCGAGGAGGCAGCGGCCACACCGCCGAAGCCGCAAAGGCGCCCCGCAAACGCAAAGAAGGAGCTGGCGCAGGCGGCCAACCTCGGTGGTCCGCGACCTGCGGACATCGAAGCGGCAGCGGCGGCCGGACCTCCGGTGCGCACGATCTGGTCGGCGGCTGATGCGCCTGACGCATCAAGCGAAGCCGCACAGTTGAAGACCACCGCGGACGCTGCGCCCGCAATCGAGGCTACCCGCACCGCGCCGGCACCAACCCGCAAGCCCGAAGCGAAGACAGCGTCAGTTGCGACAGACGACCCCGGTCTCGTCGTCGCCGAGCAGATGATCCAAACCGGCGCCGAACCGGTTCCGGCAGAGGTCCAGGTCGCGAGCCTCGAGCCACAGCTCCCCGCGCAAGCGCCCGTCTCCCCGCTCGTCGCCCCAGCGCGAGATGAGCCGACGCCCACAGCCGTCACCACGGCACCCGATCAGCAAGCCTCGAGACCCGTCGCCTTTGCCTTCGCTGCCGGACTTGGCGCCGCGCTTTCCAAGACGTCGCCGGAAGTGAAAGCTGCAAGCGCATGCAAAATTGCGAGCGCCAGCTATGGCGGGAAGAAGGTTCTGCTCGTGCGCTCGGCCGAGCCCGCACCGGTGCGCTTCACCGTTCTGACCGTCCTCGAAGGTTTCGAGAAGTCGATGCTCGACAGCTACCTCAAGGCGCACGCGCCAGGCGGCTCCAGCATCGGCGAGTTCGCGAGCAGAGATGCCGCGTTTGCAAAGGCCAAGGAGCTCTGCCCGGGTGCGGCGGCGGCTCCGAGGACCGAGGGAGCAAGCGCAGGCTAGATGGGGGACCGCCTCTCTCCGGCTGGGCCCAGCGGCGCGCCGGGGAGAGGCGGCGCCGATTGCCCAAAAAACGAGATCAGTTGCTCGGAACGGCGTTGGCAAGGTGCATGTCGTTGCCGCGCCAGCTGAAGGAGTTGCCGAGCCACGCCTGCACCCACAGCACCGGCAGCATGACGTCGCGAGCCATCCATGCCAGCGGCGAGAGGGCGCTGAAGTGCCAGCCGGCCGCGCGCGCAAGCACCGCTTCCGATCCATACCAGACCACCGCGAGCGTACCGACGGCGCCGAGGCCGGAGAAACCGAACGCCTCCGCGGCATAAGCAGCCGCGATGAACGGCACCGCGCTCCCCGAGAGAAGCTCGGGCAGGAAGTACAGCGGGAACGTCGCGCGCCGCAGCTTCGCCCAGCGCACCTGGCGCGACCAGATCTGCACCGCGCTGCGCACGCCCAGCGGCTGGCCGAATGCTCGATCGACGAGGCGCACGCGCTTCCCCACGCGGCGCACGACCTTGGTCGCCGCCGCATCCTCTGCGATCTCCGCACCGAGCTCGCGGATGCCGCCGGCACGCTCCAGGTCGGCGCGCCGCCACAGCATGGTCTTGCCCTGCGCAAAGCCGAGCCCAACGGTGTCCGCCGCGTATTGCCAGCGCGCCTGATAGGTATTGAGAAACGCGCACTCGACCTCCGCCCAGAACCCCTCGGGCATGCAGCCGATCGGCGGCGCGCACAGGAGACCGGTGTCCGCACGCCATCCCGCCAGCAGCCGCTGCAGGTAGTCGGCCGGCATCAGCACGTTGCTGTCGGCCATCACCACCCAGTCATGCTGCGCGGCTCGCCAGCCCTTGATGAGGTTGTTGAGCTTGGGGTTGGAACAAAGGGTGTCGCGCCCGATGAGAAGCTTGGCGTCGACGTGAGCATACTCCGCCATAAGACGGCGGATGACGGGGACGACAGGATCGTCGGCATCTTCGCAGCACAAGATGAGCTCGTAGCGCTCATAGGCCAGCGTGAAGCTGGAGCGCAGCGTCATCTCATCGTGGGGATCAAGCCCGCGCACCGGGCGCAGCACGCTGATGGGCGGCAAGCTCGAGGCGGGAGCGCTGGTGACAGAGGGCTCATCGCGGGACCGGCGGGCACGGTAGATGGCGAGCAGCGCGCTGGTGAAATGCAGCAGCGTGGCGAGGCCTACGAATACGACGCAGCCCCAAGCGATCTCGTCCATGAGCAACCTTGCGCAATAGCCTATTGTGCAAGGTTTTCAGCGGATTCCATGACACGTTGATGACGGCAACCCCGGCGATGCGACGCAGGCTGACGCAGTTGGTTACTCCGCCGGCGCCAGATATTTCAGGGCGACGTTCGACAGCGCACCGCCAACGACGCACGGCACCCCCATATAGACCTGGCCCATCACCCCGGCGGCGACGCAGCCGAGTGCAAACGCCGTCTGGCCTGCCTGCCCCCACCACGCGAAGTTGCGCGAGTTCTCCGGGCCCTTGGTCTTCAGCTCCTCGATCGAGGCCAGCGCATCCTTGCGGATCTTGGCCAGCTCGAAGGTCTCGGCTCCCTCGATCACCTCCGCGAGCGGCTTCTCGACAGCCTCCGGCTGGTGCGGCAGCGACGTCTTGAGGTAGCTGAGCAGGTCATGGTCCTTGGATGCATTCTGCGCCAGCGTCCACTTCACCATCGAGCCGATGGTGAGCTTCTCGACGTCGTTCTTCTCCCGCGACCATGCGAGCGTGCGCACCAGGCGCTGGATCGGCTCCGAGGAGCCCGTCGCGAAGTAGTAGCCCCAGTTGGCATCGACACCCATGGGGCTGTCGAGCGGCAGGTCGCGCAGCACCGGCAGCTTGCCGTAGAGGTAGCGCTCGATGATCACCTTGCGCGCCGGCATCCGCTCGACGAACTTGCCCATCAGCTCCTTCCAGTCGGCGAGCCCGGAATAGGCGATGGCCTTCACCACCACCACCTGATCGGGCGGAGGCATCGGGAACATGTCGGCGATGAGCTTCTCGGCCTTGTCCGGGTTGGCGCCGATGACGCCGGCAATGAAGCCGACGTAGATGCCGGCCTGCTCGACCTCCTTGAACGAGCCCTGCTCGCGCATGGCCTTGAAGGCGTCGGGCAGCCGCTCCGGTGTCGGATTGAGGCGGTAGTCGTTGATCCAGGAGAGAACGATCTCCGGCCGCGAGAACGGTGGCGGCTCGGGCTTCTTCTTGGCTGCCTCGGCACCATCGCCGCCCATGACGGCAACCAGCATGACAATGGCAACCCCAAGGATGCCCGCGAGAGAACGCATATTTGCACTCCGCACGTTCACGTGCGCTTCCTTCCCGGCAATTGCGGCCTTTCCCGGCTTTTCCCGAAAGGCGGGCGGGGCCAAAAGAAAACCGCGTATTGTCAATTTGATGGCAGCCCCCTCGCCACACCCGACAAAGACAGGCGAAGGGAAAAATAAACCTAAACCGTCAAGACGATCTTGCCCACGTGGTCGGCATCGATGCGGGCATGCGCGGCGGCCGCCTCGCGCAGCGGGAAGGTGGCGTCGATGACCACCTTGATCCTCTTGCCGGCGATGAGCGGCAGCACCTTCTCTTCCACCGCCCGAGCGATCCCGGCCTTCACCTCCGCCGAGCGGATGCGCAGCGTCGAGCCGGTCACGGTCAGCCGCTTCAGCATGATGCGCATCATGTCGATCGTCACCTTCGAGCCCTGCTGGTAGGCGATGTTGACGAGGCGTCCGTCGTCGGCGAGCGAGCGAATGTTGCGCTCGACGTAGTCGCCCCCGACCATGTCGAGGATCACGTCGACGCCCCGGCCCTGGGTTTCGGCCTTCGCCGCCTCGACAAAATCCTCGGTCCTATAGTTGACCGCACGCGCCGCCCCGAGCGCGAGGCTCGCGGTGCACTTCTCGTCCGACCCGGCCGTCGCGATCACGCGCGCGCCGAGCGCCGCCGCGAGCTGAATTGCAGCAACACCGATCCCGCTCGTTCCACCGTGGATGAGGAACCATTCGCCGGGCTTCAGGCCGCCGCGCTCGAACACGTTGTGCCAGACGGTGAAGAAGCCTTCCGGAATCGCCGCCGCCTCGACCATCGAGATGCCCTCGGGCACCGTGAGGCACGAGCCCTCGTCAGCGAGGCAGTACTCGGCGTAGCCGCCGCCGTTGACCAGCGCCATAACCTTGGCGCCGACCGCAAAGCGCGCCGCCTCGGGGCACGACGCCGCCACGACACCCGACACTTCGAGACCCGGAATCTCCGAATGCCCCTTCGGCGCCGGATAAAGGCCAAGCCGCTGCATCACATCGGGACGATTGACCCCCGCCGCCGCCACCTTGATCAGCACCTGCCCGTGTCCCGGCTTGGGCACCGGAACCGTCTGAGGTTGCAGCACCTCCGGACCACCTTTGCCGACGATGGCAATCGCGGTCATGGTTTCGGGAACGGCGGTCATTGTTTGCCCCTTGCTCAGCCTCGATCGCCCTGATGCCCGAGCATTCCCTCGGAGACAAGAAGACTATGCGCGCTTGTTGCCGCGGGAGGCCCGTTGGCGCAGACTTGCCGCCGCGGTTTGCGAGCGGAGCTGCACCATGGATTGGGACGACATCACGCCGAAGAAACCGAAGACCGGTGTAGCCGTGGGCGACAGCCTCGCAACCCTCTCCGTGGCGGAGCTCGAGGCGCGCATCGCCGCCTTCGAGCAGGAGATCGAGCGCGTCAAAACCGAGCTCGCGGCAAAGCGCAAGCACGAGGAAGCAGCTAATGCCCTGTTCAAACGCTGATGCTCAGGCAGGCAATCGCATGCTGAATGCGCATTAACCCGCAGGTCTGTTCGAGTTAGATCGCCAAGCTGCAAAAGTGACTGCGGGCCCGGTTCACGACCGCGTGTGCTTAAGACTTTATTAGGGTTAGGCCGGTAACTTCGCATTATCCAGTCACCTGGATCCTGAGCGGCAGGGCCGCTCTGTTTGACGCCTCCCTGTTGACTTCAGAGCCGCTGCGAAGCGGCTCTTTTTTTGCATATCCCCAATCGAGTTCGATTGAGAGCTCCGATCGTCCCGCTTTTGGTCATCTTGTTAACTATGGCTTGGCAGGATGCCCGCGTGTTATTGATGAGCAGCAGGTGAGTGAGCGTGTCAAATCTAGTCATGAGCAACGTACCGCGTGCTGAAGCGGCCCAAGCCGCCAGAAACGTCACCATCTCCTTCGGTGAGCGCTTTCAGGCTTCCGCACAATTCGACGTCGTCTTCAAGCAGGGCATGGCCCTCGTTGAGCGCACCGCCGCTTACCTCGAGGGTCCTGGTCGCGCCGAAGCCAAGCGCCTCCCCGCCGCTGTGAATGTCCTCTATGCCAGCGAGAGCATGCGCCTGACGACGCGCCTTCTGGATATGGCGTCCTGGCTTCTCGTCCGTCGCGCCTTGAAGGAGGGCGACATCAGCGAGGCTGAGGCGCAGAGGAAGCGCAAGGGTGCAACCTTGCAGGCTCCGTCCCGCTCCTCGCATGTCGCCGGATTCGGCGAGCTGCCCGAGACCCTGCGTGGCCTGGTCGAGGAGAGCTATGCACTGCAGGACCGCATCGTGCAGCTCGATCGCGCCATGAGCGTCAAGGCGGACAACGTAGTGGCCGCCGATGCAGCGCTCGCCAACCCGGTCGGCACCCAGCTCGATCGTCTGCGCGTGGCCTTCGGTGCGTAAGCCGAGAGTTTCGGCGCCGTTAACGACTTCTGAAACGAGAAAAGCCCGGCTGTCGAGCCGGGCTTTTTTGTCGGTCGAACGCGGAAGCCGCGATCAGAAGAGACCTTCGAACTTCTTCTTGAAGCGCGACAGGCGGCCACCGCGGTCGGTGAGGCGCTGATCGCCGCCCGTCCATGCCGGATGCGACGTGGGGTCGATGTCGAGGTGCAGCTCATCGCCTTCCTTCCCGTAGGTGGAATAGGTGATGAACTCGGTGCCGTCGGTCATCTTGACCTTGATCTGGTGGTAGTCGGGGTGCAGATCTGGATCGTTCTTCATCGTATGCGCTCGCAATGGCTCGCCCTTCGGCGAATAGCCGCTTCGTTCGGGCAATTTGGGTAATTCGAGCGGCCTCTATAGTCGAGAAGGGCGCCCGGCACAAGCGCCGCCCGGAAAACCCGTATTTTGGGCGCCGCCGCGTCCCCATGCCACTTGAGCCGTATGACCC
>JAEXXM010000070.1 GCA_023405815.1 Pseudomonadota bacterium | reverse complement strand
TCTCTACCGAGACCGCCGCCCCTCCCGTTCTAGAACTTCACCGTGACGCCGGCGTTGAAGGAGCGGCCCACGCCGGGCACCGGGTCAATCCGCCCGACCTGACCGCCTGCCTTGTAGTCGGCCCAGTCGACACCGCCGAGCGGCGGGTAGTAAAGCTTGTCGAACACGTTCTCGACGCCGAGGTCGAAGCGCATGTTCTCCCACTCGTAGCTCGTGCGCACGTTGAGGAGCGCGTAGCCCGGCGTCACCGGCTCGTTGCGCAAGTCGTTCACGTCAGACTTGCGGTTTACCGCTACCACTTCGAGCGCGCTCGACCACTCGCCGAGGCGGTGCTGCAGCGCCACCCGGGCGTTGAGCGGCATCATGTGATAGAGGTTGTCGCCGGAGTCGAGGTTTTCGCCGTTGACGTAGCCGACAACGCCGGAGAGATCGACGCGGCCACTGCCTTTGCTCTCCCACAACACAGTCGAGCCCGACACGTTCACACCATAGAGGCGCGCATCGTGGTTGGCGAAGCGCATGGTGACGAAGCCTGTCGGCATGCCCATCATGTTCGTCTGGTTGCTGACGAAGTCGGCGTCGATGTAGTCCTCGATGTAAGTGTAGTAGGGCGTGACGTGCAGCATCCAATCGCGATGCGCCTTATCGTGCCAACCGGCGGTGAAGCTCACCGTGTGGCCGATCTCCGGCTCGAGGTCGAGGTTGCCGATATAGCCGTTTCCGTCTCCATACCAGCCGATCATGTTGGTGGCCATGGCGCCGACACCCCAAGCGTAGCGCTCGTAGAGATTGGGTGAGCGAGTCTTGCGCGCGTAGCCGAACTCGTAGATCTCCGTCGCCGAAGGCTCGTAGCGCGCGAGCGCGGTGATGTCGAAGTTCACGTCGGTGCGCGCGTGGTCCTTCGCGTTGAATGCCGTCGCTGCCGCTGCATCACAGGGCCCCATTCCCATGCACATGGGCGAGTACGCCTGCACGTTGCCGGTATCCATCCACACGATGTCGTTGCGAGCGCCGAGCATCATCGTCCACGCGCGATCCCACTTGTGCTCCCACTCGACGAAGGTGCCGAGGCGGTCGCGGCGGCCGTCATCGATGTTCCGATATGTGCCCGGGCCCATCATCATGCTGCCGGCGACGGGCGGCCACCAGTCGTCGAGCGTCTGACGGTGAAACTCGTTGCCGACGCGCACGAGGTCGACACCCGAAAGCGGCATCTCTGCCTTCACGGAATAGCCGGCGTCGCTTCCGTCCGTCCGCATAGGCATCTCGCCCGGCTGCTTGTCCTCCAGTATGTCCATGGCGTGCAGGGTGTGGTGATAGAAGGCGCGCGCGTCGAGCAGGCCCCAGTCGAAACGGCCGACGTAGCGCGCGTTGAGCAGCCAGGCCTCGTTGTCGACCATGTCCATGCGCTGATTGACGAAGCCCTGATAGGGAATCGCGGCATAGGTCCCCTGGACGACAAGCAGGTTGTCGGCGTCCTTGGCGGCGAACGTCAGCGCGTGGTTATAGGCCTCGTAGAGCGTCGAGCGCACCTCGCCGCCATCGCTGCCGCGGTTGTAGTCGTCGGCCTTGGTCCATGCGCCCGCATAGCCGATGCTGACATTGCGCGTCGCTGCGTTGGCCGTCGCTGCCGTGCCGATGTGGTCGCCGTTGCTCTGGTAGAACGCGGATATGCTGCCCGAGGACTTCACGCCGTCGCCGGTCGCGAACTGCGGGACCGCAGACTCGACAACGATCGTGCCACCGAGGCTGTCGCCGCCCTTGCTCACCGGGGTGACGCCAGCGATGACGTCGGCGACGACGACCTGCGAGGGATCGATGTAGGACAGCGGCGGGTTCATGTGATTGGCGCAGGCAGAGGTCACGACCATGCCGTTCAACAGGATCTTCACGCGGTCGTCGTTGAGGCCATTGATGGCTGGAAGGCTCGACACGCCGCCAGCGGAGAAGATGCTCACACCCGGAGCCTTGCTCAGCACCTGCGCGGTATCGTTGGAACCCGGCGACTGGGACTGAATGGTGCTCTGGTTGATCCGCGTCGTGTTCAGCGGCACGGAGAGTCCCTTTGTGCCGACGCCGATGTCGGCCGGGCTGTGACCCATCGCGGCGTGATCTTCTTCGGCATCGCCGGCGGGGGCATTTGAAGGCTGCTGCGACGTCGGCTTCTTCTTGGTGACTTTGTTGACCTTCTTCGGCTGGGCCGCTTGCTCGACAATGACCGGCGGAAGCGGGGTTGAACTCTGTTGTGCGGCGGCTCGGTCGCCGACCGCCATTGCTGTAAGCACGACTGCGCCCGCGCAAAGCGGTGCGCCAACTCTCCGGTACATGAACGCTACTCCCCAAGACGCTACGTGAGCGCCCGCGCGCTTTGGTTGGCGCGGCGACGCATCAGGCGATAAGCGCGTGGTCATGAGGCCGCTCGCTGGGAAGCCAGCGAGTGAGGCCGTTCCACGCTCAGACTTGGGAAGGTGGTCCGCGGCTTCTGGGGCGCAGAGGCTCCGCGCTAACGACATCCTCGCGCAGGGCGAGCGCCGCTGGGGCGCGCACGGACGCGGGAGGAGCCAGGATCTGCGGCGCGGGTGCGAGCGCGATCTGGAATGCCGCCAGTCCCTTGCAGATCGGGCAACCGGATGCCGGGGCGCCGGGAACGTCTGCGCCGGTGCCGCCGCTGCAGATCAGCTCGGCGGCGACGCCGAACTCGGCGGCGAAGAGCTGTCGGTCGAACTGCGAGACAAGATGCCAGGGGAGGAGCAGTGCGTAGAACGCCACGCCCAGGAGCGACAAGGCCCCGGCTATGCGGCTACGCGTACGCTGAACTCCCCACACCATGGCGGCGAGCGTACCGACGCTTCATCGCGCGATTCAAGAGCGAGCGCGCCGCAGCATTCTTGATGTGCCGGCGAGAGTGGCGAGCGAAGCACATGCTGTCAAACATTCCCTGACGCGCGTCAGAGAATGAACTTTGAAAGGTCGACGTTCCTGGCGAGGTCGCCGATGCGATCGTTGACGTAAGCGGCGTCTACAGTCACCGATTGACCGGTGCGGTCGGAGGCATCGAACGAGATTTCGTCGAGCACGCGCTCCATGACTGTCTGCAAGCGGCGTGCGCCGATGTTCTCCACGGTGGAGTTCACCTGCACCGCGGCGTCGGCGAGCGCGTCAATGGCGTCGTCGGTGAAGCTGATCTCGAGACCCTCGGTCGCCATCAGCGCCACGTACTGCTTGATGAGGCTCGCTTCGGGCTCGGTGAGAATGCGGCGGAAGTCCTCGCGCGTCAGCGCTTTGAGCTCAACGCGGATCGGCAGACGCCCCTGCAGCTCGGGCAGCAGGTCGGAGGGCTTCGCCACATGGAAGGCGCCGGAAGCGATGAACAGCACGTGGTCGGTCTTCACCGGACCGTACTTTGTGGAGATGGTGGTGCCCTCGATCAGCGGGAGCAAGTCGCGCTGGACGCCCTCGCGGGAAACGTCGCCAGAGACGCGGCCGGCGTCTGAGCGCGAGCAGATCTTGTCGATCTCGTCGAGAAACACGATGCCGTTGTTCTCGACGGCGCCTATCGCCTCACCGACAAGGCTCTCGTTGTCGATTAGCTTATCGCTCTCCTCGGCGACGAGGATGTCGTAGCTGTCGGTAACGGTCACGCGGCGGGGCTTGGTGCGATGGCCGAACGCCTTGCCCAGCATGTCGCCGAGATTGATGGCGCCGATGGAGGCACCGGGTGCGCCGGGAATATCGAACATCGGCAGGCCGGCGGCAGGAGAATCGGCAACCTGGATCTCGATCTCCTTGTCGTTCAGCTCGCCGGCGCGCAGCTTCTTGCGGAAGGCGTCGCGTGTCGCGGGAGAGGCGCCGGGGCCTACCAGGGCATCGAGGACGCGCTCCTCGGCATTCTTCTCGGCTCTGGCACGCACTTCCTTGCGCTTGACGTCCTTGACGAGCGACAGAGCCACCTCGACCAAGTCGCGGATGATGCTGTCGACGTCGCGGCCGACATAGCCGACCTCGGTGAACTTGGTCGCCTCGACCTTGATGAACGGCGCGCCGGCGAGCTTGGCCAAGCGGCGCGAGATCTCCGTCTTGCCGACGCCGGTCGGGCCGATCATCAGGATGTTCTTGGGAAGGACCTCCTCCTTCAGCTCGCCGGTGAGCTGAAGGCGGCGCCAGCGGTTGCGCAGCGCGATAGCCACCGCGCGCTTTGCGTCGCCCTGACCGACGATATAGCGGTCGAGCTCGGAAACGATCTCACGCGGCGAGAAGTTGCTCATCGATCTCCCTTAGGCGGAAACGAACTTGAGGCCGGCAATGCAGGCGACGAGCCCGAACAGCAGAACCAGCCGCTGCGGCGTCGCGACCTCGCCGAAGGCCCAGACGCCGAGCACGGCCGTGCCGGCGGCGCCGATGCCGGTCCACACCGCATAGGCGGTGCCGAGAGGGACGCCCTCGAGCGAGCGGTTGAGGCAATAGAGGCTCAAACCGGCGAGGATGAAGAACGACAGCGTGAAGCCCATGCGGCTCGGGCTGAGGCCGCCCGAGAAGCGGAACACGGTCGTGGCCGCCACTTCCAATGCCCCGGCGGTGAGAAGGTACATCCACGCCATGAATTCAACTCTCCTGCCCCGTTTGCGGCCTCAAGATTCCCGCCGCGTCGAGGGCAGGCTCTCGATGACTAAATTATCGTTGGTGTAGACACATATCTCCGCAGCGATGGCCATGGCCTTGCGGGCAATCGTCTCAGCGTCGAGGGGCTGGTCAAGCAGGGCGCGCGCGGCGGCGAGCGCATAGTTGCCGCCGGAGCCGATGCCCATGACGTGGCGCTCGGGTTCCAGAACGTCGCCGGTCCCGGTCAGGACCAGGGTCGTCTCGGCGTCGGCCACGAGCATCATGGCCTCCAGCCGGCGCAGGAAGCGGTCGGTGCGCCAGTCCTTCGCCAGCTCGACGCAGGCGCGGGTAAGCTGGCCGGGGTACTGCTCCAGCTTGGCCTCGAGGCGCTCGAAGAGGGTGAAGGCGTCGGCCGTCGCGCCGGCAAAGCCGCCGATGACACCCCCTTTTCCGAGAGTGCGGACCTTTCGGGCGTTGGCCTTGATGATGGTAGCGCCGAGGCTCACCTGGCCGTCGCCGGCGATGACGACACGACCATCTTTACGAATAGTCAGTATGGTAGTGGCGTGCCAGGAGCGCGGGGCGTCCGCGGGAGGGCCAGAGATTTGCATTGCATTAGCATCCGGACGGCGGGTTTTGCGGCCCGCGAGCCACTCCTCGCGGCTCTGGAACGGCAGGGCTCAAGCTGATAAACGCTCGGTTCAGGCGAGGCAAGCCATTAGCCAAGAGGCGCTAACTTGAAGCGGCAGGCGACAATTTCCCGAAAGACCAAGGAGACCGAGATCACCGCCACGGTCGATCTCGACGGCACCGGCGCGTTCGACGTGTCGACCGGCATCGGTTTCCTCGATCACATGTTGGAGCAGCTCGCCCGGCATTCAATGATCGACATCACCCTCAAGGCTAAAGGCGACCTGCACATCGACTTCCACCACACGGCGGAGGATTCCGGCATCGTTCTGGGGCAGGCCATCGCCAAGGCGCTCGGCGACAAGAAGGGCATCACCCGCTATGCCGACGTGCACCTGCCGATGGACGAGACCCTGACGCGGGTCGCGGTCGACATCTCCGGGCGGCCGTACCTCATCTGGCAGGTGGAGTTCTCGAAGCCGAAGATCGGCGAGATGGACACGGAATTGTTCCGCGAGTGGTTCCAGGCGTTCGCGCAGAACGCCGGCATCACGCTGCACGTCACGAACCTCTACGGCGAGAACAATCACCATATAGCGGAGACCTGCTACAAGGGCCTCGCGCGTGCGCTGCGGGCGGCGAGCGAGGTCGATGAGCGCCAGGCCGGTCGCGTGCCGTCCACCAAGGGCACGCTCGCCTGCTAGTCTGTTTTTCGGCCCAAGAGGACCCAAGTGGTCACCTTCAATGTCTACGAGCCGCCGAACGTATCGGCCGACCATCTTAAGAGCGCCGAGCAGCTTCTGTTCGTGAAGGACGGCTTCTCGTGGCTCGCGGCGCTGCTTCCGGCCTTCTGGCTATTGTGGAAGCGGATGTGGCTGGAGCTCGTCGTGTTCGTCGCGGGCGCGGGGTTCGTCGTATGGGCGTTCACGGCGGCCGGAGCACCCGACGCCGGCAACGTCATCCTGCTCATTGCGCAGATCATCCTCGGCTTCGAATCCGGCACACTCTACGGCGCCAACCTGGAGCGGCGCGGCTACAAGATCGTCGGCACGGTATCGGGCCGCGGGGAGGAAGACTGCGAGCGGCGCTTCCTGGAAGTGTGGCTGCCGACGCGGACGGAGATTCCGGCGAGCGCGCCGACTGATGCTGTCCCCGCGGCGACACCCTCGTGGTCGCAAACAGCTATCGGGCAAGCCAAAGACGCGATCGCGCGCGGGCGGCGCATGTTCTCCGGAGCGTCGGCATAATGCAGCGCGTCGCCATCATCGACTACGGCTCGGGAAATCTTCACTCCGCGGCCAAGGCGTTCGAGCGCGCCTCGCGCGAGAGTGGCGCCGACGCCGAGATCAGCGTCACCGCCGATCCGAAGGTCGTCGCCACCGCCGACCGCGTGGTGCTACCGGGGGTCGGCGCCTATGCCGACTGCAAGCGCGGCCTAGTCGCCGTGCCGGGCATGCGCGAGGCCTTGGAAGATGCCGTGCGCGGCAAAGGGCTGCCGTTCCTCGGCATCTGCGTCGGCATGCAGCTGATGGCGACACGCGGGTTGGAGTTCGAGGTGACGGAAGGGCTCGGCTGGATCGACGGCGAGGTGCGCCACATCGAGCCGAACGATGCGAGCCTCAAGATCCCGCACATGGGCTGGAACACACTCACGGTGGTCACCCCGCACGCACTGCTGGACGGCATCCCCACGGGACCTGACGGGCTGCACGCCTATTTCGTGCACTCGTATCACTTCGTCGCGAAGGACCGTTCCGCCATCGTCGCCGAGACCGACTACGGCGGGCCGGTAACGGCGATGATCGCCAAGGACAACATGGCGGGCACGCAGTTCCACCCGGAGAAGAGCCAGACGCTCGGGCTGAAGCTGATTGCGAATTTCCTGAAGTGGCGACCGTGAAGCGCGCTGCAGCGCCGAGCTATGTCGAAGTGTCAATTTCAAGCTTCAAGTCGGCTATGGGCGAGTAGCCGACCTCGTCATACCGATCGAGCCGCGCGCCGATTGTGTCCAACCTCGCTTTCGCGCACTGTCAGCTCAAGCTCCTCTAAGAAAGCTGGAGTGGGGATTTTTTGGCATGGCGAAGATCGTCTTCGGAATGAACGTGTCGCTGGACGGCTATGTCGACCATGAGAAATTTGCACCAGACCCCGTGCTCTTTCGTCACTGGATCGAGCAAGTGCGCGGCGTGACCGGCAGTGTGTATGGCCGCCGCATGTACGAGATCATGCGCTATTGGGACGAAGACCATCCCGAGTGGACGGCGGAGCTGCGCGACTTCGCCGCGGCGTGGCGGAGCCAGCCGAAGTGGGTGGTGTCGCGCTCGCTGAAGTCAGTCGGTCCCAACGCCACGCTTGTCGGAGAAGACGTCGGGGCATTGATACGCGGGATGAAGGCGGAGCGCGCAGGCGAGATTCATGTCAGCGGACCGAAGCTGGCGGGGAGCCTGACCGACTTTGGTCTTATCGATGAGTATCGGCTCTACCTCCACCCCGTCGTGCTTGGTCGCGGCAGGCCATTCTTCTCCGGCCCCCGGCCGCCGCTCCGCCTTGTGGCCAGCGACCGGATTGGCGAGGACGCGATTAGGTTGACGTACGTTCCTGCCTAGTCGCGCCACTCGCCCGACGGACTGCGCCGACGCGTCAGGTCCGCCTCACGCCCACCTCTCAGCTCATGCTCGTCCGCTTTGTCATCCCGGGGCTCGTCCCCGAGACCCATCTCTCCGCGCACTCGGGTGCCAGCCGTGCAATGGGTCCCGGCCCCCCGCCTCCGCGAAGGCAGGCATGTGCCGGGATGCCAGCTGAGATTGGTGACCTCCGCCGTCTCGCCAGGTTTCTGCCCCCTCACGCAGTTCTGCCCTCACCCCAACCCTCTCCCCGTCGCAAGGGCGGGGCGATTGGCCGACTCCCTTTTCCGTCATGGCCGCGCAGGCGCCCATCCATGCAAGTCTCCAAACATGCGGCGCTGCAATCTGGATGCTCGCCTCGATACGGTCACGCGCTGACGCTGGCGTGGATCCCGGCCTGCGCCGGGATGACGTTCAGTGCGGGTGGCGCCTGCGAACCAATCCCCGCCCGCTCGCTCACGCGCATACTCCTCCCACCCTGTCCTTTCGGGACGCAGCAGCTGAGCGGCGTCGATGCGAATCTGGCTCCGCCGTGACGCGGGATAGGGTCAGTGCCCGGTTGAGGCAGGCGTCGCACCGTCGCGGCGCCCTGACGCGGGGAGTAGCTCCCTCATATTTCGAGGCGAACCGGAAGCCCGCTGACGATGTGTTCGCACCCTCGGCACGGCATGCAGCCGACGCGGGCGCCGAAGGCTGCCGGTTAAAAACAAACGCAGCGTTTCGGCGTCCGCGTTCCCTTTATGAATTGCGCCGGCGACTCCGCCGCGGGGAGCCGGTCGCCGACGCATGGGAGTCTTGCTAGGCGCTGCCGATCCACGCCCTCGCCGATAGACGCTCGGGCGATCGGAGCGCCGGAAACACGAAAAAAGGGCCCGATCGGGTGATCGGGCCCTTATCCTCACGCATTACCGGAGGGGAGACGGGCTGAGAGAGACGCAAACGCAACGAAGACTAGAGAACGCAAACTCAACAAGCTTCGGCGAGGGGCAGGGGCAGCTCCTGCTGGTCATCCTCGAAGGGCTTGGGCATCGGAAAGGCAATGACGTTGGTGTCGCCGTCCATGTCGACGCCGGCGCGACGCTGACGGAACCAGCGCAGCGCGGTGTTGGTCAGCACGGCCTCGTCGCGGGTCGCCTGGATAAGAAGGCCGTCATCGGGATCGAGGACGCCGCGGAGCTGAGCCTCGATCTCCTCCTCGCGGGCGTCGGTCTTCACGTACCAGGTCTGCTCCAAAGGACGGGCCCAGGAATGTCCGACGGCCATGATCTGCTGCGCGAGGATGTGCTTGTTACGATGAGGCTGGGCCAGGTCGTAAGAGATGATGAGGGTGCGCATGGCGGATGTCTCTCTGGCTATGGGCTTCGTGGGGGAGAGACGCGATACTGGCCCCGGATTGCGCTACATTTGCGGCGCTGCGAACGTAGGGAGAACATCGCACGATTCAGCGCATCTGTCCAGCATTTGTTCTCATGCTGTTCCTCGCTGTTCCGGGCGCAGCAGCAACTATTCGAACAGAGAAAGCTGGCCCTGATGGCCATCCCGCGGGTGGCGCTGGTGGGGGCCGAAATCGACCCGGTCCATCAATCCCGGAAAGCGCGCCTCGAACACCTCGAGAGCCTTGGCGCGGGCCCCGGCGAAACGCTCGCCCTCCCAGATCTCATAGAGGCGTCGGGGGTCGCAGCCGTAGCGGCTGACCAGATCCTTGCGGCGGATGCGCAGCCAGCGGGCGATCCAAATGTCGACGGCGTCCGCCTCGGTGAGCGGGCGGCGGGCGAGGGTCGGGGGGACGGTCTGTAAGAACGCAACGGCCATGGCAGCGACTATAGGTTGAACTCCGGAACAGCGGTGCCTTTGTTGCGGCCTTGACTTATCGGGCCGCAAAACCTCTATCCGGCACAATAACAGCGAACTGATGGCCGGCGTTCCGGCCTTCACGCGTCGCGCAACCCGACAGGACCTACCCAAGTGATCCTTTTTCCGGCCATCGATCTCAAAGACGGCAAGTGCGTGCGCCTGAAGCTCGGCGAGATGGATGCCGCGACGGTCTTCAACGACGATCCGGCGGCGCAGGCGCGCTCATTCGAGGAACAGGGCTTCAAGTACCTGCATATCGTCGATCTCAACGGGGCGTTCGCGGGCAGGCCGGTCAACTCAGACGCGGTCGACGCGATCCTGGAAGCGATCAACATCCCGGCACAGCTCGGCGGCGGCATCCGCGACATCCAGACGATCGAGAAATGGATCGACAGCGGCATCGACCGGGTGATCCTCGGCACCATCGCCGTGCGCGATCCGGAACTCGTGCGGCGCGCCTGCGTCGAATATCCGGGACGGATCGCGGTCGGCATCGACGCGAAGGGCGGCAAGGTGGCGGTCGAGGGCTGGGCGGAGACATCCGAATTGACCGCGGAAGAGCTGGCGAAGCGGTTCGAGGACGCGGGCGTGTCGGCGATCATCTACACCGACATCGAGCGCGACGGTGTGCTGAAGGGGCTAAACCTCGAAGCGACGGCGAAGCTCGCGCGCTCGACCAGCATTCGCGTCATCGCGTCGGGCGGCCTTGCCTCCATCGAGGATGTCAAAGCGCTCTTGAAGCCCGAGTATGCTATGCTGGAAGGTGCGATTACCGGCCGTGCGCTTTACGACGGCCGCCTCGACGCCAAGGAAGCGCTGGCACTACTAGCTGGCGGAGCCTGAAGAGAAATGCTGAAAACCCGCATCATCCCCTGCCTCGACGTGAAGGACGGCCGCGTCGTCAAAGGCGTCAACTTCGTCGATCTCATCGATGCCGGCGATCCAGTGGAGGCCGCTGCGGCGTATGATGCGGCGGGCGCGGACGAGCTGTGCTTCCTCGACATCACGGCTTCCCACGAGGACCGCGACAACATCTTTCATGTCGTCGAGCAGACGGCCGAGCGCTGCTTCATGCCGCTGACGGTCGGGGGCGGCGTGCGCACCATCGAGGACATCGGCAAGCTGCTCAATGCCGGCGCCGACAAGGTGTCGATCAACACCGCGGCGGTGAAGAACCCGCAGTTCGTCAAAGAGGCGGCGGAGAAGTTCGGCGCGCAATGCATCGTCGTTGCCATCGACGCCAAGCGCGTCTCACAGCCTGGCGAGCCAGACCGCTGGGAGATCTTCACGCACGGCGGGCGCACGCCGACCGGCATCGACGCGATCGAATTCGCCAAGCAGGTGACGGCGCTCGGTGCCGGCGAAATCCTGCTGACGTCGATGGACCGCGACGGTACCAAGGCGGGATTCGACCTGGCGCTGACGCGGGCGGTATCGGACGCCGTCACAATCCCGGTGATCGCCTCAGGCGGCGTCGGCACGCTGGATCATCTGGTCGAGGGCATCACCGAAGGGCACGCGAGCGCGGTGCTCGCCGCTTCGATCTTCCATTTCGGCACGTACTCGATCACGGAAGCGAAGAAGCACATGGCCGAAGCCGGCATTGCCGTCCGGCCCGCCGGCTGACGTTCTGCCTAGGCCGCGCAGGAGCGGCGCTGCTCGCATTCGGTAAGGACGGCGCCGAGCTCGGCGGCAGGCACGGGCCGGCTGATGTAGAAGCCCTGGGCGCGGTTGCAGCCGGCACGCGCCACGGTGTTCAGCTCGTCGATGGTCTCGACACCCTCGGCGACCGTTCCGATGCCGAGCTCCTCGGCGAGCGCCGCCACAGCCTTGACGATCGCAACGTTGTCGCCGTTGCCGGGCATGTCACGCACCAGAGTGCGATCGATCTTCACCTTGTCGAACGGGAAGGAGCGCAGCGAGCTGATCGAGCCGGTGAGCTTGCCGAAATCATCGAGCGTGATACCGACGCCAATATCGCGCAGCTCATCGAGAGTAGAGCGCATCTTTCCCCTGTCGCGGCTGAGCAGGCTCTCGCTGATCTCCAGCTCGAGGCGGCTAGCGGGCAGGCCCGTCTCTGAGAGAGCGCCCTGAACTATGCTCGTGAGGTCGCCGCTCTCGAATTGCAGCAGGGACAGGTTTACGGTCACCGTCAAATTGCTCGACCAGCTCGCGGCATCGCTGCAGGCCTGGTGCAGAACCCAGCGGCCGATGTCGACGATAGCCCCGGTCTTCTCGGCGAGCGGGAGGAACTGGTCCGGCGCGATCAGTCCGTTCCGCGGATGGCGCCAGCGCAGCAGCGCTTCACAGCTCGCGACGCTGTGCGTGCGCAGGCTGAGGATCGGCTGGTAGTGCAGCTCGAACTGCTTGCGGTGCAGCGCCAAGCTGACGTCCGTCTCGAGACGCCGCTGGGCATCGACGTGGCGGCTGCTGCCGCGGGTGAAGAGCTCGAATCCCCGCCGTCCCGCAGACTTCACATTGTAGAGCGCGATGTCGGCGTTCTTCAGAAGCTCGTCGGGCGTGCGTCCGTGAACGGGCGCGCGGACGATCCCGAGGCTGCCGCTGATGGTGATGACGTTGCCGAGAATGTTGTACGGCCTACTGATCGAGTTGAGCACGCGCCGCGCGAGACGCTCGCACTGGTCGCTGCGACTGGCGCCCGCCTGGATGATGGCGAACTCATCGCCCCCGAGGCGCGCCAGGAAATCCGTGCGGCGGATGCACGCGCGCAGCCGCTGTGCGATGGCCTTCAGAAGGGCGTCGCCGATCGGATGGCCATAGGTGTCGTTGACTTCCTTGAACTCGTCGATGTCCAGCCAGTGAAGTGCCAGCGCGCAGCCCTTACCGACCCCCTTCAAGGCATTCTCGAACGTCTCGCGGAAGTAAAAGCGGTTGGCGATGCCGGTGAGCGCGTCGTGATGGGCGAGCCACTCGATCTTCTCCTCGGCGCGGCGCTTCTCGGTAACGTCCTCCTGGATGTCGACCCAGCCGCCGTCTGCAAGCGGCTGGTAGGTGACGAGGAGCGTACGGCCCGAGCGGAGGTTCTGCATCTGCGTGAACGAGCGACCCTGCGCCAGCTTCTCGAGGTGCTCCTTGAGCCACTCGGAGAACTTGGCCTCATCGATCGAGGAGCTTCGCCCGGTCTCATGGCGCAGGTGGTAGCGCACGATCTCTCGCAGCGGCGTGCCGGGCTGAGTCAGCTCCTCGGGCAGGGAGTAGATCTGCCGATAGCTCTTGTTGCAGACGATGAGGCACTGGTCCGCGTCGAACATGGAGAGCCCGCGAACCATGTTGTTCAGGGCGAGCTCGAACCACGAGTTGAGCTGCTCGAGCGTCCGCTTTTGCTCCAGCAACAGGTCGGTGGGAACCCCGTCGGCGAGGCGCTTGGACTCGGAATCCGCGCCCTGCCGGTCGCAGGTGGATGCGGGTTTGTTACCCATAGAAGATAGTGCCCCTCCACATCACAAGTCTGTGGCGCCCGATTCAGCGGACGATACGCGGCATCCGTATTCGGTGGCTTAAGCCTCAATGCGGGGTTTCAGGCAAATGTTGCCGATCGCAGTAATCATTGTGGCAGCGGGAGCGCGAGAAACTCGCTGAATGGCGGCGATCCTTGAAGGCCCCGACCTCCAAGCGTTAACAGCGGCGGCATCCTCCATAGTTTGTAGCAATCACAATATGTGTCGTGCCGCTTACCTCACTCAGGACACGGCGTTTTGGCCTCGAACAGGCACAAATCCCGGACTATGCAGCGCCAACATTCGGGGCGCTTGGCCTTGCAGACGTAACGTCCGTGAAGGATGAGCCAATGATGGGCGTGCATAGCGAACTCGGACGGGACGACCCGCAGAAGGTCCTCCTCGACCTCCAGCGGCGTGCGGCCGCTCGAAAGTCCGGTGCGGTTCGCCACGCGAAAGACGTGAGTATCGACGGCCATGGTGGGCTCGCCGAAGGCGACATTGAGGACGACGTTCGCTGTCTTGCGGCCTACGCCGGGGAGCGCCTCGAGCGCCGCGCGATCGCGGGGAACATCACCGCCGTGGTTCGCTACGAGCTGACGCGAGAGCTCGATGACGTTGCGCGCCTTGTTGCGGTAAAGCCCGATGGTCTTGATGAAATCGCGAACCTTGTCCTCGCCGAGGCGCACCATTTTCTCGGGCGTGTCGGCGATTTTGAACAGCGCTCGCGTCGCCTTGTTGACGCCCGCGTCGGTGGCTTGAGCGGAGAGCACGACGGCGACAAGCAACGTGAACGGATTGACGTACTCGAGCTCGCTCTTGGGCTCGGGGTCGGCCGCCTCGAACCGGCGGAACAATTCGGCGATCGCCGCTCTGGAGAGACGCGTGCGGTGCTTGCTGCCGTTCCGCTGAACCTTTGGAGCTTTGTCTGTAGCCACTGCCGGCTTTCGCCTGCCCGCGCCCCGTTCGAGCCTCTTCATAACCGCCGCTCCCCACGCTAGGGTTGCCAAATGAGCCAAAACCCCGATCCGAAACAAGCGCCAATCGCGCCCGCGACGCGCGCATCCGATGACGGGGCGGAGCGGAGCGGAACATTCCGCGTGGTGCTCTATCCGCATCGATCGCTCGGCCCCACCGGCTTTCTTGCGCTGATGATCGCGATTGGCGGCGTCAGCTTCATCACGGGGATGGTGTTCCTGATGAACGGCGCGTGGCCGGTGTTCGGCTTCTTCGGGCTCGACGTCGCACTCGTCTATGCGGCGTTCAGGCTCAACTATCGAGCGGGACGGCTGTACGAGACGGTCGATCTCACTCCAGAAAATCTGACCATCACGCGCGTGCACCCCTCCGGTGCGCAGGAGAGCTTCGACTTCAACCCCTACTGGGTGCGAGTGCGGCTGGCCGAGGGGCCGCAGGGGCGGACCGACCTCAGGCTGGCCTCGCACGGCCGCGAGTTCGCCTTTGCGCGCTTCCTGACGGACGACGAGCGGCGAGAGCTCGTGCACGTGTTGTCGGGCGCACTGGCGCAGGCACGCGCGGCGCAGGCTTGAAGCACTATCGACGCGTTTGCCGATTGCGCGACATTTGAATCAATCCTTCGGCCCCGTTCGAGCGTGAAAGCAACCGCGCTCCGCTAACCATAAGCCAGCCGGAAAAACCGGCATGAGCTTATGCGTCGGAGGGAGTGATGCGTAGTTTGTTTGCGAGTGCTCTGGTCATGGGGCTGGCGCTGACGATGGGCACTCAGTCTGCCGAAGCGGGACGCAATTATCGCCAGCCACGGAGCAGCGATTGCGTGCCGACCAACGGCCCGTTCGGCTTCTACGGCAATCTCTGGTGCCAGCCGAACGAAGCGCAGTACCTGCGAAACCTCGGCGCTCAGTGGCCGCAGGAGACGCCGAAGAGCCTACGCTATCCGAAGCCGTCGTCGAACTATACTTGGTAGGCTCGCTCAGCGTGCGGCCGCTCACGCGAAGCGGCCGCCGCGCTGCAGGACCTCGATCTTGTAGCCGTCGGGGTCCTCGATGAAGAAGAACTTCCCGAACGGCTTTCCGTCGTGCGTCATGTGCTTGATGTCCTTCGGCGTGAGGCCGGCGGACTTGAAGCGTGCGTGCTCGGCGTCGAGATCGTCGACCACGAAGGCGATGTGGCCGTAGCCGTCGCCCAGCGCATACGGCTCAGTGCGCCCCTTGTTCACGGTCAGCTCGACCTCGAACGGAGATTGCGCGCCCTTCATGTAGATGAGGGTGAAGTCGGGGAAGTCGGCGCGCTCGGAAATTTCCAGACCGAATGCCTTTTTGTAGAAGTCGACGCTGCGCGCCTCGTCCAGCACGCGCACCATCATGTGGATCGGCTTCGACACGTTCATCTCCAAATGTTCAGTCGCGGGAAAATGCCAAATCGGCGGGCGAGATCAGAACGCCGAACTGCTGGCACCAGATGACAACGCTCGGATACTTCTTCAGATCGACCCCATCAGGAATGGCGTACTTCTGACTTCCCTTGAAGCTACGCAGTTTGCCGAGGTCGACGAACATCGTGTCGGCAACGTCCGCGGTTGCACGGATTTCCGGTTTGGGAACGAGATAGACGTGGTAGTCGGGGCCTGGTCCCACCTCGAAATCCGGCTCTAGAAAGACCGTCCTTTCGAAGACCGTCACTTTGCCCTTGCCGTAGTGGATCGGGTCGCTGGGATTGGCGTGGATGAAGCTACCCGTGGCAACGGGCGTCGTTCGCTCCTCCACCGTCAAATGCTCGGTCGCTACCGGCGGAGGGAAGACGTAAGGAAACAGGAAGAAACCGAGCGCCGTCCCGAACGCGGTACCGACGACGCCACCGCCGAGAAAAATCGCAATGGCGCGCCACATCGGATTATCCTCTCAGATCAGAGCCACGGCCGCGAAGATGCCGCCGTCTCCTCGAACTTCTCGATCGCCTGCTTCTTCTCCAGCGTCAGACCGATGGCATCAAGGCCGTTCAAGAGGCAGTGCTTGCGGAACGGGTCGATGTCGAACTTGATGACACCGCCATCGGGTCCGCGGATTTCCTGCTTTTCCAGATCGACGGTGAGCGTCGCGTTCGAGCCGCGGCTCGCGTCGTCCATGAGCTTGTCGACTTCCGACTGCGGCAGCTTGATGGGCAGAATGCCGTTCTGGAAGCAGTTGTTGTAGAAGATGTCGGCGAAATCCGGGGCGACGATGCAGCGGATGCCGAAATCCAGGAGCGACCAGGGCGCGTGCTCGCGCGATGAGCCGCAACCGAAGTTCTCGCCGGTGACGAGGATCGTCGCCTTGCGATAGGCGGGCTGGTTCAAGACGAAGTCGGGGATCTCCTTGCCTTCCTGATCGTAGCGCATCTCGTAGAACAGGCTCTTGCCGAGCCCGGTGCGCTTGATCGTCTTCAGGAACTGCTTGGGGATGATCATGTCGGTGTCGATGTTGCGCAGCGGCAGCGGCGCGGCGACACCGGTCAAGGTCGTGAACTTATCCATGCTGGCTCTTTTTCGTCTTTCACGTTCTGAGGCCGTCCGCGAGGGCCCGGAAGTAACCCTCGGCCGAGGCCAGGCGGTCGATGTGGATCGGCTTGCGTCCGGCCACGACGTATTTCGTGAGCTCCCCCGGCCGCAGCGCTTCTAGGCGCCTTTTAACCCCTGCGAGCTTGCGCCCGTCAAGGTGATGATCCAAGGCCTCGACCATGGTCTCGATGTAGCCGCTGATGCGGCCCAACTCGCGCACGGCGGATTGGCGGGCGCCGCGATCGTGCGGGGCAACCTCGAGCTGGCGCAAAGCAATGCCCGCCCGCTCCAGAGTGGCGGCGATCTTCTCGGAATAGGCAGCGACCCGCGCCCTACGGGCGGCATCCAGTCCGGCGAGCGAGGACAGCCAGCAGTGCACCGTCTCGGCAATGGCGAGCAGACAGCGGGCGTATTCGGCGATCGGCAAGGGGGCAGCTCCGGGGGAGCCACCATCCTAGGCCCTTGAGTTGCTATGGGGATTTCCGCCCTGCAACTTTTTGGCGGCATGCATCCGGCCATCCGTCCACTATTTATTAACCTAAAGAATTCACCCTCCGAGCAAGCCCATGGGGCAGTCCCATCCGTACCCTCGGAGATGCGTATGTACCGAGTTCTCGTTGCCGTGCTCCTCGCCGTGCTCGCCGTCCAGCTGTCCGGCTGCACCGGCTCCCTCCGCCTCGGGAGCAGCGTCCAAGTGGTCGAGATCGTGCTGGCGTCCAGCCACGTTTGATACGGGCGCGGCGCTGCACCAGGGCATGCGGGGCGGGTGATACGCCCCGCCGCGCATCCGGTACTTGCCTGAAAGAATGCCGCTATAGACGCTGGCGCGAGGCGCGGGTATTGGGCTGCGTCGCGCACCGATGCGTCGGTGCGGTGCTTCTCAGGGTCTCACCATGCCCACGCCCTCCGGACTGGAGGCGCTCACCAACGGCGCCGTCCTCTCGCCTTTCACCCAGCTGCGCAAGCTCCTGGGTGCGACGCGTGCCGGGCATCCTGAAGCGATCGACCTGACGATCGGCGAGCCGCGCGAGCCGATGCCGGCATTTGTCGTCGAGAAGCTTGTTGAGGCTGCTTCCAGCTATGCGCAGTATCCGCCCATCCGCGGTACGGCCGCGCTGCGTGAAGCCATCTCGTCGTGGGCGGCGCGGCGCTACGGCGCTTCCGCCGCGCCCGACCCCGAGCGCGAAGTTTTGCCGATAAATGGCTCGCGCGAAGGGCTTTTTCTCGCCGCGCTGCCGGCTGCGGGCCGCAAGCATGTCAGCGGCCGGCCGGCCGTGCTGATGTGCAATCCCTATTACAGCGCCTACATCGGCGGCGCGCTCGCGGTCGATGCGGAGCCCGTCTACCTCAACGCCACGGCAGCAACGGGCTTTCTCCCCGATCTGGAAGCGCTGGCGGCAGACAAGGCGCTGCTCGAGCGAACCGTCGCGCTCTATCTCTGCTCGCCAGCCAATCCGCAGGGCGCGGTCGCATCGCGCGAATATATCGCTCGGGCGCTGGAGCTCGCACGCGCCTACGACTTCATGCTGCTGTTCGACGAGTGCTATTCGGAGATCTATTCGCAAGCGCCGCCCACGGGTGCGCTCGAGGTCGCCGCAGCAATACCCGACCGCTTCGCCAACCTCGTCGTCTTCAACTCGCTGTCGAAGCGCTCGAACCTCCCCGGCCTTCGCTCTGGGTTCTGTGCGGGCGATGCGCGCTTCATCGAGACGTTCGCCGAGCTGCGCAACATGGTGGCCCCACAGGTTCCCGGACCGACACAGCATGTGTCCGCCGCGGTGTGGTCGGACGAGGCCCACGTCGAGGCGAACCGGGCCGCATACCGCGCAAAGTATGACGTCTGCGACCGCATCCTGGCGGGCAAATACGGTTACCAACGGCCAGCGGGCGGCTTCTTTTTGTGGTTGGATGTCAGCAAGTTTGGCGGTTCTGCTCAGGCAACAGTAACCTTATGGCAACGCGCAGGTGTCAAGGTGCTCCCTGGTGCCTACCTGGCGCAAGCTGGACGTGACGGGACCAATCCGGGGGCGGACTACCTGCGCCTCGCATTGGTCCGGGATGCGGCCACCGTCGGACAGGCACTCGAACGATTAGTAGTAGTACTTGCGTAGTAGAGTACGTTCGAGATGCACCCGCTCAGGTCTCACGACCCGAGACGCCTGCTTCCTGCCGCGTTGGAAGACAGGCTGATTGGATGGATCATCCGCGCCGGAGGGCTCGCGCTCCTGGTCTGCGTTGCTGCGGCATGGGCCAGCCTGCTGACTTGGTCGCAGGCAGACCCCAGCCTGACGCACGCGGCCGACGGTGCAGCCAGCAACGCGCTCGGCTCGGCCGGCGCGATCTTCGCCGACGTTCTGCTCAACACCTTAGGATTTGCCGGCGTCTTCCTGCTGCTCGCCCCGATGTTCTGGGGGCTCGAGCTGATGCTCGCCGAGCGCCTCTCCGCCAATCGCAAGAAGACGAGCCTCTTTCCGCTCGCCGTGCTGCTGCTCGCCGGCGGTTTCGCGGCCCTGCCGCTGTCGGCGGGTTGGCCATTCGGGCACAGCTTCGGCGGCATCGTCGGCGACTGGGTGCAGAAGCTGACCGCGACGCTGCTCGACCTCGTCGGGCTCGCGAGCGCGATGCCGCTCGCCGGGCTCGCCTACTTCCTCACTGGCTTCGCCCTGCTCGGCTACAGCCTCGGGCTGGAGCGCGATGATGTCATGCGGCTCATAGTGCGCAGCCGCCGACTGTCGCGCCGCCGCGGGCCGCTGATCCCCGAGTGGATGGGAGAATATTTCGCCAAGGCTTCGGTGACGTTCGAGCCGGCTACGGCCTCGCCGCAACCGAAGCGCTATGCCAGCTACGATGCGCCCGTGCGGACTGCACGGCGTGAGCCGTTCCTGCCGGGACCCGCAACGTTCGAGCGTCCGCAAACCGTTCAGGCTGCATTTGCCGAGGCAGTCGTCGCGCGCGGCAACGCACCTACCGACGACATTCCCGGTGGACGCGATGCTGAATTCGACGACAGCACCGACGCTGAAAGCCGCGCCATCGCACGGCGGTTCGCACCCGCCAACGCCAAGCGAGCGCCCGACGCAGAGCCGCAGGTCGTCGAGGTGGGCGACGAATCTTCCTCGCGTGCGAAATCGAAGCGGTCGAAGCTGCTCGGCGGCATCGCGACGGTGCGGACGGCGAATACCTACCGCCCTCCCTCACTCAATCTCTTGCGGCGTCCGGCCGCCAAGGCCACGCAAACCTTCACGCAGTCGGTTCTGCGCGGCACCGCGCGCCTGCTCGAAGAGGTGCTTGCGGATTTCTCGATCAAGGGCGAGGTGCGTGAGATCCGCCCAGGCCCGGTGGTGACGCTGTTCGAGCTGGAGCCGGCACGCGGCACCAAGTCGTCGCGGGTCGTCGCGCTCGCGGAGGACATCGCGCGCTCGCTGAGCGTGACCTCGGCGCGCGCCGCCATCGTTCCGGGCCGCAACGTCATCGG
This sequence comes from Pseudomonadota bacterium, assembly GCA_023405815.1. GTDB lineage: Bacteria > Pseudomonadota > Alphaproteobacteria > Rhizobiales > Hyphomicrobiaceae > Hyphomicrobium_A. Next base: position 148,631 of record JAEXXM010000070.1, on the reverse strand, counting down.
CATCGAGCTGCCGAACGTGCGGCGCGAGACCGTCTATCTGCGCGACATCTTCGAAGCCGACGCATTCACCGCGACGGATGGGGCACTGCCGATGGCGCTCGGCAAGTCGATCGGCGGTGAGCCGATCGTCGCCGACCTCGCGCGCATGCCGCATCTGCTCGTTGCCGGCACCACCGGATCGGGCAAGTCGGTGGGCATCAACGCGATGATCCTGTCGCTGCTCTACCGGCGCTCGCCGGAGGACTGCCGCCTGCTGATGATCGACCCCAAGATGCTGGAGCTGTCGGTCTACAATGGAATTCCGCACCTTTTGACGCCCGTCGTCACCGATCCGCACAAGGCGGTGGCGGCGCTCAACTGGGTCGTCGGTGAGATGGAGGAGCGCTACAAGCGCATGGCCGCGCTGTCAGTTCGCAACATCGAAGCGTTCAACGCGCGCGTGAAAAAGGCGCAGAGCCGCGGCGAGCAACTGACGCGCACAGTACAGACTGGGTTCGACGAGCACACGGGCGAAGCGGTCTACGCGCAGCAGGAGATGATCGCCGAGACGATGCCGTACATCGTCGTGGTGGTGGACGAATTCGCCGACCTGATGATCGTCGCCGGCAAGGAGATCGAGGCCGCGGTGCAGCGCCTGGCGCAGATGGCGCGCGCCGCCGGCATCCACCTCATCATGGCTACGCAGCGACCGTCCGTCGACATCGTCACCGGTACGATCAAGGCGAACTTCCCGGCGCGCATCAGCTTCAAGGTGGCGTCGAAGATCGACAGCCGCACCATTCTCAACGAGCAGGGCGCGGAGCAGCTCCTCGGCCAGGGCGACATGCTCTACTCGCTCGGCATGGGCCAGGTCATCCGTGCGCACGGACCGTTCGTCTCCGACGAGGAAGTCGAGCGGATTGCGGAGTCGCTGCGCAAGCAGGGTGCTCCGCACTACGTCGATGGCATTACCGATACGCCACCGGCATCAGATGAGAATGGCTCGGAGGGACGCGCGCCAAGCGAGGACGACCTTTACGACATGGCGGTCGCCATCGTGCTTCGCGATCGAAAGGCGTCGACGAGCTACATCCAGCGCCGCCTGTCGATCGGCTACAATCGCGCCGCGGATCTCATCGAGCGGATGGAGCAGGAAGGCCTGATTGGTGCCGCGGGGACCACGGGCAAACGAGAGATTCTCGTCACCGGCCGCGACGGGCATGGCGCACGCGTTGCGGCCGCCGGCTAGAGGCCTGCGCGAGCGTAGCGGTCGCCTACATCTAGACGTATTGTTCGGCGAAGAGCGCTATCGGGAGTTTCCGCGCGCACGGGGATATCCTATCTAGGGCGAGAATTCGGGGCGATTCGTGGGACGTCGGGGGCCTATGCACGAGCTGAGAGCAATCGCAATTGCGGCGATGGCATCCATGGGCCTTCTGGCAGCGCCGGTAAGCGCCGCCGGCGAGGACGCTTCCAAGCCGATAGCTGTGCCCGCGCCGGCACCGGCAACACCGCCTCCATCACCCGGGTCCAGCTCGGCGTGGAGCGCCGAGGTCGCGCCAGCCAAGGGCGACGGACTGGCGCTGAACGACCACCAGACCGGGCTGGTTCACAAAGTTTCCGAGTACTTCAGCCAGATCAACACGTTGCAAGGCAACTTCGTGCAGACGAGTGCCGACAACAAGCGGATGAAGGGCAAGTTCTACGTCATGCGCCCAGGCCGCTTCCGCTTCGACTATGCGCGCCCGTCACGGCAGATCGTCGTCTCCGACGGGCACTATCTGTCGATCCAGGATCTCGACCTCAACAACGAGGATCGGGTCGCGCTCGACGATACGCCATTCCGGCTGCTGCTGCGCAAGGATGTCGACCTCGTGCGCGACGCGCGCATCATGGAGGTGCAGGAGTCCGACGACCTGCTCGTCGTCGGGCTCGTCGACAAGAACCCAGATACGCCGGGCCAGATCAAGCTGTTCCTGTCGACCAAGCCGGCGCTCGAATTGAAGGAATGGGTGACTAAGGATGCCCAGGGTCTGGATACGCGGGTGCAGGTCTCGGACTTGACCAAGAGCGGCGAGCTCGACGCGAATCTGTTCAAGATCCAGTCCATCGGCAGGCCGATGTCCATGCCCTGAACATCGGCCAGTGTGGCTGTTCGGACTCTTGGCAATAGCAGCCTGGGGAAAACCCAGGCTGGGGCGGTAACATTTTTGTGAAGTCGCCCCCCCGGCTCTATTGAACTTCAGCCCTTTGCGCTTAACTCAAGTCAGTCAGGTGATGTCACCCTGTATCGGTAGTGCCCCCCGTCTAGCCGAAAGACATCGCCTGAGGTGCCGGCTTCCCTCCCGGCACCGCGCGCGAAAGCGCTCTCGACGCCCAACCCCTCCCCCCGGGGTTGGGCGTTTTTTATGCCCGCCCCATATCCCGGCTGCAGAGGTGCTGCCAGCTCAGCCGAGAGCTGGAACTGCGGCCCGGCCCGGTGCTGGGCTGGCGGCCGGGGCGCCCGAGAGGCAGGCGTCGGCCCGGCGCAGGGTGTCGACAACGCCGCTGAGGCGCTTGCCGAGATTGGCGCCGATCCGGGCAGCCAGGTCGGGATCGGCGAGCATCTGCTCGTGCAGGGACTCGCGGGTGATGTGGACGGCGCGGACCGCGGTGCGCGCGACAATCGTAGAACCGTACGTGGTCTCGACCAGCATGGCTGCTTCGCCCAGCAGCGATCCGGCGACAACCGGCTCAGAGCGCGAGGCGAGCTCGGGCCCGCTCACCCGCACGGCCGTGCCGGAGACGATGAGGATCGCGGCGTCGGCGTCGGCGTTCTCCTCGATAATGAAAGCCCCTGGCGTGTACGAGGCCCTTTCGGCGTTGCGCGCGATGCCCGCGAGCTGAAGCGGGGTGAGGCCGCGGAAGAGCGGCAGCACAGCCAAGTGTCCGGCGAAGAGTTCCAAGCGGGCCTGCTCGTCTGCGTGGGACCTGAGGAGGGAAACTTTGTCACCACCTCTTCCACATCCTGTTTGCGCGAGATGCGGTCGGCGAATGGCCTGCAAGCTCTTGCGATTCGCCGCGTGAGGCTATGACCGACGCACAACAGGTGGCCGATACGTCCACATGATATCCAGATGCGCTGTTGATAAGCCTCAGGGAACGAGGCGATAGCCGCCGGTCTCGGTCACCAGTAGCTCGGCGCTCGAGGGGTCCTTCTCGATCTTCTGGCGCAGACGGTAGATGTGCGTTTCCAGCGTGTGCGTCGTGACTCCGGCGTTATATCCCCACACCTCGTGCAGCAGCGTGTCGCGAGAGACGACCTTGTCGCCGGAGCGGTAGAGGTACTTGAGGATGGACGTTTCCTTCTCCGTGAGGCGGATCTTTGTGCCCTTGTCGTTGATCAGGAGCTTGGACGCCGGCTTGAACGTGTAAGGACCGATGGCGAAGACGGCGTCCTCGCTCTGCTCGTGCTGGCGAAGCTGCGCCCTAATGCGTGCGAGAAGCACGGCGAACTTGAACGGCTTCGTCACGTAGTCGTTGGCGCCGGCATCGAGCCCGAGGATCTGATCGGCGTCGGAGACATTGCCAGTGAGCATGATGATCGGAGTCTTGAAGCCGGACCTTCGCAGTAGGCGCACGGCTTCGCGCCCATCCATGTCCGGCAGTGAAACGTCGAAGATAACGAGGTCGAAGTGATCCGACTTCGCAATCTCCATGCCCTTCGAGGCAAGCCCTGCCGTCTGCACTTCGAACTCATCGTGCAAAATAAGCTGGTCTTTGAGGGTTTCGCGCAGCTCCTCGTCGTCGTCGACGATTAGGATGCTTCGGGCATTACTCATAGGTCTTCTTCGCTCCGGCACAGACTTAGGCGCGCGGTCACAATATGTTGGCCGCGGCATTAGGGCCTGATCTGATGGATGCGGAATAGCATGTGCGATGGGAAGCTCCAATGAAGTCCCGGGTGAGGATTCCACAGTCGGGTCCTAAAATCGTCGTGAGGAGCCTCGCGCCCGGCTCCACGCGGGGCGTGTTGACCTACGGCAATTTGAGCTTCCCATGCGCGCTCGGGCGCAGCGGCCGAAGGGCGATGAAGCGGGAGGGCGACGGGGCGACGCCGATCGGCGATTTCGCACTGCGGCAGGCCTATTTCCGGGCGGATCGCCTCGCGCGTCCAGCGGCAACGGGTCTGCGCCTTTCGCGGGTACGTCCAGACGACGGTTGGTGCGATGGCCCCGAGGATCGCAACTACAACCGTCCGGTCCGGCACCCATATCCAGCCAGCGCGGAACGCTTGTGGCGGCAGGACGGACTGTACGATCTCGTCGTCGTGCTGGGCTACAACGACCGGCCGCGCGTCGCCGGGCGAGGGAGCGCCATCTTCATGCACGTGGCGTCGCCGGAGATGAAGCCGACCGAGGGCTGCGTGGCGCTGCGTCGTCCGCATCTTCTGCGGCTGCTGAAGGCGCTGCGGCCCGGCGCGGTTCTCAAGGTCCAAGCCTGATCAAAAACAAAAAACGGCCCGGGATGCCAGAGGCGCCGGGCCGAGTTTAGAGCACGCCTAGGGGAAGGCGCACGCTCGGGAGAAGACGCGGGACGCGAAACCGAAATCGGCTGCGCGTCCCGCCGGTGTAACTACTGGATCGACTCGCCATGCAGCGCGACGTCGAGGCCTTCGACCTCGGCGGCCTCGCTGACGCGGATGCCGATCGTGAACTTCAGGACCATGAGGATCACGAAGGTGGCGACGGCCGACCACACGACGGTGGCGAGGACGCCGTAGATCTGGATCGGCACCTGAGCGAAGTTGCCCTCGAGCAGGCCGACCTTGCCGCCGTAAGCCTCGGCCGCGAAGACGCCCGTTAGGACAGCGCCGACGATACCGCCGATGCCATGGACGCCGAAGACGTCGAGGCTGTCGTCATAGCCAAGGGCCTTCTTCACGCCAGTGGAGAAGATGTAGCAGATGACGCCGGCGGCGATGCCGATGACGATGGCACCCTTAGGATCGACGAAGCCGCAAGCCGGCGTGATGGCGACGAGGCCAGCAACCGCGCCCGAGGCAAGACCGAGTAGGGTCGGCTTACCGTGCACCAGCCACTCCGAGAACATCCAGGCGAGTGCAGCGGCCGCGGTGGCGAGCTGCGTCGTCGTCATGGCGACTGCAGCGCCGGTGCCGGCAGAAAGCGCCGAACCGACGTTGAAGCCGAACCAGCCGACCCACAGCAGCGAGGCGCCGATCAGGGTGTAGACGAGGTTGTAGGGCGCGAGGCTCTCGGTGCCGTAGCCCTGGCGACGGCCGAGGACGATGCAGGCGACGAGACCGGCGATACCGGCGTTGATGTGAACGACCGTGCCGCCGGCGAAGTCGAGAACACCGTCGGAAGCGAGGAAGCCGCCGCCCCATACCCAGTGGGCGACCGGCACGTAAACAGCGAGCATCCACACCGACATGAAGATGAGCAGGGCGGAGAACTTCATGCGGTCAACGACGGCGCCGATGATCAGCGCCGGCGTGATGGCGGCGAAGGTCATCTGGAACATGGCGAAGACGAGCTCAGGAATGGTGCCCGACAGCGCGGCCGGGGTGACGCCGGCGAACAAAGCCTTGCTCATGCCGCCGATGTAGGGCTGGTACTCACCACCGTCGGTGAAGGCGAGCGAGTAGCCGACCAAGAACCAAAGAACGGTCAAGACAGAGAAGGTGGCGAACGTGGCGGTCAGCACCGACAGCACGTTCTTCTTGCGCACCATGCCGGCGTAGAACAGCGCCAGGCCCGGGATCGTCATCAGGATGACGAGGACGGTGGATGTGAGCATCCACGCCGTGTCACCCGAGTTCAGCGTGGGTGTGGGTGCATCCTGTGCCAGCGATGGCAGCGCGGATCCCGCGTAAAGTGCAGCGGCCGTACATGCGGTCGCCGCCAGTTTCTTTAGTCCGTTGAAGTTCATCCTGAAACTCCCCTTCCCTTCCTGTAGTACTTGGACTGCGCCCTAACGGACGAAGCCCGCTTAAAGTGCGTTGTCGTCCGACTCGCCGGTGCGGATGCGTACGGTGTGCTCGATGGGAGAGACGAAAATCTTGCCGTCGCCAATTTGGCCCGTTTTGGCAGCGCGCTGGATGGCCTCCAGCGCCTTGTCAACCTGAGCCGACGGGACGACCACTTCCACCTTGATCTTCGGAAGAAAGCTCACGGCGTACTCGGCGCCGCGATAGATCTCGGTGTGCCCCTTCTGGCGCCCGTAACCTTTGACTTCTGTAACCGTCATCCCCTGCAGGCCGAGATCGGTCAGCGCCGTGCGGACCTCCTCGAGCTTGAAAGGTTTGATGATTGCTGTGATCAACTTCATGCGGGTCCCTCTCCCCTCGCGCATCCGCCGCCGTGGCAGCGAACTTTTTGGTCTTCGTTTTGACCAAAGCGCCTTGTTGCGGCGCGTTGGCCGTAGAAACCGGAGTCAAGACGCGTGCCAGTTTGACGGTGCGTAGACAACCAATTGGATTCCCACAAGAAACGCTGCCAAGATTTCAGGCGACACCCCATTTTACAGGCGCATAATGCCCAATCAATGGGCAATTGCCCACGACTGCCCGTTAATTGGGCACGAATGCGGAGGTGCGCTGGCGCATCAGTCCCTCCTGCACCACCGATGCGATCAGGATCCCATCGCGGGAGAAAATGCTCCCGCGGCAGAACCCCCGGGCGCCAAAGCCGCTGGGGCTGTCCTGCACGTAGAGCAGCCACTCATCGGCCCGGAACGGACGGTGGAACCAGATCCCGTGATCGAGGCTGGCGAGTTGTACGTCGGCATCGAACAAGAGCTTGCCGTGGGCGATCAGCGCCGTGTCGAGCAACGTGAAGTCCGAGGCGTAAGCCAGCACCGCCTGATGCACGATAGGATCGTCCGAGAGCCGGCCGCTGGCCTTGATCCAGATGTTCTGCGCCGGAGTCTTCTTCTCGCGCGTCAGGTAGCGCGACAGGTCGGCGACACGCATGTCGATCGGCCGCTCGCGGCTCCAGTAGGTGCGCATGGCAGCCGGAAGGGCATCGAGGTACCGGGCGATTACGTCCTTGGGATTGGGGAGAGCCTCCGGCGGGGGCACGTCGGGCATCGGTGCCTGGTGCTCGAACCCCTGCTCCGCCTTGTGGAACGAGCTGCTCATGGAGAAGATCGCTCGCCCATGCTGGATAGCCTTGACGCGGCGGGTGGTGAAGCTGCCACCGTCGCGGATGCGCTCGACGTCGTAGACGATGGCGCGCGCGGGGTCGCCAGCAAGGAGGAAGTAGCCGTGCAAGGAGTGCACGGGACGCCCCGCTTCCACGGTGCGGGCGGCGGCCACGAGGGCCTGGCCGAGGACCTGGCCACCGAATACGCGCTGCCAGCCCTCGGTGCCGCGCGGGCCGCGAAAGAGGTTGTCCTCGATAGGTTCTAGATCGAGCGTCGCGAGCAGCGCATCAAGAGCGCTCTGCGGCGCCGGTTCATTGGTCGACATGGGGCCTCGCTGGAGTGGTCCGTGGCAGGCCGAAGGATGCCGGCCTAGGTTAGACCGTCGTCTTCTGCCATATTCGCAGCAACTTAGCCCCAGAAGACCGGACGAGACATGCCGCAAGAGGCTATCTGCTTCGATGTCGCAATTTCGGGTGCGAGCTTCGCCGGCCTTGCCCTGGCGTGCGCGCTCAGCGATGCATTGGGACCCGACTTCAAGATCGCGGTCATCGACCGTGTACCGGCATCGGCGCCGCGCCCCGATGCGCGCGCGTTCGCGCTGTCGGCCGCGTCGCGCCATCTTTTGGAGGCCCTCGGGGTGTGGGCGGCAATCGCGAGCGAGGCGCAGGCGGTCGAAGGCATCGACATCACGGATTCGAGCCTCGAGGCCGGTGTGCGTCCGGTGCTTCTCGCCTACGACAATGTCACCGACAGCGGCGAGCCCGCGACCCACATCGTCCCCGTCGGCCCGTTGTCGCAAGTCCTGCGCGAGAGGGCAGAAGCGTGCGCTTCGATCACGATGATCGCGCCGGCGGAGGTGCGGGCCTTCGCAGCCGACGAGACGTCAGCTTGCATCGTGCTGGCAGACGGGCGGGAGATCCGCGCATCACTCGTCGTCGCCGCGGACGGGCGCAAATCGGCTCTGCGCGAGGCGGCCGGAATCAAGACCATCGGCTGGAGCTATCCGCAGACGGGCATCGTCACCACCGTCCGCCACGAGCGTCCGCACGGCGCGCGCGCCGTGCAGCACTTCCTTCCGGCGGGGCCGTTCGCCATCCTGCCGCTCACAGGAAACCGATCGTGCATCACGTGGACGGAGGATGCGCGCGAAGCCAAGCGCATCCTGGCGCTCGACGACGCCGGCTTCCTCGCCGAGGTCGACAAACGGTTCGGGGGCAAGCTCGGTGCGATCGCGCTCGACGGGCCGCGGCAGTCATGGCCGCTCGAACTGCATCTTGCCCGCCGCTATGTCGGCCCGCGCTTTGCCGTTGCCGGCGATGCCGCGCACGGCGTGCATCCGCTGGCGGGGCAGGGGCTGAACCTCGCGCTCCGCGACGTCGCGGCGCTCACCGAGGTGATCGCCGAGAGCGTACGGCTCGGCTTTCCTGCCGGCGATGCGCAGGCGCTCAATCGATACGAGCGCTGGAGGCGCTTCGATTCCGCGGTTTCAGCGGCGACTTTCGACGCGATCAACCGGCTGTTCGCGAGCGATGCCACGCTGCTGCGCTCCGTGCGCGAAGCGGGGCTCGGCATCGTCGATCGCATTCCGGCGCTGAAGCGCTTTTTTGTCGCCGAGGCGGCGGGGCTGACCGGCGAGCTGCCGCGCCTGCTCAAGGGGGAACCGGTCTAGGTTGCGTACTCGCAGACGGGGCGGAAAGTGGCTGCGAGCTGCTAGCGCGGGGCGAGCTCATAGCGCGTCAGATCGAGGACGCCGGCCTCGATCGGGTGAGTTTGTCGCCCGATGGCATTGACGCGATCGTAGGCTCCCCAGAAATCCGGAGACGTACGCCTGATGCCGAACCGGTCGACCAGCTGTTCGTAGCCGCGACTCGAGGTGATGCCTGCCGCCATCTCGCTAAACTCTTCCAACTGCGGCTCGTCAACAACGAAAAGCATGTTGGGATAGGCGCCGAGAACGCCCTCCTCGATCGACAGGGTGTCTTCCTCGGGCGCGAGCCGGAGATCCTCGCCCATGATCCACGAGACGTTCTCGTGCTCCCGGTTGTGCACGATGCTGTAGGCTTGTGTGCTGGCGTCGCTCCGCTGCAGAAGCAGGATCGAAAGCTCCGGGAAGTAGCGCGAGAATGGCGTCGCGTCTTTGGCCGGGATGGAGGCGATGCGGCGCAGCGCCCGCTCAGACGGCGAAAGGCGAGGGCTCCGCTGCGCTGGCGCGCGGAGTCTACGCCAGTTGATCAGATCGTCGGGTCCGCGCACTGCAGCCGGCAAGCGCTCGAACAACACGCGCTCGATGAATTCCTGTTTGTGCTCCTTGGTGCGGAATTTGATGGCGGTCGGCTGGTTCTGGTTGGTGAGCGGGAAGACGATGTTGATCTTGATATCGGTGAGAAGATCGCCCTCGTACCAGGACCTGCGCAGCGTCCGCCGGTCGGCAGGCGGCAGGAAGCTCAAGAACAGCTCCTCCCCCTCCATGCGGATCAAGTCCATGTAGATGCGGGTCAGCACCTGATGGCCGACGTTTCCGAAGACGTCGAAGTCAACGACGAGATTGTAGACGAGACGCTCAAACAACGGATAGTCGAGCACGAGGGTCGTCTTCGGCAGGTCACCGACGGCGCCCTTGAACACAGCGGCATTGTCATCGTGGCGGAACACCGTGAGCAGAGCGTTCCCGTTGTAACCTTCGCCGTCCCACACATCGGAGAGTGAATAGCCGTCCGGGCGCAGCTTGCGCACGCTTTGGGCACGCAACGTGCGGTAATTCTCACGGTAGGTGACGATGCGCGCGAGCGAGGGCAGGTCCTGCAGCAGATCGATGTCGCTGCCCCAGGCGCCGGGCAGGATGAGCTTGTCGACGGCCGCGGCGGCAAAGTCCGGCAGCATCACCATGCTGTCGGAATCGGGCTTCAGGAAGAGAACGTAGAACTGCTCCTGTATCGAATTGACGGCGGCCGACCCGTTGCACACTGGCCCCTTGATGAAAGTAGCGACATAGAAATGCGCGTTGTCGAGTAGGAACTGATAACGTGCCCTGACCGGAATTGCGGCGAAGACCGCAAAGGGGTTGTGCCGCTCGCCGCCCGGCGCGGGCGTGACTTTCCAATCGCCAGAAAAGAACAGCGACTTCATGCGCTCCAGCTTGCCTGGCGACAGCTCGAACGGGATATGCGTCTTGTTGACGATGGCGCCCGTCACCGGCCTGAGGCAGTAGGACATCGACGCGGTGTCGGGGAGATCGCTCGGGCGGCGTGTTGCGATCTCGTCGATGCCGGCGTCGCATGCGGTGCGCGAGCGCACGAGCCGGAAGAACAGCGGGCGCGTCGGGATGCCTTCGGCGACTGATTCCCGATTTGGCAGGTCATCGGCAAAATAGAGGTGCGCGAGAAAGAGGTGCTCGTAGACGTAGCGACTGACGAGACGCTGGCGCGGATCAGAACCGTTGAGGAACTGTTCCCAGTCGTGCACTTCGCCGCGTAGCCTTTCCGATATGACCTCGCGTTCCGGGCGCGTGACCGAAACCGGCGCGGGCGCACCGTGTGCGATCCAGGCCTGCAGCGCGCCGATCGCATCGTCGGAGAGCGGCGGGAAACCATACGGCATAGCGAGCGCGGATGTGTTCTCCTCGGCCGACATGCGCGGGTCATCGGGCTTGGTGACGCAGAGCTGGCTTTCGGCGGCCGGCTTCTTTGGTTGCAGCGAAGCGTGCTTCTGACGCAAGCGCGTAAGACGCAGCAACAGACTGGCCTCCGGATTGCCTGCGCCCAGCACGTCATGGAAGCCTTTGGCGTGCCAGCCAGTAGTCGTAGTGGCGTCAATATTGATGCGGGTCGGCGGTACGCTCTTGAGGCGCGTCGCGTCGTAGACGTTTAGCGTCGTCGCACCGCGCGCCGCGCCGGAATAGGACTGGAGGTTGAGCTGGCAAGGCGCATTGTAGCAACTGTGGCAGGCGATGCAGCGGCCCTCGAATATCGGCTTGATCCTCTCGCCATACTCGTCCGCGATCGCCGCCGGCGGCGCCACGGCGGCGAGTGCCACAAGGGCAAACAGAAAGCCGAGCAACACGGCCCACGCCGAGCGATAGCGGCTCGGCCCTTGCCAATCGGAGCCGCGCACGGAAGGGTTACATCCCATTTTTATAATTGCCCCCGGATATGGGAAAGCAACATGCGCGGTTGCGCACTGTCAAGGCAGCCACGAATTGGCCGGCGGTGCGCGTTGAGTCGCGATCTGCGGTCGTCGTCTAGCTCGGCTCTTCTTCGTCGTCGGGGGCGCTCGCCGGCATGACCACGACGACTCGGCCGCCGGCGACATCGACGACGGGAACGTATGTGTCGGTGAAAGGGACGAGCTCGGTCGCGGTCTGGCCTTCGAGGCGCAGCTCGAGAAGATCGCCGGCACCGAAGTTGTGCACGGCGACGACCGTCCCGATCATCTCACCGGAGTCGCTCTCGGCCCTCAAGCCGACGAGGTCGGTGTAGTAGAACTCACCTTCGCCGGCTTCCGGGAGCTTGGCGCGGGGCACGAACAGATCAACACCACGCAGCGCCTCCGCACCGTTGCGGTCGTCGATGCCGGCAATGTGCGCGATGACGCCCTTCGGGGTGGCGCGCACGACCTTGATGCGAAACTCCTTGGAGCCGTCCGCGGACTGCAGCGGCCCGTAGGCGCCGATGTCGGCCGGGTCCGAGGCGTAACTGTCGATGACCACGTCGCCGCGGATTCCGTGCGCGGTGACGATGCGGCCAAGGAGGACGCGCTGAGGTCGGTCGGTCATCGGCACGTTGGCAAGAGGCTCCTAGTTGGGGAGCGGGCCAAGATATCGGATTTGCACCCCGAGCGGTGCACCGGCGATCTGGATGAAGGCCGGAGTGTCCTTTGGCGCGCTGGCGAATGCGCCGACCACGTCCAGCGTGGCGCCTTTCGGGCCGGTGACAAAACCCGTCACCAGGATGCCGTCGGCGGGAAGATCGACGCGCAGCTTCACCTTGTTGAGGCTGCGGGCGCTGTCGAACTCGTAGGTGCCGCTGAACACGGCACCCATCGGATCGGAGCCGAGGACCTTGCCCTCGCGGAGCACCGCAAGGCCGCTGCCTTGCTCGGGCTCGCCGTCGTGGGTCGCCGCAAAGCGTAGCGCGTAGATGCCGTCTTCGAGCATGTCATCACCCCCTCGGCGAGGCTCAGCCCCGCCCGAGGAGATGTTTGGCACGACAAGGTTGAACACAGCGTTAGCGACGCGCGCCGGTTGCAGCCTACGCCTCGGCCGATGCTGCGGCAGCGGCTTCCGCGGCCTTGGCAGCCTTCTCGGCCTGCGCTGCCTCGCGCTCCAAGCGCTTCTTCTTCGGCTTCGCCTTGTCGGGGTTGTTCGACGGCGTGCGCTTCATGAGGCCGGCGGCATCGAGGAAGCGGGCGACGCGATCCGTCGGCTGGGCACCGACCGAGAGCCAGTACTTGCAGCGGTCGAGGTCAAGCTTCACGCGCGCCTCGTCGTCCTTCTTGAGCATCGGATTGAAGGTGCCGATCTGCTCGATGTAGCGGCCATCGCGCGGGGAGGCCGTGTTGGCGACAACGACGTAGTAGTAGGGGCGCTTCTTGGCGCCACCGCGGGAGAGACGGATCTTCACGGACATTGGTTTTTTTTCCTTCGAGAGTTAGTTCGGTTGAATGTTGCGTCGGTGTTGAGAGCTACTTTTTCTTTCCCGGCAAACCGGGGAATTTCGGGAGGCCGCCGCCAAGGCCGGGCAGGCCGGCACCGAGACCGGGAAGCCTCGGCATGCCGCCGGAGAGCCCGGGCAAGCCTTTTGGCAGCCCCTTCGGGATGGCGTCCTTTAGCTCCTGCGGCAGCTGCTCGAGCGCCTTGGGATCGAGCTTGCCCAATTCCTCCTGCATCGCCGCCATCTCGGCTTCGCTTGGCGCCGCGCCGCGGCCACCGACGAGACGGTTGAGCATTCCCTTGTTGCGGCCGAGCGACTTCATCATGTCGGCCATCTGGCGGTGCATCTTTACGAGCTTGTTGACGTCCTCGACCTTGGTGCCGGAGCCGGCAGCGATGCGGCGCTTGCGGCGCGCGTCGAGCACCTTCGGGTTGCGCCGCTCATGCGGTGTCATCGAGGTGATGATGGCGTGCTGGCGCTTGAGGATGGAGTCGTCGAGGTTCGCCTCGGCGATCTGCGACTTGATCTTGCCCATGCCGGGCAGCATCCCCAGCACGCCGGACATGCCGCCGATGCGCTGCATCTGCTTCAGCTGCTCGGCCATGTCGTCGAGATCGAAGATGCCCTTCTTCATCTTCTCGGCGATCTTCGTCGCCTTCTCGGCGTCGATGGTCTGCGCCGCCTTCTCGACGAGAGAGACGACGTCGCCCATGCCGAGGATGCGGGAAGCGACGCGTGCGGGGTGGAAGTCCTCGAGCGCATCCCACTTCTCGCCGACGCCCAAGAGCTTGATCGGCTTGCCGGTGACGGCGCGCATGGAGAGCGCGGCGCCACCGCGGGCATCGCCGTCAGCGCGCGTCAGCACGATGCCGGTGATGCCGACACGCTCGTCGAACGACTTGGCGACGTTGACGGCGTCCTGGCCGGTGAGGCTGTCGGCGACAAGCAGCGTCTCGTGCGGATGGGCGATGTCGCGCACCTCGGCGGATTCGCGCATCAGCTCGTCGTCGATGTGGATGCGGCCGGCGGTATCGAGCAGCACGACGTCGTAGCCGCCGAGCCTGCCGGCATCGAGCGCGCGCTTGGCGATCTGCTGCGGGGTCTGGCCGGCGACGATGGGCAACGTATCGACGCCGGTCTGCTCGCCGAGCACGCGAAGCTGCTCCTGTGCTGCGGGGCGACGCGTGTCGAGCGAGGCCATCAGCACTTTCTTCTTGTCGCGGTCGGTGAGGCGCTTGGCGATCTTTGCCGTCGTCGTCGTCTTACCGGAGCCCTGCAGCCCGACCATCATGATGGCGACCGGCGGAGTCGCGTGAAGGTCGATAGCCGAGCCTTCCGACCCGAGCATGGCGACAAGCTCGTCGTTGACGATCTTGACGACCATCTGGCCGGGGGTGATCGAGCGCAGAACCTCCTGGCCGACCGCCTTGGCCTTCACCTTGTCGGTGAAGTCGCGCACGACATCGAGGGCAACATCCGCCTCGAGCAACGCCCGGCGGACCTCACGCATGGCCTCGACGACGTCGCTCTCGGTGAGAGCGCCGCGGCGCGTCAGCTTGTCCAGAATGCCCGACAGGCGATCCGACAGCGATTGGAACATGCTCGTCCTTCGACCTAAGCGCCGCGGGAGGTCCCGATGCGCAAACGAAAATCGCACCCGCGGGCGCAACGCGCTGGCGGGTGTTGACCCCCCTGCCTCAATCACCCTTGGCGAGATTGGTGAACGTGCAGGGCGGCGGCTCTGAGATCAGGGCCGTCGGATTGGCGCGGACAATGCCCTCAGGGGAGATTTTTTGTCAACCGCCCGGGGATTTTTCGACACCTGCGCCCAGATTGCGGGCCTCGGCGCGTCCGCGGGCAAGGTCGCGGGCCTCGCGGCGCACTTGGCGACGCCACTGGCGAGCGATCCCAGTGACGCGGCGCAGAGACTGGCGCTCGCCGCGGGTCAGGCAGATGCAGCCCCCGCAGCGGGGGCACGGCCGGGGCGTCACCAGCGAGAGTTGCAGCAGCCTACGGCTGGCGCGCGATATCGGCGCATTGTTGGACGACTGGTCGGTCATCGAGGCTCTCCGGTGGCCACGGGACGGCTCCCGCAATTATCCTCAAGTCCCGGACATCCGCCAGGGTTCCCGTAGGCTACGTGCATCCGATTGCCGCGAGCGCGCCGGCCATCATTCCCGGGGGGTGACGCGGAGGACTTCGCCGGTGTCGTCGGTGAGGAGCCAGAGGGCCCCGTCGGGGCCTTGGCGGACGTCGCGGATGCGCTTGCCCTGATCCTCCAAGAGAACCTCGGCTGCAATGACATCATCGCCATCGAGGACGAGGCGCTGCACCTGAGCCCCGGCCAGCCCACCGACGAAAGCATTGCCTTTCCAATCGGGGAAGAGGTCGCCGGTGTAGAAAGTGAGGCTGGAGGTAGCGATCGACGGCACCCAGTAATAGACCGCCGGCTCCATGCCTTCCTTCTCGGCGCCCTCGCCGATCTTCGCGCCGCTGTAGTCGATGCCGTAGGTGATGACGGGCCAGCCGTAGTTCTTGCCGGGCTCGGGGTGGTTCAGCTCGTCGCCGCCCTGCGCGCCGTGCTCGAGCGTGTAGAGCTTGCCGGTCCCGGGGCGCAGCGCGGCGCCCTGGATGTTCCGGTGCCCGATGGACCAGACCTCTGGCGCCCATCCAGGCAGCTTCGGGTTGTCATCGGGTATCGTGCCATCGGGCTTGATGCGGATGACCTTGCCGATGTCGCTCGCCGGGTTCTGTGCCTCGGCGCGGAGCGAATTGCGATCGCCGGTAGTGATGAAGAGGTTGCCTTTCGGGTCCCACACAAGGCGCGAACCAAAGTGGTGGCCGCTTTTGGCCGCGGGCTCCTGACGGAAAATGACCTTCAGATCATCCAGCCTCGCGCCGGCACCGTCGTAGACGAGCCTGGCGCGGGCGACGGTGGTGCCATTCTTGCCGCCCTCGCGCGGCTCGCCATAGGAAAGATAGATAGTGCCGCTCTTCTTGAAGTCGGGAGCGAGCAGGACATCGAGCAGACCGCCCTGGCCGATGGCCGCGACCTCGGGGAGACCTTCGAGGATCGGCGGGGAGAGCTTGCCGTCCTTGCCGATGATGCGCATGCGGCCAAGCCGCTCGGTCACCAGAAGCCGGCCATCGGGGAGGAATTGCATCCCCCAAGGGTGGTCGAGACCGGTGGCGAAGGTTTCGACTTTGATCTTGCTTGGTTTCGCGGGGGCGGGTGCGTCGGTAACGACTGCTGAGGCGGGTGATGCTCCGACCATGATCGCTGCGATGGCAGCGCCAAGGCTGCGCAGGCTCGGGCTCGTCATCAACCACGCCTCCAATCGATTGTCTTTTTGGTCCTCAGAGCCATATATGGGCTCATGACGGACGCTGCCAGCATCCCATTCCGAAAGATGAACGGCCTCGGGAACGATTTTGTCGTGCTCGATGCGCGCACGCGATCGCTCGCGCTCGGCGCAGAGGGTGCACGGCGCATCGGCGATCGCCGGACGGGCGTCGGCTGCGATCAGGTGATTGTCATCGAGCCGTCACAGAAGGCCGATGTCTTCATGCGAATCTTCAACGCCGACGGCTCGGAGGTGAGCGCATGTGGGAATGCCACCCGCTGCGTCGCGTTGATTGCGGCAGAGGAGGCGGGACGCCCCGAAGTCAGCGTCGAGACGAGCGCGGGCTTGTTGAAGGCAAAGGTCGACAGCGCCGACAGCATCACTATCGACATGGGCAAGCCGCGTTTTCTCTGGAATGAAATACCCCTCGCGGAGCCGTTCGAGGACACCACGGGTATCGAGCTGCAGATCGGACCCATCGACGCGCCGGTGCTGCACACGCCATCGGTTGTCAATGTCGGCAACCCGCATGCGATCTTCTGGGTCGACGACGTAAACGCCTACGATCTCGACCGTTTCGGCCCGCTGCTCGAGAACCACCCGATCTTTCCCGAGCGGGCAAACATCTCTCTGGCGCAGGTTACCTCGCGAAATGGTCTTAACCTAAAGACTTGGGAGCGCGGGGCGGGGCTTACCAGGGCTTGCGGCACGGCAGCCTGTGCGGCGGCTGTCGCTGCAGCGCGCAAGGGGCTGACCGACCGCAAGGTGGCCGTTAAGCTGCCGGGAGGTACACTGTTCATCGAATGGGCGGAGAACGACCACATATTGATGCGCGGGCCGGCAGAACTCGAGTTTGAAGGCACGCTGGCGCCGGATACTCTAGTGCGATGATCGAGAAATTCGCCATCGTTAAGCGGCTCGGGACCGCGCGAATTTCTCGATCTGAATCGCACTAGCAAGCCTATGATCCTAGTGTCCCTTATGGTTCGAAAGTTCGCTCCCAGCCTGGCCACGACCTCGGGCGAACTTTGGAACCGGGACACTAGGGCGCGCGCGCCTGTCTAGCGAACGACAAAGTTGTCCAGTATGACCGCCATCAAGTTAACCGGCCGAATAACCCGTTTGCGCCAGGCTCCTCATGCGCGGATCGGATCATCGTCCCGCGCGGCAACTGCAAACGAGGCAACCTGAGCAGAGATGGCCGAACCTCTTGTCATAACGCTCGGCTGCCGGCTCAACGCGTACGAGTCCGAGGTGATGCGCCGAAATGCGGCGGCGGCGGGACTTGGCGATGCGGTCATCGTCAACACCTGCGCAGTGACGGGCGAGGCCGTGCGCCAGGCGACGCAGACCATCCGCAAGCTGCGGCGCGAGAACCCCGCGGCAAAGATCATCGTAACCGGCTGTGCGGCGCAGGTCGAGCCGGAGCGCTTTGCGGATCTCGACGAAGTCGACCATGTCATCGGCAATGCGGAGAAGATGAAGGCTGAGACCTTCATAGGCTTGTCGATTGCCGGATCGGAGCGCGTGCAGGTCGACGACATCATGAGCGTGCGCGAGACGGCGGGTCATCTCATCGACGGGTTCGGCTCGCGGACGCGAGCCTACGTGCAGGTGCAGAACGGTTGCGATCACCGCTGCACGTTCTGCATCATTCCCTACGGGCGCGGACCATCGCGCTCGGTGGCGGCCGGCGAGGTCGTGGCGCAGATCCGCCGGCTCGTCGAGAACGGGTGCCGCGAGATCGTGCTGACCGGCGTCGACATCACGTCCTATGGCGCCGATCTCCCGGGAAAGCCGACCCTGGGCGTTCTGGTGCGGCAGATCCTGAAGCTCGTACCGGAGCTCGAGCGCCTGCGCCTTTCGTCGATCGACCAGGTCGAGGCCGACGAGCATCTCATGCGCGCCATCGCCGAGGAGGAGCGGCTAATGCCGCATCTGCACCTTTCGATGCAGGCGGGCCACGACATGATCCTGAAGCGCATGAAGCGCCGCCACAGCCGCGCCGATGCCGTGAAGTTCTGCGCCGACGTGCGGCGCATGCGGCCCGACACCGTTTTCGGCGCCGATCTCATCGCCGGATTCCCGACCGAGACGGAGGAGATGTTCGAAGCTTCGCTCAGCATCGTCGACGATTGCGATCTGACATACCTGCACGTCTTTCCGTTCTCGCCGCGCCAGGGGACGCCGGCAGCGCGCATGCCGCAGGTCGACCGCGGGGTCGTCAAGGAGCGAGCGGCGCGCCTACGCGCAAAGGGTCAAGCGGTGCTGACAGGATTTCTCGACAAGCTTTTCGGCGCGGAGGTCGAGGTGCTCGTCGAGCATCATGGCATCGGCCGGACGCGCCAGTTCGCCGAGATGCGCCTGCCGCGCGCAGTCGCCGCGGGGGCAATGGTGCGGGCACGGGTCAGCGGAAACGACGGCCAACGACTGTCCGGCGAGGTCGTAGCGTGAGCGGCAAAGTGCAAAGCGCATTCGGGCGGCTGTGGGGCGGGAAGCGCGCCGACGAGCCTGCAGTCGAGAGCACGACCGAGGCCAGCGCCAATCCCGAGGCCGCTGGTACTGCGCAGCAGGAGCCGGCGCCGGCGAGGTCAAGCTGGTTCAGCCGTCTCAAGCATGGTCTCGGCAAGACGTCGACCAAGCTCACGGACGGCATCACCGGGCTCTTCACAAAGAAGAAGCTCGAGGCGGCGACACTCGATGATCTCGAGGATCTGCTGATCGAGGCGGACCTCGGCGTCGCAACGGCCGAGAAGATCATCGCCACGCTACGCAAGGGCCGGTTCGAGAAGGATATCAGCGCCGACGACGTGCGCTCCGTCCTGAAGAGCGAGGTCGAGCGCGCTCTTGCTCCTGTCGCCAAACCGCTCGTCGTCGATGCCGTGCACAAGCCGCACGTCATCCTCATGGTCGGCGTCAACGGCACCGGCAAGACGACGACGATCGGCAAGCTCGCGGCGCAGTTCCGGGGGCAGGGCAAGACGGTCATGCTGGCGGCCGGCGACACGTTCCGCGCCGCGGCGATCGAGCAGTTGAAGATCTGGGGCGAGCGCACGGGAGCGAAGGTCATCGCGGGTGCGACCGGCGCGGATGCGGCCGGGCTCGTCTACGACGCCCTCTCGCGAGCGCGCGAGGACGGCGTCGACGTGCTGCTGGTCGATACGGCGGGCCGACTGCAGAACAAAGAAGGCCTGATGGAGGAGCTGTCGAAGGTCGTCCGCGTCCTCAAGAAGCTCGATCCCTCGGCGCCGCACAGCGTGCTCCTGGTGCTGGACGCCACAACCGGACAGAACGCGCTGTCCCAGGTCGAGGTCTTCCGCGAGCGGGCCGGCGTCACCGGGCTCGTCATGACTAAGCTCGACGGCACGGCGCGGGGCGGCATCCTGGTGGCGATCTCAGCCAAGCATGGGCTGCCAGTGCATGCCATCGGCGTCGGAGAGGGCGTGGACGACCTACAGCCTTTCGATGCCGGCGAATTCGCCCAGGCGATAGCTGGGAGCTAGGCGCTGAAGCATGAGCAACATAAATTCCCCGCGAGCAAGAAATCTTAAGCAGATAAGGATGATGTCCGGCAGATGAGCGCGCTGAAGCGATTGGTGCCATTCAATGCCGAGCAGGCCGTGAACATCCTCAGCGAGTTCGGCCCGCTGGTGTTGATGTTCATCGTCAACGCAATGTACGGCATCGCTGCCGGAACGTGGGCGCTCATCATCTCCACGGTGGTCGCCATCGTCGCGATGTATGTGGTGCTGCGGCGGCTGCCGATCTTTCCCCTCATCGCCTCGACGGTGACGATGGTGTTCGGCGCCCTCACCATCATCACCCACGACCCGATGTGGGTGCAGATCAAGGTGACGATCTTCAATGCCATGTTCGCCGCCTTCCTGTTCGGAGGGCTCTGGTTCGACCGCAACTTCTTCAAGTACGTGTTCGAGAAAACGTTCCACTACACCAAGATCGGCTGGGACAAGTTCACTTGGAACTTCGCCTGGTTCTTCGTGTTCACGGCGTTCGCGAACGAGTTCGTGCGCCTCACCTTCAAGGACGAGAGCGTCTACAACATCCTCGGAATGCAGACGGACGGGGTCGGCATCTGGATCGCCTTCAAGGTCGCGATCATCATGCCGCTGTCGGGCCTCTATGCCTGGTACCTGACGCGGCTGATGCAGCGCTACCGCATCCCAGAGGATCGGGTGACGGCCGAGCACGACGCGCCGGCCTCGTCGCGCCTGCAAGCGTCGGGCACCCCAGTCATGGCGCGTCAACCGTCGGGAAAGCTGGAGCGATCGGGTGCGTCTCACAAGACGAGCGAGCACGAGGCCAATCTGGGATAGGCTAGCCGTGTGACCGGCTGACAGCGGGCGAGAGAGCAGGGAAGGAAGTGGCCATGAGCGAGCAGGCAGCGGCCAAGCAAGCGGACGCATCGGCGGTGAAATCGCAGCTTCTGAAGCTCGCGGTTGAGATCGGGCCGCTCGTTATCTTCTTCGTGGTCAATGCCCGGGCCGGGATCTACTGGGGCACCGGCATATTCATGGCGGCGACGCTCGTCTCGCTCGTCGCCTCGCGCCTCATTTTCGGCCGCGTTCCCGTGATGCCGCTCGTTTCCGGCGCGTGCGTCGTCGTCTTCGGCGGTCTGACCCTGTGGCTGCAGGACGATCATTTCATCAAGATCAAGCCGACGATCGTCAACGGGCTGTTCGCGGCGGCCTTATTCGGCGGCCTTCTCGCCGGCCACTCGCTACTCAAGGTCGTATTCGGGGAGGTGTTCCGTCTCAACGAGGACGGCTGGCGCAAGCTCACGCTGCGCTGGGCCTGCTTCTTCACATTCCTCGCCCTTCTCAACGAGGTAGTGTGGCGCACCGTCTCGACCGACACGTGGGTGAGTTTCAAAGTATTTGCGATCATGCCGCTGACCATGGTGTTCGCACTCTCGCAGGTTGGCCTGCTCAGAGCGCACGAAATACCCGCCGACTGAGGGTGTCGCCGACAGAACTTCTTTGTGCTGATCTTCTGGCGTCAAAGTATTCGGGAAAATATTCTTGCGCTTTGTCGGCAACAATCGCCGTTTTGGTCTGGACGAACCGGTAAAACTGGTATTTTCTCCAATCCGAACCGCAACCTATTCCACGTAGGCAAAGGGGGCATGGGGGGTCGGAGATCGCCATCCGGGGTCTTCGAATCATGCTTGCCTTCGACCCAGTGCATGACACGTCAAAAGGCTTCACGAGAGATGGCCGGGGGGAAACTCGAGCGCTCTCCAATCCATCTGCTGCACCGCGCCGGTCAGTGTGCGAGCGACATCTTCCAGGGTGAGATGGCGGAAGGCGATCTCACGCCGCGCCAGTACGCCGTGCTGGTGGCCGTCGCGCAGAACGAGGGCGTCAGCCAGACGCTGCTCGTCGAAAAAACAGGTGTCGACAGGTCCACGCTCGCCGACATCGTTCGGCGCATGCTGAAGAAGGGCCTGATCCAGCGCCGACGGACGAAAGAGGATGCGCGCGCCTATGCGGTCAAGCTGACCGACGAGGGATGGCGCGTCCTGAAGGCGGCCGATCCTTTAGCGAAGAAGGTCGACGAGAAGATACTCGGCGTGCTGCCGGGCCAGCAGCGCGAGCGCTTCCTTCAGGATCTCAACCTGATCGTCAAAGCACTCGGCAAGCTTCAGAGCGGCAACGGCGAAGACAAATCCGAATAGAGGAAAGCGCCGAGCATTCCGATGTGCTCGGCGCTACTTTTCTCAAGCCGCGTTCGGCAGCAGCTTGCGACTGATGAGCGTCTCGGCGATCTGCACCGTGTTGAGCGCCGCGCCCTTCAAGAGATTGTCGGACACGACCCACAATTGCAGACCGTTCTCGACCGTCGCGTCCTCGCGGATGCGCGAGACGAAGGTCGCGAACTCGCCGGCGGCCTCGACGGGTGTCACGTAGCCGCCGGGCTCGCGCTTATCGACGACCACAACGCCCGGAGCCTCGCGCAGGATCGCACGCGCCTCCTCGGGGCTGATCGGGTTTTCGAACTCGACCGTCACCGCCTCGGAGTGGCCGACGAAGACAGGCACGCGCACGCACGTCGCCGTGAGCTTGATGGCGGGATCGAGTATCTTCTTGGTCTCGGCCAGCATCTTCCATTCCTCCTTCGTGTACCCGTCCTCCATGAAGACGTCGATCTGAGGAATGCAGTTGAAGGCGATCTGCTTGGTAAACTTCTTCGGCTCTACTTCCTGCCCCGGAACGTACTTGCTTTTGGTCTGAGACCAGAGCTCGTCCATGGCTTCCTTGCCGGCGCCGGAGACGGACTGATAGGTCGAGACGACGACGCGCTTGATCTTGGCGGCATCGTGCAGCGGCTTCAGCACCACGACGAGCTGTGCCGTCGAGCAGTTCGGGTTGGCGATGATGTTCTTCTTGGTGTAGCCCGCGACGGCGTCGGCGTTCACCTCGGGCACGATCAGCGGCACGTCCTGGTCGTAACGCCAGCAGGACGAGTTATCGATGACGATGCAGCCCTTGGCGCCGATGCGCGGCGACCACTCCTTGGACACGGCCGACCCGGCCGACATGAGGCAGAAGTCGGCTTTGGAGAAATCGAACTGCTCGAGGTCCTGGCACTTGAGAGTCCGGTCGCCGAATGAAACCTCGGTGCCGAGCGAGCGCCGGGAGGCGATGGCGTAAACCTCGTCCGCCGGAAACTCGCGCTCGGCGAGCACATTCAGCATTTCGCGGCCCACGTTGCCCGTGGCGCCGACCACGGCGACCTTGTAACCCATGGTAAGTCCCGATTTTCCCGCGCGGCGCCATTGCCGCATCCTATCGGGCGTCACTTACGCGTGGTCGCCGCCCCGCGCAAGGGGTGGGGGCGGCCAGCGGCCCAATGGGCAGGGGCAGGGCGCGGCTAGCTGGCAAGCTTTTTGAGCTCGGCGAGGATGGCCGAGCCCATCTCGGAGGTGCCGACCTTGGTCATGCCCGGCTGCATGATGTCGCCGGTACGCAGCCCCTGAGCCAGGACGCCCGCAATCGCCTTGTCGAGCAGATCAGCCTCGTGCCCCATATCGAACGAGTAGCGCAGCGCCATGCCGAAGGAGGCGATGGTGGCGATGGGGTTGGCGAGCCCCTTGCCGGCAATGTCGGGGGCCGAGCCGTGCACGGGCTCATAGAGCGCCTTGCGCTTGCCGGTCTTTGCGTCCGCGGCGCCGAGCGAAGCCGACGGCAGCATGCCGAGCGAGCCCGTGGCCATCGCGGCTTCGTCCGAGAGCACGTCGCCGAAGAGATTGTCGGTGACGATGACGTCGAACTGCTTGGGATTGCGCACGAGCTGCATGGCGCAGTTATCGGCGAGAATGTGCTCCAGCTTCACGTCCGGCGCGTAGGCCTTGTGGGTCGCGGTGACGACCTCATTCCACAGCACGCCCGTCCGCATGACGTTGCGCTTCTCCGCCGAGTGCACCTTGTTGCCGCGCTTGCGGGCGAGATCGAATGCGACCTTGGCGATGCGCTCGATCTCGCTCGTCGTATAG
This sequence comes from Pseudomonadota bacterium, assembly GCA_023405815.1. Lineage (GTDB taxonomy): Bacteria > Pseudomonadota > Alphaproteobacteria > Rhizobiales > Hyphomicrobiaceae > Hyphomicrobium_A. The sequence goes on along the minus strand of JAEXXM010000070.1, from coordinate 125,001 downwards.
ATCTGCGTGTCGACGGCGCGCTTCTCGCCGTTCTCGAGGGTGACGATCTCCTTCGGCTCGCCGAAGTACACGCCGCCCGTCAGCTCGCGCACGATCATGATGTCGAGGCCTTCGACCAGCTCGCGCTTCAGCGAGGAGGCGTCGGCGAGCGCCGGGTAGCAGATGGCCGGGCGCAGGTTGGCGAACAGGCCGAGGTCCTTGCGCAGGCGCAGCAGGCCCGCCTCGGGGCGGACGGCATAGGGGACGCCATCCCACTTCGGGCCGCCTACGGCGCCGAAGATCACCGCGTCCGCCTTCTGCGCCTTGTCCATGTCGGCGTCGGAGATGGCGACGCCGTGCTTGTCGTAGGCCGCGCCGCCGACCAGGCCGCTGTCGGTCGCGAACTCCACCCGCCCTGCCTTGTTGAGGAAGTCGATGATGCGCTCGACCTCGGCAATGGTCTCGACACCGATGCCGTCGCCGGGGAGCAGGAGCAGGTTATAGGTGGTCATTCGCGGAGCCTGGATGAGGTGGGAAGAAAAGCGCGGTAGTGCTAGCCGCTCGGCCCCTTGCGGGCAAGTGGCCGAAGCCCCGGCTCGAGCCCTCAGCCGATGAAGGGGACGGAATAGACCAGGAAGAAGCCGTTGGCCGTGAGCAGGGTCCCGAGGGCCGCCAGAATGCCGCTGAGCCCGAGGAGCGCGGTCCCGCCGGTGATGATGGCGACCGACGCGAGAACAATGGCGATTTGTAAGAGGGCCTGGCCGTAGTCGAAATACGGGTCCTTGGCCATCGCCCGATCGCGCTGCTTCTCCAGCTCGCGGGCCTTGGCCGTAAGCTCCTGCGTGCCCTCGCCGGTCTCGGGCTCGGAGGTGTAGCGCGCCTCGTCCTTGCGCAGCTTGGCGATGCGCTCCTCGATCATGGCACGCGCCGGCCCGGGGAGGGTCGGCTCGCTCGCAAGCAGAACCTCGAACTCGGATATCTGCAGCCGGATCTCGTGCCGGCGGATGTTCTTGGCCTGGAAGAACGCCCAGGTGTTCGCCGCCTCGATATTGCGGGCGGTGGCGTCCTTGGTGGCGTTGCCGCCACCGACGCTGGCGATAGCAAGGATAACGGCCAGGACGCCGATATAGATGGCGATCAGCCGGTCGCGTTGCGTCTTGTCGCTGTCGATTGCCTCGGCGAGGTCCTTGAACGCCATACGCCCCCCGTTCCCAGCTTAGGTCACACGATGTCTTCCGGCGGCGCGTCGATGCTGCGCGAGGGCAGGAGATCGCTGCGATCGGAGGGCAAACCGTCAGGGCCCAGGCTGTAGACGATGGGCGCACCGGTCGCCAACTCGCGGCTCAGGATCTGCTCGCCGGTCAGGTTTTCCAGATTCATGATGAGTGCACGCAGCGAGTTTCCGTGCGCGACCACGAGCACCGACTTGCCGGCCTCGACGTCGGGCCAGATATGCGAGCGGTAGTAGGGCATCACCCGCTCCTCGGTGTCCTTGAGGCTTTCGCCGCCAGGGGGAGGGATGTCGTAGCTGCGGCGCCAGATGCGCACCTGCTCCTCGCCCCAGCGCTCCTTGGCTTCATCCTTGTTGAGGCCGCACAGGTCGCCGTAGTGGCGCTCGTTCAGGGCCTCTTCAAAGTGGATGGGGATCTTCGTCTGCCCGAGCTCGGAGAGGATGATGTCGAGCGTGCGCTGCGCGCGTTTCAGCTTGCTCGTGTAGGCGACGTCGAACTTGATGCCTTTGGCGCGCAACATGCGGGCCGCAACGAGCGCCTCGATGAGGCCCTTCTCGGTCAGGTCGGGGTTGCACCAGCCGGTAAAGAGATTGCGGCGGTTCCACTCGCTCTCGCCGTGCCGCACGAGCACCAGAGTGCGTGTCTTTTGCTCGGAGGGCGCTATGGGTCGAACTTCCACGTCTAGGATACCCTACCGCTGGCGATGGCGAATTTCTCGATCATCACACTAGAGCCCCAACACGTCTGACATCGAATAGAGGCCGGGCGCCTTGCCCTGGCCCCAAAGCAGCGCCTTCACGGCGCCGCGGGCGAAGATCGAGCGGTCGCCGGCGATGTGCGCCAACTCTAGGCGCTCACCCGGTCCGGCGAAAATTACACGATGGTCGCCGACGACGCTGCCGCCACGCAGGGTGGCGAAACCGATATCGCCGGGCTGGCGCGGGCCGGTGTGCCCATCGCGCGCTCGGACCGCGTGCTGATTGAGGTCGATGCCGCGGCCCTCGGCGGCTGCGCCGCCGAGCATCAGCGCGGTGCCCGAGGGGGCGTCGACCTTATCGCGATGGTGCATCTCGACGATCTCGATGTCGAAATCCTCATCGAGCGCCTCGGCGACGCGACGGGTAAGAGCAACAAGCAGGTTAACGCCAAGGCTCATGTTGCCGGCCTTGATGATGGGCGCGTGGCGGGCCGCCGCGGCAATGTGCGCCTCGTCCTCGGGCGTGAAGCCGGTCGTGCCGATGACATGCACGGCGCGCGCGTTGGCGGCGAGGCCGGCAAACTCGACGGTTGCCTTAGGCGAGGTGAAGTCGAGGATGCCATCGCAGCGCGAGATGGCGTCGAGCGCGTCGGAGGTGACGGGAACGCCGAGAGGCTTGATGCCGGCCACCTCACCGGCGTCGGAGCCGATCACGGGGGAACCGGGGCGCTCAATAGCCCCGACGATGGTGCAGCCGGCGGCATGCGCGGTGCGCAGCAGCTCCTGGCCCATACGCCCTGCAACGCCCATCACGGCGACTTTCATCCGGCAACCTCGACGTCGAGCGAAGGAATGGGCGGCGATATAGCAGCACACGCGGCAATGAGGGAAGCTGAGCTGGCGCCAGAACTTGCGTTGCAGCGCGAAGCCGGGCCGAAACCAGGCCAGCTCCGGGGCCGGCATCGCAAGCCGCACGTGTTTCTTGAAGAGCGCGGCGTCGACGTCAAGCGGTCGGTTGTCTCACCGCGAGGACGCCCCGTCAGTCCCAAGCGAAAGCGATCTTCTTCAGCCGCTGGGAGCCAAAGCGCTCGTAGGTTGATCCGACGGGCCGGCCCCCTCGACGCCAGTAGAAGTCGGAGGCGATCGTATTGTCGGCCAAGGCCCAGACCAGCAGCCCGTTCAACTGGCGACGGTCCAGGTGATGCCGGCACGCCTCGAACAGGCATTCGCCGAAACCCAATCCCTGATGGTCGGGCGAAATATAGATTTCGTAAATCTCGCCCTCGTACCTGCCTTTGGCCCGCGTCGGCCCGAGAGTAGCGTAGCCGACCACGGTACCGGTTACCTGCAGCACGAGAATGTCTCCCCCGGACCGCAGGGTGGTGCCCCACCAATCCGAGGTGCGGCGGCGGATCATGCTGTCGAGGTGAAGATGGGGGATGATGCCGCGATAGGCGTTGGCCCAGCTGGTGCGAAAGACCTCGCTCAGGGCCGGGGCGTCGGCAGGCTCCCCGGGACGTATTTCGCAATGTGAACTTTCACCCAACATTCCGCTACTTTACTTCAGAACGCACAGCTCCACCACGCGTTCGAGGCTTGCGCAGCAGTTTGCTGAAAGTTGGGCCGCCATCTCGATGCGACGAGGGCCGCGGCAACTCGTGCGCGCGGCCCACGGCTTAAGCATCCGGACAGCAGCGCCAGCCGATCAGCCGACCTTCTTCATCTGCTCGAAGGTCTTGCTGGCTGCCGAGTTGAGGCTCTCGAGCGTCTGGCGGCTGATCTTGCTCGACAGCTCGAAGAATTCCTTGGTCTGCGAGCTCGCCGCGGCCAGCTGCTGCTTGAAGAAGTCGGCCTGGAGGCGGGCAACCTCGGGAAGGGTCTTGGCCTTGGCCATCGCCTCGGCGGCGTCGAATGCGGCCTCGGCATTGACGGCAGCGGTGTGCAGGAACTTCTCGCCGAAGGACTTGGCGCCAGCCTGAGCGGCGAGGACGATCTCCTCGACGGCCTTGACGCTGTCGTGGGTCGCAGCGTTCATCTTGGCGTAGGCGTCGCGGGTCTTGGCAACGCTCTCCTCCGCGAAGGCCTGCACGTTCTCGGGGATGCGGGCTTCCTTAGCGGCGGCGAACATGTCTTGGGCCTGGCGGGTGAAGTCGTTCATTCTTCTCTCCATTCCACATATCGCATTGCGGCCGCCCGAATCGGGCGGCGTTTGAAAACGGTTGGATTGCATAGGCTCGTGGAAGCCTGATGAACCCACCCTACACGATTTTTTGTGCGGTGCAACATAAATCTGCTGCGACGCATCAAGGGCAGCGGACTGAGCATTATCGTCCGCTCAGAGCGGGCAGCTTGACCTAGCGCAAGCCGAGGGGAGCAAATCTGTCGCGGTACCCCATGGCCGAGCGGTCGAAAAGGATGTCGGCGGGCCGGAGCGGCCGCGCCAAAGCCAGGCCTTCGAGCGACCGGCAGCGCGAGAGGGCTACATACGCCTGGCCGTGCGCAAAGGTACCCCGACCGAGGTCGATGTAGACCTTGTCGAGGGTCAGCCCCTGCGACTTGTGGATGGTCAGCGCCCACGCGAGGCGCACGGGGAACTGACGGAACGTGCCAGTGACGTTCTCGATGATCTTCTCCGCGCTCTGGTCGTAGGCGTAGCGCCGCGCTTCCCACGACACGGGCTCGATCTCGTGCGTCTTGCCGTCGAGCTCGATCCAGACGCGCTTGTCCTCGAGGCGGGAGATGCGGGCGATGGTGCCGTTGACCCAGCGCTTGTCCGGGTCGTTGCGCAACAGGATGACCTTCGCGCCTTCCTTCAGCAGCAGGCTGGCGTCGGTCGGATGCGCCGCGTCGGAATACTCACCGGTGATGCCTGCCTCGTAGGTGCGCTCCTTCGTCGGCAGCGCATCGAGGAATGCCATGTTGATGCGCTGAGCCGCGGCATTCGTCGGCGTGAGGATGACGTAGGGGTCGCCCTCGCCGAGCGTGCGGATGGGGTGCGTGCGCTCGTTGAGAACCTTGAGGTCGTCCTCGGTCACGTCGCCGTCGCGGATGCGGTTGAGCACGTGAAGGAACGTCTCGTCGCGCTGGCGGAACACGCGGTCGAGCTCCAGGAGCGACACGCCTGCGCCTTCCGAAAGCGCGGACACCTGGAAGAAGAACGGGCCGCCATGCTCCGTCTCGAGATGCTGGGCAACATCGCCCTGGATGACGGGCGGTAACTGGTGCAGGTCGCCGAACAGCATCAATCGCACACCGCCGAAGGCCTCGCGCGGACGGCCGCGATTGACGCGCAGCGACTGGTCGATGGCCCACATGAGGTCGGAGCGCACCATCGACACCTCGTCGATGATGATGAGCTTCAGCTTACGCATCAGCCGGCCGTTGCGACTGCGGCGGATATCGTCGGAACCAATGAGGCGCGGGGGAAAGCCGAAGAACGAATGAATCGTCTGGCCGCCGACGTTGACCGCGGCAAGGCCGGTGGGCGCCAGTACGACCGCTTCGTCGGTGATGTGATCGCGCAGCGCGCGCAGGAGCGTCGACTTGCCGGTCCCGGCGCGGCCGGTGACGAAGAGATGGCCTTCGTCGCTCTTGGCAAAATCAACCGCGCGCTCGAACTCCGGCGACGGTGTCACGCCTGCCGGCCAGGTGACGGGGCTGATCCCGACCCGGCCGCTGCTGCTCAACTCGGATAGCCTGCCGCCCGCCACGTCGCCTCGCTGCGCCCTTCCCCGAACTTTCGGGCCCCAAGATCGCGAAACAATTGCGCCGGCCGATGGACCATCGGCCGGCGCGGATGAGTATCACCTGTCGATACGCTTTCAGTCACGCGTGATCGAGATGACCTTGAAGCTGCCGTCGAGCTTGACGTCGTACTGGTTGCCGTCCTTGCACTTGACGTCATCGGCCTCGAAATAGCTCGAAGCCTCGGTCTCCTTCTCGAAGGTGCCGCCGGAGCAGCCCCAGTCGGTGAGCGTCTGCTTGATCTTGCCGGCTTCGTCCTCGGCCGGCTTGGTGTCTGCGAGCGCCGCGCCGCCGCAGAGCGTCATGGCGAGAGCGATGCATGCGAGCTTGTTCATCGAAGTTCCTCCTCGTTCGTTGAGTGCCACGCTGAACGCTGAACCGTGCACGCTATAACACGCACATTTTATGCGGGATAAGGACAAATTCCCTACGCCACATCACGATCGCGCGCGCGCTCGTTCTTCTTGCGCTCATTGGGATCGAGCCAGCGTTTGCGCAGGCGAATCGATTCCGGCGTGACTTCAACGAGCTCGTCGTCGGTGATGTAGCTCATCGCCTTTTCGAGCGTGAGCTTGATCGGCGTGGTGAGAAGCACCGCATCGTCCTTGCCGGCGGCGCGGATGTTCGTCAGCTTCTTGCCCTTGACGACGTTCACCTCGAGGTCGTTGTCGCGCGTGTGCTCGCCGACGATCATGCCGACGTAGACGCGCGTCTGCGCGCCGATGAAGAACGGCCCGCGATCCTGCAGGTTGAAGATGGCGTAAGCCGCTGCTTCGCCGTCGGAATTCGAGATCAGCACGCCGGTGTGCCGGCCGGCGATCTCACCCTTGTACGGCTCGTATGCGTGGAACAGCTTGTTCATCACCGCCGTGCCGCGTGTGTCGGACAGCAGCTCCGACTGATAGCCGAGGAGCGCGCGCGTCGGCACGTGGAACACCAGGCGCGTGCGCCCGCCGCCAGAGGGACGCATCTCGAGCAGCGCGCCTTTGCGCTCGGAGAGCTTCTGCACGACGATGCCGCTGTGGCCGTCGTCGACGTCGATGATGACCTCCTCGATCGGCTCGAGCTTCTGGCCGGCTTCGTCGGTGATGAAAACGACCTTGGGGCGCGAGACGGTGACCTCGAAGCCTTCACGGCGCATGTTCTCGAGCAGGATAGCAAGCTGCAGCTCGCCGCGTCCGGCGACGTCGAAGGACTCGCCGCTTTCCTTCGAATCGGTAACGCGAATGGCAATATTGCGCTCGGCTTCCTTCATGAGCCGGTCGCGGATGACGCGGCTCTGAACCTTGTCGCCTTCCTGGCCGGCGAAGGGGCCATCATTGATGCGGAAGGTCATCGACAGCGTCGGCGGATCGACCGGCGGCGCCTCGATCGGCACGTCGACGGAGGGATCACACAGCGTATCGGCGACGGTGGCCTCGCTCATGCCGGCAAGGGCGACAATCTCTCCGGCGCTGGCCTCGTCGACCGGCACACGCTCTAGACCGCGGAATGCCAGAACTTTGGAGACGCGGAAGGTCTCGACCACTTTACCTTCGCGATTCAGGGCCTTGAGCTGCTGGTTGGGCTTCACCGTGCCCGACGAAATGCGGCCGGTGAGGATGCGCCCAAGGAAGCTGTCAGCTTCGAGCGTCGTCGCCAGCATCCGCGTCGGGCCGGGCTCGACTTTCGGGGGCGGCACATGGCTGACGATCAGGTCAAACATCGGCGCGAGGCTCTCTTGAGGCCCAGCCGGGTCAAGCGCCATCCAGCCATTGCGGCCGGAGCCGTAAAGCACCGGGAAGTCGAGCTGCTCGTCGGTGGCGTCGAGGTTGGCGAACAGGTCGAAGATCTCATTCAGAACGTCGAGGTGACGCTCGTCCGGGCGGTCGATCTTGTTGATCGCCACGATGGGGCGGATGCCCCGCTTGAGGGCCTTCGAGACCACGAATTTCGTTTGCGGCAGCGGGCCTTCCGAGGCGTCGACCAGCACGACGACACCATCGACCATATTAAGGATGCGCTCGACCTCACCGCCAAAGTCGGCGTGGCCTGGCGTATCAACGATATTGATGCGCGTGTCCTTCCAGACGACGGAGGTGCACTTGGCGAGAATGGTGATGCCGCGCTCACGCTCCAAGTCGTTGGAATCCATGGCCCGCTCCGCGACCTTCTGGTTCTCGCGGAAGGAACCGGACTGCTTGAGCAATTCGTCGACGAGGGTGGTCTTGCCGTGGTCGACGTGAGCGATAATGGCGATGTTTCTGAGCTTCATCAGGGGCTTTGTGCGCTGCAAAAGGTTGCGCGCGACCTAGCACAGAACATTGAAATCCGATAGGGGCCCCACGATTCCTGCCATTTCGGCAGGCATTACGCGGCTTCTTCTTTGGCCCTGAGCTGGTCCAGCAACTGGTCGATATCCGTCCGGCTCGGCGCCGGGTGCGAGCGATATATGGTGACCTGCTTGTCTTTCAAGCGCTTGGCATAACCTGCCGCACCCGGCTGCTTCTGGCGACGCGCAGCAGAGGGAATGATAGGGCTGTCCGGCTCGCGGATGTCGAGCTCGACCAGGAAACTTTCCCGAAGGGCGTAGAAGGCCTGCAGGATGGCGTCGCGGACGAGCTTGCGCTCTTCGGCGGCAACGTCAGTCCGCTTGCGCGGGTCGATCGACTGCAGGGCGCGGCGCATGTCGTGCAGCGGGGCGTACGGATAGAGGCCGATCAGGTCGTCGGTCTCGCCGACGTTGGCATAGACGACGCGCATGTTATCGATGGTCTCGCTGATGCGGCAGAAGGCGGCGAGATAGTCGTCCGCGGTGGCGCCTGGCTTCTCGCAGAACGCATAGAGCGCCGACTTGGTGCGCACGATGCCGCGCCACTCCTCCTCCAGACGCTCGATGAATTTCGAGCGCTTCTGGAACACGTTGGCGAGATAGGCGGCGACAACCGTCACCAACACCAGGGACATGTCCTTCAAGTAGTCGTAGACGTCCGCCGCCAGCCTTGCGACCTGCGTGCCTTCCAGACCCGGTGTGCGGGGCGCGAGCTTGGCCGCGATCGAGATGGCGAGAATGAGCCCGAGCACGACGTAGGCGCGGCGGAGGGTTCGATCTAGCTTGGAACGGGTCATTGCGGCTCCCCCAATTGGACCCGCTAGGGATGTCCAAGAATTGAGGCGAAGAAACGAAGAGGCGCCGGGATGACAGCGGTGGCTAGACGTGGTGGTGCATGGCGGAACTGTCGCGCGTGTCGCGCATGAAGGCATAAACCGCGAGCGATACGGAGATGCAGCCCGTGACGTACCAATAGAAGGCATGCTCGTAGCCAATCTCCTTCAGGTAGAGAGCGACGTACTCGGCTGTGCCGCCAAAGAGCGCGACAGCAATAGCGTAGGGGAAACCGACGCCCATGGCGCGCACGCCGGTGGGGAACAGCTCAGCCTTCACCACGGCATTGATCGCGGTGTAGCCCGACACGACAACCAGGGCGCCCATGATGAGGAAGAAGGCGACCCATGCGCTGTCGGTGTTCTGCAGCGTCGTGAGGATGGGCACCGTCAGAAGCGTGCCGAGAACGCCGAAGGTCATCAGCACCGGACGGCGGCCGACGACGTCGGAGATGGCGCCAACGACGGGCTGCAGCAGCATGTAAAGAAAGAGCGTGCTCGCGGCGATGAGGGTGGAGGTCTCCTTCGTCAGGCCGACCGAGTTGACGAGGAACTTCTGCATGTAGGTCGTGTACGTATAGAAGGCGACCGTCCCGCCGAGTGTAAGCCCGACGACGATGGCCACCTCGCGCGGGTGGCGCAGCAGGCCCATGATCGGGCTTTCCCGCACACCGAGGGTGCGCGCCTCGATGAACGCATCGCTCTCGTGCATGTCCCGGCGCATGAAATAGATGACGACGGCGAGGCCGGCGCCGATGAAGAACGGAATGCGCCATCCCCAAACCTCGAGCTGCTCGGGCGTCAGCAAGACAAACTGCAATGCCATCAGCACCAACATTGCGAGTAGTTGGCCGCCGATGAGCGTCACGTACTGGAAGCTCGAATAGAACCCGCGGTGCTCGGGGTGCGCGACCTCGGAAAGATACGTCGCGCTGGTGCCGTACTCGCCGCCCAGGCTGAGGCCCTGAACGAGGCGCGCAAACAGCAGGACGAACGGCGCGGCGAGGCCGATGGTGGCGTAGGTCGGCGTCACGGCGATGATGAGCGAGCCCAAGCACATCATCAGCACCGAAATGGTGAGCGACAGACGGCGGCCGTGCCGGTCGGCGATGTGGCCGAACAGCCAGCCGCCGAATGGTCGCATGAGAAAGCCGACGGCGAAGATGGCGGCGGCGTTGAGGAGCTGCGCGGTGGGACTTTCTGACGGAAAGAACGACTTGGCGAAGTAGAGCGCGAAGGCCGAGTAGGCGTAGAAGTCGAACCACTCGACGAGATTGCCGGCCGAGCCGACGAAGATGGCCTTGAGGCGCCGCGCGGTGTCGGCGAGCGAGGTTTCGGGCGCCTCCTCTGCGGCCATGACAGGCGCCCGTCCATCCATATCGCCGGCGATCCCTTCGACTTACGCGCGCTTCAGCATCGAGCGCAGCTCCTCGAGCCGCTGCTTGGTCTGCATATCGATTGCGTCCTTGATGGTCATCATCTGCTTCTCGATGACGGACGTCAGCTCACCGGCCATGCTCTCGCGGGCGGAGGCATTCATCGCGGCGAGCGTTTCGCGGATATGCGCGAGGCCGAGATCGCGCTCGATATGCTGGCCGAGGCTCTCGAGGAACTCGCGGGCGAAGTTCGGCACCTCGAGACGAGCCATGGCGGCGAGCGCGCGCCTGCGCACCGCCGTGTCAGGGTGCGTCAGCGCCGAGCGCATCAAGCGACTGTTGAGCGTCGTCGGCACGCGCACGAGGCGCTTCTTGACGGCATCGGGACTGACGGTGCCGTTCTCGAGCGCATGCGCCATAGACACCTGATGGCTCCACTGCTGCAGGCGCAGCATCAGCGCGCGCACGACGATGATCGACAACGTGACGACAATGGCGAGACGGACGGCGTTGCCCGTCATTCCGTTGTAGACGATCTGGGCGCTGAGATTGTCGGAGAGGTCGACCAGGTTGGCCCAGGCGTTGATCACTGAGTTGACGATGGGGATCTCGTTCAGGACGCAGGCGAGGTATTCCCCGTACTCGTTGTTGAGCGTCGGGCGGTTGCGCAGAATCTGGGCGAGCCCCGTGTGCTCCACGGTCTGGATGATGGCGGCGAGGCCCAAGATGTAGAACGCGGTCGAGGAGGCAAGGATCGGCACGTTGTTGACGGCATCGAGCGCCGAGAAGGTCATCTTGTCGGCGGCAAGCGAGCCCTCCATGACGCGCTTCTCCTCGTACATGATGCGCAGGCTCGAGGCGATGATGAGGATGTGCACGAGGAGGAACGCGGTCAGCGACCAGAACAATGGCTGCGTCCCGAGGTCGGCGACGGCGAAATAGAGCACGGCAGTGTTGGCGGCGAGCCACAGCAGCACTCGCCACATGGCGACATCGCCGGTCTGATGGTCGGGCCGGAAGATGAAATTGAGGACGCCGATGAGCGGCCAGCAAACGCTCGTCCACGCCTTATCGAACGCCCCGAACACCTGAGCGGTGATCCTCTCCCGCGCTTGCGCCATGGTGCAAACCCTGTCCCTGAGCTCCCCAGCCGAAGCTAACGTAGCACGGCCAACCCGGACAACCTGTGGCAACCCAAACGCAGATTTAACAGCGATGGCCTGACTGCCCCGATTCCCCCCGCAACCAGCGGCCCCGTCATTGACCGCAACCCTTGCAGGCGTCTAACTGCAGCCCAATCTTATGGAGCCTTGGCCGCGATCGGGCCGGCCGGGCAGGAGGGTTCTATGTCCAAAGCGAGGCATGCCAAGGTTCTGATCTTGGGGTCAGGGCCGGCGGGCTACACCGCGGCCATCTATGCGTCGCGCGCGATGTTGAAGCCGCTGCTGATCCAGGGCTCGCAGCCGGGCGGCCAGCTCACCATTACCACCGATGTCGAGAACTATCCGGGCTTTGCCGACGTGATCCAGGGGCCCTGGCTCATGGAGCAGATGCAGGCCCAGGCCGAGCACGTCGGCACCGAGATCATCATGGACCAGATCACCGAGGTCGATCTCAAGACGCGGCCGTTCAAGCTCAAGGGCGACTCGGGCGACAGCTACACCTGCGACGTGCTGATCATCTGCACCGGCGCTCAGGCGCGCTGGCTCGGGATCGAGTCCGAGGAAGTGTTCAAGGGGCACGGCGTGTCGGCCTGCGCCACCTGCGATGGCTTTTTCTACAAGGGCAAGGATGTCGTGGTCGTCGGCGGCGGCAACACCGCGGTCGAGGAGGCGATCTTCCTCACCAACTTCGCAAAGAAGGTCACGATCGTGCACCGGCGCGACCACTTCCGCGCCGAGAAAATCCTGCAGGACCGGCTGTTCAAGAACCCGAAGATCGAGGTGATCTGGGATCACGCGGTCGACGAGATCGTCGGCACCGAGGATCCGAAGTCGGTGACGGGCGTAAAGCTCAAGAACACGCACACGGGCACAATCAAAGAGGTTCCGGCCGACGGCATATTCATCGCCATCGGCCACGCGCCGGCGACCGATTTGTTCAAGGGACAGCTCGAGCTCACGCGCTCGGGGTACATCGTGACACGACCGGACTCGACGGCGACGGCGATCCCGGGCGTCTACGCCGCGGGCGACGTGAAGGACGAGGTCTACCGCCAGGCGGTGACGGCGGCCGCGATGGGCTGCATGGCGGCGCTCGAAGCCGAGCGCTATTTCGCGACGCTGGAAATCGAGGCCGAGACGGAAGCAGCGGAGTAACCGCCGCCGCTGCTCGCGCGGTCACAAGAATGTCGCCAACGGCGTGAATAGAGCGCCCTCCAAGAAACGAATCACTGGGGGACGCTATGACCTTCTTGAAGTGCGCGGCTCTTTCCATTTGCGTCGCGCTGGCTGCGACCGCCGCGCGGGCCGAAAATCCCGACACGACAGCGCACGATCTTGCCGCCCAGTGCGCGGCAAAGAACGGGACGTTCGACGCGAGCTCGAACGTGTGCAAGGAGCCGAGCGAAGATTCTGCCGCCAGCGACCTCGTCGTCGGACCGATGATGAAGGGCCTCGCACCCGAGGCGCAGGGCGCCGCGGACGGCCAGTAACAGCGCCAACCCTGGCCTTCAGTCGCGGCCCCCCGAGTGGGGCCGCGCTTCGTTTGTACGAGCCGGCGCCTTTCCGTCGGCCGCCAGCACGAGTTGCAGCGGCCAAGGGGCTGCGCCGGCTGGTCGCCCTATCCATGCGTCAGACGCTGGTCTAAGTTGCGCCGCAGCAATGACTTGCAGTCCCCCCATGCATTTCTAGGGAGACTTTCCGCACGCCAGTCCGGCGTTGCGCGGCCACGAGGCGATAAGGGATCCATGGACTGGGACAAGCTCAGGATCTTCCATGCGGCGGCTGAGGCGGGAAGCTTTACGCACGCAGGCGATGCGCTGCACATGAGTCAGTCGGCCGTGAGCCGTCAGGTCTCGGCGCTGGAGCGCGATCTCAAGGTCACGCTGTTCCACCGGCATGCGCGCGGGCTGGTGCTCACGGAGCAGGGCGAGCTCCTGCACCGTACGACGTCCGACGTGATGAACAAGCTGCACACGGCCGAAACGCTCTTGTCCGACACCACGTCGAAGCCGTCGGGCGAGTTGCGCATCACGGCGCCGGTCGGGTTCGGGACCATGTGGCTGACGCAGAGGATGCGCGAGTTCCACGACCTCTATCCCGAGATCCGCATCGAGCTGCATCTCAACGACGACCAGCTCGACATCGGCATGCGCGCCGCCGACGTCGCCATCTGGACGCGCGAGCCGCCGCAGTCGGACCTCATCCGCCGCATGCTGTTCACCAGCCGCGTGCGGGCTTTCGCCTCGACGCAGTATGTGCGCCGCTTCGGAGCGCCGAAGACGCTGGACGAGCTCGACGGGCACAGCATCGTCTCCTACAGCGGCCAGCCGGCGCAGCACCTCACAGCCATCACCTGGATCGAGACGGCGGGGCGCGACGGCAAGGGCCCGCGCGAGCCGGCGTTCCGCGCCAACAGCGTGGTGGCGCTGCGGTACGCAATCCGTGCGGGCATCGGCATCGGCATGATCCCCGACTACATGACCGACAACGAGGCCGACCTCGTGCCGGTGCTGACAGACATCGCGCCGCCGACCCTGCCGATCCTGTTCGTCTACCCGGAGGAGCTGAAGTCCTCCAAGAAGGTGCAGGTCCTGCGCGACTTCCTCGTCGCCCAGGCGCGCCAGTGGAAGTTCTAGATTCCTGTGCCCTGCCGCTTCTGCCCCCGGGCAGGCTCCCCTGCGGAGAGTCGGCTGCCAGGTGCATGAGCGCCATTTAGCCCCAAATCCAGGCGGCTGCGCGCGGCCCGTAAACCCTCTAAGGTTGCATAAATATTCGCGTATGCTACCTTAGCTTGCATGTATGCTCGTTGGCAGTCGTTCTGGTGGAACTTGAGGGTACTCGGCCCGTATTGGTGGGCTCGGTGCGCTGTCATCAATTTTTGGCGTGCGTGCTCGGAGTTTTGGGCACGTGCACCTCGGAGCCGTTCCCATGCCGTTTTATCGGGTCAACGCGGCCACGATTTATAGCGTCGCCCACGACACATCGATAACCGCCGACGAGCGTAAGGGGCTGATCGCGCAACTACTCCGCCTGATGACCTGCGACACTCCTGTCTCAGTCGACGCGGCACAACGCGAAGTAGGCGGGGCCGAATCCGTGCCGCCAAGTCCAACCCGAATGCGAGCTGACGGATCATAGGCGGGTCGGCGCATGCGCAGTCGATGTATGCCGGTCGATCTTCCCTGCGCACTCGGATTGCGCCCCTCGCCGTCGCGTCAGAGCTCGTATTTGCAGGCGGCGTGGCAAGACGCTATCTAACGGGCAGTTTCTTCAGCATCGGCGGCTAAGAGACACCACTTTTTCAGCCTTCGCGCGCGGGCGGTCCCGAAGCTCGAGGGATGAAATTTCGCGCAGCACCGGCAGCTCGACTGATCCAGATCACGGCCCAAAAAACCGGCCCAGCAAGGTACGAGAACGGCATGGCTAAGACACTCTACGACAAGATCTTCCACGATCACGTGGTCGAGCGCCAGGACGACGGGACATGCCTCCTCTACATCGATCGCCACCTCGTCCATGAGGTAACGAGCCCGCAGGCCTTCGAGGGGCTGCGCATGACGGGCCGCAAGGTGCGGGCGCCGGAAAAGACGCTCGCCGTCGTCGACCATAACGTGCCGACCTCCGACCGCACCAAGGGCATCGACGACGAGGACAGCCGCATCCAGGTCGAGACTCTGGCGCAGAACGCGCGCGACTTCGGCGTCGAATACTACAACGAGCTCGACAAACGGCAGGGCATCGTCCACGTCGTGGGTCCCGAGCAGGGTTTCACGCTGCCGGGCACCACCATCGTGTGCGGCGACAGCCATACCTCGACGCACGGCGCGTTCGGCGCGCTGGCGCACGGCATCGGCACCTCCGAGGTCGAGCACGTGCTGGCGACCCAGACGCTGATCCAGCGCAAGGCGAAGAACATGCTCGTGTCGGTCGACGGGAAGTTGCCCGCCGGCGTCGGCGCGAAGGACATCATTCTCGCCATCATCGGCGAGATCGGCACCGCCGGGGGCACCGGCCATGTCATCGAGTACGCGGGCGAAGCCATCCGCTCGCTGTCGATGGAAGGCCGCATGACGGTCTGCAACATGTCGATCGAGGGCGGTGCGCGCGCCGGCATGATCGCGCCGGACGAGAAGACCTACGAGTTCATCAATGGGCGCCCGAAGGCGCCGAAGGGCGGCGCATGGGACATCGCCATGCGCTACTGGGAGACCCTGCACACGGACGAGGGCGCGCATTTCGATTCGGTGATCAAGCTCGACGCCGCGAAGCTGCCGCCGATCGTCACCTGGGGCACGAGCCCGGAGGACGTCGTGTCGATCGCCGGCACCGTTCCGGACCCTTCGAAGGTCGACAACGAGAACAAGCGCGCGTCGATGCAGCGTGCGCTCGAGTACATGGGTTTGAAGCCCGGTACGAAGATGACCGACATCCCGCTCGACGTGGTGTGGATCGGCTCGTGCACCAACGGCCGTATCGAAGACCTGCGCGCAGTGGCGAAGATCGTCGACGGCAAGAAGATCTCAGGCAATCTCGCCTACGCGATGATCGTGCCGGGCTCCGGCCTCGTCAAAGCACAGGCGGAAGCCGAAGGCCTCGACAAGATCTTCAAGGATGCGGGGTTTGAGTGGCGCGAGCCGGGCTGCTCGATGTGCCTCGGCATGAACCCGGACCAGCTGAAGCCGGGCCAGCGCTGCGCCTCGACGTCGAACCGCAACTTCGAGGGGCGCCAGGGGCGTCTCGGACGCACGCACCTCTTGTCGCCGGTGATGGCGGCGGCGGCGGCCATCGAAGGGCATTTTGTCGACATCCGTTCGTGGAACGGCGGCGCGGCTTAGAGGGACTTATATCTGTCATCCCGGAAGCGCCGAGTATCTCGAGGTGCTATCCGGGACCCAGCGTCAGGCTCGTCGCAGACTCTGTAGTGCCTTTGGCACTTGTTGCGCTCGGTCCCGGGTCTCGCTTGCTCCGCTCGCTTCGCCCGGGATGACAGTATTGCTCAGTCGTTCTGCGGCAGGTCCCACCAGGGGCGGCCGGCCTCGTTCCAGGCATCGGCGCGCGAGGCGCCGAAATCCTTCAAGGCAGAATCGCCAAGCTTGAGGAGTGCCCGCCGCTGGCGCGCAACCTCGCCGGCGCGCTCCATAAAGGCGATGACGGCAAACAGGCCCCGGTTTTTGGGCTTCGCGGTCCTTTTGCCGCAACCGATTTTCTGTGCCGAGGCCATCTGATTCTCCCGCTGAACGGCTCGGCTGGTATGTAGGCTCGACCCTTCCATAAACAAATCGAATGTCTATTATGTGCCTCATCACGACCCGTTATGAGGTGCCGCATGGCCGCCCTGTCCCGAAACATCGATGTCGCCCTGCTGCGCGCGTTCGTGGCTGTCGTGGAGACCGGCAGTGTCACGCGCGCGGCGAATCTCCTCAGTCTCACGCAGGCAGCGGTCAGCCAACAGCTGAAGCGCCTCGAGGAGCTGTTCGGCGTCGAGCTGTTCGATCGCAGCAACCGCGCGCTGCGTACCTCGGCCGACGGCGAGCGCCTGCTGCCGCATGCGCAGACCATGCTGACGATGAACGATGCGCTGTGGGGCATGATGAGCAAGCCGCATTACGAGGGCGAGCTTCGCGTCGGGGTTCCGCATGACGTCGTGGAGCCGAACATCCCGCCGGTGCTGAAGCGTTTCGACCGGGCATGGCCGCGCGTGCACGTGACGCTCGTTTCCGGAATCACCGTCGAGCTGCTCAACGACCTCGATGAAGGGCGGCTCGACGTCGCACTATCAACGCAACCATCGACGCCCAAGGATGCCGAGCTATTGCTGCGCGATCCGCTCGTCTGGGTGGGAGCCCAAGGAGGTCAGGCGCATCTGCGCGAGCCGCTGCCGGTATCATTCGGCAGCCCCAACTGCGCGTTCAGAGCCTCCGCCATCAAGGCGCTCGCCGCCGTGCGTCGCGACTGGCGACCGGTGTGCGAAGCGAGCGTACACGATGCGGTAAAAGCGACACTCTATGCCGATACGGCCATCGCACCAATGCTGCTGTCGACCGTGCCGCCGGGCCTGCAGGTGCTCGAGGTGGAGGACGGCCTGCCGACGCTGCCACCGTTCTGCATCAACATGCACCTGCGTCGCAGCGGCCGCAGCGCGGTCGCAGAGGAATTCGCAACATTCGTTCGGCAGGAGTTCACCTGCCGCTACGGCGAACGACGCCAGGCGGCGTCCGCCGCCTCGGAGCAAATCCAACTGGAGCGTTCATGAACCAATCGCTGGTGCAAAAGCAGTTCGGCGTCGCGGCTGCGGACTATGCCGCATCGAGCGTGCATGCGAAGGGGCCGAGCCTTGAACGCCTCGTAGCCGCGGTGGCGCCGCGGCCTGAGTGGCATGCGCTCGACATCGCGACCGGCGCCGGACATACGGCGCTCGCCTTCGCCCCGCTCGTGAAGCGCGTCGTCGCCTCGGACATTACGGACGAGATGCTCGCGGAAGCGGCGAAGCTGGCAGCCGCGCGCGGCCTCGCCAATGTCGAGACGGCGAGGGCCGAGGCGGGCGCGCTGCCCTTTGCCGATCAGAGCTTCGACCTCGTCACCTGCCGGCTCGCGGCACACCACTTCCCAGACCCCAATGCCTTCGTCGGCGAGAGCTTCCGCGTGCTGCGCCCGGGCGGCACGTTCGCACTCGTCGACAACGTCAGCCCCGACGCCTCGATGCTGCCGCTCGCCACGCCGGCGGAGCTGCTCAACGCGGCGCGGGCGTTCAACACCTACGAGAAGGCGCGCGACCCGAGCCATGCGCGGGCGTTGCCGCTGTCGGAATGGGAAGGCCTGATGAAGAAGGCCGGCTTCTCGGTCGCAAGCACCGAGCTGCTCGACCAGGACATCGCTTTCGGCCCTTGGACGGAGCGCATGCGCTGCACGCCGGAGACCGTCGAGGTGCTTAAATCGATGCTGCACAACGACGTTCTGCTACGAACCTTCCTGCGGCCGCGCGAGGAGAACGGCGCGCTGACGTTCACGCTGCAGGAAGCCATCGTCGTGGCGAAGAGGCCGGCCCAGTCATGACCGACAAGATCGACTGGGAGAGGATCAGCGTCCCCGATCTCGCCGCGTTCGAGGAGATGGCGCAGGTTGCGTGGGCGCGGTTGCCGGAGGAATTCCGCAAGCCGGCCGGGAATCTCATCATCCGCGTCGAGGACTTTGCGATCGACGAAGTGCTGGATGCGCTCGGCATTGAGGACCCGTTCGACCTGCTCGGGCTATACCAGGGTGTCAGCCTCGACAAGAAGAGCGTGCTCGACAGCGCGCAGCAGCCGGACATGGTCTTTCTCTACCGCCGGCCGCTGCTCGACGAGTGGGCAGACTCGGGCGAGACGCTGGGCGACCTCATCACCCACGTGCTGATCCACGAGGTCGGCCATCACTTCGGCTTTTCCGACGACGACATGGAGCGAATCGAGGCGGGCGCCGGTGGGGCCCCGGGTTAACGGGAAACCTCTTTTGGATGCAAGTCAGCTCCCGGCTTGTAACCGGGGGCGATCAAGGCCAGATTGGGGTTGGGTACTTTCGGGATTCCAAGAGTTTGCCGATGATCGTCCGCCGCGGCGTGCGCCGCCTGGCCTGGGGCTTCGCTGTACTGCTGTCGTTGCCGGCCCTCGCCCTGGCGCAGGACCCGAAGTCGCCGTCGCCAGAGGAGTACATCGCGCACACGAACGGCGAGGCGACGCTTATTCCCGCGGGTGAATTCAAGCTCGACGGCATCCAGATGTATTGCGGCACGCGGCCGACGGTGATCGACAACAACCTCGACGACTACGGCGCCGCCTATCCCGGCTTCCTGATTATGAACATGCGGCTTCTGTCGCGCGTGACGACGCCGGTGAAGCTGTGGATTTACTCGCACGAGTGCGGGCATCAGTTCCGCGGCCCGGACGAAGAGACGGCGGACTGCTTCGCCGTTCAGCGCGGGAGGCGTCAGGGCTGGCTGTCGCCGGGCGGGGTCGAGGAAATCTGCCAGTTCATTTCGCCGGCCAAGGGCGATGCGATGCATTTTTCCGGCTCGCATCGCTGCGAATACATGCGGCAGTGCTTTTCCGAGTTCGGCATCCGCTAGTTCGTCGCAATCGATCCCCGGACCGCAACCATCTACGCCGCTTATGCTTTTTGCATGGGTCGTTTGCTGGCGTGCGCAGCACTAGGGCGGAAGGACCAAGCTGATGGTGACCATCCTCGGCCTCGTGGCCGGCATACTGACGACGGTCGCCTTCATCCCGCAGGTCATCAAAACCTGGCGCTCGCACTCGACGCACGACATCTCGCTGGCGATGTTCGCGATCTTCACGTCGGGAGTGCTCGCTTGGCTGGTCTACGGCATCCTGATCGGGGACGTGCCGATCGTCGTCGCCAATGCCGTGACGTCCCTCCTCGCCGGCTCGATCCTCGTCATGAAGATCAGGAATGGGTAGGGCGCTCACGAACAGCCATCAAGTCGCTGAACAATTTTTGACAAATCCCCGATTCTCCGCCACCGATCGTCGGTTAAACGGGCGGTTGCAATGGCGATCAGGGAACATCCTCGGATAGGAACAGTCCTGACTTGCGATTTCAGCTTTGGCTTTCGGGAGCCAGAGATGGTCAAGCGTCGACCAGTTGTAGTCGTCAGTCCAAAGATCGCGTCCAGGCCAGGGCTATGTACGGTCGTCGCTCTCAGCACTACGGCACCAGACCCCGTCATGTCCTACCATGCGCAAATCGATATTCGCCCGAAGCTTCCCGAGCCGTTTCAAAGCGACGGGATTTGGGTTAAGGGCGATATGGTGAACGCGGTAGGCTTTCACCGGTTGGATTTCATCCGTTTGGGCAAAGACAAAAATGGGAAAAGAAAGTACCTTTATGATCCTCTAAGCGATGAAATTATAAAGAAAATTCGAGAGTGCATGATGCATGCGCTCGGCTTGGCCCAGTTGACAAAGCACCTCTGAATCACCAATCTTCGATTCGTCAAGTGGCTCTCGCGCAAGCGATCCACGTCTAAGACCCCACCAGGGGCCGCCGTAGCGTCGGGCGATTCCAAGCCCTGCTGCGGCGTAGATATTGTTGGCCTCGCTGAAGCGAGGCCTTTTTATTGGCCTCGGTGTTCAGGAAGTATAAAATGTTCCCGAGCGGGAACATTTGGGGTTGAAGGGCTGTCCACAGGCTCTTATGTTCCCGAGCGGGAACATGGGATCGCCTTGAGGGGCGAATCCAGATAAAAGTTCCCGAGCGGGAACATCACGTCGGCCATGGACCGAATCTGGCCTCCAAGTTCCCGAGCGGGAACTTGGGAGAAGCGCATGGCGGACAGACCCGCAGAAGATCGGCCCGCATCCGAACTCGAAAGGTCGGCGCGCACACAAGCCCAGCAATTCGGGGCCATGGTGCGCGAGCACCGCGAGGCGTTGAAGATGCGCCAGGACGACCTGGCACTCGCCACCGGCGTCGGGCGCCGGTTCATCCTCGAGCTGGAAGCGGGGAAGCCCTCCTGCCAGCTCGGACGGGCCCTCGTCGTAGCGGCGGCGGTCGGCCTAAGGGTGTTCGACCTCATGTCGGCGAACAATGACACCGACAACGCGCTGCTGCCCGACCTGATCGACGACCTCCCGGACGCGGAGGGCGACGAGCGTGGCTAGGCTGACGGTCTATTACGAAAGCCGCGTCGTCGGCGCCATCGAGGTGCAGAGCGACGGGCCTAGCTTCACGTATGCGCCGGAGTGGCTGTCGATGCGCGGCGCATTTCCGATCTCGCTGTTGATGCCGCTGTCGCCAAGCCGGGTGCCGGCGCGGCTGTTCCTGCCATGGGCGGCGAACCTGTTGCCGGAATCGACACAGCTCCGCGCTATCGGGCTGCAGCTCGGCGCGGCGCCGGAGGACGTGATCGGCATCCTCGCCGAGCTCGGGCGCGACACCGCCGGCGCACTGTCGATCGGCAAGCCCGGCACGACGAGCACGCACGACTGGAAGCCGGTCCCCAACGACAAGGCACTGGAGAAGATCCTCGAGGAGCTGCCGTCGAAGCCGTTTCTCGTCGGCGAGGACGGCGTGTCGATGTCGCTCGCCGGCGTCCAGACGAAGCTCGGCGTCGCCATCGACGACAAGGGCCTCATCTGCGTGCCGATCAACGGCGCGCCATCAACGTGGATCCTCAAGCCGGATTCGGAGCGGCTGTTCGGCGGCGTGCAGAACGAAGCCTTGTGCCTTACGCTGGCGAAACGGCTCGGCCTCAACGCGCCGGAAGTGACGACGGGGAAGGCGGGCAAGCGCACGTACCTGATGGTGAAGCGTTACGACCGCGTCGAGCAGCAGGGGCGGTGGCGGCGCCTGCATCAAGAGGATTTCTGCCAGGCGCTCGGCAAGCCGCCGTCGGCAAAGTACGAGTCGAACCAGACGGGCATTCCGGGGCCGACGCTGGCGGAGATATTCGCGACAACCCGCAACGCCATGCAGGCGCCGGATGTCGTCAACCTGCTCGACTACGTGATCCTCAACGTCATCGCCTGCAACACCGACGCGCACGCGAAGAACTATTCGATGATGATCTCCGGGCGCGGCTTCAGGCTGGCGCCGATCTACGACGTGATGTGCGGGGAGGCGTGGGAGCACGTCACGCGCAACATGGCGCAGAAGATCGCCGGCAAGAACCGCGGCGAGCACCTGAAGCGGCGGCACTGGCAGCGCTTCGCGGCCGACGTCGGTCTCAATGCGACGCGTCTCATCGCGCGCGTCGAGGCGCTGGCGAAAGGCGCGCTCGTCGAAACGCGCAAGGCAGCAGCCGAGGTTGCAGCGATGCCCGCGGGCGGTCATCCGCTGATGGAAACGGTGACGGCTTCGATCGAGAAGCGTGCGCGGGCGCTACTGTCAGGGCTTTCGGATGACACTGGCGCGGAAGTCGAGGCACAGACCGAAACGCGCAAGCCAGTCGGCAAGCCGCCGCGCAAACGTACCCGCGTCGCCCGTCCCACCTAACGCTATTCTTGGAGCATGAACCAATCACGAATGGTGAGCTTCAGCCGCACCGACTCCGGTTCACTCAGCGACCCGCAGTGAGCGATCGGGCCACGCAGCATATTCAGTGACTTCATCACCTTCTCCACTGCGGGAACGTTACTCTTAGAGAAGATACCCGCGAATTTGTCCCAGTTCCCTTTGATAATCTCTCCGAGTTCACCAAACGTGATGTAATCAATCATTCTCTCGGACCGCAGAGTGACCGCGTTGTCGATCTCGCGCTGCCGGCTCTTGTTGGCACTTTCACGTACGTGCGGTGGCACCACGGTGTTCCACCAGTTCTCGCCAGCGGCCTCCTCAAGCGTATCTTCGATCAGGTCGCGGATGTCATTCTCGATGAGATAGAACAGCGAATAGAAGCGGGCCATCCTTTCGGCCTTGGCGCGCAGATCCCCCGAAAACTGCGGTATGTAGTCTTCAAGCAATCGATCCAGCGCCTCTTCGACGTTGGTCGGATCGCTGTTGAGCCCAGCGGCCACTCTGGCATCTTGTAGCGCAGCGTCTACCGCCGCATTGTTTAAGACGAACAGCCGAATCAAGTTCTCTTTCATCGATCACCGCAATAGGTTGTCGCGCAAGCTTTTGAAAATAGCATTGCAGGTAGCGATATCCGCCTTCTCCGGAAGGACTACATTTATATTGTAGACGAGCTGAAAGCCGGTGCCGTTTCCAACCTCCAACTTCGCTGTTCGCTCCTCTGTGTCGGCGACCGGTTCCGTCTGTTGCTTGGCTTCAATCTCCGCGGCACTCTTTGTCGGATCAACAAACGACCTGATCGATTCAAAGGTGCCGGAAATCGCGCGCACTATCGGGTCGTTCTTGTTCAGACCCGTGATCTCTACGATAATGTCCTTGACCTGATCACCTGTAGCCCTGTGAGCGTAATCATTCTTCTTGAAGATCGGTCCATAGCCGGTTCGAAGTGCTTCTAATGCGGCCTGGCTGCGACCGGCTTCCGTTTTGAAACGTGCATAGATGTCGGTCGGCGTGCCATCCGAGCTTATGAAGCCGGCCCTCTTTAGAACGGGGGGTATCGCTTTCGCTGAGCCACCCGTAAGATTGAGAACTGTACCTAGAAAGTCGCCCGAAAAACGCGGCGGGCGCGCGGCCACGATAATCCCATCGAGAGCCTTCTTCAGTACCCCCGGCGCCAGAGTGTACGGTAATTGGCCTGGAATCTCACGGGCAGGCGCCGGCTTTGCTTTGGTTCTGGGGGCTTTTGCGGAACTTGGCTTCTTCGCTGCTGGTTTTTTCGCAGCCTTAGAGCCTATCTCGGCCTTAGCATCCTCGCCGGGGTCAGAAAGTTCGGATGAACTCTTTAAATCTGTCATTTCTCACCTTTTCAAAAATAGTTGAATTTAGCATATCAGATTCGATTCATAATTTGAAGATTGTGTTCTATTTTTGTTCGCCCCCTTCGCGGCAACGCAGCAGGCGCGAAAATGCCCGGACGAAGCTTCGCTGCGGGCCCATCAAAGGGGGGGGCCGGTTAGCGGACGCGGCAGGGGTTCTTGTAGGGGTCGAACTCCTGCGCATCGAGCTTGGGCTTGATCTTGATCTTGATCTTGATCTTGATCTTGCCCTTGCCCACGTCGCGCCAGAGCCGGCGCATGCAGCGTCGGCACTCATGGTTGAAGATCTGCAGCGCGCTGAACCGACTCGGCAGCGGCAACGGGATCCGCCGGAGCGTAACGGTTCACTCCGGCGGCGCGCGTCAGGCGAGGAAGGTGCGCACGTCCTCTTCCGGATTGGCCCTGATCTTGTGGATCGCCAGATCGGCGCCGCGTCGTTCCTCATCGACCGTGAGGCGCAGTCCAACCGTGAGCTTCAGTACGCCGTAGACGCCAAGACCGACGGCGAAGCCGAACGCTGCTCCGGCAAGCGAGCCGACGAGTTGCGAGGCGAAGGTGACGCCGCCGACGCCGCCGAGCGCCTCAAGCCCGAAGATGCCGCACGCGATGCCACCCCAAAGCCCGCACAGGCCGTGCAGCGCCCAGACGCCGAGCACGTCGTCGATCTGCCAGCGGTTGGTCGAGAGCTGGAACATCTGCACGAAGATCACTCCGGCCGCACCGCCGACCAGCAGGGCACCGAGCGGGTGCATGACGTCGGAACCGGCGCAGACCGCCACGAGGCCGGCGAGGGCGCCGTTGTGGACGAAGCCCGGGTCGTTCCTTCCCACGATCAGCGCGGCGATGATGCCTCCGCACATGGCCATCAGCGAGTTGATGGCAACGAGGCCGGAGATGGCGTCGAGGCGCTGCGCGCTCATCACGTTGAAGCCGAACCAGCCGATGCACAGCAGCCAAGAGCCCATGGCGAGCCACGGGATCGAGGACGGCGGCGTCGCCATTCCGCGGCCATCGTAGCGGCCGACGCGCGGGCCGAGCATCAGCACAGCGCCGAGTGCGGCCCAGCCGCCGAAGGCATGCACCACGATCGAGCCGGCGAAATCCTTGAACGGGGCACCGAGCACCGGCGTGAAGAACTGCTCCTGCAGACCGAAGTTGCCGTTCCAGAACACGCCCTCGAGCAGCGGGTAGAACAGCCCGACAAGCGCGGCTGTGGCCATCGCCTGCGGCGCGAACCTGGCGCGCTCAGCGATGCCGCCCGAGATGATGGCCGGCACGGCGGCGGCGAAGGTGCAGAGGAAGAAGAAGCGGACGAGCGTGTAGCCCTGGGCCTCGTAGCCGGGGGCACCCCCGGTGATCGCCGAGGCGCTTTGGAAAAAGCCGACGCCGTAGGCGACGGTGTAGCCGATCAGGAAATAGGCGATCGTCGAGACGGCGAAGTCGACCAGGATTTTGACGAGCGCGTTGACCTGGTTCTTGTGGCGAACCGTGCCGGTTTCGAGAAACGCGAAACCGCCGTGCATCGCGAACACCAGAATGGCGCCCATCAACAGGAAAAAGACATCCGCTCCTTGCATTGCCGTCCCCCGATCCCCTGACCGGTTTGCCCGGTCGTTTTCGCCGTCGCGTTGGGCAAATGCCCAAGCGGAAAGCATTGTGGCTAACAAAGCGGCAGCCGCGACCGGCGTCAACGGGCGCGGTGGGGGATCAACAGCGGCAGTTACGAAACTGCCCGCCGGCGAAATTTCCGCCGCGGGCAGCTATTCAAAACGGGATAAATATCGATCAGCGGACGCGGCGCGGGTTCTTGTAGAGGTCGAACTCCTGCGCATCGAGCTTGGGCTTGATCTTGCCCCTGCCGACGTCGCGCCACAGGCGACGCATGTGGCGGCGGCACTCGTGGTTGAAGACCTGCAAGGCGCTGAAGAGCTGCAGCACCGACAACAGGCGACGGTCGGCATGCTCGACCTTGACCTTGCCCTTCCACTTGCCGCCGATGGAAAAGACCTTACCGTCGAGGTGGCCGATCTTGCGGCCCTGCTGATCAAAAAGCGTGTAGTCGCCGCCGAGATTGATGAAATCGCGCCGCAGCCGATAGAAGACCGGCTGGCCGTCGCTGCCGACGATGAAGAAGCCGAAGTTTTCCGGCAACAGCGGCCACTTGTTCGCAGAGCGCTCGAGGTAGACGACGAAATCGTCCTCGGCGGTGTTGATCGAGAACACCGTGACGGGCTCGCCGCGCGAGGCGATGGTCGCCTGCAGCGAGCGGCCGACCATCAAATCCATCGTGGCGCGCCAGTTCAGCCCCTCGTTGAACAGCTTGAAGATGAGGCGCTTGTCCTTGGTCTCGGCCTTTTTCCAGATGTCCTCGCGATAGCCGATTAGGCCGGTGCGCTCGCCGCCCTCGATCACCTCGGCGAAGATGTCCATGTCGGAGGTGAACTGGCGCGACTTGGCGCGGTTGCGGGTGTGCTTGTAGATGCCGAACTCGGTGGCGTTGAGGTCGGTGATCCAGATGTCGACGATGAAGTGGTAGTAGCCGTTCTTGATGGCCTTGGCGGCGATCGCCTTGGTGACGCCGGGGACCTTCGTCACCTCGGCGCGGGCATCATTGGCTGCGTCGGATACGGCGGCATCGCTCGCGCGGGCGGCGGCTGCGGTCATCTAGTGCCTCCAGCTTCATGCGAATCAATGAGCTGGAGCCTAGCATCGGGTTGCCGCCACAAATCGGAGCAGACTGATTTCCCTTTGGAAAACCCTCAGGCCTTCGGACGTGAGCCGAAAATGGCACTGCCGACGCGGACGTAGGTGGCGCCGAAGGCGACTCGGGAGCAGGTACGGCGGCCGCTGAGCGAGCGTCGGACCAGCGGAAAGATGGGTCCTCGGCATAAAGCCGAGGATGACGGCGGGGGCGAATCGCGCGTCCCGCTCCGACCTTAAACGTTGGAGGGGCGGGTGCCGAAAATGGCACTGCCCACACGGACGTAGGTCGCGCCGAACGCGACGGCGGTCTCGTAGTCGTCGCTCATGCCCATGGAGAGGGCTTTCAAGCCGTTCTCGTCCGCGAGCTTCGACAGGAAGGCGAAGTGGATCGCCGGCTCCTCGTCGACGGGCGGGATGCACATCAGGCCGGCAATATCGAGCTTCAGCTCGTCGCGACAAAGGTGGAGCAAAGCTGGAAGCTCGCGCGGGGCGACGCCAGCCTTCTGCGGCTCCTCGCCGGTGTTGACCTGGATGAAGAGCTCGAGCTGCTTGCCCTGCTTTTTCATCTCGCCGGCGAGGGCGCGGGCGATCTTCTCCCGGTCGATGGAGTGGATGGCGTCGAACAGCTCGACGGCCTCCTTAGCCTTGTTCGACTGCAGTGGGCCGATGAGGTGCAGACGCATGTCGGGGAATTCGGTCTTCAGGCCCGGCCACTTGCCCTTCGCCTCCTGCACGCGGTTCTCGCCGAAGTCGCGCTGCCCGGCCTGCAGCACGGGCAATATGTCAGGGGCATCGAAGGTCTTCGACACGGCAATGAGGCGGACATCGGCCGGGTCGCGGCCGGCTTCCTTGGCCGCCGCGGCGACCCGGTCCCGCGTTTCAGCCAGCCGTTCCACGGCTCCGCCCGTCTTCTCAGTGTCCGGTGTCATCCGACCGCCTTGACCCCAATGGTGCTTTAAGGCTCATTACGCCGCTCAAAGCCGCTAAATCCTGAAAGTCCGACGCCGTATGGCCAACCAAAGCTACGACGCGCCTGCACGCGAGAAGCACTGGCAGGAGGCCTGGAACAAGGCCGACATCTTCCGCGCCTCAAACAAGGGCGATGGGCCCAAGTGCTACGTGCTCGAGATGTTCCCCTATCCGTCGGGGCGCATCCACGTCGGCCATTCCCGCAACTACACCATGGGCGACGTCTTCGCACGCTATAAACGTGCCAAGGGTTTCAACGTGTTGCACCCCATGGGCTGGGACGCGTTCGGGATGCCGGCGGAGAACGCCGCCATGGAGCGGAAGGTCCATCCGGCGGAGTGGACGTACCAGAATATCGACACCATGCGCCGGCAGCTGAAGTCGATGGGCTTCTCGCTCGACTGGTCGCGCGAGATCGCCACCTGCTCGCCGGAATACTACCGGCACCAGCAGAAGCTGTTCCTCGACTTCCTCAAGAAGGGCCTCGCCTACCGCAAGTCCTCAAAGGTCAACTGGGACCCGGTCGATCACACCGTGCTCGCCAACGAGCAGGTGATCGACGGCCGCGGCTGGCGCTCGGGCGCGCTGGTGGAACAGCGCGAGCTGACGCAGTGGTTCTTCCGCATCACCGAATACGCGGACGAGCTGCTCGAGGCGCTGCAGACGCTGGAGAAGTGGCCGGAGAAGGTGCGCCTGATGCAGGCGAACTGGATCGGTCGCTCGGACGGCCTCCTGGTGCGTTTCGCGCTCGACAAGAAGAGCGCTCCCGAGGGCGAGAGCGAGGTCGAGGTCTATACGACGCGGCCCGACACGCTGTTCGGCGCGGCGTTCGTTGCTTTGGCGCCTGATCACCCTCTGGCGAAAGCAGCAGCGGAAAGAAATCCGGCGCTCGCCAAGTTCTGCGAGGAGTGCCGCCATATGGGCACGTCCGTCGCTGATCTCGAGACAGCGGAGAAGCAGGGCTTCGACACGGGCATCCGCGCGGTGCACCCGTTCGACAAGAACTGGACGCTGCCGGTCTATGTTGCGAACTTCATCCTAATGGACTACGGCACCGGCGCCATCTTCGGCTGTCCGTCGGGCGACCAGCGCGACCTCGATTTCGCGCGCAAATACGATTTGCCGTTCAAGCCGGTGATCCTACCGCCGGGCGAGGACGCGGCAACGTTCGCCATCAAGGACAAGGCCTACGACGGCGACGGCACGATGATCAACTCGCAATTCCTCGATGGGCTCGGCACCAGCGAGGCGTTCGAGGAGGTCGCGAGCCGGCTGGCGAAGGCCAAGCTCAACAAGAAGCCGGTGGGCCAGCGCAAAGTGAACTATCGCCTGCGCGACTGGGGCATCTCGCGCCAGCGCTATTGGGGCTGCCCGATCCCGGTCATCCACTGCGAGACGTGCGGCACGGTGCCGGTACCGGAAGAGGATCTGCCGGTGGAGCTGCCGAAGGACGCCACCTTCGACAAGCCGGGCAATCCGCTCGACCGGCACCCGACGTGGAAGCACGTCAAATGCCCAACTTGCGGCGGCGAAGCCCGGCGCGAGACGGACACCATGGACACGTTCGTCGACTCGTCCTGGTACTTCGTCCGCTTCACGGCTCCGCACGCCAAGACGCCGGTCGACAAGGAGGCTGCGGCCTACTGGATGCCGGTCGATCAGTACATCGGCGGCATCGAGCACGCGATTTTGCACCTCCTCTACTCGCGCTTCTTCACGCGCGCCATGTGCGACACGGGCAACCTGAAGCTCTCGCAGAACGTGCGCGAGCCGTTCGCGGCGCTGTTCACGCAGGGCATGGTCACGCACGAGACGTACAAGTCGCGGCACGGCGGCTGGCTGCAGCCGACGCAGGTGCGTGTCGAGGGCGAAGGACATTCGCGCAAGGCGTTCGAGATCTCGACCGGCGAGCCGGCGGCTATCGGGCCGATCGAGAAGATGTCGAAGTCGCGCAAGAACACCGTCGACCTCGACGACTTCGTCTCGCGCTATGGGGCGGACGTGGCACGCTGGTTCGTGCTCTCCGACAGCCCGCCCGAGCGCGACGTCATCTACACCGACGTCGGCGTCGAAGGCGCGCGCCGGTTCGTGCAGCGCGTGTGGCGCCTGGTCGATCAGGGCGTCGAGGGGGCGGCAGAGAAGGGTGCCCCGAAGCCGGGCAGCTTCACCCCAGAGGCCACGGCGCTGCGCCGGGCCGCGCACAAGGCGCTGGACCAGGTCGC
The DNA here is from genome assembly GCA_023405815.1 of Pseudomonadota bacterium. GTDB lineage: Bacteria > Pseudomonadota > Alphaproteobacteria > Rhizobiales > Hyphomicrobiaceae > Hyphomicrobium_A. Next base: position 95,389 of record JAEXXM010000070.1, on the reverse strand, counting down.
GCGCTCGATCGAGGGGCTACGCTTCAACGTGGCAGTGGCCCAGGTCTACGAGTTCGCAAATGTTCTCGGCTCTGCCCTGGGGAAAGCGGGGGCAGATTTCGCCTGGGCGCAGCGCGAGGCGCTGGAGTTCCTGGTGCAGATGATCGGCCCGATGATGCCGCATTTGGCCGAGGAATGCTGGGCGCGGCTCGGATACAACACACTCTTGGCCAATCAGGCCTGGCCCGAGGCCGATCCGGCGTTGCTCGTTGACGATACGATTACCATTGCCGTACAGGTGAATGGTAAGCGGCGGGACGAATTGACGATTGCCCGAACGGCTGATCGCGGGGAAATCGAGGCGGCGGCACTCCAACTGGAGCCGGTGCAGCGGGCTCTCGAAGGGCGGCCAGTCAAGAAGGTCATCGTCGTGCCGCAGAAGATTGTGAATGTTGTCGTGTAGGCCGAGCACGGGGGACGGCGCTTGAACGCTAGCCGCCGAGGGACGATCCGGGTTTTGTTGGCGTGTGCCGCGGCATCCATGCTCGTGGCCGGCTGCGGCGATTCCGGCTTCCGTCCGATGTATGCGTCGAGCGCCATCGTCGGCGGCCCTGACGTCAATGAGAAGCTCGCACAGATGGAGATCGCGCCCATTCCGGGCCGCGTCGGCCAGCGGCTGCGCAACGAGCTGATCTACCAGTCGACGGGCGGAGGGAACGCCCAAGAGCCTGTCTACCGGCTCGAGGTGGTCATCCGCGAGTCGATCACGCCGACCCTGGTGCAGGAGGACGGCAACTCCTCCGGCAGCGTCTATAACCTCAACACGTCCTTCCGCCTCATTCGCCTTACCGACCGCTCGGTCGCGCTACAGGGCGAGAGCAACGGCCGCATCGCGTTCCAGCGCTTCGATAGCGTTTTCGCCAACGTGCGCGCGCGCCAGGATGCCGAGGATCGCGCGGCGAAGACGGTCGGCGAGGAGCTGAAGGGCCGCATCGCCGCATATCTGTCCGGCGCCGCCTGAGCACCGCATTGTCATCGTCGGCGTTATGCCGAGGACCCGAACCTCATTTGCTCCGACGTTTGCGGACAATCATCGACATTTGAGATTGCTGCGCTCTGGGTCCTCGGGACAAGCCCGAGGATGACCCTCATAGGGCGTTGGCGCCGATGATCCTCCGATATACAGGATGGCAAGTAAGTCGGTGTGATCGGAAGATGCGATCATGGTAGCCATCAAGGCACATCAGGCGAATTCGTTCCTCAGCCCGCCGGGGCCGAAATATCCGGCGGTGCTGTTCTACGGCACCGACACCGGGCTCATCGCGGAGCGCGCGCACAAGCTCGCCGGGATATTCGCCGCGCGCGATGCGGGCGAGATCGTGCGCCTCGACGACGCCGATCTCGATAGCGATCCAGACCGGCTCGCCGTAGAGCTGCAAACGATCCCTATGTTCGGCGGCTCGAAGGTGGTCCGGGCAACGGCGGGGCGGCGCATCAATGCGGCTGCGCTGCAGCCGCTGCTCGAGGGTGGCACGCTGGCAGCGACGCTCATCATCGAGGCCGGCAACCTCAAGCCGACCGATGCCATGCGCTCCCTGTTCGAGAAATCAGCCCAGGCGGCGGCAGTCGCCTGCTATGCGGACGAGGCGGCCGACATCGAGGGCCTCATCCGCGAGGTTCTCGCCGCCCATGGGCTCGGCATCACATCCGACGCCCGCGAGCTGCTCGTCGCCCGCATGGGCGCGGATCGCGCCATGTCGCGCGGCGAGATCGAGAAGCTCGCCCTTTATGCGGCCGGCAAAGGGCAGATCGAAGCTTCCGATATCGAGGCGATCGTCGGCGATGCCTCGGAGCTCGCCATCGACAGAGCCCTCAATGCGGCTGCCTCGGGCGATGCACCGCAGGCGGTCGCCGAGTTCTCGCGCGCCATTGCGGCCGGCGAAAGCGCGCAGATGATCATCCTGGCGCTGCAGCGCTCGCTGCAGAGGCTGCACCGGATCCGCACCGATCTCGACGCGGGCACGTCGTTCGAGGAGGTCATCCGTCAGCAGCGGCCGCCGGTGCACTTCAAACAGAAGGATGCCCTATCCCTACAGTGCCGCATGTGGACGTCGCCACGGCTGTCCCAGGCGCTGGCGCTAACGGCAGAGGCCGCCAAGGCGGCGCGGCTAAATTCCCCGCTCGAGGAGGCGATCGCCGAGGAGCTGCTCATCGCCGTGGCGGGTGCGGCGCGCCCCAAGGGCGCCCGGGGTGCGAGTTAACCTCCCGGGGCGGCTTAATTCCCTGGCGTCGGCGTGGCGACTTGTCGGGAGCGGATCGCTGCCTATAGTGCGCCCATTCTTGGATCGGGGGCTCTATGCAAGTGACGGGGCAAGAGACGCGCTACGACGTTGTCGGCATCGGCAATGCGATCGTCGACATCATCGGCAGGTGCGACGACGGTTTCCTGTCGAAGCATGACCTCGCCAAAGGCTTCATGCGGCTGATCGATGCCGGCGAGGCCGATCGACTCTATGGCCTGATGGGCCCCTCGATCGAGCGTTCCGGCGGATCGGCGGCCAACACCATAGCCGGCCTTGCCTCATTCGGCGGACGCGGGGCGTTCATCGGCCGCGTCGCCGACGACCAGTTCGGCAAGGTGTTCTGGCACGACATCCGCTCGGCCGGTGTTGCCTTCGAGACAGGTCCCGCGACCAGCGGCCTGCCGACGGCGGTATGCCTCATCCTCGTCACGCCGGATGGGGAGCGCACCATGAACACCTTCCTCGGCGCGAGCACGGAGCTCGGCACACGCGAGGTGGACGCGGCGATGATAGCGGCGGCGAAGGTCACCTATCTTGAGGGTTACCTGTTCGACAAACCCGAGGCGAAGGCGGCGTACTATGCGGCGTCGGAGATCGCCACCAAGGCCGGCCGCAAGACAGCGCTGTCGCTGTCGGACGCGTTCTGCGTCGATCGTCACCGGCCCGACTTCCGCAAGCTGGTCAAAACCGGGACCGACATCCTATTCGCGAACGAGAAGGAGATCACCGCCCTCTATGAAGTGAACAGCTTCGACGAAGCCGTGTCGGCGGTGCGCGGCGAGTGCGAGCTCGCGGTTCTGACGCGCTCGGAGGCGGGCTCGCTGATCGTGACCGCCAACGAGACGGTGCAGGTGCGCCCTGTGCGCGTCGACAAGGTCGTCGATGCGACCGGCGCCGGCGATCTCTATGCTGCAGGCTTCCTCTACGGGTACACGCGCAACCTCAACCTCGCCGACTGCGGGCGGCTCGGAAGCCTCGCCGCGGCCGAGGTGATCAGCCATATCGGCGCGCGCCCGGAGCGGCCTCTGTCGGCCATTGCGCAGCAGGAAGGGCTGCTCGCACGCTGAGCCCTGATCCTCCGTGGTCGCCATGGTTCGCGATGCAAAGCGAGGGTGCAATTGCGCCACAATAACTACTGATTGCACCGGCTAGCTACTACAAGGCATTTATTCTCCCTGGCAACGCACTGATCGGCCAACATAATCCCTTCAACGATTCGAGCCGATTCGAGGGTCGATTGAAGGTCATGGGGACCGAGTGCATGCCGACCATGCAGCCGCGTTATGGGCGTCCGAGAGGCAGTGGCCTCGACGACAGCCGCCAGCTGGAGAGCATCGCCGCTCTCCTCGCTGCCAACCCTGGACTAAAGCCCACCACCGCCATCCGCTCGCTCGGCGTCGAGGACCCCTCTGCCATCCGCCGGCTGCGTGACAAGTTCCGCATGGACCAGGCGCGGCTGATGGCGAACGCGCGCCATAGCTTTCGCTCCAATGGACATACCGGACGAACCCTCGGTCGCATTGCGGCTAGAAGGCAGATTGCCGGCGTCCGCACGAATTCTCCGGACGCGGCGATGCCCCTACCGGACAACGATATCGCCGTCGAACCCGCCCACGTAGCGTTGCAGCCGCCGCTGCCCGCAATCTTGTTCGACCTTGGGCTTCGGGCGCTGACGACGGCGATCGAGCAGCAAGCAGTGCTGGCCCGGCACTGGCTGCAACACCCAGCGGTCGATGGCGCCGTGCGAGCTCAGCTCGCAGTCGGCGCATTTCTCGTGGCTGTCTACAGCCCACGAAAACCGCTGACGCCGCGCACTCATTGAGCGGCACCTCCTGCACTTGAACCTAGAGCTAGAGCGCGTCACTTGACGGGCCGCCTCCCCAAGGCGGCCCTTTTTTTGCGCCTCACAGCTTGCGCAGGGCCACCTGCTCGACGTGGTGGTCGGCGGCCTTGCGCAGGATAAGGCGGGCGCGGGGGCGCGTCGGGAGGATGTTCTCCTCGAGGTTCTTCAAGTTGATCGTGCGCCAGATCTCTCTGGCGCGCGCGACCGCTGCGTCGGGCGACAGGCTGGCGTACTGGTGGAAGTAGGCGGCGGGATCGCGGAAGGCCGTGGTGCGCAGGCGCATGAAGCGCGCGACGTACCACTCGCCGATCACCTCGGGATCGGCGTCGAGGTAGATCGAAAAGTCGAAGAAGTCTGACACGAACGGAATGGCCTCGCCGTCGCGCGGCAAGCGCGCCGGCTGCAGGACGTTGAGGCCTTCGACGATAAGAATGTCGGGGCTCTCGATGACGACCTTCTGATCGGGGAGGATGTCGTAGTGGAAGTGCGAGTAGACCGGTGCCTCGACGCGCTTCACGCCCGACTTCACGTTGGCAAGGAAGTTTAGAAGCCGCGCCGTGTCGAAGCTCTCCGGGAAGCCCTTGCGATCCATGATCTGCCGGCGCTCGAGCTCGGCGTTGGGCCACAGGAAGCCGTCGGTCGTCAGCATCTCGACGCGCGGATGATCAGGCCAGCGAGCCAGCAACGCCTTCAGGACGCGTGCCGTGGTGCTCTTGCCGACAGCAACAGACCCGCCAACGCCGATGATGAAGGGCACCTTGCCGTCGCTGCGGCCGAGGAACTTCGAGGAGACGGAATCGAGCTGCTGGGCGGCCGCGACATAGAGATTGAGGAGGCGCGACATCGGCAGGTAGATCTGCTCGACCTCCTCGACCGAGAGCTCCTCGATGAGACCCGAAAGCTGCTCGAGCTCGCTCTCTTTGAGGGTCATCGGCGTGTCGGCGCGCAGGCGAGCCCACTCCTCGCGGTCGAAGACGCGATAGGGGGAATACTGCAAGTTTGCCCGGTCTGACATCAGGGCCCGCGCGACGGCCAGATTGTTCTTATTCTATCACTGCTTAGTACGTTCGGCCTTTTCTTTGAGGCCGGACGTTCCGACGCGCTTGTCGAGGACCGCCAAGACATCGGCAAGGTCAACGCGGCGGCTCTCGAGCAAGACGAGCAGATGATAAAGCAGATCGGCGGCTTCCGCCTTTAGAGCTTCGTCGGACTCGCCGACGCCGGCGATCACGGTTTCGACGGCTTCCTCGCCGAGCTTCTTGGCACAGCGGGTTGGGCCAGCATCGAGCAACTGGCGCGTATAGGAGCTATCGGGCGCGGCCTCACGGCGGGCGCGGATGGTGGCCGCAAGTTGCAGGAGCACGTCGCTCATACGGGCCTCATGGAGCAAACCTCAACGGACGCAAGGACTTGTTGCGATCGGCTGATGCAGCAACAGGCCCCCTGCGTCAAGCCGGAGGTCAGCCGCCGAGGCGCTGGCGGATGTAGTCGAGCTGGTCGAAGTTGCCGAACTTGATGACGAGGTTACCGCTCTCGCCGGAACCGCGCTTGATCTCGACTTTGAGGCCAAGCGTATTCGACAGATCCTTCTCAAATGCCTTGGTATCGGGGTCCTTCTCGCGCGGGGTGCGCGAAATGGGCCCGCCCGGCGGAACCTCGCCGGCCTGCACCATCGCCTCGACCTCGCGCACATTGAGGCTCTGGTCGAGAATGCGCTGCGCCAGGGTCTCGGCGTCGTCGCGGCCGATCAGAGCACGGGCGTGGCCGGCGGTGAGGCGGCCGTCCTGCACCATGGTCTGCACGCCCTCGGGCAGCTTCAGGAGCCGCAACGTGTTGGCGACGTGGCTGCGCGACTTGCCGATGATCTCGGAGAGCTGCTCCTGGCTGTAGTCGAAGCGCTCGATCAGCTCGCGGTAACCAGCCGCCTCTTCGATGGCGTTGAGGTCGGCGCGCTGGACGTTCTCGATGATCGCGAGCTCGAGAACCTCCTTGTCGTCGAGGTCGCGGGCGATGACCGGAACCGTGTGCAGGCCGGCCTTCTGGGCCGCGCGCCAGCGGCGCTCGCCGGCGACGATCTCGTAGCCGCCGCCTTCGGCCGGGCGCACAATGATCGGCTGCACGAGACCCTTGGAGCGGATCGACTCGGCCAGCTCGGCAAGATCCTCGTCCCGGAAGTCCTTGCGCGGGTTGAGCTTGCTCGGCCGCACATCGGCGGTCGGCACCATGCGCTGCTCGCCCTCGGGGGGAAGATGCGGGCGCCCGCTCTGCGTCGGCTCGCCGATCAACGAGGCAAGTCCGCGTCCGAGGCGGCTCTTCTGCAATGGTGCGTTCATGGTCCCTCGTGGGCGTTAGACTCAGGCCGCCTGGTTACGGCGCTCGCGCTCGATAATCTCGGTGGCGAGCTTGATGTAGGCTTGGCTGCCGGCGCAGTCGAAATCGTAGAGCAGAATAGGCTTGCCGTGGGACGGCGCCTCAGCGACGCGCGTATTGCGCGGAATGATCGTCTCGTAGACCTTGGGGCCGAAGAAGGCGCGTACGTTCTCGGCGACTTCCTTGGAGAGCGAGGTCCGCGCGTCGTGCATGGTCAGCACGACGCCCTGGATCTCCAGCGACGGATTGAGCGTCGCGCGGATCTGATCGATCGATTCCTTGAGCTGCGAAATGCCTTCGAGGGCGAAGAACTCGCACTGCACAGGCACGAGCACCGCGTTGGCGGCCGACAGCGCATTCAGCGTAAGAAGATTGAGAGAAGGCGGGCAGTCGATGAGGATGTAGTTGAAGCGCTGATCGTCAGGCAGCCCGCGCTGGCGCGCGCCTAGCGCCGACACAGCATCACGCAGCCGGAAGGGACGGTTCGAATCCGTCAGCTCCGACTCGATGCCGACGAGATCGTTATTGGCCGGAACGACGTAGAGCCCCGGCACCGCCGTCGGCAGCGAGCACTCGATGAGGCCGGCGCCGCCGGTCAAGACGTCGTAGGACGTGCGCGGGCGTGCTTCGATGTCGATGCCGAGGCCCGTCGATGCGTTGCCCTGCGGGTCGAGATCTATGACCAACACGCGCTCGCCGATCGAGGCAAGCGCAGTGCCGAGATTGATGGCGGTGGTCGTCTTGCCGACGCCGCCCTTCTGGTTGGCAATCGCCAGCGTCCGGGCTTCCCCGGGTCTCGTAGCGCTCATCGCCGTTGACCCTCCATTCCTGCCTGCAACGCGCGGACTATGACGATTCGACCACCGGCGTCTGACAGGCTGGGCTGCAGTGTGCATTCGAATGCCCACCGCTCCCTGGCCGCATCGACCTCGGCTTCGGCCTCGCGGCCCTTCAGGAACAGCCCCATCGTCTGAGGCGAGAAGGCCGGAGCCGCCAGATCGAGGAGACGCGGCAAGGGTGCCAACGCGCGTGCGGTGATCACGTCGACGGGTCCAAGCTTAGTTTGAGTCGCGATCTTTTCGATTCGCTCGGCCCGGATGTCCACAGATGCTCCTGTGCGGCGGGCGACCTCGGCGAGAAATGCCGCCTTGCGGGTGTCGCTCTCGACGAGGGTCACTCTAGCTCCGTTGCGGCCGGCGAGCATTATCGCCAGCACGAGACCGGGGAATCCTGCGCCGGAGCCGAGGTCGAGCCAGCGCTTGGCATCGGGTGGCGCGAGGGCGAGAAGCTGGGCGGAATCGGCGAAATGGCGGGACCAGATTTGGTCGAGCGTGCTCGGGGCCACGAGGTTGATGGTCTTCTGCCACTGACGCAGCACCGCCTCGTAAACCACGAGTTTATCAACGGTTTCACGTGAAACGCCGAACACCCGGGCGAAGTCGTCCGGGCCCTGGATCTCGGCGATGGCGGCGGTGCCCATCAGGCGGTCTTCCGAGCGGGGGTGGCCTTCAACTGGGCTAGCAGCAGCAATAGGGCGGCCGGTGTTATGCCGTCGATGCGGGCCGCCTGGGCGATGGTGCCGGGGCGGTGCTTGTCGAGCTTCTGACGCACCTCAGTTGAGAGGCCCGGCAGCCCGCCAAAGTCGAACCCGGCCGGGATAGCCAGGGCCTCGTCGCGGCGTAGCGCGGCGACGTCGAGCTCTTGGCGCTCGACGTAGGCGGCGTAGCGGGCATCGACGGCGACCTGCTCGGCGATGGCCGGTGTCAGGGCTCCGATCTCGGGCCAGACGGCGGAAAGGCGCGCGAGGTCGACGCCGGGAAGGGCCAAGAGCTCGAAAGCCGTGCGGCGGCGCCCATCGCGGTTGACCTCGAGGCCGTGTCGGCCGGCTTCCGACGGCGTCAGCGACAAGCTGCGGAGAAGCACGGTCGCAGCGCTCAAAGCCGCGGACTTCGCCTCAAAGGCCGCTTGCCTTGCCGAACCAACACATCCGACTTCGAGGCCAAGCCTTGTCAAGCGCTGATCCGCGTTGTCAGCGCGGAGGCGAAGGCGATACTCGGCGCGCGAGGTGAACATGCGATATGGCTCGGTGACGCCACGAGTCACGAGGTCGTCGATCATGACGCCGAGATAGCCGTCGGCGCGTGAAACGACGAAGTCCGGATCGCGGCCGCCCGCGAGCAGCGCGGCATTGATGCCCGCGGCCAGGCCCTGCGCCGCCGCCTCCTCGTAGCCGGTCGTGCCGTTGATCTGGCCTGCGAGAAACAGGCCTGGCAAGCGCTTAACATGCAATTCGGCCGACAGCTCGCGCGGGTCGACGTAGTCGTATTCAATGGCGTAGCCGGGGCGTTTGATGACCGCGTTTTCGAGGCCCGGCATGGTGCGAATGAAGGCTTCCTGCACGTCGGCCGGGAGCGAGGTCGAGATGCCGTTCGGGTACACAGTGTCGTCGTCGAGGCCCTCGGGCTCGAGGAACACCTGGTGCGTCTCGCGGCTGGCGAAGCGGACGACCTTGTCCTCGATCGAGGGGCAGTAGCGCGGGCCTGTCGAAGAGATCTGCCCGGAATACATGGCCGAGCGGCCGAGGTTGGCGCGGATAATGGCGTGGGCCGCCTCGGTAGTGCGCGTGATTGCGCAGGTGACCTGCGGCGTGGCGATGCGATCGGTTAGGAAGGAAAACGGGACCGGCGGATCGTCGGCGGCCTGCTGCTCGAGGGAATCCCAATCGATCGAAGCCTTTGAGAGGCGGGCCGGGGTGCCCGTCTTGAGCCGGCCAAGCTGCAAGCCGAGGCCGTAAAGGCGCTCGGACAGTCTCAGGGCCGGGGCCTCGCCGGCGCGGCCGGCGGGGATCTTCTGCTCGCCCAGATGGATCAGGCCGTTGAGAAAGGTGCCCGTGGTCAGCACGACGGCGCCGGCAGAAAGCTTGCGGCCGTCGCCCGTCATGACGCCGCAGACTCGGCCATTGGCAACGATTAGATCCTCGACGTCGCCCTCGACGACCTCGAGATTGGCCGTGGCGCGGATCGCGGCCTGCATGGCCTCGCGATAGAGCTTGCGGTCGGCCTGCGCGCGCGGGCCCTGTACAGCCGGCCCCTTAGAGCGGTTTAGCAAGCGAAACTGGATACCGGCGGCGTCGGCAACGCGGCCCATCAGGCCGTCGAAGGCGTCGACCTCGCGGACGAGATGGCCCTTACCGAGGCCGCCGATGGCGGGATTGCAGGACATCTCGCCGACGGTGGCGAAGGTGTGGGTGACGAGTGCCGTGCGGGCGCCCATGCGGGCGGCCGCGGCTGCTCCCTCGCAGCCGGCATGGCCACCGCCGACAACAATCACGTCAAAGTCCGAGGCACGCATCGCGAGAATCCGGGGGTCCAGGCGCCCAACCTATACGGCGCAGGGGGGGCGAATCAAAGCTCCTGCGGGTGGTTAACAAACTGTTTCACGTGAATCAGGCCGCGGGGATTAACGAATCGTTTCACGTGAAACACGAACGCGCAAATCCGAATCACGGGGCGGGCGGTTAACAAGATGTTTCACGTGAATCAGTGCCCCGCCGAATCAGAGTGGTTAACGGAATGTTTCACGTGAATCATCGGCTCATTTGCCGATGCAGAAGCGGCCGAAGATCTCGCCCAGAACGTCCTCGACATCGAAGCGTCCTGTGATGCGGCCCAGCGCCTGAGCAGCAATGCGGAGGTCCTCGGCGCGCATCTCATGTTCGGTCAAAGGCGAGGTCATGTACGCATGAAGTGCGTTCATGCAGTTCATGAGCTGGTGCCGATAACGCTCCCGCGTGATGGCGGGCGAGTTGGGGCTGCCAATGCGTTCGCGGGCCAGCTCGGCGATACGGCCGACGAGCGCGTCGAAGCCGGCGCGCGTGTGCGCCGATACGGCAAGAGTTGCGCCATGGGTCGATGCACCGGGGATGTCTATTTTCGTTGCGACGGGAATGAAAGACCTATCCCCGCGGGCCACTAGGTCCGGCGGGGGCGGGACGGCCGGTGCCGCCGAGTCATTTAGCCACAGAACAAGGTCGGCCTCTCGAGCGTGCGTTAGCGCGCGGCGGATGCCTTCCTTTTCGACGGGACCGGAGGCTTCGCGGATACCTGCTGTATCGGTGACGATGACCGGTAGACCATCCAGATCGAGGCGCACCTCGATGGCGTCTCTCGTGGTGCCCTCCTCCTCCGAGACGATGGCAGCCTCCCTCAGCGCGAGAGCGTTCAGAAGGCTCGATTTGCCGGCATTTGGGGGGCCTGCCAGCACGACGCGGAAGCCGTCGCGTAAGATCTCGCCGCGGTGGTGGTCGTCGAGGTGGGCGGCGACCTCCTCGCGCAGCTCGCGAACTATGCCGGAAGCGCGCTCGACGGCATCGGCCGCGACATCGCCTTCATCGCTGAAGTCGATCGCCGCCTCCATGAGAGCGCTCGCCTCGAGGAGGTCGCGGCGCCAGCCTTCGTAGAGATCCGACAGGGACCCGCGCATTTGCGCCAGCGCCTGATGGCGCTGCGCGTCGGTCTCGGCATCGATGAGGTCAGCTAGACCTTCGACTTGAGCCAGGTCGAGCTTGCCGTGCTCGAACCCGCGGCGCGCGAACTCGCCGGGCTCTGCGAGCCGGCAGTGAGGCAGCCGCCCCAAGGCGCCGAGTATGGCTTTGATTACAGCAGCGCTGCCGTGCAGGTGCAGCTCCGCCATGTCCTCACCGGTCTCTGTGCGCGGGCCGGCGAGCCAAAGCACCAATGCCTCGTCAATGAGTTCGCCTGATTCTGGATCGCGAATGCGGCGCAGGGCAGCGTAGCGGTTTTCCGGCCTTGGAGAGGCCATCGCGTCGACGACCGCGCCGGCGTGGGGCCCGCTGATGCGCACGACCGCTACGCCGGCGCGGCCCGGAGCGGTCGAAAGGGCAAAGATTGTGGTTGGCTCGGCCATGGCTCGAACTAGCAGCTGGCGCGTTAAGGCACCATGTTAGCGCCAAGCCGCTTTGGCGGGTGACGGCCGACGACCGCGATAGCGTTGCGCAAGCGTCCGCTGATAACGGCTGGCGTCGCGTCAATGATAGCAGCCATGGGATCGTCATGAGCGAGAACCGCCTCGGCAAAGAGACGAGCCCCTATCTCCTGCAGCACAAAGACAACCCCGTCCACTGGTGGGCATGGGGACCCGAGGCGTTGGCCGAAGCAAAGCGCACTGGAAAGCCGATCCTATTGTCGGTGGGGTATGCCGCCTGCCACTGGTGCCACGTGATGGCGCACGAGAGCTTCGAGGACGAAGTAACGGCGGCGGTGATGAACGAGCTGTTCGTCAACATCAAGGTCGATCGCGAGGAGCGGCCCGACATCGATGCCATCTACATGGGTGCGCTGCATGCCCTCGGGCAGCAGGGCGGCTGGCCGCTGACGATGTTCCTCGACAGCGATGGGCGCCCGGTATGGGGCGGTACCTACTTTCCAAATGCTCCGCGCTTTGGTCGCCCAGCCTTCGTCGATGTGCTGAAGCGTGTCGCTGCGGTGTTCCGCGAGGAGCCGCAGAAGGTCGCGGATAGCGCGCTCGGACTGACGGAAGCGCTGCAGCAGAGAAGCCAATCGGCGGCGGCGCCCGTCATCGACGACCGTCTGCTGAGGGACCTGACGCTGCGGATGGTGCCGGCCGTCGACATGGAGCACGGCGGCATGCAGGGCGCGCCGAAGTTTCCGCAGTGGAGCTTCTTCTGGATGCTTTGGCGCGGCGGCATTCGCTATGACCACGCGCCGGCGCGCGATGCCGTGATCCGCACGCTCGACAACATCTGCCAGGGCGGCATCTACGACCACCTCGGCGGAGGGTTCGCGCGCTACTCGGTCGACGAATACTGGCTGGTGCCGCACTTCGAGAAGATGCTCTACGACAATGCGCTGCTGATCGACCTGATGACGGAGGTCTATCGCGAGACGCAGTCGCAGCTCTACCGGAAACGGGTCGCCGAGACGGTGCGGTGGCTGGAGCGCGAGATGATCGCGGACGGCGGCGGCTTTGCTGCTTCGCTCGATGCCGACTCGGAAGGCGAGGAAGGCAAGTTCTACGTCTGGTCGCTGGACGAGATTCTGCGCGTGCTCGGCAAGGAGGACGGCGAACATTTCGCGCGAGTCTACGACATTACGGCGGAGGGGAACTTCGAACACCGAAACATCCTCAACCGGCTGAATCATCTGCCGCTGCCCAGCGACGGCGAGGAGGCGCGCCTTGCGACGCTGCGCGCGAAGCTGCTGGCAGAACGCGACAAGCGCGTGCGCCCGGGCTGGGACGACAAGGTGCTTGCCGACTGGAATGGTCTGATGATCGCAGCTTTGGCGCGCGCGTCGTTGGTTTTCGACGAGCCGCGTTGGCTCGACCTCGCGAAGCGCGCGTTCGATTTCGTCGCGACAAGCATGAGTCGTGACGGCAGGCTCTATCACAGCTTTCGCGACGGACAGGCGAAGGCGCCGGCAACGGCGAGCGACTACGCCAACATGATCTGGGGTGCGCTGCGCCTATTCGAGGCTACGACCGATCAGCGCTACTTCGATCAGGCGATCGGGTGGCTCAAGGTTCTCGATCAGCACTATTGGGTTGAAGGCGAGGGCGGATATGCAACCTCTGCCGACGACACGAGCGATGTGATCGTGCGTCTGAGGCCGGGAAGCGACGATGCGACGCCCAACGCAAATGCGATCATGCTCAGCAATCTAATTGTCCTCGCAACCTTGAGCGGCGATGTTCGTTACCTCGACCGTGCGGCGGCGCTGCAGGCGGCATTCGCGCCCAACGTGGGGCGCAACATTGTCGCACATACAGGGCTCCTCGCGAGCATATACGATCTGCTGGCTCCGCAATACATTGTGGTTGCGGGCCAACATCTTACCGGCGGTGAAGAACTGATGAGGGTCATTAGAAGTATTTCTTTGCCGGGCGCACTCCAGTACGCTTTGAACAACGTCGCGAGCGGTGCTGGACTGCCGGGCCTTCGCGATAAGAACGCTGTTAACCAGCATGCGACAGCTTACGCGTGCCACGGGCCCCAGTGCTCGCTGCCCCTGACGGAATCCGCTGAGCTCGCCCGGGTGCTGAAAGAACAACGAAGTTTGTAAACAAGCTCAACACGCGTGAGGTGTCATCCTGATGCAGGTCTCGCATCGTCCGGTGCCGTCGGCGATGTCGGATCGGAACTTGCCTGCGGATGGATGGTTGCGTTGCCACTGCTCTTGTGACGCCGCTATTCGGAGACCCGCCTAATGACAGCTCTACGCACGATCGTGCGCTACGGATACGCCCCTTTCATGATGTTCGGCTTGACGAGCATCGCCTATTGGGTCGTGGCGGAGCTGGTCGTCGCGCAGGGGCACACGTGGGCCTACCTCTTGATGATCCCGCTGCTCGTCGTCGCCTATACGACGGCGTTCGCGGCCGAGAAGATCGCACCGTTCTTCGACGACTGGAACGATCACGAGGCGCACGGGGACAACACCTCCAACTTCTTGCATCTCGTCGTCTACGAGTACCAGGCAACCGTGGGCGTGCTGCTTATCCCGGTGATCTGCTGGCTGTTCCCGTTCCAGGGGCTGTGGCCGACCCAGTGGCCGATGTGGGCGCAGGTCATCATGGCGTTCTTGTTCGCCGACTTCGCGTTCATGGCGATGCACTACATCAGCCACAAGTGGGCACCGATGTGGAGGCTGCACGCGGTGCATCACGGCGTCGGCCGGCTCTACGGCTTCAACGGCGTCCTGCGCCATCCGTTGCACCAGGTGATCGACATGGTGATCGGCAACATGCCGCTGGTCATCATCGGCATGCCGGTGCCGGTTGCGGTGGTTTTGGGCTTCGTCATCACCGTGACGCTGATCGTGCAGCACTCCAACGTCGATAGCGAGCTCGGCCCCCTGCAGAAGCATCTCTCCATCGGCCGCGTTCACCACTTGCATCACGTCAACTGGGGCACCGAGGGCGACTGCAACTTCGGCCTGTTGCTGACGATCTGGGACCGCATGCTTGGCACGTTCCAGCCAGAGCCGTCGCGGCCGATCACTGCGAAGGACTTGGGCGTCGACGAGCTGCCGCACTACCCGAAAGGCTACATCGAGCAGCTGCTGCTGCCGCTCTACTACAAGCCGGGGCAGGGCGAGCCAGAGCGCTACAAACCGAAGGCCGATCAGGCCGTGACGCCGGCGCAGGAGGCGCGCCGCATCGTCGACGCGGCGGAGTAATGGCTGCGCCCAAGCTGTCGACGTTCGATCTCGCCGCCGTGGAGCCACAGCTCGGCGCCCCGGCGGCCGACCGGCTCATTTCCGGCAATCCGAAATTCCGCACCTGGAACTTCGAAGATCGCGACGGCAACCTGTTCGCTGGCGTCTGGGAGTCGACTCCGGGGAAATGGCAAGTCGTCTATGATGAATGGGAGTTCTGCCACATCCTAGCGGGCGCCTCGGTCATCTCCGAGGAGGGCGGCGAAACGTGCACGGTCAAGGCCGGTGACAGCTTCATCATCCGCCCCGGCTTCAGGGGTACGTGGGAGGTCATCGAGACGACGCGCAAAGAGTACGTGATCAAGCTCTGAGCGGACCCCGTTCGCGCAAAGAAAAAGGGCCGCGGTTGAGCGGCCCTTTTTGTTTCATGTGAATCACTTGCGCTCAGGTGTTCATAGACTGGAAGAACTCGCCGTTGGTCTTGGTCGAGCGCAGCTTGTCGATGAGGAACTCGATGCCGTCCATGGTGCCCATCGGGTTCAAGATGCGGCGCAGGACGTAGACCTTCTTGAGCTGGTCCTTCGGAACCAGGAGGTCCTCCTTGCGGGTGCCCGAGCGCGACACGTCGATCGCCGGGAACACGCGCTTGTCGGAGACCTTGCGGTCGAGGATGATTTCCGAGTTACCGGTGCCCTTGAACTCTTCGAAGATGACCTCGTCCATGCGCGAGCCGGTGTCGATCAGCGCAGTGGCGATGATGGTCAGCGAACCGCCTTCCTCGATGTTGCGGGCGGCACCGAAGAAGCGCTTCGGCCGCTGCAGGGCGTTACTGTCGACGCCGCCGGTCAGCACCTTGCCGGAGGACGGCACGACGGTGTTGTAGGCGCGCCCCAGGCGGGTGATCGAGTCGAGGAGGATGACCACGTCGCGCTTGTGCTCGACGAGACGCTTGGCCTTCTCGATGACCATCTCCGAGACCTGCACGTGGCGGGACGGCGGCTCGTCGAACGTCGAGGAGATGACCTCGCCCTTCACCGAGCGCTGCATGTCGGTCACCTCTTCCGGGCGCTCGTCGATGAGCAGCACGATGAGGTAGCACTCGGGGTGATTGGCAGTAATGGAGTGGGCGATGTTCTGCAGCAGCACGGTCTTACCAGTGCGCGGCGGGGCGACGATCAGGGCGCGCTGACCTTTGCCGAGCGGGGCAACGATGTCGATGACGCGGGGAGAGAGATCCTTGACGGTCGGATCCTCGGTCTCGAGCTTGAGCCACTTCGTCGGATAGAGGGGCGTCAGGTTGTCGAAGTTGATCTTGTGCTTCGTCGCCTCGGGATCCTCGAAGTTAATCTTCGAGACCTTGAGAAGGGCGAAGTAGCGCTCGCCTTCCTTGGGGCTGCGGATCTGGCCCTCGACGGTGTCGCCGGTGCGGAGGGCGAAGCGGCGGATCTGAGAGGGCGAGACGTAAATGTCGTCGGGACCCGGCAAATAGTTCGCGTCAGGAGAGCGCAGGAAGCCGAAGCCGTCCTGCAGCACCTCGACGACGCCCGTGCCAACGATTTCGACCTCCTTGGCAGCGAGCTGCTTCAGCGTAGCGAACATCAGCTCCTGCTTGCGCATGGTTGAGCCGTTCTCGACGCCGTGCTCTTCCGCAAAGCTCAAAAGCTCCGTGGGAGACTTGAGCTTGAGGTCTTCGAGCTTCATTTCCTTCATGGAATGCTCCGGAGGGCCACGGCGGTTGAGGCGGGATGATGGAGCCGCGGCCGGAAGGTGGGGGGTTCTTGGGTCGTGGACAGATGCCACGGGTGGTCTGCCTTACCCCTTGAGGTGGGGCGTCAGCGACCAACTCATAGGCCTGAGCGGCCCCGAGTCGATGGGAATTCAACGCACGTATAGCAGAAGGAAAAGCCAGAGAAAAGCGGGGCCGAAAAGATTTCCGTCAGAACGGCTTCAGGACCACGAGGACGACAATGACGATCATGAGGACGGTCGGCACCTCGTTCCACATGCGCCAGGCGCGCTGAGAGGTTGTGTTGGCATCGTTGGCAAAGCGACGCACCGAGGCGGAAAAGAACCCGTGCACGGCCGACATGGCAATGACCAGGGCGAGCTTGGCGTGCAGCCATCCCGAGGTGAAGAACCCGGCCTGCCAGGCAAGCCAGAGCCCGAGCACCCAGGTCAGCGTCATCGCCGGGTTGATGATGACGGTCAGCAGCCGGTGCTCCATGACCTTGAAGGTCTCGGACTGCGGCGAGCCGGGCGGCGCGTCACAATGGTAGATGAAGAGCCGCGGGAGGTAGAGCATGCCGGCCATCCAGGAAATCACGGCGATGATGTGGGCCGCCTTCACCCAGAGGTAGGCTCCCTCGCCGAGGAAAACCCAGGCCGCGGCGAGCAGGGCCAGCGTCACGACGATTGCGATCGCGGCGCGCGGAGCAGGCGAGGTCCGATGCGAGAGATCAGCCATGCTCAACGACCGGGCTCGTCGGAGCGGACAAGCTCGACGAGGTGTGCAACGTACTCGGGCGGCGTGTGCGGCACGATGCCGTGGCCGAGGTTGAAGATGAAGGGCAGCCCTCGCAGGGCGTCGAGCGTTTCACGTGTGCGTGCATCGAGCGCTGGGGCGCCGGCGGCCAGCAGCAGAGGATCGAGATTGCCCTGCACGGCAACGCCCGTCGCCTCGGCGAGTGCGCGCATCTGCTGCAATGGCATCGCCGTATCGCATCCCAATCCCTCGACCGCCGTTTCCCTGACGTAGCGTTCCGCGTTGGTCCCAGCCCCGCGCGGAAAGCCGATGATCGGCACGTCGGGGTGGCGACGCTTCAGCTCTGCGGCGATTCTACGGGTCGGCGCCACTACCCAGGCATCGAATTCCCCATCGGGGAGGTTGCCGGCCCAACTGTCGAAGATCTGCAGGCAGTCCGCGCCGGCGCGCACCTGGCCATCGAGATACTCGATCGAGGCCTCGGTGACGATGTCGATGAGACGCGCAAATGTCTCGCGGTCGCCGTAGGCGAGCATGCGGGCGGCGGCCTGGTCGGAAGAGCCTTCGCCGCCGACCATGTAGGTCGCAACGGTCCACGGCGCGCCGCAAAAGCCGATCAGCGTTACCTCGCGAGGCAGGTCCTGGCGTAGGCGCTGCACGGTCTCGTAGACGCGGGAAAACTTCGCGCCGGTCCCTCTGAGGTCGAGGCGCGCGAGCCCGGCCGCCTCGGCGATCGGGTCGAGGCGCGGGCCCTCGCCCTCGAGGAAGCGCACGCTCTGACCCAGCGCATCGGGCACGACGAGGATGTCGGAAAACAAGATCGCCGCGTCAAAGCCGTAGCGGCGGATGGGCTGCAGGGTCACCTCGGCGGCGAGGGCCGGCGTGTAGCAGAGCTCGAGGAAGCCGTCGACGGAGGATCGTACCTCTCGGTACTCCGGCAGGTACCGGCCGGCCTGACGCATCAGCCAGATGGGAGGGGGCCAGACGGCTTCTCCGGAAAGGACCCTCAGTAGCCTGCGCTGGGCGGTCAGGGAAGGGGAGGCGTGTGCGGGTGCACCCATCTGCACTTAAACCAATCCAGAATCTAAGACTCTTGTTTTTTCTTCTCTTACCCGCGGGGGTTCCGAGGATTAGTAGGTTGTCCTAGCCTAATCCTTGCGCGGCGCACAGGGGCAGAGGCCGGGTGGCCGATCTGGTGCCTCGAGGGGGCCGGAAGGCACAAGGGGCCGCGAAGCCTCAAGGATCAAGGCTCTAGCGCCAAGAGTGCGGCTGCAACGCGATGGGCTGCCGTGTTGAGAGGTGCTGGACGAGCGCTCGAGAAAAGACAAATCCTCAAGGAGAGGCATTTATCACGTTAGGTGGTCCCCGATGCGCCCGACTGTGGGAAGCTTCGTGGACGAGAGTACGGGCGTCTGGCATCAAGCGGCCGCGTTGCAGAGGCCCTCTGGATAACCGGGCGCTTTATCAACACTCCATCCCGCTGGAATGGCGAGCGTCATGCGCAGCGATCTGCCGAGTTTCTTTCACTTGCATCTCGTCTCGGATTCAACCGGAGAGACGCTAACGACGATCGCGAAGGCGGCCTCGGTGCAGTACGCGCTGGTGCGGCCGATCGAGCACGTGCACCCGCTTGTGCGCACCGCGCGACAGTTGAAGCGCGTGCTGCAGGAGATCGAGCAGGCGCCGGGCATCGTTCTCTATACGATCACCAATCATGAACTCTCGGAGGAGCTGGAGCGGCGCTGCGCCGAGCTGAAGATACCGTGCCTTGCGGTGCTGCAGCCGATCATGCAGGTGCTCGAAGGGTATCTCGGCGCGCCGCGTACTCCGACCGTTGCCGGACAGCACGTGCTCGACGCGGACTATTTCCGCCGCATCGACGCGTTGAATTTCACGATGGCGCACGACGACGGGCATCTGCCTGAAGATCTCAACGATGCCGACATCATCGTGCTCGGCATCTCGCGCACATCGAAGACGCCGACGAGCATCTATCTCGCCCAGCGCGGCTATAAGACCGCCAACCTGCCGCTGGTGCCGACTATCCCTCTGCCCGACCGGCTGACAAAGCCGCACCGTGCCTTCGTCGTCTGTCTCGTCGCCAGCCCCGATCGGCTCGCTGAGGTGCGGCGCCATCGCGCGATGATGCTCGCCGATCGAAATCTCGGAGACTATGTCGATCGGGATCGGATCAATGCCGAGCTCGCGTACTCGCGCAAGGTCTGCGCGCAGAATGGCTGGCCGGTGATCGACGTGACGCGGCGGTCGGTGGAGGAATCAGCGGCGCAGATACTCAAGTTAATGCATGATCGCGACGCCGCGAAGGAAGAGGCCCAAGATGTCAGCGAGGGGTAGGGAGATCGTTCTAGCGTCGGGGAGCAGGGCGCGGCGCGAAATGATGGCGGCTGCCGGCGTGCCGTTCACCGTGCAGGCGGCGGACGTCGACGAGCCGGCGATTCGCGCGCGGCTGTTTCGAGACGACAAGCACATCGGGCCAAAGAAGGTCGCCGAGGTGCTCGCGATCGCCAAGGCCGAGGACGTAAGCAGCAAGCGGAAGGGCTCGGTCATCATCGGGGCGGACCAGGTGCTCGCGCTCGATGACGAGCTGCTCAGCAAGGCATCGAGCATCGAATCGGCGCGGGAAACCCTGCAGCGCCTGCGCGGGCGGACGCACGAATTGCATTCGGCGGTGGCGTTCGCGGAGGAAGGAAAGGCGAACTTCACGCATGTCGCGACGGCGCGGCTGACGATGCGTGATTTCTCGGACGGGTTTCTCGACGACTATCTCACGCGCGCCGCGGATCGCGTGACGCAGACGGTCGGCGCTTATGAGCTGGAAGGTCTCGGCATCCAGCTCTTCGAGCAAATCGAGGGGGACTATTTCACGATACTCGGCCTGCCGCTGTTGCCGGTGCTCGCTGAGCTGCGCTGGCGGGGAATTGTCGCCACATGAAGCGCGCGTGCGTCATCGGCTGGCCGATCGAGCATTCGCGCTCGCCTCTCATTCACGGCTATTGGCTGCGCAAGTACGGCATCGACGGCAGCTACACCAAGGTCGCCGTGCGTCCGGAGGACGTCGCAAGTTTTCTGCGCACGCTCGAGGCGCAAGACTACGTCGGTTGCAACGTGACGGTGCCGCACAAGGAAACCGCATATGCCATCGCGGACGAGCGCGATGCTTCGGCCTGCGCGGTGCAAGCGGCGAACACGCTGTGGATCGAGGGTGGAAAGCTGCACGCGGCGAATACCGACACCTACGGCTTCATGACGTATCTCGATCACGTCGTGCCGGACTGGAAGGCGCATGACGGACCGGTCTCGGTGCTGGGCGCCGGCGGCGCGGCGCGCGCCATCATCCACGGCTTCCTCGAGGCGAGCGTGGACGAGGTGCGTGTCTTCAACAGGACGAGAGCGCGTGCGGAGCAGCTGGCCGAAGCATTCGGTCCGCGGGTGAAGGTTTTCGACTGGGGCGCGCGCAGCGAGGGCTCGCGCGATGCATGCGTTCTGGTGAACACGACCGCGGCCGGGCTGAAGGGGGCCGGAACGCTGGGAATCGATTTCGCCGGCTTCAACCCGGATTGCGTGGTCGCCGATATCGTCTATGTACCGCTCGAGACGGAGCTGCTGGCCAACGCGAAAGCGCAGGGTCTTCGTACTGTGGACGGATTGGGGATGCTGTTGCATCAAGCAGTGCCCGGATTCGAGAAGTGGTTCGGGCTGCGTCCACAGGTGACGGACGAGTTGCGCGCAATGCTGGTCGCCGACATCGAGGGGTAGGATGCTGATTGTCGGCTTGACGGGCTCGATTGGGATGGGCAAATCCACAGCCGCTGCGTATCTGCGCGAGCGCGGGTTGCCGGTGTTCGATGCCGACGCGGAAGTGCATCGCCTCTATGCCCGTGGAAAGGTTGTGGAGCGAATCGAGCGGGCCTTTCCGGGAACGACGACGCAGGACGGGGTCGATCGCGCGAGGCTCAGCGCGGCGCTCATCGCACATCCGGAGCGCTTGCGGGAGCTGGAGGCGATCGTGCATCCGAGCGTGCGCGAAGCCGAGCGGTCGTTCCTGCGCGCCGAGGCGCGGCGGGGCACGCAGATTGCCGTGCTTGAGATTCCGCTCTTGTTGGAGGTGGGTGCGGACAAGCTCGTCGACGCCGTGATCGTGATGTCGGCGCCGGCCGAGATCCAACGTGAGCGGATGCTGAAACGGCCGGGCATGACCAAGGAGAAGCTCGACAGCCTCATTGCGCGCCAGATGCCGGACGCCGAGAAGCGCGCTAAGGCCGATTTCGTGGTCGATACTGGCAATGGGATCGAGGCGAGCCAGGCGCACCTCGATAGAATCATCGCCGCGCTGCAGACATGGTCGGGGCAGGCGTTTGCCCGCGAGTGGGCTTGACCTTCGGGCGCGAATCGCGGCGTCGAGGAGAGATGCGCGAGATCATCCTCGATACGGAAACTACCGGCCTCGACCCGCAAAAGGGCGACCGGCTGATCGAGATCGGCTGCATCGAGCTGATCAACCGAATTCCTTCGGGGCGCGAGTACCACTGCTTCATCAATCCCGAGCGCGAGGTGCCGGCCGAAGCAGAGCGGGTGCACGGGATCTCGACCGATTTCCTCAAGGACAAGCCGAAGTTCGGCGAGGTGGCGCGGGACTTTCTCGACTTCATCGCCGATGACGGGCTCGTCATCCACAATGCGGCGTTCGACATCGGATTTCTGAACTTCGAGCTGGCCCGCCTGGCGCTCGGGCCGATCGCGATGGATCGGGTGACATGCACGCTGCAGCTGGCAAAGCGCCGGCATCCGGCAGGGCCGAACAATCTCGACGCGCTGTGCAAGCGCTACGGCATCGACAATACGAAGCGCACGAAGCACGGGGCGCTCGTCGACTCGCTGCTATTGGCCGAGGTCTACATCGAGCTGCTCGGGGCGCGGCAGGCCGCGTTCGTCGAGCTCAACGTAGGTTCGACCGGTCCACTCGGCGGCGAGATCGCGCCGCTGCAGCGGGGCAATGCGCAGCGGCGGCCGACGCCGTTGCCGTCGCGTGTGACTGTCGAGACAGAATCCGCACACGCGACGTTCGTCGAGTCGCTTGGCGATAAAGCCATCTGGCGCCGCTTCCTCGTCCCCGCCGGATAATCAGCCTGTCATTCCAGGAGGCGAGAGCGTAGCTCCTCCATATGGGGCTGAGCCACGCCTTGTGCTGGGTCCCGGATAGTGGCTCGCGTTGCTCGCCGCTTCCGGGATGACAAGTCGCGGTGGCTCAGTTCTTCGGCGCGGCAGCAGCCTGCGCCTGGAGCTCCTGCTGGCGGCGCAGGTACAGCGACGCGAAGTCGAACGGGTCGAGCAGCAGCGGCGGAAAGCCGCCCTCGCGCGTCAGGTCGGCAGCGAGGCGGCGCACGAACGGGAACAGGATCGAGGGGCAGTTAACGAGCAGGAACGGCTCAAGCGCCTTCTCAGGGATGTTCTCGATGCGGAACAGGCCAGCATAGACAAGCTCGAGCTGGTAGATCTCGCCGTGCTTGTTGGTCGCGTGGGCGTTGAAGTCGATAGCGCTCTCATAGAGAGAGGGGCCGATCCCCTTCGCACCGACGTTGATCGAGAGCTGCAGGTTCGGCTGGTCGCCGGGGTCCTTGATGATCTTCTCGATGTTCGGATTCTCGAACGAGAGATCCTTGATGTACTGGGCCACGACCTTCACCTGCAGCGGCGGCGCGGCTGCCGGAGCGGCGTCGCCTGGTTTGCCGTTGCCATTGCCGTTGTTGGAGGTGGCCATCGAAAGATTCCATGCAAAGGGTTGCGATCGTGGCGGCTAGCTAACACGCGGGCTGCGCTGCGACAATCTCGCTCGTCTGGGTCAGGCGAATTTGCGCCTAATGCCGGGGATCGTTCTCGTCAATGCGCTCGTAGGTGCCATCGATGATGATCGGCTGCTGCGGCCCGGAGCCATCGTCGGTCCGGCTGCGGCCGGCGCGGTCGTCGCGACGCGCATCGGCGAAGCCGGGGAGCAGCGCGCCAAGGAAGAGCTGTCGCAGCGGGGGCACCAACAGAGCGAGACCCAGCGCATCGGTGATGAATCCGGGGATGATGAGCAGACAGCCGGCCAGGATAACGAAATAGCCATTGACCATGGACACGAAGGCGAGGCCGCCCTGGCCGATTGTGTCGAACATGCGGCCGACCATGGACATGCCCTGCCGGCGGATGATCAGCATCCCGGCGAAGGCCGACAGAGCAAGCAAGCCTAGCGTGGGCCAGAAACCGATGGCCTCGCCGACCTCGATCAGCACGGCGATCTCGAGCAGGGGGAAGCCGAGGAGCAGCAACGGCAGGACAATGCGGAAGGGCGACATCATTTTCGGCTGTTCATCCCGCACTAGCAGGTTGTTGAGCATGCCCGAAGCAGGGCATCGGGCCATCGGATACCAGCCCGCAATCGGGTTGGCATTGCAGCATTTGTGCCTTACCTTGCAGGGAGCACAATCGTAACACCTTAGATGGCGGATCGGATCAGAGGCCCCTCGCTCCCCTTGGGCCGGGATTAAGACGCGATCATATATTGCTGTCGTATCCAGTCACGCTGTTGATTGCCAGGAAGGCAGCCGTCCATGGAGAAGATCGATCTCTTCACCCTAATCTCGCTCATCGTCGCGGTGGTCGTGATCTTGAAGCTGAGGAGCGTCCTCGGGCGCCGTACGGGTGACGAGGAGGCTCGGGTCGAGCGATATCGCACCGAGCGAGCACGCCAGGAGGCTGCCTCTGCCTCCGGCGACAATGTCGTCGCCATGCCGCGTCGCGAGCGCGACACAGTTGCGGCTCCGCCAGCCACCGAGGTGGCGGAGGCCGATGCCGAGGAGCGCATCAAAACTTATCCGGGCGTGGAGCCGGCAGCGCGTGGAGGCCTGCTCGATATCGCCCGGCTCGATCCGGCATTCGATCCGGACACATTCATCCGTGGTGCCAAGCAGGCTTACGAGATGATCGTGACGGCGTTCGCCGAGGGCAACCGCAAGCTGCTGCGCGATCTCCTCGACCGGCCCGTCTATGAAGGCTTCACGCGGGCTATCAGCGAGCGTGAAACGCGCGGGGAGCAGGTCGACCAGAGCTTCGTCGGAATCGAGAAGGCCGACATCCTCGAATCGGAGGTGAAGAGCGGTCGGGCATCGATCACGGTGCGGTTCGTCAGCGAGCTGATCTCGGCGACGCGCGACAAGGCTGGCGCGATCATCGGTGGCGATCCGCAGAAGATCAAAGAAGTGACCGACATCTGGACCTTCAGCCGCGACATCTCGAGCCCGAAGGCGCGGAGCAATCCCAACTGGTGGCTCATCGCCACGCAGTCGCCGGCTTGATGCCTTTTATTGCGCGTGCCGGGGGGCGCGTGAACGGAGATGATCTAGCCGCGCGCAAAGCGGCCGGTAGCGTAGAGCTCGGGGGAAAGTGTAAGCGAGGATGGCAGGCAATCGCGCCCTGGCTGCTGGGTGTTGGCGGGTGCTATCCACCATTGCCGCGATCGTCTGCGCCAGTGCCGCGATTGCGAACCCCGCCGCGAAACAACCGCAGCAGCTGGGTGCTGCACCGGCCGCCATGAGCAAAGACGCCCCTTCCACGCCATCGCAAGAGCCGCCAGCGTCGGCGAAGCCATCCGATGCGAAGCTCGAGCCCATTACGTTTGCCGACCTTCCGGGCTGGGACAGCGACGATCATCTCACGGCGCTGCAGACGTTCCTCAAATCCTGCGACGCAGTGACGAAGGCGGCGAGCAAGCCGCCGACCAAGGTGCTTTCGCAGTGCCGGGTGCCGGTCGGGGAGCTCGCCGCCGCGTGCAGGGCGGCGCTGGGTCTCAAGTCGCTGACCAGGGCTTCGGCGAAGGCGTTCTTCGAAGCGCATTTCGTGCCGCATCGCGTGGCGCAGCAGAAGCCGAAGGGCCTGCTGACGGGCTACTACGAGCCGGTGATGGAGGGCTCGCGCACCAAGCAAGGGAAGTTCCAGACACCGATCTACAGGCGTCCGCCCGATCTCGTGAACGTCGTCGACGAGGCGGACAGAGCGTCGAAGCAGACTGGGTTCACGCACCTGCGCAAGGCGTCGACCGGGGAAGAATCGCCCTATCCGACGCGCGCGGAGATCGAGCAGGGAGCCTTAGCGGGCCAGGGGCTCGAGCTGCTCTATCTGGAAGACGCGGTGGACGTGTTCTTCATGCACATCCAGGGCTCGGGACGCATCCATCTCACTGATGGCACTACGGTACGCGTCAACTACGCCGGCAAGAACGGCTACCCCTATACGTCGATCGGCCGCTACCTGATCGACAACAACATCCTGCCCGCGAACAAGATGTCGATGCAGGCGCTGGGTAGCTGGCTGCGCGAGGACAAGGAGCGCGGCCAGAAGATCATGTGGCAGAACAAGTCGTTCATTTTCTTTCGCGAGCTCGACGACAGCGAGGGGCCGATGGGTGCCATGTCGGTGCCGCTCACGCCGGGACGCAGCCTTGCGGTCGACAGCGGATTCCATACCCTAGGCACGCCCATCTACCTCAGCGTCCCCAGGCTTTCGCATGCAACGAACCGCAGCGGATTTAATCGTTTGATGGTGGCGCAGGACGTAGGCTCGGCGATCAAGGGTCCCGAGCGAGGCGACATCTACTTCGGCTCGGGCGCAAGTGCCGGGAAGCAGGCGGGCACCACCAAGCACGAGGGGAACTTCTATGTGCTGCTGCCCATCGCCCAGCAGGCTGCCGGCCCGGGCATCAGGTTCGGCGAGCACCTCAAATGGCACACGATCGTGAAGGGCGCTCAGTGAAGCCGCCGCCGGGTAAGAAGGGGGGCGCCCGGCTGTCCGAAGAGGAACGCGAGCTGTGGGAGCACACGACGCGGTCCATCGATCCCATCAAAGGCAAAAAGAGCCGCGTGCATGCGGCCCTCGAGGATGCCGAGACGCCTCCACCGGCGCGGCGCGAGCCTCACAAGCCGGTTGCTGCGAAGAAGGCCGGGCAGCCTGCACCACCTCCGCTCGCGGTGAGAGCAGCGAAGCCCCAGCCAGCACCGGCGCCTATCAGTCTTGAGCGTAAGAAGACGCGCAAGGTCAGCTCCGGGCGCGTCGAGATCGAGGGGCGCATCGACCTGCATGGGATGCGGCAGAGCGAGGCGCATGCGGCGCTGACGCGCTTCCTCAACCGCGCATACGCCAGCGGCAAGCGCTGGGTCCTGGTGATCACCGGCAAGGGCGCGCCGCAGCGAACCGCGCATGACGAGCGCGGTGAGCGCGAGGGAGAAGAGCGCGGAGTTCTCCGGCGGAACGTGCCGCGCTGGCTGAACGAGCCGGATCTTGCGCCGATCATCATCGGATTCACGACGGCGGCCATCAAGCACGGCGGCGAAGGTGCGCTCTACGTGCACATCCGCAAACGTCCCGGCGCTGCAGGCGGCGACTGAGGCTCAGCCTGGGCAGGTGGCGGCGAGCTTGTCGAGCGCGGCGGAGATGCCGGACAGCGAGTAGGTGTCGGTCGTTGCGGTGCCGCGCGCCGACGTGGCCTTGACGAAGGCGTTCGAGCCCTTCTTCAGCGCTTCGACGAGCTTCAGCTCCTCGTTGGGGTCCTGCACGAAGCCACGCTCGCCCTTGACGAACAGCTTGAATGTGTCGGTGCCGACGGTGACGGTCATGTCGGCGTCGGGTTTGACCGGGTAGCCGACCTTGACGCTAGGCTCGGCCTTCACGCCCTCCTTGGGCCAGGCGGAGATGTAGAAGAAGATCGGTCCACGATTGGCGCCGAGCGGCTCGACAGCGAGCGGCTGGGCGGCAATGAAGCAGATGCTCTTGGGGTTCGCCTGGTCAGCATAGATGCTCCAGGCGCCCTGTTTCTCCACGAGGTCGACGGCCTGGGCCGATGCGGTGCCCGCCAGAGCAAGTGTCAGGATCGCTGACGCCATCGTTGTGCGCATATGGCTTCCCTCCCCAGCAGAAGCGCGAATTTAGGTCAGCATATGCACCCTGACGGGTACCTGTCACCCATTCGGCCCAACCTTACCCCCGGTTCTTGCGGGGTGCCGGCTGGGGCCTCGGGGCGCCTTCGCCGACGGGCCGGTCGGCAAAACGGGCGAGCGTGCGGACGCGATCGTACATGACGATGGCGCCGGCCATGGCGACGTTGATGCAGAACTTGGTCGGGATGCGCACCACGTGCTCGCAGCGGGCGAGCATTTCCTCGGACAGCGAGCCTTGCTCGGGGCCGAGCACGTAGGCGGCGCGCAGGGGATGCCGGAAGCTCGGGAGATCGACAGCATTATCAACGAGTTCGATGCCCACGAGCTTGCAGCCGTTGGGCAGCGCCATGTCGTCGATGGTGGCCCAGTTGTAGTGCGGGAGGTGGAGCTGGCTCTTGGAGGTGTCGGCGAAGGCCTCGAGCGCGCGGTAAGTGGCGCCGACGGTGAAAGTGAAGCTCGCTCCGAAGCCGTGGGCCGATCGCATCAGGTTGCCGAGGTTCAGGGATTTCGACATGCGCTCGGCGCCGATGGCGAAGTAGCCGCGGGGTGTCGGCGGCCAACTGGCAGGTGCTCGGTCGGTCATAGCGTTGGTTCTCGGAGCACGCCGGCTTGCAGGGCGGGGCGGGGCGTGGTCGAAGGGCTCTAAGAGCGGAATTGCCTTGCTAACGGGAGGTTTTACATGAAAGCGGCGCTTTGCAAGAGCCTCGGGGGGCCGGATGCGCTCGTGATCGAGGAGATAGCGCCGCCCGAGGCCGGCCCCGGCGAGGTGCTGATTGCCGTGAAGGCTGCGGCGCTCAATTTCTTCGATACGCTGATCACGCGCGGCAAGTACCAGGCAAAGCCGGCGCTGCCGTTCTCGCCCTCGGCGGAGGTCGCGGGCGTGGTGAAGGCGCTGGGGTCCGGGGTCACGGACCTCAAGGTCGGTGACCGCGTTGCGGCCTATCTCGGCTGGGGCGGGGCGCGAGAAGTGGTGGTTGCCAAGGCCGAGGCGGTGGTCCCTATCCCCGAGGGTGTCAGCGATGCGGTCGCGGCCGGCGTATCGGTGACCTACGGCACGGCAATCCACGGCCTCAAGGACCGAGCCAGACTTCAGCCCGGTGAGTCCGTCGCTGTCCTCGGCGCGGCGGGGGGCGCGGGGCTCGCTGCCGTCGAGATCGCCAAGCTGATGGGTGCGCGCGTGATTGCAGTCGCTTCATCGGCGGAGAAGCTCGCCGTTACAAAAGCGCACGGCGCCGACGAGGCGGTGGACTACGACAGCGCCGATTTGAAGGACGGCCTGCGTGCGCTCACCGGGGGCAAGGGAGTCGATGTTGTCTATGATTGCGTCGGCGGTGAATCGTCAGAGCAGGCGCTGCGGGCGACGGCGTGGCAGGGGCGCTTCCTCGTCGTCGGGTTCGCGTCCGGCGATATCCCGAAAATTCCGCTGAACCTTCTTCTACTCAAGGGATGCGACGTGCTCGGGGTGTTCTGGGGGGAAGCGGTGAAGCGCGATCCTGCCGGTCACCGCGCCAACATGGTCCAGGTTCTGGAATGGGTTGCGCAGGGAAAGCTCAATCCGCGCATTCATGGGACCTATGCGCTCGACGACATCCGTTCGGCGCTTGCGGTGATCGATAAACGCGAGGCTATCGGCAAAGTCGTGCTGACGCTTTAGTGGGCGACGCGACCTGAGAGAAGCTTCTTGGGCGGCTGGAGTAGCGCGGGCTGAGAGCCGGCGCCACTTCTGCGCTGCCGATTCACGCCCTCGCTGATATGCGCTCGGGCGATCGGAGCGATGGCACCGGGCGCCTTTGGCGCCTTGCCGCCGTCGGCGGCCAAGTGGCCGTTGGTTTTTGTCTCTCGCGGCACGAGTCTTCAGACTTTATTTGCCATGTTGGGTTGATGCTCTGCGCGTGAGTTCAGTCGCGGAGCGTCAGCGTAGAGATGCGTCAGTCGCGTAGATTCCTGATTGCCCTCGGCGCAGTGGCCGCGTCGGTTGTCGCGTGGGAGCCGGCTTCCGCCGAGGGCTTCTTCTCCAAGCTGTTCGGCTGGGGCAAATCAGCGACGCGCGAAGTCGAGCGCGCCTTCCCGGCGCCGACGTATAATTTCGGTTACGGCGGACAGCGCTTCGAATACGGCCGCGGCTATGGCGACTACGGTTGGCCGCAGGACTATGCACGTTATCGTACCGTGTGCGTGCGCACGTGCGACGGGTTCTATTTTCCCATCGGCGACAACGTCGGGCGCGAGCGGCTTTATCAGGACGCGCGCGCATGCCAGGCACGCTGCGACGGCGAGGCGCAGCTTTACTACTATCCGCTCAATGGCGGCAGTGTAGAGACGATGGTCGACATGGGTGGGCGCCCCTACGCGCAGACCGAGACCGCGTTCCTTTATCGCAAGCAACTGGTCGAGGGCTGCTCGTGCAGGCCGGCGCCGTGGTCGGCGGAGTCGGCGGCACGGCATCAGGGCTACAAGGACGACGAGCGCGCGATCGCGGACATGCGGCGCTCCTCGCAGCGCTATGCGGGGTCGGCCGGGCCGAGCAGCGAGATCGACGCGTACCTGATGCGCGAAGGCGATGGGCCGCAGCAGTCGCCGTGGGAGCGCGGCGTAAGGCGGTACTAGGTGAGCTCTAAGGTGAGTGCCTCTCGCCCGCGCGTCATTCGCATGCAGGTGGGAATGACGGGTTTGGAATGGAGGTGTGGCGCCGACAATGGAGCTACCAGCCGTAGTCGAGATCGAGGTCGTGGGCGTACTCGCCGCCGCGAAGATTGAACGCCTCCTCGACGACATAGGGTCCGCCACCGCTCTTCGGCTTGGACGAGAACAGCACGAAGCGCGTGACGATGAACGGCTCGGAGCGAAACGCTCCGAGGCGCTGGAGCACGCGCGCGACCTCGTCGGCGCTGGCATATTTCAAACGGGCGAGCGTGACGTGCGGCTTGAACTGGCGACCGTCCGGCGGCAGCCCAGCAGCGCGCGCGGCGCGGTCGTTGGCGCGCGCCAACGCCTCGAGCGAGGCGGAATCCTCAACGCCGGTCCAAATCGAACGCGGCTCGTTGCCGCCGAAGACTCCGAGGCCCGAGAGCCGCAGCTCGAAGGCGTCGAGGTCGATTGATTCCAGACGATCGGCGAAATCCTCCGCCTGCGACTTCTCGATGTCGCCAACGAAACGCAGCGTCAGGTGCAGGTCGTCGGGCTCGATCCAGCGGCCGCCGCCGGGCAGCGGCAGTTTCAGCCGGGCGATCTCCTCGCGCTGCTCGGCGGGGATCTCGATGCCCGTGAACAGGCGCGGCATGGCACTCGACCTCTCATTCTAACTCTTTGGCGCAATGCGCCGCGCTTCGGCCTTGGCGATCAGCTCCTCGACCGAGGGGACGATCTGGCGCACGATCTCGGCGACGCCCTTGGAATTCGGGTGCATGCCGTCATTCTGATTGAGCCTGGCGTTGAGCACGACGCCCTCCAGGAAGAAGGGATAGAACACCAACGCGTGCTCCTTGGCGAGATCCGGGAAGATAGCGTCGAAGTCCTCGGCGTAGGTGTCGCCCCAATTTGCGGGCGAGCGCATGCCGGCGAGAAGGACCGGGACGCCGCGCTCTTTCAGCTTAGCGAGGATCTTCTGCATGTTCTGGCGCGTCACCTTGGGGTCAATGCCGCGCAGGGCGTCGTTGGCGCCGAGCTCGAGGATGACGGCATCGACATCATCGCCGATGGCCCAATCGAAGCGGGCAAGGCCGGCCGCGCTGGTGTCGCCGGCGACGCCGGCATTGCTGATGACGACGTTGTGGCCGCGGGCGCGCAGCTCCTTCTGAAGTTGCACGGGAAATGCCTGGCTCTGGCGCAGACCGTATCCGGAGGTGAGGCTGTCGCCGAAGGCGACGATGCGAATCGGCTTTGATGCCGTCTCGGCCATCGCGCTCGACATTGTAGCGGCGGCTAGCATGAGAAGGCTCGCCAGGATGTTGACGAGCGCCTGCGCGGACACCACCTGACCTGGGGCCAATCCGTTGCTTCTCATAGACATCGGCTTCATGCTTCTCCCCGACAGGTCAAGGATGGCTTCGAAATGGACGGCCCTTATGACGTAAAGGCGCCGTCAAGTTGAGACAAGTCTTGCCCCACAAGCCACGCGCAGAGGAATCGTGACCGAGCCGATTGTCGCTTTGAAGAACCTCCGCCTGACGCTCCCCAGCCGTGCGGGGCCGGTGAACATCCTGAGGGATGTCGACCTTGCGGCCCGCGAGGGGCAATCGCTCGCCATCGTCGGCCCCTCGGGATCGGGCAAGACGTCGCTCTTGATGGTGATGGCGGGGCTCGAGCGGGCGACAAGCGGCGTCGTGAAGGTGGCGGGGCATGACCTCGCGCGCATGAACGAGGACGAGCTGGCGCTGATGCGCGGCGCCGAGATCGGGATCGTGTTCCAGTCCTTCTACCTCGTGCCGACGATGACGGCGCTCGAGAATGTTGCGCTGCCGCTCGAGTTCGCCGGGGCGCGAGACGCTACGGGGACGGCGCGCGAATTGCTTCAGGAGGTGGGGCTCAGCCACCGCATGGAGCATTTTCCGGCCCAGCTTTCGGGCGGCGAGCAGCAGCGCGTCGCCATCGCGCGGGCGCTCAGCCGGCGCCCTAAGCTCATTCTCGCCGACGAGCCGACGGGCAATCTAGACCGGCGCACGGGTGGGCAGGTGATCGACCTGTTGTTCGGGCTGCACCGGCGGCGCGCATCGACGCTCATTCTCGTCACCCACGACGAGAGGCTCGCGACGGCGTGCGAGCGCACGATCCGCATGGCCGATGGCCGCGTGGAAGGCGATACGGAGGCGGCGCTCTCGTGACGGCAACGGACGCGCTCAGCTCCGCATCGGCGGCCGGCGACCGGCGGTTACCGCTCATGCTTTCCATCGCTGCGCGCGAACTGCGGGCAGGGCTTTCCGGCTTTCGCATCTTCATCGCCTGCGTGGCGCTGGGGGTGATGGTCATCACGGGAGTCGGCGCGGTTTCGGATGCGCTGCGGGCGGGCTTCGAGGCGCAGGGCGAAGCGATCCTCGGCGGTGATCTCACGCTGGCGCGCACGCACGTGCGTGCAGACGAGGAGGAGCGCGCGGTCATCAATGCACTCGGGCGCGTGAGCGAAAGCGCCACGATGCGCACGATGGCGCGGCGCCCGGACAACAGCGATCAGGCGCTGGCCGAGCTGAAGGCGGTCGATGACCAATATCCGCTGGTCGGCAAGGTCGAGATCGCGAGCGGAATGGCGTTGCAGGATGCGCTGCGCGAGGGCGCGGTCGTCGATCAGGGGCTCTTGGAGCGGCTGAAGCTCAAGGTCGGCGACAGCTTCGGCATCGGCGGCACCGATGTGAAGGTGGCGGGCGCGCTGAGGTCGGAGCCTGACGGCCTCACCGATCGGTTGACGTATGGGCCGCGGGTGCTGGTCTCGCAGGCGACCCTCGACAGGACAGGGCTGATCAAGCCGGGCACGCTGGTGCGGTGGCGGTATGCGGTCAAGCATGGCGATACGGCAGCGAGCGAGGACGAACTGGTAGCGCTGCGCGAGAAGATCAGCGGCGAGCTGCCGGAGTCCGGCTTCACCATCGCGGACAAGCGCGATCCCTCGCCGCAGGTCACGCGCACGCTGGAGCGTCTGCGACAGTTCCTGACGCTCGTCGGCCTCACGTCGTTGTTGGTCGGCGGCGTCGGCATCGCCAATGCGGTGGCGACGTTCATCGACAAGCGGCGCAAGGTAATCGCGACGATGAAGAGCATCGGCGCGACGAGCCGCATGGTGCTCGGTATCTTCCTCCTCGAGGTGCTGGCGGTGGCGATGGTGGGCGTCGTCATCGGGCTCGCGCTCGGCGTGCTGGCGCCATATGTGCTCGACGCGCTGTTCGGGGACGTGCTGCCGATCGCGGCGGAAATGACGGTGACGCCGCTGAGCATCGTCACGGCGCTGATCTACGGCTTCGGCGTGGCGCTGCTGTTCGCGCTGTGGCCGCTGGGGCGGGTGGAGCGCGTGAGCGCGTCGATGCTGTTCCGCGATGAGGTATCGTCGGAGCAGGCATTGCCGCGCGCGTGGGTCATCGTGGCGACCATCGGCATCGGCATCGCGCTGTTCGGCTTCGCGATGCTGACCTCGGACTCCAAGCTCATTGCCGTCTATTTCAGCCTCGGCCTGATCGTCGTGTTCGCAGTTTTTCACGTGCTCGGCGTGGCGGTGACGTGGCTGGCGCGACGTGTGCCGCGCCCGCGCATTCCCGAATTGTCACTGGCCATCGGCAATCTGGGCGCGCCCGGCGGGCTCACCCGCTCGGTCGTGCTGTCGCTCGGCGCCGGCCTGTCGCTGCTCGTGGCGGTGGCGCTGGCGGACGCATCGCTGGTGCGCGAGTTGAAGGACCGGTTGCCGACGAGCTCGCCCGACTATTTCGTGCTCGACGTGCCGAAGGAAGAGCTCGACGCCATGCGCTCGATGATCGAGGCGAAGGTGCCGGGGTCGGTGCTCGAGGACGCGCCGATGCTGCGCGGGCGGCTGGTGCGCCTCAACGACGTGCCGGTGGAGGAGGTGGAGGCGCCTTCGGAAGCACAATGGGTGCTCAATGGCGACCGAGGGCTCTCCTATTCGCAAGAGGTTCCCGCCGGCTCGCGCGTCATTGCAGGCGAGTGGTGGCCGAAGGACTATGCGGGCGAGCCGCTGGTCTCGTTCGAAGCCGACCTTGCCAGCAAGCTCGGCTTGAAGCTCGGCGACACCGTCACCGTGAATGTGCTCGGGCGCAACGTGACCGCGAAGATCACCAACCTGCGCGAGGTGAAGTGGGAGAGCCTCGCCATCAATTTCGTCATGCTGTTCTCGCCGAACACGCTTCAAGGCGCGCCGCACAACCTCCTGGTGACGATCTCGCTGCCTCAGGGAACGTCGCTGGCGCAGGAGGGAGAAGCGATGCGCGGGCTGAGCGCGGCTTATCCCTCGGTCACCGCCATCCGGGTCAAGGATGTGCTGACGATGGTGGGCGGCGTGTTTTCCAAGGTGATGACGGCAGTGCGGGCGGCGGGCAGCGTCACGCTGATTGCCGGCGCCCTGGTGCTGGCGGGTGCACTGGCGACCGCGCAGCGGCGGCGGATTCTCGAAGCGGTGATCCTGAAGACGCTCGGGGCGACGCGGCGGCGCATTCTGACGGCGCACTTCCTCGAGTACCTGATCCTCGCCTCGGTCACGGCGGTGTTCGCCGTCGGGCTCGGCGCCCTCGCCGCGTCGATTGTGGTGTCGCAGATGATGCACATCCCGTTCGTGTTCTCGGGCGCGGCCGTCGCCTTGGCGCTCGCCGTGTCGATCGGGCTCGTCTTCATTTTTGGCGGCGCGGGCACCTGGGCCATTTTGCGCGCGCCGCCGGTTCCCTACCTGCGCACGGAATAGGCGGCCCCGTGACAACCGATTGACGGTGCACGGCTTTTCTCGAGCCCCGCGCTGTGGCAGCTGTCGATTCTTACATTTTCGTAAGCCTTGAAAGGTTCGTAGATGGGGGTCATATTTCGTTACGCGATTTGGCTACTGTGGCCGAACCAACGGGATCTTTAGGGTTAGAAAAATGTCTCAGCTCGACAACAGGTACGCAACGTCCGGCTACCCGGCTCGCGCAGGCGCGGCGGTAGACGAGGGGCTGCGCTCCTACATGCTCGGCGTCTACAACTACATGGCTGCCGGTGTGGCTCTGACGGGCATCGCGGCCTATCTGACGTACTCGCTTGCCGTCTCCGGCGGCGAGCTGACGTCGTTTGGCCAGGCGCTCTACAATTCTCCGCTGAAGTGGGTCGTCATGCTCGCCCCGCTCGGCTTCGTGTTCTTCCTTTCCTTCCGCATCGAGCAGATGAGCGTCAGCGCCGCTCAGGCCACGTTCTGGCTGTTCGCGGCTGTGATGGGCGTGTCGCTTTCGTCGATCTTCCTGGTCTTCACCGGGCAGTCGATCACGCAGATTTTCTTCATTACCGCGGCGACGTTCGGTGCGCTCAGCCTGTGGGGCTACACGACGAAGCGTGACATCTCCGGCTGGGGCTCGTTCCTGTTCATGGGCCTCGTCGGCATCATCCTGGCATCGCTCGTCAACCTGTTCTTGCAGTCGAGCGGCCTGCAGTTCGCGATCTCGGTGATCGGCGTGCTCGTGTTCGCCGGCCTCACGGCTTACGACACGCAGCGCATCAAGGACACCTACTTCCAGGTGGCCGGCAGCGCCGAGCTTGCCGCCAAGAGCGCGATCATGGGTGCCCTGAGCCTCTACCTAGACTTCATCAACATGTTCATGATGCTGCTCAACCTGTTCGGTCAGCGCGAGTAGTTCCGAACATTGAGCCTAATAGCGAGGGCCCCGGAGCGATGTTCCGGGGCCTTTTTCTTTTTTTGAACTGACGCGAGTTGAGAGAGACTTTGAGTGTGGCGGCTTCGCGCAAGTTGAGAGCCGGCGCTCACGCCGGGGCGCGTCCATGCGGAGCATGGCTTCGCCATGACGCGCCCTTGCCGCTTCGCGGCCAAGTGGCCGTCCCCCCAACATCCGCGGAGCTAGGCGGTGACGAGGCGGGGGCGGCCCTCGAGGACGCTCAACACGCGCATAAGGTCGTGGCCGCGCTTCAGAATCAGTCCCGCTGGCGCCACGACGCTGTAGGCGCCCTGTTTGCGGGCGAGCCTCATGTTTTTCTCGATGCGGTAGAGCGGAATTTCGCTGGAGCGGCGGAAGATCGAAAACACCGCCTTGTCGCGGCTCAAGTCGATCGCGTAGTCGCGCCACTCGCCAGCGGCGACTTTGCGCCCATAAACGGCGAGAATGGCCGCGAGCTCGTGGCGCGTGAAAGCCGTTTGCCGCTGGGTGTCGGTAGCGTGGCTCAATGCGGCCGAAGGGCCGCGGGGGCCGCCCGCACGCAGCGGGCTGAGAATTATCGGGTCGGAATCGCTCAATGGCGCCTCCCTGTCGCGATAGCGTCATGATTGCTCTGCTCGGGATCGATTTCAAGCGTTAGGACAGCGGAAGCTTCGGCAACTTCGCGGCGAAGATGCGAGCAAAGCGCGCAGCGGTGGCATGGAATCACCCCGACATCGTCAAATTCGCTCCGCGTCCTCGACAACGATCCGCCCCAAACCGCGGCGATAGTCCCAACAGTTGCCTTGAGACCCGGTCCGACGGAGCAACTCGGATTCTCAGCCCCCCAGCCCCCGGGCAGTTTCGCGGATCGGGTCCTTAGGCAATCCTTCCCGTAGCTATCTCCCCCAAATGGGCCGGTCCCCCGCCGGCCCCATTTTTTTTGCGCGCGTTCTGACGCCACACGCTCTGGACGTATGCGCGCCGATGTCTACCTTGCACGGCAAGCGCGCCGGATCGGCGCATGCATGGAGCGAGCGACGTGGCGAAGAAAGCTGACAAGTCGAAGGCGAAGACGGCGGCAAGCAAGAAGGTTGCGGCGCGGGTCGCGAAGGCAAGAGCGAAGCTGGCTGCGCGCAAGAAGCCGGGCAATCCGCTGCTGTCACGCTGGAGCGCACGGTTCGAGCTGCCTCCATTCGAGAAAATTGAGCCGCACCACTTCAAGGCGGCGTTCGCGACGGCGCTGAAAGAGCACAAGGCGGACGTCGCGCGCATCGCCGGTCAGGAGGCGCGGCCGACATTCGCCAACACTATCGTCGCGCTGGAGAGGAGCGGCCGGCTTTTGGAGAAGGTCGCCTCGGTCTTCTACAATCTCTCCGGTGCGCACACGAATGACGCTCTGCAGGCGATCGAGCGGGAGATGGCGCCCAAGCTCGCCGCGCACGAGACAGCAATCATGCTCAACTCGAAGATCTTCAGACGTGTCGAGGATCTCTACGAACGTCGCGATGAGCTCGATCTCACCGAGGAGCAGCGACGGGTTCTGGAGCTGCGCTACAAGTGGCTCGTGCGCGCCGGCGCGAAGCTTGGCGCCAAGCAGAAGGCGCGGGTTGCGGAGATCAACCAGCGGCTGGCGACGCTGGCGACGCAGTTCTCGCAGAACGTGCTGAAGGACGAGCAGTCCTGGCGCATGGTGCTGGACGAACGCGACCTTGATGGCCTTCCGGATGCGATGCGCGATGCCGCGGCGCGGGCTGCCGCGGACGCCGGGCTCCCGGGCAAATATGTGATCACGCTGTCGCGCTCCTCTGTGGAGCCGTTCCTGCAGTTTTCCTCGCGGCGGGACCTGCGCGAGCAGGCATTCAATGCCTGGATCAAGCGCGGCGAGATGGGCAGCGAGACCGACAACCGCGCCATCACGTCGGAGATCATCGCTCTGCGCACCGAGTTCGCGAACCTGCTCGGCTTCAAGACCTATGCCGAGTACTCGCTCGAAGAGACGATGGCGAAGTCACCCGGCAGCGTGCGCAATCTGCTCTCCGCAGTGTGGGAGCCGGCAGCCAAGCGCGCCTCCGAGGAGCGAGAGGCGCTGCAGGCGCGGGCCCGATCCGAGGGGAGCAACTTCGCCATTGCGCCGTGGGACTGGCGCTACTTCGCGGAGAAGGAGCGCAAGGCGCTCTATGACGTCGACGAGGCCTCGACGCGGCCGTACCTGACGCTCGACAACGTCATCGCGGCGGCGTTCGAGACGGCGAATCGGCTGTTCGGTCTGAAGTTCAAGAAGATCAAGGATGCGCCGCGCTATCACGAGGATGTGCGTGCGTGGGAGGTGACGGACAAGCACGGGGAGCATGTCGGCGTATTCCTCGGCGACTATTTCGCGCGACCGTCGAAGCGGTCGGGCGCGTGGATGAGCGCTTTCCGCTCGCAGTCGAAGGTGGCGGGGGAAGTGTCGCCCGTCATCGTCAACGTGATGAACTTTGCCAAGGGCGAGGAGGGTGCGCCAAGCCTTCTATCGCTCGATGACGCGCGCACGCTGTTCCACGAGTTTGGGCACGGGCTGCACGGGCTATTGTCGGACGTGACCTATCCGTCGATCTCGGGCACGGCGGTGACGCGCGATTTCGTAGAGCTGCCCTCACAGCTCTACGAGCACTGGCTGATGGTGCCGGAGGTGCTGGAGAAGTTTGCCGTGCATCACGAGACGGGCAAGCCGATGCCGGGAAAGCTGCTGAAGCGAATCAAGAAGGCGCGCGACTTCAACCAGGGCTTCTCCACCATCGAGTATCTCGCTTCGGCGTTCGTCGACATGGAGCTGCATGCGCGGGAAGGCGACGGCGAGGTCGACGTCGCAGCGTTCGAGAAGGACACGCTCGAGCGTCTTGGGATGCCGAGCGAGATCGTGATGCGCCACCGCATTCCCCACTTCCTGCACATCATGGGAGGCTATGCTGCCGGCTACTACAGCTACCTGTGGTCGGAGGTGATGGACGCCGACGCCTTCGCGGCGTTCGAAGAGGCGGGCGATCACTTCGACAAGGCGACGGCGAAGAAGCTGCGCAAGTTCATTTACTCGGGCGGCAACCAGCGTGATCCCTTGGAGGCCTACGTCGCCTTCCGCGGCCGGCCTCCGGAGATCAAGGGGCTTTTGAAGAAGCGCGGACTGGTGAGCTAGCTCGGAGGTCTGTCATCCCGGACGCCGTGAACAAAGTGAGCGGCGCTCAGGGACCCAGCACAAGAAGTGCGCAGCTCCAAAAGGCTTACGGGTCTTCGACAGCTTTGCGCTGGGTCCCGGCTCGGCGCTCGCATTCGCTCGCTTGGCCGGGATGACAGATGCGCTACCACAGCCCGGTCCAGGCGGCGCCGATGATAGGGCCGGCCTTGCCTTCCTGGAGCAGGACGATGGCGGCCTCGGTCTCCGGGCGCATGACGGCCGTGCGCGCGAGCTGGAGGCTCATCGCCTGCCCGCTCCAAGTGCCGACCGGGAGCATCTCGCGCACGATGTTCGTGTAGGTGAGCGTCTTGCCCTTGTTGTCGCCGCGCTCGATCGGCACCTCGGCGCGCTTCTGCACGACGGCGAACCAGATGGTAGCATCCTTGTAGTTGTACCCAGGGGGCGCATCGCCCGCCTCGATCTTGATCGAGTTGCGCTCGTACCAGAAGCGGATCGGGACACGGCCGCCGCGCAGGGCCTCGTCGGTGACCTTGATGGCCTCCTCGATGGCGCCGGGATCGGCGCCATTGACGCCGATCATTCCGTTGACGACGACCTGCGGGGTGTAGATGGCGCCGTCGCCGCGGGCCTTGGCATAGGCGCGCTGGCGCTCGGAGTTCTTGTCCGAAGCGAGCGTATCCTTCCAGCCGAGATAGTCCCAGATGTCCACCGGGAGGGTAAGGGCAATGACGTCCGGGCGGTCGGCGAACTTGGCGAGCACCTGGTCGGCGGGCGGACAGGTGTCGCAGCCCTGGCTGGTGAATAGCTCGAGGACGTTCTTATAGGGCGGGAACGAGGGATTGATGCCGCCTGGCCCGTCCTGCGCCAGCGCGGCCGGCGCCGGTATGAACAGAGCCAGGGTCAGAGCGATGAATGGGGCCAGCCGCATGGGCGCAAACTACACCGAAATATGCCGTCCCATAAGACTAGTGGGCACGGTGTAACGCTACAACAGAACTCACGAAAGCGTGTTTAAGGGAGTGGCCCCTTCGCGGGTGACACCTAGAGTGATGGGCCTACGGCTGTCCCACTGTCATCCCGGCACTTGTTGCCGGGATCCAGGGTTCGTCTGGAACCTCCGCTTGCCGATGGATGGATCCCGGGGACGAGCCCGGGATGACATTTAGCCGAGGGCCCTTCAAGCGGCGGCGAGGTTGCGCAGCACGTAATGCAAAATGCCGCCGTTCTTGAAGTACTCGAGCTCGTCGAGGGTATCGATGCGGCAGAGGATAGGCACCTTCCTCACCGAGCCGTCGGCGCTGGTTATCTCGGCGACCATTTTCTGGCGCGGCTGGATGGTTGTCAGCCCCGGGATGCTCACCACCTCGTCGCCCTTCAAGCCCAGCGATTGCCAGCTCGTCCCTTCCTCGAAGACAAACGGCACGATGCCCATGCCGACGAGATTGGAACGGTGGATGCGCTCGAACGACTGGGCGACGACTGCGCGTACGCCGAGCAGGTTGGTGCCCTTGGCTGCCCAGTCGCGCGATGAGCCGTTGCCGTACTCGATGCCGGCGAAGACGACGAGAGGTATGCCTTCGTCCTTGTAGCGCATGGCGGCGTCGTAGATCGACATCTGCTCGCCGGACGGATAGTGCACCGTCCAGCCACCTTCCTTCACGTTGCCCGCCGCATCACGCACCATGAAGTTCTTGATGCGGATGTTGGCGAACGTGCCGCGCATCATCACCTCGTGGTTGCCGCGCCGGGTGCCGTACTGATTGAAGTCGGCGACGGCCACGCCGTGCTCGATGAGGTACTTGCCGGCCGGCGATGCCGCCTTGATGGAGCCGGCGGGCGAGATATGGTCGGTGGTGATCTTGTCGCCGAAGAGCCCGAGAATGCGCGCGCGGGCGATATCGGTGACGGGCGTCGGCGCCTTCTTGATGGTCTCGAAGTATGGCGGATTGCGCACGTAGGTGCTTTGATCGCTCCAGGAGTAGGTGAGGCCGGCGCCGCTGTCGATGGCGCGCCAGTTGGCGTCGCCGTTGAACACGTCGGCATAGCGGTCGACGAACAATTCGCGGGTGATGTTCTCGGCGATGAACTTCTGGATCTCGTGCGAGGACGGCCAGATGTCCTTCAGGTAGACGGGCTGCCCATCGCTGCCGGTCCCGAGCGGTTCCTTGGTCAAATTCTTCTGCACCGTGCCGGCAAGCGCGTAGGCGACAACGAGAGGCGGCGAGGCGAGGTAATTCGCCTGCACGTCGGGGCTGACGCGGCCCTCGAAGTTGCGGTTGCCGGAGAGCGCGGCGGCGGCGACGATGCCGTTCTCGTTGATGGCGGCGGAGATTTCCGGCGCGAGCGGCCCCGAGTTTCCGATGCAGGTCGTGCAACCGAAGCCGACGAGGTTGAAGCCGATCTTGTCGAGGTACGGCTGCAGGCCGGCCTTGTCGAGGTAGGCGGAGACGACCTGCGAGCCGGGGGCCAGCGAGGTTTTCACCCATGGCTTGGAGGTGAGGCCCTTCTCGACGGCTTTCTTGGCGAGAAGGCCGGCGGCGATGAGCACGCTCGGGTTCGATGTATTGGTGCAGCTGGTGATGGCGGCGATGA
This sequence comes from Pseudomonadota bacterium, assembly GCA_023405815.1. Classification (GTDB taxonomy): domain Bacteria; phylum Pseudomonadota; class Alphaproteobacteria; order Rhizobiales; family Hyphomicrobiaceae; genus Hyphomicrobium_A. Next base: position 54,140 of record JAEXXM010000070.1, on the reverse strand, counting down.
CGACGTCACCGTGGCCGATATCGAAGGAGCGATCCTTGACCGGCACGCGCTTACCCTGCTCGCCAGGTTTCTTGTATTCGGCCTCGAGCGCCTTGGCGAAGCCGGAGGCGACATCGGTCAAGGCGATGCGGCCTTCGGGGCGCTTGGGTCCGGCCATCGACGGGACGACGGTCGAAAGATCGAGCTCCAGCGTATCGGTGAACACGGGGTCGGCCGAGCCGGAGAGACGGAACATGCCCTGGGCTTTGGCGTACTCCTCGACGAGGGCGATCCGGGATGCTTCACGGCCGGAGATCTTGAGGTAGCTCAGGGTCTCGCCGTCGATTGGGAAGAAGCCGCAGGTGGCTCCGTACTCGGGCGCCATGTTGGCGATGGTGGCGCGGTCGGCGAGCGGCATGGAGTCGAGACCAGGTCCATAGAACTCGACGAACTTGCCGACGACGCCCTTCTTGCGCAGCATCTGGGTGACGGTGAGCACGAGGTCGGTCGCGGTGACGCCCTCGTTGAGCTTGCCGGTGAGCTTGAAGCCGATGACCTCGGGCAGCAGCATCGACTGCGCCTGGCCGAGCATCGCGGCTTCGGCCTCGATTCCGCCAACGCCCCAGCCGAGCACGGCAAGGCCATTGACCATGGTGGTGTGGCTGTCAGTGCCGACAAGGGTGTCGGGATAGGCGAGCACGGTGCCGTCCGGATAGGTGCGCGTCCACACGGTCTGGGCGAGGAACTCGAGGTTGACCTGGTGGCAGATGCCGGTGCCGGGCGGGACGACGCGGAAATTGTCGAAGGCGCCCTGGCCCCATTTCAGGAAGTTGTAGCGCTCCGCGTTGCGCTGGTACTCGAGCTCGACATTGTGGGCGAACGCCTGGGGCGAGCCGAAATCGTCGACGATGACAGAGTGATCGATAACGAGATCGACCGGAACCAGAGGGTTGATCTTCTTGGGATCGCCACCGAGTGTCTTCATGCCGTCGCGCATAGCGGCGAGGTCGACCACCGCTGGGACGCCGGTAAAGTCCTGCATCAGAACGCGAGCAGGGCGGAAGCCGATCTCCTTGCCGGCGCTGCCCTTGTCGGCGAGCCAGGCGGCGACGGCCTCGATGTCGGTTTTGGTGACGGTTCGGCCGTCCTCGTGGCGCAGCAGGTTCTCGAGCAGCACCTTCATCGAGTAGGGGAGCTGCGAAATTCCCTTGAGGCCGTTCTTCTCGGCTTCGGGTAGGGAGTAATACGTGAACGTCTTACCCCCGGCTTCAAGTGACTTGCGGCATTTGAAGCTGTCCAGCGAAACCGGCTGCGCGTCTTTCAAATCTCGTCTCCTTCGTTTCGCAGTCGACGGCCTGCGAAGGCCGGTATTCCCGATCGTCAACCCTGCCGCGTCGGCGGCTGGGGACGGCGCGACTTTATGCTATAAGCTGGCCGCTTCGGCAGCCTTGTCTTTCGGAGGGTGTTGCCGGCCCGCCAGCTTAGCGCGCATCCTTGGCCATCTTGCGGGATTTTCCCACCCTTTCGCTAGCGCATTCTGCCACACGGATGATGAAGAGCCGTGCAGCTCGTTGCTGAAAATCTGACCTTGGAGCGGGGCGGCCGAGCGGTCGTCGAGGCCTTGTCATTCTGCCTCGGCGCCGGCAGCGCGCTCATCCTTACCGGGCCGAACGGTGCCGGCAAATCGACGCTGCTGCGCGCACTCGCGGGCTATTTCAGGCCGGCCGCAGGCAGGGTGCGGGTGACCGGCGCGGGGGCGGACCGCGAGACGAGCGAAGTGTGCCACTTCGTCGGGCACCTCGATGGGATCAAGACGCATCTGTCGGCGGCGGAAAACCTCTCGTTCTGGGGAACCTATCTTGCGGGGCCGGCCGACGCCGACCGATCACTCGCGCGGCGCGTCGAGGAGGCGCTGGAGCGATTTGCCCTCGATGCACTCGCCACCATCCCTGCCGGGTACCTGTCGGCGGGACAGAAGCGCAGGCTCGCTCTCGCCCGACTCGCCGTGGCGGCGCGTCCGTTGTGGCTGCTCGACGAGCCGACCGTCTCGCTCGACGTGGCGTCGGTCCGGGTGCTGATCGAAGCGATCAACGATCACTTGAAGGGGGGCGGCCTGGCGGTGATCGCCACCCATGTGCCGATGGAGCTCACGTCGGCGCAGGCCATCCAGCTCGGAGGGGCACGGGCGGCGGCATGACGGCTTTCCTTGCTCTCTTGAAGCGCGATCTCAAGCTGGCGGTGCGACAAGGCGGCGCGCTCGGCACGGCGCTCGGATTCTACATGCTGGTCGTGACGCTGCTGCCGCTGGGTCTTGGCGCGGACCTCAACCTCTTGTCGCGCATCGCGCCGGGGGTGCTGTGGATCGCGCTTCTGCTCGCGGCGCTGCTATCGCTCGGGCGGGTGTTCTCGTCGGACTACGAGGATGGCTCGTTGGATGTGCTGGCGACCGGCGAGCTGCCGATGGAGCTGGTGGTGGCCGGCAAGGCGCTGGCGCACTGGATCTCGACCGGCATACCGCTGGCGCTGATGGCGCCGGTCCTCGGGCTGCTGCTGAACCTTGAAATCAGCGCCTACCCGGTGCTGTTCGGGACCATGCTGGTCGGAACCCCGGCCATCTCGTTCATCGGAGCGGTCGGCGCGGCCCTGACCCTCAGAGCCTACCGGGGCGGCCTCTTGATCGCGCTCCTGGTGCTGCCGCTCTACGTTCCGACGCTGATTTTCGGCATGGCGGCGGTCACGGGTCTACTCGGGGCTGCGGGCACAGGGAGTGCTTTCCTTATTCTTACCGCGCTTTCCCTGGCCTCGGTGGTCCTGTGCCCGCTGGCGGCCGCCGCGGCCTTGCGGCTGCAGATGCAATAGGGACGCAGCGGGCTCGGGTTTGTCGCAGCGCAATGCGCACCCTTCACCAAGGACTTATCTCGACAATTTCCTTGCCCGGTGTTCATTTGCGCTTCAGCGCGCAACCGCTTAGATCATCGCCGATGCAGACACTGACGCAGCGCCTGGCCAATCCGACCCGCTTCATGGAGCTTTCCGCTACCGTGCTGCCGTGGGTCGCCGGCTCCGCGGCAGTCGTCATCGCCTATGGCCTGTATCTCGCCTTCTTCGTGGCCCCGCCCGACTACCTGCAGGGCGAGACGGCACGGATCATGTTCATTCATGTGCCGTGCGCGTGGTTGTCGATGGCCGTCTACGGCCTGATCGCGGTTTCCTCGTTCGGGCTCCTGGTGTTCCGGCATCCGCTGGCGGACGTCTCCGCCAAGGCGGCGGTGCCGCTCGGAGCAGCCTTCACGTTCCTCGCCCTCGTCACGGGCTCGCTGTGGGGTCGGCCGACATGGGGCACCTATTGGGTATGGGATGCGCGGCTCACGTCGGTGCTGATCCTGTTCTTCCTCTACCTCGGCCTGATGGCGCTGCGCTCCTCGATCGAGGACGAGTCGCTCGCCTCGAAACTCACCGCCATTCTCTCACTGGTCGGCGTCGTCATGCTGCCGATCATCAAGTTCTCGGTGGAGTTCGGCAATACGCTGCATCAGCCTGCGAGCGTCATCCGCGTCGGCGGCCCGACGATCGACCAGTCGCTGCTTACGCCGCTATTCGTGATGGCCGTGGGCTTCACGCTGATGTTCGTCGCCATGCACCTGAAGGCGATGCGCAACGAGATCCTGCGCCGACGCGTCAAGGCGCTGCAGCTCGCCGAGGTCGAGCGTGCCCAGGCCGCGCAGCTTGCAGCGGCGGAGTGACGACATGGATCTCGGTATCGACCTCGGACCGCACGCGAGCTTCATCTGGTCGTCTTACGTGATCGTCACGCTGGTTATCGGCGGGCTCATCGCCTGGCTCGTCATGGACGGGCGCGCGCAGGAGCGGCGCCTTGCCGATCTCGCGGCACGCGGCGTCAAGCGGCGCAGCGCCCAGCGCACCTGAGAACGGCATTTCCATGCAGCCTGCCAATCAGTCTTCCTCGCCTGCTGCCAAGCGGGGCCTCGGATGGGTGATCGCTCCGCTCGCCGCATTCGGTGTGCTCGTCGTCGTGTTCCTATTCGCGCTGCAGACCGGCGATCCATCGAAGCTGCCGTCGGCCTTGATCGGTAAGCCCGCGCCGGCGACGCAGTTCCCGCCACTGGAAGGGCTTGTCGCCGATGGCAAGACGGTGCCGGGATTCTCCAGTGCCGAGCTCGTCACGGGCAAGCCGATTATCGTCAACTTCTGGGCCTCGTGGTGCGTGCCGTGCGCCGAGGAGCAGCCGCTGCTCGTCGAACTGCAGAAGCGCACGGGGGTTCAGCTCTATGGCGTCAATTACAAGGATGACCCCGTCGCAGCGCGGCGGTTCCTCGGGCGCTACGGCAATCCATTCACGGCCGTCGGCACTGACGACAAAGGGCGCGGGGCGATCGAGTGGGGCGTCTACGGGATGCCCGAGACGTTCGTTCTCAACGGCAAGGGCGAGATCGTGTTCAAGCACGTCGGCCCGGTGTCGGCGCAGAGCATCGAGCAGAAGCTGATGCCCGCCATCACGCGCGCGTCCTCTTATTGAGTGACGCAAGTTGACAGAAGCTTTGCGTGCGGCTGCGGTCGCACTAGCTGATGGCCGGCGCTCGCGCCGGGCGCCCTTGGCGCCTCTGGCGGCCGAGGTAGCCGGTGACTTTGATCACTCGGCCTCCCGATGGGCGACTACAGACTACAGTGGGAAGAATTCGCCGCGGGAGTGGTTGAGCACCGAGAGGGTTCCGGTGGCGATGTCGAAATAGGCGCCGTGGATCGCGAGCCTACCCTTGTTCTCCGCGTCGGCGACGAAGGGGAAGGTGCGCAGGTGCTTGATAGACGTCTTCACGCCTTCCTTCTCAAGCGCAGCCTGCCTCTCGGCCTGAGGGCTCGTCTGATGCGCGGCGACGACCCTCAGGCGCGCCTCGTCGAGCATCGACATCCAGCGCGAGATGAATTGCGCCTCCGTCTGCTTGGCGGCACTCTGATCGAGGGCGACTTTGACGCCGCCGCAGCCCGAGTGGCCCATGACGATCATGTGCTTGATGCGCAGGTTGAGCACCGCGAACTCGATCGCCGAGCTGACGCCGTGGAACTTGCCGCCCGTCTCGTAGGGAGGCACGAGGTTTGCGACGTTGCGGACCACGAACAGCTCGCCGGGCATGGCGCTGAAGATCGTTTCGGGGTCGACCCGGCTGTCGGAACAGGAGACGACCATAACCTCCGGGCTCTGACCGTAAACGGCCAGCTCCTCGTATTCCTCCGCCTTGGGGAGGAAGTGGCGGTGGTGGAATCGGCGGTAACGATCGGCGAGTTTTTCGGGGAAGCTGCTCATGGGGATTTTCCATGCCCGGTTCTGCGGCGGGTGCGGAGATGTCAAATCGTCCGAGCCGCAGGTGCCGTCAAGCGGCGCTCTTAACCGACATCGGCCTTAGCCGGGGGGCAGCTTGCCGCTCCTAAGCTCACAGTCTATGGTTCGGCGCACTGGGGGAAAGCCGAAATCGCTCAAAGATTACAACGGCCATCGTGCTTCCGCCGGCAATGTGGAACAGCGATCGGAGCCGCCCTCACATGAACTCGCACTTTTCGTCGGCGACTTTCGGACGCGATTTTCTCGCTTCGATCGTCGTCTTCCTCGTGGCGCTGCCGCTGTGCATGGGCATCTCGCTCGCATCGGGGCTGCCGCCGACAGCCGGCATCATCACCGGGATCATCGGAGGTCTGGTCGTCGGCTTTCTCGCCGGGTCGCCGCTGCAGGTAAGCGGACCGGCGGCCGGCCTCACCGTGCTCGTCTGGCAGCTCGTGCAGGAGTACGGCGTCGAGATGCTCGGCGTTATCGTGCTGTTCGCGGGCCTGATCCAGCTCGCGGCGGGCCTCCTGAAGCTGGGCCAGTGGTTTCGCGCCGTCTCGCCGGCCGTCATTCACGGCATGCTGGCCGGCATCGGCGTGTTGATCTTCGCCTCGCAGTTCCACGTGATGCTGGATGCAAAGCCGCTCGGGTCGGGGATCGACAACCTCCTCGGCATTCCGGGAGCATTGCTCGATGCCATCAACGCTCGCGATTCACATCTCGTTGCCTTCGGCGTCGGCGCGCTGACGATCACCGTCATCTTCGCGTGGGGCTCGCTGACACCGAAAAGCTGGCGGATGCTCCCAGCGCCGCTCGTCGGGGTGCTCGTCGCCATCGCAGTGACAGCGGTGCTCGGTCTCAACATCAACTACGTCAACGTGCCGGACAACATCTGGTCGGTGACGATCTTCCCGACGTGGGAGCGGCTGGCGCGCATCGTCGAGTGGCCGATCATCGTGGGCGCCGTCTCGATCGCCTTCATTGCCAGCGCGGAAACGCTGCTTTGCGCGACCGCCGTCGATCAGATGCATCGCGGCCCGCGCACCAAGTATGATCGCGAGCTCGCAGCGCAGGGTGTCGGCAACGCCATTTGCGGCGCGCTCGGCGTGCTGCCGATGACGGGCGTCATCGTTCGCTCCAGCGCCAACATCGAGGCGGGAGCGGTGACCAAGTGGTCTGCGATCATGCACGGCGTCTGGCTCTTGCTGTTCGTGTCGGTGCTCCCGTTTACGCTGCGCTACATCCCCGTGTCGGCGCTGGCGGCCATCCTGGTCTTCACCGGATACAAGCTCGCCTATCCGAAGATTCTGCCGACGCTACTGAAGTACGGGCGCGGCGAAGTGCTGATCTATTTCGTCACCATCGTGATGATCGTCGCGACGAACCTGCTCGAGGGCGTGCTCGTGGGGCTGGGGCTGTCGCTCATCAAGCTGCTCTACGCATTCTCGCACCTGGAGGTGGAGAAGGAGGAGAACGCGGCGGACAACCGCGTCGATCTCCGCTTGAAGGGCGCGGCAACGCTCATCCGCCTGCCAAAATTAGCGGCGGAGCTCGAAGCGCTGAAGCCTGGCGCGCAGGTGCACGTTCATATCGGCGATCTCGAGTACATCGATCACGCCTGCCTAGACCTGCTTTCGAACTGGGACCGCCAGCACGTGGCGACGGGCGGCTCGCTGACGATCGAGTGGGACGAGCTGTCGAAGAAGTATCACCAGCGGCGCGTGTCGAACATCAAGGCGGCGCGCCAGGCGGCCAAGACCGGCGCGTGGGCCGGGACGGCACCGTCCCGGTCGTAGAAAGAATAGACGCCGGGAGCCACCGAGGCATTGCCGGGAAGATGGAACGGCCGCCCGGTACGGGCGGCCGTTTGCGTTCAGAAGCGTGCGGTTTCGCGCGTCTGCCTTTTGAGCTCTTCGATCTCAGCCAGTCGCCGCAGGAGCTGGAAGCCGACGACCGCCGAAGCGACCGAACCCATGAGGACGCCGATGCGGACCTCGGCGCCAAGAATAGGATCGGTGAACGCCAAGGTGCCGATGAACAAGCTCATGGTGAAGCCGATACCGCCGAGGACGGCAATTCCGAACAGTTGAGCCCAGGTGGCGCCTTCGGGTCTGTCCGCGAGCCCAGAGGCAATGGCGAGCCGCGAAAACAGGAAGATGCCGACCGGCTTGCCGAGGAACAGTCCTAGGGCGATGCCGATGGGTATGGAATCGACGACCTTGTCGAGCGTGATGCCGGCAAGGGAGACGCCGGCGTTGGCAAAGGCGAACAGCGGCAGGATCGCGTACGTGACGAAGGGATGCAGCGCCTCCTGCGCACGCGCGAGAGGACTGCGCGAGCCTCCGGGAGGGACAGTCATGGGAACGGCGAGTGCGGTGACAACGCCGGCAAGCGTCGCGTGAACGCCTGATTTCAGCACACACAGCCAGATGAAGAGTCCCACGAGCACGTAAGGCCACAGCCGGAGCACGTTGTACTTGTTCAGTGCGATGAGCGCGGCGATGCCGAGCACGGCCAGCGCCAGCGCGGCGAGCGACAGGTTGGCGGTGTAGAACAGGGCGATGATGATGATGGCGCCGAGATCGTCGATGATGGCAAGCGCCAAGAGGAATACCTTCAACGAGTTGGGAACGCGGTCACCGAGCAGCGCCAGCACGCCGACCGCGAAAGCGATGTCGGTGGCCGCGGGAATCGCCCAGCCGTGGGCGGCGACGGGGTCGGACCAGTTGAACCAGGTGTAGATGAGGGCGGGGACGATCATGCCGCCGAGGGCGCCGATGATGGGCAGGGTCGCCTGGGCGCGAGTCGAGAGCTCACCCGCTACTAGCTCGCGCTTGATCTCGAGGCCGACGAGAAAGAAGAAGATCGCCATCAGGCCGTCGTTGACCCAATGCAACAGATGCTTGTCGAGCTTGAAGGAACCGACACCGATCGTCACCGGCGTTTCCAGCAGGCCGCTGTAGAGCCAGCTCAGCGGCGAATTTGCCATCAGGAGCGCAAATACCGCCGCTGCGAGCAGGATGACGCCGCTGGCGGCCTCATGACGGATGAATTCGAGAGCTCCAGAGAGGCGCTGATTAATGCTCCTCCTCGGGGGCTTGGCCGCCGGCTCGCCTACCATCGCTTCTTCAGTTCCCAGACCCGTAATTCAGACCGGGGCCGTCGGAAGCACCCGTGCGTTCGCCCATAATGCACCTGCGGAAGCGAGGGGCAATTCATTCCGGCCCATACTGGCTGCGACACTGGCGTCGACCGCGGACACCGCCGCGCCGAGGCAATACGACGGCGAGAAGCTGTTGAGGCGATTGCCGAGGAACATGGCGGAGAGCAGGTCGCCGGTTCCGTGCGGCGCCGACACGCGCCGGCGCACGAAGGAGGCAAGGGCGCGTTCGCCCTCGAACAGAATGTTGGCGAGGCGGCTGTCGCTATCCGGGACCGAGGTGGCAAGGACGGCCGGCACGCCAAGGGCGGACGCCGCGCGGCGCGCCTCATCCACGTCCCCGACTGGGCGCCCGCTCAGCCAAGCGAGCTCGAAGCGATTGGGCGAGGTGATGCTCGCGAGTGGGAGCAGCTCGTCGCGGATCGCGCCTGGAACGTCGTCGGGCAGGTAGATGCCCTCGGGCTCGTCGCCGAATACAGGATCGCAAAGATAGATGGCGCCAGAATTGGCAGTGCGAACGCGCTGGACCGCGGAGCGAGCGAGACGGACATGGTCACGTGTCGGGAGGTAGCCGGTGAGGACCGCGGCAATCTCGGCGAACCAGCCGTTCGCCTCCAGCGCATCGAGCATCGCGTCGAGCTGTGCGACGGGGACGACGTCGCCGGCAAAGTGTGGGTAGCCTGGGTGGCTCGAGAGCACGACCGTCGGCAGGGCGACGACCTCGTGGCCGAGCCATTGCAGCGCCGGGACGATGGCCGCGAGACCGACGGAGCCGAAGGCGACCTGGGATGAGAGGGCGAGGATGCGGGCCATGGCGAGACTGTGCCGGACGTCGGCGCGCTCGCCAAGCGGGCGCAATGAGCGGCTGCCGCTAAGTTGTGTGCGGAGCCTTGGTCTCTGTCGCGACGCGCGCTATGGTGCGCCGCACAAGAGGGAGCGAGAGCCAGGGATGACCGTCCGCCCGCGACGCAGTGTGCTCTACATGCCCGGCGCCAATCAACGAGCGCTGGAGAAGGCAAAGACACTTCCTGCCGATGCGCTGATCCTTGATCTCGAGGATTCGGTCGCGCCTGAGGGCAAGATCGCCGCGCGCGAGAACATATGCGAGGCGGTGAGGGGCGGGGGCTATGGGCGGCGCGAGCTCGTCATCCGCGTCAACGCCATCGAGACGGCGTGGGGCATGGACGATCTGCGCGCCGCCGCGAGCGTCGAGCCGGATGCCATCCTGGTGCCGAAGGTGTCGACGCCGGGAGACATCATCACCGTCGCCAAGGTGCTGGGAGCCATCAACGCGCCACCCAAGGTGCGGCTGTGGGCGATGATGGAGACGCCGAGCTCGATACTCAACTCGCGCGAGATCGCGGCGCTCGGATCGGATCCCGAGAACCGCCTCGCCTGCCTCGTCATGGGCACCAACGACCTATTGAAGGAATCGCGCGCCCGGGCCCTGCACAACCGCATCGCCGTGGTGCCGTGGCTCGCCATGACCATCGTTGCGGCGCGCGCCTACGGGCTCGACATCCTGGATGGTGTCTACAACGACTACCGGGACGAGGCCGGATTCCGCGAAGAATGCGAGAATGGTCGCACCCTCGGCATGGACGGCAAGACCCTGATCCACCCCTCGCAGGTGTCGCCGTGCAACGAGACCTTCTCGCCGACCGAGGAGGAGGTCTCTTGGGCGCGAAAGATCATCGCGGCGTTCGACGAACCCACTAACCGGCATAAGGGCGTCATCACGCTGGAGGGCCGGATGGTGGAGCGCCTGCATCTCGTCATGGCGCGCCGGACCGTGGCCATCGCCGACGCCATCGAGGCGATGCGCAAGACGGAAGAGGAGTGGTTCTAAGCGGGCGGGTTATTGACGGTGGTACGGTGAAGTCGCACGACCGTGAGCATGGGGGGATGAATGTCAAGCCAAGTTGCAGGGCGCCCGGTCCCGCTACTGTTGAGAGTCATGCAAGCGATCGCCGGTGCAATCGTTGGTGGAGCCCTGGCAGCAGCGGCGGTGTTCGCCATCCTCTACTTGTTCATGTTTCTCGTTGAATCGATCTTCGGTTCAATGCCGAGCCGTGTCCGCGTTCCCGTCAAGGGCGTGCTCGCAGCAGCAGTTGCTCCTGTCGTCGGCGCCGTCATCGGAGCAATGCTCGGTTGGAAGTACGACGCTCGCGTTGCTTGGCAAAATGCTCAACGCTATCTCGACGGCGCCTCTGTTTTTGATCGCGCGTGGATGGCGTGGGGCGTCGTGTGGACGGGGCTCACGCTTTGTGCCTTCGCCTTCTTCGATCCATTCCACCGATACCGCATCAACAACTGGCGCGACGACGATTGGTTCAGCTTTGCAGCTATCTGGTTTTTGCCGATCATTGGTGGTTGGCTGACGACGCGTCTTGTGCGTTGGGTTGCTGCCGGAACCCGCGCATAGAGAGGGCTCGATGGGCGTAGGCTGGGTTGAGCCCGGAGAAACCCAGCTTTGACAGAGTGCCTCATTCTTACTATTCGGCGCGGGCGCCGGTGGACGACGGCCCGCTTTCTTCAGCCGCCCCTTGTGGGGGGCATCGAGTGAAACGAGATGCCGGGTGGGGTGACGAGCTTGGGCCGACGTCTTCACCCAACCCCTGACCCCTCCCCATCGAGGGGAGGGGAACCGGTGGGTGGCTCCTCGGGGAGAAGCATCCCGATGACGAAAGGTATGAGCTGAGCGATGACTTCGACCAAGACCAACCCCGGCAACTACTTTGAAGATTTCAAGTTCGGGCAGGTGATCGTCCATCCGACGCCGCGCACCGTGACGGTGGGCGACGTGGCGCTCTATACGAGCCTTTACGGCACCCGGTTCGCGGTCCAATCCTCGGATGCTTTCGCCAAGGCCATCGGCTATCCGCGCTCGCCGCTCGATGACCTGCTGACGTTCCATGTGGTGTTCGGCAAGACGACGCCGGAGATCTCGCTCAACGCCATCGCCAACCTCGGCTATGCCAATTGCCGGTTCCTGAAGCCGGTTTATCCCGGGGCGACGCTCGCCTCGACTTCGGAGGTCATTGGCCTCAAGGAAAACTCCAACCGCGAGACGGGCACCGTCTACGTGCGCTCGATCGGGCGCGACGAGACGGGCGACGTGGTGCTCGACTACGTGCGCTGGGTGATGGTGCGGAAGCGCGACAAGGATGCGCCGGCGCCCGAGGCAGTGGTGCCGAAGCTGCCAGACCGGGTCGATCCCGCCGACATCGGTGGCGCCGTGCCTGTGCTCGATATCGGCAAGTATGATTACGCGCTCGCCGGCTCGCCGTATCGCTGGGGCGACTACGAGGTGGGCGAGAAGATCGCGCACGTCGACGGCATGACGCTGGAGGAGGCCGAGCACCAGATCGCAACGCGCCTCTACCAGAACACGGCCAAGGTGCACTTCAACCAGCACACCGAGGCCAAGGGCCGGTTCGGCAAGCGCATCGTCTATGGCGGCGTCGTCATCTCGCTCGCACGGGCGCTGTCGTTCAACGGCCTCAACAACGCGTTCCACCTCGCGGCCATCAACGGCGGACGGCATGTTTCGCCGTGCTTTGCCGGGGATACGGTCTATGCCTGGTCGGAGGTGCTGGAGAAGGCGGAGCTGCCGGGCCGCACCGACGTCGGCGCGCTGCGCATCCGTCTCGTCGCGGTGAAGAACAACGACTGCGCCGACTTCCCGCTGAAGAAGGAAGACGGGCAGTACGCCGACGGCGTGCTGCTCGAGCTCGACGCCTGGGTGCTCCTGCCGCGTTGATCCCGACTTTCGGCGTCGGGATTTCTCACGCTTGGAAGCTGGAGTGGATGACCACCTGCTCGGCGCTTTCGATTTGTCATCCCGGCCAAGGGAGCGGAGCGACCGCAGAGCCGGGACCCAGGAGAGAATCGCCGCAGGCTCTCGGGCTATCGTGTCTTCGACGCTCCTTGCGCTGGGTCCCGGGTCTTGCTCGCGATGCTCGCATCGCCCGGGATGACAGAGTTTGCGCTGTGGCGAATGGCGAATTGCCGCCTGCCGGTCATCGCGCTAGAACGACTCTAAGCTTCTCGACGAGGATCATATGGCCGGGGTGACACCAGGACGGACGCGTGAGCGGCCGCTGTCTCCGCATCTGCAAATCTACCGCCTGCAGATCAACATGGTGATGTCGATCGTGCATCGCATCACCGGAGCGGCGCTCTATCTCGGCACGGTGCTGCTGGCGTGGTGGCTGTTTGCAGCTGCAACGAGTCCCCAGTACTTCGACTTCGTCAATGGGCTGTTCGCCACGTGGCCGGGGATCGTTGTGATGGCCGGGTTTTCATGGGCCCTCATCCATCACGCGCTGGGCGGGCTGCGCCACTTCGTGTGGGACACGGGCGCGGCGATGGACATCGGCAGCGTCGACCTCCTCTCGTGGGCCACGATCGTGCTGTCGGTCGCGATGACCGCGGGCCTTTGGCTCTACATCGCCTATGAGCGCGGATGGGTGCAGTGATGGCAATGACGACACCTCTGAAGCGCGCACGCGGGCTCGGCTCCGCTCACGAGGGCCCGGGGCACTTCATCAAGCAGCGCGTGACTGCGGCCGCCAACATCATTCTGGCGGCTTTCGCGGTGGGGCTGATCGTGTCGCTGGCCGGGGCGGACCTTGCCACGGTGAAGGCGACGCTGGCGCATCCGCTGGTCGCCATCGCGCTGATCGCGCTCATCGTCTCGATGACGGTGCACATGCGCATCGGCATGCAGGTCATCATCGAGGACTACGTGCAGGGCGAAGGCGCAAAGGTGCTCCTGCTCCTCGCCAATACCTTCTTCGCCGGCGCGATTGCGGTCATATCCATCTTCGCCGTGCTGAAACTGAGCTTCGGGGGTTAGGCGAATGGCCGAGAAGAAGAACGGCGCAGCGAAGGGCAACGGCGCAAAGCAGCCTGCCGCCGCCCCGGTTACGACTGGTCGGGCCTATCCCATTCACGACCACACCTACGATGTCGTCGTCGTGGGGGCCGGCGGTGCCGGATTGCGTGCGACGCTCGGCGCGGCCGAAGCCGGGCTCAAGACCGCGTGCGTGACGAAGGTGTTCCCCACGCGCTCGCATACCGTTGCAGCGCAGGGTGGCGTCGCGGCCGCACTCGGCAACATGGGCCCCGACGACTGGCGCTGGCACATGTACGACACGGTGAAGGGCGCCGACTGGCTCGGCGACCAGGACGCGATCGAGTACCTGTGCCGCAATGCTCCCAACGCCGTGTATGAGCTCGAGCACTACGGCGTTCCGTTCAGCCGCACGCAGGAAGGCAAGATCTACCAGCGGCCGTTTGGAGGCATGACGACGAAGTTCGGTGAGGGTCCGCCGGCGCAGCGTACGTGCGCCGCCGCCGACCGCACCGGGCACGCCATGCTGCACACGCTCTACGGCCAGTCGCTGCGCTATTCGGCCGAGTTCTTCATCGAATACTTCGCACTAGACCTGCTGATGGACCAGGACGGCGTCTGCCGCGGCCTCCTCGCGCTCAATCTCGAGGACGGCTCCATCCATCAGTTCCGCGCCAAGCGGACCATCCTCGCTACGGGCGGCTACGGGCGCGCGTACTTCTCGTGCACCTCGGCTCATACATGCACGGGCGACGGCAACGCGATGGTATTGCGCGCGGGCCTGCCGCTGCAGGACATGGAGTTCGTGCAGTTCCACCCGACGGGCATCTACGGAGCGGGCGTGCTGATCACCGAGGGCGCGCGCGGCGAGGGCGGCTATCTCACCAATGCACAGGGCGAGCGCTTCATGGAGCGGTATGCGCCGCATGCCAAGGACCTCGCCTCGCGCGACGTCGTCTCGCGCTCGATGACGATCGAGATCCGCGAAGGCCGCGGGCATGGCCCCGAAGGCGACCACATCCACCTGCACCTCGACCATCTCGATCCGAAGATTCTCGCCGAGCGCCTGCCCGGCATCACCGAGAGCGCGAAGGTGTTCGCCGGCGTCGATCTCCGGCGCGAGCCGATTCCAGTACTGCCGACGGTGCATTACAACATGGGCGGCATCCCGACGAACTTCCATGGCGAGGTGCTGACGCTTAAAGACGGCAACGCCGACACGGTCGTGCCCGGCCTGATGGCCATCGGCGAAGCGGCGTGTGTCTCGGTGCACGGCGCCAACCGCCTCGGCTCCAACTCGCTCATCGATCTCGTTGTGTTCGGGCGCGCCGCGGCGCTGCGCTGTGCGGAGACGCTCGAGCCGGGCTCGCCGCACCCCGACCTCGCGGCCGACGTCACGGACCGCGCGCTGGCACGCCTCGACCGCTTCCGCTACGCGAAGGGCGGGACGCCGACGGCCGATCTGCGCCTCAAGATGCAGAAGTCGATGCAGTCGCACTGCGCGGTGTTCCGCGATGGCCCGGTCATGGCGGAGGGCGTGAAGCAGATCAGCGAGATCTGGAAGGCATCCGACGACATCCGCATCACCGACCGCTCGTTGATCTGGAATTCCGATCTCGTCGAGACGCTGGAATACGACAACCTCATTGCACAGGCGGCGGTGACGGTGACCGGAGCGCTGAACCGCGAGGAGAGCCGGGGTGCGCACGCGCGCGAGGACTTCCCCAAGCGCGACGACGCCAACTGGATGAAGCACACGCTGGCGTGGGCCGACTATGGCAGCAAGAGTGTGAAGCTCGACTACCGCCCGGTGCACACTTTCACGATGACCAACGAGATCAAGTACATCGAGCCGAAAGCGCGCGTGTACTGATGATCCGGGTCGCCGCTGGAATTACCTTCTCGGCGGCCTCGCCACATCCGTCATGCCGGCGCAGGCCGGCACCCACGCAAGTCTCCACTATCTTGTCGGCGAAAGAAGTGGGCGTCAGTGACATGCTCGAAATCAACCGTGCCAAGAGCGTGTGCTGAAGCTGGCGTAGATCCCGGCCTGCGCCGGGATGACGTGGAGAGCGGGCACCCCATTCGGCCAATACGTCATCCTCGCGTAGGCGGGGAGCCGGCCACGTCTCGATCAATGCGACGTTCGCCGTGGGGAGCGGTGTCTAGGCTCCCCCCCTGCGCGGGAGTGACGACGAGGGCGCCCCAGGGATGGCACTTGGCGAAAGTTGCGTGAGTGCCGTCCTGAACCTGTGGTTCGGCGCGCCTCGCGCAGCCACGGCAATCTTTCACCGCGCGGATTGCGTTTTGCCTGCATCCTATGCGCTTGCCAGGGTTTCCTAGCGGCGCGCATAGCAGATATACACAGGGCCATATTTTGGAGGAAGCGGTCTACCCGCCGGCGGTGCCGGCATAGGAGGGGACGGGAGCGGGGTTTTAATGCGCACGGTTCTGATCACAGGATCATCGGCAGGCTTCGGGCTGCTGACCGTTGTCGAGCTTGCCAAGCGCGGCTGGCGCGTCATTGCCAGCATGCGCAATCTCGATCGCAAGGGGCCGCTCGAAGCGGCGCTTAAGAATGCTGGCGCGGCGCAAAACGTCGACTTCGTTCAGCTCGACGTGACGGACGCCGCTTCGATCGCCAAGGGAGTGGAGGAGACGCTGGCAGTCACGGGCGGATTCCTTGACGCCGTCATACACAATGCGGGTGTGGCTGCTGGCGGCGCCTTCGAGGACATTCCCGATGCCGAGTTGCGACGCGTGATGGAGACCAACTTCTTCGGCGTCATGACGCTGACGCGCGCTCTGCTGCCGACGTTCCGCAAGCAGCGGTCGGGGCGCATCGTCATCATGTCGAGCGAGTCGGCATTCAACGGCCAGCCGGGCAATGCGATCTATGTGGCATCGAAGTGGGCGGTGGAGGGATGGGCGGAATCGCTCGCCTACGACGTCGAGCAGTTCGGGATCCAGGTGCTGCTCATCGAGCCGGGTCCCTACGTGACGGACATCTGGCAGACATCGCCGCGGTTTGCGCCCTCGGGAAGCGTCTATCGGCGGTGGAGCGAGAACGTGTTTCGCGCCGGTGACGCGCACGTCGCCGCAAAGGGCCGTGATCCGCAGGAGGTCGCGGTCAAGATCGCCAATGTGCTCGAGGCGAGCCGGCCATCGTTCCGCAACCCGGTGCATCGGCTCGCACATTTCACTCATTTCGCGCGCGGGAAGATTCCCAGCCGCTGGTTGCGGAGGTTTGTCGAGACATATCTGGGCCTTAAGCGCGTGCGGCTGTAGCGCGGCGGCAACGGGCGACCGAGCAAGCAGCGATCGAGCCTTCGGCGGCCTCAAATCGCGCCAGATTCCATGCGAGTGTCCGTGGCCTCTAGCGGCTCGCTGGGGCGCGTACGCTGACCTATCAGGAAAAACAAGATGGATACGAAATTGGGCATGCGGCTGGCCTTTGTGGCAGCCGCTTTTTCAGTTCTGGCTGCCATGCCTGCGGCAGCCGCTGATGATTGCAAGGATACCGTCAAGGCGGAAGGCAAACCGGCTACGCTGCGCGACCTCGGCGCGTATCCGAATTCGTTGCTCGCCTGGCGCTCTGCGGTGAAGGAGAAATACGGCGGCGAGTACAATTCCTGGCGCTACGCCAAGGACGCGAAGGTCGACTGCACCGAGAAGGACGGACAGTGGACCTGCGTGCGCACGGCGAAGCCGTGCCTCGACCTTCTCAATCGCGCGCTTGGTGGCGCGAAGGAAGCAGTGAAGGAAGTCGTCAAGCGGGACTGCAAGTCGGAGTCCCTGCAGTCGTACGGCGCCGCCAAGAAGGACAAGAAGGACGCCCTCGCCGAGGCAGAGTCGGGCTGGGAGATCGACGTCCGCAAGAAGCACGGCAAGGAATGGGCCGTGTGGAAGAATGCCACCGAGACCGACATCGATTGTCACGACGTCAAGGGCGGCATCCAGTGCATTGCAGTCGGAACGGCGTGCAAGCCCTGAGCGGCTGGCGTGTCTGCGACCGGACAAAAGAAAAGCGGCGACCGAACCATCGGTCGCCGCTCTCGTATCAGCTAGCCCGGATCGAGTTAGATGATGTCGATCTCGGCCGGCATGTAGGACGTGACCTCGAGGCCAACTTCCTGCTCACGAACGGCCGGCTTGCTCCAAACCTTCATAGTTTCCTCCTATTGAACGTCGGCGAACCGCCTGTCCGCCTGTTCCGATAACCGCAATATAGCGACGGCGTTCGATAAACAGAAATCGCATTCGCGTGATCGTCTCATAAGTTTCGCTTATCGCGGCGATAACTTCGGGGATGGCTCGGCGCACCTGGCGCCAATGTTCGCAATTTTAGGCAAACCCGGCGCTCCGCTTTTCCTGAACCCTCAGCTCGGAAGCGTAGGATTTTCGACGTTTCCAGCAGCGCTGCTGCGCGGATCCTCAGATTTGCACAGGGGTCACAGTCACATGCTTGGCGTCAAACTTCCGCTGTCGGCTATTGCCGCCGTCGTCGCGTTTACCGCTCTTCACGGGGTGGCAGTTGCAGAGACTGCTGCCGAGGTCCCAAAGGATTCCTACTACAACGATCCGCTCACCGCTTCGGAGCGCAGCGGGATTGCGCAGGAGGAGAACGTCACGCCGAGCGACGGACGGCCATCGGTGCCGGACGCGCCGGACTATGGCGTCATCCCCGATGCGACGGTCGATCAGGCACCGGGTGCCATGCAGGGGCCTGCGCCCACGGACGAGAGCTTGGACAAGCGCAAATCGGCCGAGAGTGAGGCCGATGTCGTCATCGACCAGTCGAAGCGCAACTACAAGGTCACGAAGAAGGACATGGAAAGCTGCATGAAGGACTGGGGTCCGCAGACGCAGATGACCAAGGAGGAGTGGGCCGCGAGCTGCCGCACCACCCTCGAGTACTTCCCCGACGGCCAGTAGTCCCAACAGCAGTGCCGCCCGCGTGCGCTTTGCAGCGGGCGGCACTGTCATGAGAAGGAGGAAACGACCATGCGCCGTGCCGTTGCCACTCTGTGCGCGGGCCTGATGGCCGCCACGCCCACGCTCGCCTGTACCGATGTCCGTCTGGTCGCTGGCGACGGGTCGCCGATGACGGTGCGCACCATGGAGTTCGCGGTGGACCTCGGCAGCGAGGTGCAGATCGTGCCGCGCGGGGTGCATTTCACCTCGCCAGCGCCGAGCGGCGACGGGCTCAAGTGGACGTCGAAGTATGGGTTCGTGGCGATGAATGCCTGGAACCAGCCGGCGGCCACGGACGGCCTCAACGAGAAGGGGCTCGGGTTCGGCGCGCTCTACCTTCCCGGCGAGACCAAGTATCAGGACGTCGGCGTTGGAGATGGCGCGCGCGCTTTATCGAATGCGCGGTTCGGCAACTGGGTGCTCAGCAACTTCTCCAACGTCGATGAGGTGCGCAATGCCCTTTCCGACGTGATCGTTTGGGGCGAGACGGTGCCGCAGCTCGGCTCGTACACGCCGCTGCACTACGCGATCCACGACGCAAGCGGAAAGAGCATCGTCATCGAGTTCGTCGACGGCAAAGTCCACATTTATGACAACGCCGTCGGCGTACTGACCAACTCGCCCACCTACGAATGGCACCTGCAGAACCTGCGCAACTACGTAAACCTCACGCCGGATAACGCTCCGCCGATCAAGCTCGGCAATGTAACCTACGCGGGCACAGGGCAGGGCTCAGGATTGCACGGGCTGCCCGGCGATCCGACGCCGCCGTCGCGCTTCGTGATGGCGGCAGCGACCGCCTATCTCGCCGACAAGCCGAAGGATGCGGCCGAGGCGCTGATCGTCGCCGAGCATCTCATCAACCGCGTCGATATCCCCAAGGGGCTGGTGCGCGACTACTCGAGCGGCGGCAAGCCTACCGGCGACTACACGCAGTGGACCACGTTTCGCGACCACGCCAACCTGGTCTACTATTGGAAGACCTACAACGATCCGGGGCTCAAGGCGGTGGACCTTGCCACCCTCGACTTCAATGCCGGCCAACCGGTGCGCTCGCTCAGTATCGCATCGGCCAAGCCGAGCGTGCAGATGATATCACCGCGCGATTTCTCCACGGCCACTCAGTAGCTGACAGGTATCGGGCTCTGGATAAGCACCGGCGGGAGAGCTGGCGGCCTTGGGAGTCCTTCGGTTTGCCTCTACATTCCTATCGCCGCGGCACTCATCCATGTGCCCGGCGATCGCGAGGAGGATGTCCGATGGCCCTGGCCAAAGCTGCCCGTTTCGCCGCTGTACCGCTCGCCGCGTGGGTCGCCGCGACGCCCGTTGCGGCGGAAATCAAGTGCAACGACGGCAACCAGCTCATCCAGGGCAACTGGATGGCGACGCCTTACTGTCAGGACAAGCTGTTGGCGCAGGTCGCGAACGCGCGAGGATTCAAGACGACGTTTGCGGCAATTCGCAACAACCCCAATCACAAGAAGGAGCTGTGCCGCTTCCTCTACACCGACATCCGGGTACAGATGACGTGCCTCGATGCCGGGGTGCCGGAATATTTCGGCGGTGGGGCGCGGTAAAGTTCTCCTTGTTGGCCCCCAGGAGCGGCCGCCCGAGCGCTAAAGCCCTTTGAGCATGCGCTCGGCATCGGCGAGAATCTGGGCGTGGTCGAAGGCCAAGGCCTGCGAGCGCCAGGCCTCGACCCACTCGGCGGCGGCGGCATCATCACCGGCCTTGGGCTCGGCATGACCTACGCGGGCAAGGTAGGCCACCGAGCAGGTATGCCCACGCGGATCGCGGTGGGGATCGGAATAGACCCCGATGAGGTGCAGATCGCCCACCTTGAGCCCAGTTTCCTCGCTTAGCTCGCGCCGGCAGGCATTCTCCGTGCTCTCGCCAATGTCCACGAACCCGCCGGGCAGCGCATATCCGCCCTGGAAAGGCGGATTCTTGCGGCGTATGAGCAGGACGCGTCCGCCTTCGTCGAACACGACGCAGTCGGTCGCGAGCGCGGGTGTGGGAGGAAAGGGCATGGGCCAGCTCTTTTCGATGCCGTCGTGCTAGAGGATGGAAGTCTGCCGGTCGTGCGCCAGCCGCAACACGGGTAAAAGGCAACTTTCGAGATGCGGAGCCGCTTCCAAAAACCGATGGGCGCACCAGACACGATGGCGGATAAGAAAGCGGAAATCCATCACCCGTCGGGCCACGAGGGAGAGACGCGACTCGCCCCGGACCCGTTCACGGCGGTGCTGCCGGCTTTGGCCGCGCTCGGTGCCATCGCTTCCATCGCGACGATCAACTGGGCGGCGCAGGAGCGTACCCCCGATCGTGCGCGCTCGAAGCGCAAAGCGGGGACGGCGCTGCGCGACCTCGAGACCTGTTGCCTCGGGCTACAGGAGATATTTCGCCGCTTCCAGCGCAACCCGAAGCTGTTCGCCGGCGAAGGGGCGCCGGCCTCCTCGCCGCTGAAGTTCGGAGTGCACGGGCCGCGGGTCGGAACCGATGCCGCGCGGCTATTCCATCAACTCATCAATGATGTCGCCTCGATGTTGGTGCTCGCCTCGCAGAACGCCTTCGACGTGATGTCGGCGGTCGAGGATGGCGAGATCGTCGCTCCCGAGGAGCTGTTCTTTGGCTTCGGCGAGCAGCAGGAGCGGCTCAACAAGCTCATCCAGACGCGGGCAACGCTAAAGGCATCGGTGGATACGGGGGCAGAGGTTGCCGCGCGCCTTACCGACCTGGTGCGCGAGCTGAAGAAGCACCGGCCGGAATAGCCAAGCCGAAAGGTCAGGATTCATTCCGTGTGACGCGACGCCGGCGGACGTTGACAGGGGCTTTTGCTCGGTCTCATGTGGTTCAAATTGCGCACCCGTCGGCACAGCAGGAAGGTCCTCCTTCAATGGTCCAGCTCACGCTTCCCCGCAATTCGAAGGTCCAGCGCGGAAAGACCTGGAACCAGCCGCAGGACAAGGGCACCTGGAAGGAATTCCGCGTCTATCGCTGGGACCCGGAAGGGGACGAGAACCCGCGCCTCGACACCTACTGGGTAGACATCGAGCGCTGCGGACCGATGGTTCTCGATGCGCTGATCAAGATCAAGAACGAAATCGACTCGACGCTGACGTTCAGACGGTCGTGCCGCGAGGGCATCTGCGGCTCCTGCTCGATGAACATCGACGGGACGAACACGCTCGCCTGCCTCAAGGGCTACGAGGACATCAAAGGGGCAGTGAACATCTATCCCTTGCCGCACATGCAGGTGGTGAAAGATCTCATTCCCGACCTCAGCAACTTCTACGCCCAGCACCGGCTGATCGAGCCCTGGCTTAAGACCGACACCCCGGCCCCGCCGAAGGAGTGGCGCCAGTCGCACGAGGACCGGCAGAAGCTCGACGGCCTCTATGAGTGCATCCTGTGCGCCTGCTGCTCGACGTCGTGCCCCAGCTATTGGTGGAACTCGGACCGCTACCTCGGCCCGGCCGCGCTGCTGCAGGCGTTCCGCTGGGTGCAGGATTCACGCGACGAGGCGACGGGCGAGCGGCTCGACAGCCTCGAGGACCCTTTCCGCCTCTACCGCTGCCATACCATCCTCAATTGCACCAAGGCCTGCCCCAAGGGGCTCAATCCTGCTAAGGCGATCGCCGAGCTGAAGAAGCTGATGGTCGAGCGAAGAGTGTGATTTCTTGGCTGACGCGAGTTGAGAGAAGCTTTGCGTTCGGCCCTCGTTGCGCGAGTTGATGGCCGGCCTTTGCGCCGGGGCGCGTTGCGCCCTTGCCGCCTTCGGCGGCGAAGCGGGGTGTGCATGGGGAGGAGAGATGCTCGATCATATCGGATTTACGGTCACTGATTTCGCGCGCTCGAAAGCCTTCTACGAGCGTGCCTTGGCCCCTTTGGGGGTCCGCATCGTCAAGCAGGTAACCCTCTCGGAGGACGGGGAGGACGGGTACGCCGGCTTCGGCATCGACCGCCCCCAGTTCTGGATTGGCACCGGCAAGCCTCTGATCGGGCGGCTGCACGTCGCTTTCGCGGCCAAGAGCCGGGCTGAGGTGCGCGCCTTCCACGAGGCGGCCATCGCGGCAGGCGGCAAGGACAACGGGGCTCCCGGGCTGCGCCCGCACTATCATGAGAACTACTACGGCGCCTTTGTCCTCGATCCGGACGGCCACAACATCGAGGCCGTGAATCATCTTCCCGAGTGACACGAGCGGATAGAAGCTTTGCTTGCGGCCATCGTCGCGCGAGCTGAGGGCCGCCGGGGCGCCTTGCGCCCTTGCCCGCTTCGCGGGCCGAGCTGGAAGGCCTGTTCGGCAGCGAAGCGCGCCTAGTTGTCATCCCCGGCGAAGCGAGCGGAGCGCCCGCTGGGCCGGGACCCAGGGAG
The DNA here is from genome assembly GCA_023405815.1 of Pseudomonadota bacterium. Lineage (GTDB taxonomy): Bacteria > Pseudomonadota > Alphaproteobacteria > Rhizobiales > Hyphomicrobiaceae > Hyphomicrobium_A. The sequence goes on along the minus strand of JAEXXM010000070.1, from coordinate 31,459 downwards.
CAATTGCCGAAGGCTCGATTGCTTTAGGGTCTTCGACGATTCTTGTGCTGGGTCCCCGGTCTCGCTCGCGCGCTCGCTTCGCCGGGGATGACAGGAATAGGCGGAAATGCCGGTGTTGGCGCCGGCGGCCAAAAAAAAAAGACCGGCGGCGCATTAGCGACCACCGGTCTTGAAGGGCGGGAAGGTTGGGCGCTTTTCAGCGCCCCTCGACTTCCGTTAATCGCGCGATACGAGGGGACTGGCGCGGGTACCCGACTGGCTTAGGCAGCCTTGCGGGCCTTCTTCGCAGGCTTACGAGCAGCCTTGCGGGCCGTCTTGCGGACGGTCTTCACGGCCTTGCGGGCCGTCTTGCGGGCAGCCGGCTTCTTGGCAGCAGTGCGAGCCGGGGCCTTCTTCACTTTGCGCTTCACAGCTTTCTTGACCATTGGACTTCTCTCTTTCTTCGCTTCAGTTTCTATCTCTCTCAGCTCGAATCAGTTTCGAACCAAAAAAATCATGTGCAAGTTCCAACATTTTGTTGACACGAAATTGCAAATTGAAAGCTAACAACACGCGCATTCAACGACGTGTGTTGCGAGAAATCATCATTTTTGTCGTCTTTCAATGGTCTGCACTGTCGTCTGCAGACTCTCTCTGCGCATTTCGCGACTCGTCGTTCGCGTGTGCGAGCATCAAATCGCGGACGAAATGATGCTCGCTTTGCACGGCGTCACGCGGCCTTGAGAACGCGATCGTGCAAGTCGAGGACCGCCATCATATACCCAAACCGATCCTCCACCGCCTCGGCGAGGAGCGAGAAGTAGTTGGGTCCGTCGGGGATGATCTCGCCGACGATCTCGCCGTACTCGAAACGCAACTCGGCGCCGAAATGGGCGGCGATCGCGCGCATCTTGCTGTTCTCGGCGAGGCAGCTGATGCACAGGTGCTGTACGCCGCGGTTGCGGGCGGCGCGGATGACGCGGCCCATCAGCTCGGTGCCGATGCCGTGCTCTTGCAGCGGCTGCTCGACCGAGAACGCCGCCTCAGCCTCGCGCCCCCAGGTGTCGCCCAGCTTCTTCAGCTCGGCGGCCGCACGGAGCTCGCCAGCGTCGAAATAGCCATAAACGATGCCGCCCATCTCAGCCATGCGCGCCGCATAGTCCTCGATGAAGGCATCCGATACGCCATGGGCGAACCGCATGCGGCGGCTCACCTTGTCGAGACGCAGCAAATGATCGCGGAACTTGGGCCATTCCGATGGCCAAAGCTTGCGGATATCGCCGTGTAGCGCGTGTTGGTCGTTCATGGTCCCTCCGCATTTCAGCTGGCCCGACCGCCGGCCTCGGCGGTGCGGTCCGATGCGCGGCATCCGAAGTTCGGGTGCTGGCGCGTGCCTCTATTGCGCTGCACAATATGAGGGTGCGGTGGCGGGATTTCCATTTGCAGGGCGCGACCAAGAGGCGCGACGGCAGCAGAAATGGCCGTGGCATAGGTGGTGACATCGCGTCGCGGGATTGCGGTGTGCCCAGCAATGATGCAATGCGGGCGGTGCGGGGGTTTTGAGGCAAATGAGCGAGTTTCCGATCGACCGCTTGCGCGCGCAGGTCGCTGCCGGCGAGCTGGAGCCGGATGCGGCCCAGCTCGACGTGGCTACGCGGCTCGATGGCCTCGCGCGGAAGCTGGCCCAGTGGCGTCCGGCACGCGGCGGCGTCAAATCGCTTTTCCTGCGCTCCAAGGGGGCGGCGCCACGCGGTCTCTACATTCACGGTGACGTCGGCCGCGGCAAGACGATGCTGATGGATCTGTTCTTCGCGTGCGCTCCCTTCGCACCGAAGCAGCGCAGCCACTTCCACGAGTTCATGGCCGATGTGCACGAGCGCATCGCCAGGGCGCGCCTCGAGGTGAAGGGCGATCCCATTCCGCACGTCGCGGCCGCGATCGCCGAAAAGGCGGGGCTCCTCTGCTTCGACGAGCTGCAGGTGACCGACATCGCGGATGCGATGATTCTCGGTCGGTTGTTCAAGCATCTATTCGAACGGAAGGTCGTGGTCGTCGCCACATCGAACTCTGCACCCGAGGCGCTCTATGAGCACGGGCTAAACCGGCAGCTGTTCCTGCCGTTCATCGGTCTCATCGGCGCGCATATGGATGTCGTTCCGCTGAAGTCGGAGAAGGACTACCGGCTGGAGAAACTGGCGGGGCTGCGGCTTTATTTTGCGCCCGCCGACGACAGGGCAGCGGCCGAACTCGACGCGCATTGGGACCGGCTGACCGGGCGCCATCCGGGCACGAGCGAGGTGCTGGAGGTAAAGGGCCGGGACGTGATGGTGCCACTCGCCTCGATGGGCATTGCCAGGTTCGATTTCAGCGATCTTTGCGAGACGCCGCTCGGGGCCGTGGACTATCTGCGCATCGCCCACACCTACCATACGGTGCTGATCGACCGGATCCCCGTCATGGCGCGGGAAAAGCGGGACGCAGTGCGGCGGTTCATCAACCTCATCGATACGCTGTACGACAACAAGGTGTGCCTCATTGCCTCGGCTGCCGCCGAGCCTGATTGTCTGTGTCTCGACGATGCAGGAGCCAAGGCGTTTCAGCGGACGGCCTCGCGCCTCATGGAAATGCGGAGTGCGGAGTATCTCGCCGGTCGGGCGGTGCGGGGCCACACCGAACCCGTCGATCCGATGCCGACGGGCAAGTAATCTCTCTCTCAGCGCGGATCGACGGCCTTGGGGGAGGGCGCGTTACGCTTGGCGCCGATGCCGAACGGCCAGCCGCTGTCTGCTTCGGGGGCGGTGGTGCCAGGGGGCGCGGACCGGGCATTGGCGAACCGGCGGGTAGAAGCGCGCGGACCGTATAGAAGCACGGCGCCCTTGATGTCGCCCTGCTGCAGGCCGGTCTGCTTCTCATCGTAACGATAGGACATGAGCTGGCCGGCGGCGCTCGGATGGTCGAGGCCGATGGCGTGTCCGATCTCATGGGCGATCGTATAGCGAAGGTCGTAGACGCCAAGGCGGCCGTCGAAGCCGATCTTCCACGGCTGCTGCGGGTTGAGGCAGATGAGCGAGCGACCGATGACCTTCTTGTCGTCCCTTCCGGGCTTCAGCTCGACGTTGGTGAAGGCGCGGCCGACCGGGACCGCCTGGGCGCCGATCACAATGCCGGCCGAACTCAAATTGCGGGTCTCGCGGAATTTTATGTCAGCCACCGTCTCCCACATGCGGAAAGCGGCAGCGACCTCGGCGCGGAATTGTTTCGTGCTGATATGCGAAGGCTCGTAGGCGTGCTCGGGCGGGAGCATCGCGGCGCAGTTGCGTGCACCACGCGTTTGGATCGACCTGGTCGCGAAAGCGTAGGTGATGACGGCGCTCTTGCCGAAGGCAGGCGTCTGCCACCTCACCTCCTGGTTCTCGAGATTGAGCAAGCGGAAGCCGAGGAAGGTCGCAGCTTCCTCGGCGCTGGCCGCGCCTGCCAGCAGCATCAATCCGGTGGCCATGCCGGCCAATCGCAGGGCTTGCAACTTCCCTCCCAACACCCGCGCGGCGGCGGGCCCCTCACTCCCTCGATATCCCATTTCCCGGCCCGTCGGCGACCCTTCGCGGGCGCCTGAAACCTCGGCAGAAGGTGCCAGATGGACGGGCTTTCCCTGTCTCGGGGGCTAGTCTAAACGTAGTCGTGACCGAGTTGTGGCAGGTCCCGCGACCTGCGTAGCAAGGCCGCACAAATCTAATTTCAGAGACAAGAGGGAGCTCGAGACGCATGGCGCGGACGAAGATCGCCTTGATCGGCGGTGGCATGATCGGTGGAACGCTCGCGCATCTGATCGGGCTCAAGGAACTGGGCGATGTGGTCATTTTCGACATCGCGGAAGGTTTGCCGCAGGGCAAGGCACTGGATATCGCCCAGTCGGGCGCGGTCGAAGGGTTCGATTGCCAGCTCAAGGGCACCAACGCCTATGCCGATATCGAGGGCGCGGACGTGTGCATCGTCACCGCCGGCGTGCCGCGGAAGCCGGGCATGAGCCGTGACGATCTCATCGGCATCAACATCAAGGTGATGGAGCAGGTGGGCGCGGGCATCAAGAAATACGCGCCGACGGCGTTCGTTGTCGTCATCACCAACCCGCTCGACGCCATGGTCTGGGCGCTGCAGAAGGCCTCGGGCCTGCCCCGCAATATGGTGGTCGGCATGGCCGGCGTGCTCGATACGGCCCGCTTCCGGCACTTCCTGGCTTCGGAGCTCGGCATCTCGGTGGAGGATGTGAGCGCCTTCGTGCTCGGCGGGCACGGCGACGACATGGTGCCGCTGGTGCGCTATTCGACCGTTGCCGGCATACCGCTCCCGGACGTCGTCCGCATGGGCTGGATGCGCCAGGAGCGCCTCGACGAGATCGTCGACCGGACGCGCAAGGGCGGCGGCGAGATCGTGGCCCTCTTGAAGACCGGCTCGGCCTACTACGCCCCGGCCTCGTCGGCGCTGGAGATGGTCGACAGCTACCTCAAGGACAAGAAGCGCATCCTACCTTGTGCTGCCTATCTCAACGGCGAGTACGGTGTTAAGGGCCTTTATGTCGGCGTGCCGGTGATCATCGGTGCCGGCGGCGCAGAGCGGGTCATCGAGATCGACCTCAACGCCGTCGAGCGCAACATGTTCATCAAGTCGGTGGAGTCGGTGAAGGGCCTCGTCGACGCCTGTACCAAGATCGCCCCGCAGCTCGGCGCCTGACCGGAGCTGTCGCCCGCCAACGCAAAGAGGAGCACGGCATGAACATCCATGAGCACCAGGCCAAGGAATTGCTGCACCAGTTCGGCATCCCGACGCCCCAGGGCTTCGCGGCGTTCTCCGTGCGCGAGGCCGGGGAGGCGACGCAGCAGCTTCCCGGCCCTGTCTATGTGGTGAAGGCGCAAATCCACGCCGGCGGTCGCGGCAAGGGCAAGTTCAAGGAGCCTTCCGCCGGCGACAAAGGCGGCGTGCGCCTCGCCAAGTCGCGTGCCGAGGTACAGGCGTTTGCCGAGCAGATGCTGGGCGCGACCTTGGTCACGGTGCAGACGGGCCCCGAGGGCCGCGTCGTCAACCGCCTCTACGTGAGCGAAGGCGTCGAGATCGACCGGGAGCTCTATCTGTCGGCACTCGTCGATCGCAGCTCATCGCGCGTTGCGTTCATCGCCAGCGCGGCGGGCGGCATGGACATCGAGCAGGTGGCGCACGAGGCGCCGGAGAAGATCGTCTCGGTGACCATCGACCCGGCGAGCGGATACATGCCGTTCCACGGACGGCGCATCGCGTTTGCGCTGGGCCTCAAGGGCAAGCAGATCAATCAATGCGTGAAGCTCGTCGGCGACCTCTACAACCTCGTGCTCGCCAAGGACATGAGCATGCTGGAGATCAATCCGCTGATCACGACCAAGAGCGGAGAGCTGTCCTGCCTCGATGCCAAGATGAGCTTTGATTCCAACGCGCTCTATCGGCACCCGGATATCGTCGATATGCGCGATCTCTCCGAGGAGGATCCGGCCGAGGTCGAGGCGTCGAAGTACGATCTTTCGTATGTGAAGCTCGACGGCTCGATCGGCTGCATGGTCAACGGCGCCGGCCTCGCCATGGCAACGATGGACATCATCAAGCTCTACGGTGCGGAGCCGGCGAACTTCCTCGACGTGGGCGGCGGCGCGTCGAAGGAGAAGGTGCAGGCGGCGTTCAAGATCATCCTCTCCGACCCGGCGGTGAAGGGCATCCTGGTCAACATCTTCGGCGGCATCATGCGGTGCGATATCATCGCCGAGGGCGTGGTGGCGGCGGCGCGCGAGATGGGCATCACTGTGCCGCTGGTCGTGCGCCTCGAAGGCACCAACGTCGAGCTGGGCAAGAAGATCATGGCCGAGAGCGGCCTCAAGATCGTGCCTGCGGACGATCTCGACGATGCGGCGAGGAAGATCACGGCGGCGGTGAAAGAGGCGGCCTGACCTAGGCCAGCCGCGCGGAGTTGCGCCGGTTCGATCCGGCGCGCCTGGGTTGCCGGAGTTTGCGGCAAGTGGCCCAAAAGTCTGTCTTGATGCAGTGCAAAAATGGGCTCAAAGAGGTGCAGGCGGAGCACTAGGGCTCGGTCGCAACGGGCGACGACATGGCTATTCTCGTAGACAAATCGACCAAGGTCATCTGCCAGGGCATAACCGGCAGCCAGGGCACGTTCCACACCAAGCAGGCGAAGGCCTACGGCACCAAGATCGTCGGCGGCGTGACGCCGGGCAAGGGCGGCTCGAAGCATCCTGACGAGGAGCTGGCCGACGTGCCGCTGTTCGACACGGTCGCTGAGGCGAAGGCGGCAACCGGTGCAACAGCCACCTCGATCTACGTGCCGCCTCCGTTTGCGGCCGATGCCATCCTCGAGGCGATCGACGCCGAGATCCCGTTCATCGTCGCCATCACCGAGGGCATCCCGGTGCTCGACATGGTGAAAGTGAAGCGGGCGCTGCAAGGCTCAAAGTCACGCCTGCTCGGGCCGAACTGCCCCGGCATCCTGACGCCGAACGAATGCAAGATCGGCATCATGCCGGGCAACATCTTCAGGGCGGGACGCGTCGGCATCGTCTCGCGGTCGGGCACGCTGACCTATGAAGCGGTGAAGCAGACCTCGGATGCCGGGCTCGGGCAGTCGACGGCCGTCGGCATTGGCGGCGATCCGGTGAAGGGCTTGGAATTCATCGAGGTCCTGGAGATGTTCCTCGCCGACCCCGACACCGATTCCATCATCATGATCGGCGAGATCGGCGGCTCGGCCGAGGAGGACGCCGCAGAATTCATCAAATCCGAGGCAAAAAAGGGCCGCTCGAAGCCGATGGCGGGCTTCATCGCCGGCTCGACAGCGCCTCCGGGGCGCCGCATGGGGCATGCCGGCGCCATTATTTCGGGGGGCAAGGGCAAGGCCGAAGACAAGTTCGAGTCGATGCGCTCGGCGGGCATGGCCATTGCTCCGAGCCCGGCAGCGCTGGGCACAACGCTGATGGGCGTCCTCAAATCGCAATCAAAGCATGCCAAGGTCGCTGAGTAGGCATATGCTGCATTGCACACCATATTCCCTGCGGACCGCGCGCTCCCCCCGCATTTGACTAGGGCGCGACGTCTCGCTGCATCAACACGCGTTGAGACCCAGCAATGACCCGCAAACCCCTGAACGAAGCTTTCTTGCGTACGTCGTTCCTCAGCGGCGCCAATGCCGCGTACGTCGAGGACATGCAGGCCGAGTACGAGCGCAACCCGGGCTCGGTAAGCGACGAGTGGCGGCACTTCTTCGAGAGCCTGAAGGAGGAGCGGGGCGGTGGGGCGAACGGCGATCGCGGGCCGTCCTGGGGTGTGCCGGCGCCGGAGCTCCTTGAGAACGGCGATCTCGTCTCGGCGCTGACCGGCGAGTACGAGAGCAGCGAGCGCACCATCCGTGCGCAGCTGCAGGCCAAGTCGCACGCCCTCGGATTCGAGATGACCCCGGCGGCGTCGCTGCGTGCCACACAAGATTCCATCCGCGCGCTGATGCTGATCCGCGCCTATCGAGTGATGGGCCACCTCGCTGCCGACCTCGACCCGCTCGGTCTCGCCGACCGCAAGGTGCATCGCGAGCTGAAGCCGGAGACCTACGGGTTCACGGACGCCGACCTCGACCGGCCGATCTTCATCGACAGGGTACTCGGGCTCGAGACAGCGACCATGCGGCAGATCCTGCGCATCGTGCGCCGTACCTACTGCCGGCATATCGGCGTGCAGTACATGCACATCACCAGCCCCGCGCAAAAGGCGTGGATTCAGGACCGCATCGAGGGCGAGGAGAAGGACATCCGCTTCACCCCCGAGGGCAAGCGGGCGATCCTCAACAAGCTGATCGAGGCAGAAACGTTCGAGAAGTTCTGCGAGGTAAAGTACACCGGCACCAAGCGCTTCGGCATCGACGGCGGAGAGTCGATGGTGCCGGCGCTGGAGCAGATCATCAAGCGCGGTGGCCAACTCGGCGTCAAAGAGATTGTCATCGGCATGGCGCACCGCGGGCGGCTCAACGTGCTCGCCAACGTGATGGCGAAGCCGCATCGCGCCATTTTCCACGAGTTCAAGGGCGGCTCGTTCAAGCCCGACGACGTCGAGGGCTCGGGCGACGTGAAGTACCACCTCGGTGCCTCGTCCGACCGCTCATTCGACGGCAACAACGTTCACTTGTCGCTGACGGCGAACCCCTCGCATCTCGAGATCGTCGATCCCGTGGTGCTGGGGAAGGTGCGCGCCAAGCAGGACCAGCGCGGATGCGCGCCGGGCGAGCGAACGCCGGTGCTGCCGCTGCTGATCCACGGCGATGCGGCTTTCGCCGGGCAAGGCGTCGTCGCCGAGTGCTTCGGGCTGTCCGGCCTCAAGGGCCATCGTACGGGTGGCTCCATTCACTTCATCATCAACAATCAGATCGGCTTCACCACCAATCCGCGCCACTCGCGCTCCTCGCCATACTGCTCGGACGTGGCGCGCATGATCGAGGCGCCGATCTTCCATGTGAACGGCGACGACCCGGAGGCGGTGGTGCACGTCGCCAAGATCGCCACCGAGTTCCGGCAGAAATTCCAGAAGCCGGTCGTCATCGACATGTTCTGCTACCGGCGGTACGGCCACAACGAGGCCGACGAGCCGATGTTCACGCAGCCGTTGATGTACAAGGCGATCAAGGCGCATCCGACGGTGATCGACGTCTATTCCAAACGGCTCGCAGAGGAAGGTGTGGTGCCGCTGGAGGACAGCCAGCGCATGCAGGTCGGCTTCCGCGCGCATCTGGAAGAAGAATTCACCACCGCCGACAACTTCCGTCCGAACAAGGCCGATTGGCTCGACGGCCGCTGGTCGGGAATGGGCTTTGCCGAGGACGATGCGCGGCGCGGGGAGACCGGCGTCGATATCGAGCGGCTGAAGATCATCGGCCGCCGCGTTACGTCCATTCCGCCGGACTTCAATGCGCACAAGGTGGTGCGCCGTCTGCTCGAGCGGCGGCGCGAGATGGTCGATACCGGCGAGGGGATCGATTGGGCGATGGCCGAGCACTTGGCTTTCGGCGCGCTGCTGTCGGAGGGCTTTCCGGTACGGCTGTCGGGCCAGGATTCGGAGCGCGGGACGTTCTCGCAGCGCCACTCGGTGCTGATCGACCAGGAAACGGAGCGGCGCTGGACCCCGCTGAAGCACGTCGCCAACGACCAAGCGAGGTTCGAGGTCATCAATTCGATGCTCTCGGAGGAGGCGGTGCTCGGCTTCGAGTACGGCTACTCGCTGGCCGAGCCGAACGCGCTCGTCATGTGGGAAGCGCAGTTCGGCGATTTCGCCAACGGCGCGCAAGTCGTGTTCGACCAGTTCATCTCGTCGGGCGAGCGCAAGTGGCTGCGCATGTCGGGCCTCGTCTGCCTGCTACCGCACGGCTACGAAGGCCAGGGCCCCGAGCACTCCTCGGCGCGCCTCGAGCGCTATCTGCAATTGTGCGCGGAGGACAACTGGCAGGTGGCGAACGTGACGACGCCGGCCAACTACTTCCACATCCTGCGCCGGCAGGTGCATCGCAAGTTCCGCAAGCCGCTGATACTGATGACGCCGAAATCACTGCTGCGTCACAAGCGGGTGATCTCGCGCCTCGACGAGATGGCGCCGGGGACGAGCTTCCACCGGCTCTTGTGGGACGATGCGGAGCACAAGCCGGGCGAGAAGATCAAGCTCGTGTCGGACGAGAGGATCAAACGCGTGGTTCTCTCCAGCGGCAAGATCTACTACGACCTCTACGATGCGCGCGAAGCCGCCGGCATCGACAACGTCTACCTCTTGCGCGTCGAGCAGCTCTATCCGTTCCCGGCGCGTGCGCTTATGCACGAGCTCGGGCGGTTCCCACAGGCGGAGATCGTCTGGTGCCAGGAGGAGCCGAAGAACATGGGCGCCTGGAGCTTCATCGAGCCGAACCTGACGTGGGTGCTGGAACGCATCAACGCGACGCACAAGCGGCCGTTCTACGCTGGCCGGCCGGCGTCGGCATCGACGGCCACAGGACAATTGTCGCGGCACCTCAGCGAGCAGAAGACGCTGGTCGAGGCGGCGCTTACGGGCCCGGCGAACGGATGAGCGCATCCGCGCGCCGCACGATAAATCTGACGGGGAAGTGAGACGAAAGATGGCTACCGAAATCCGCGTACCGACCCTGGGAGAAAGCGTCACCGAGGCGATCGTCGGCAAGTGGTTCAAGAAGTCGGGCGAGCAGGTGAAGGTGGACGAGCCGCTGGTCGAGCTCGAGACAGACAAGGTGACTGTCGAGGTCCCGGCGCCGGCATCCGGCGTGCTCGAGGAGATCAAGGTGGCCGAGGGCCAGACGGTGGCCGTGGGCGCGCTGTTGGGGGCGATCGTAAACGGGGCGGCTGCTGCCGCGCCGAAAGTCGACAAGGTCGCGCCGGCCGCGCCTGCTGCGGCACCTGCACCTGCCGCCAAGGCAGCTCCCGTGGCGGCCAAGGCCGCCGCCGAGATGCCGCCGAGCCCGGCGGCGCGCAAGAAGCTCGCCGAGGCAGGGCTTGATGCGGCCGATGTCGTCGGCTCGGGCAAGCGCGGTCAGGTCCTGAAAGAGGATGTCCCTGCTGCGGCGGCCAAGACCCCCGAGGCGGCGAAGCCGACGGCAGCACCGGCGGCGTCAGCGTCAGCTCCGTCGTCGCCGACACGGGGTCTTGCCCCTGTTCCGGTGCCGATGCAGCAGCTCCGCGTTCCCTCGCCGTCCAACGATGCGGCGCGCGAAGAGCGAGTGCGGATGACGCGTCTGCGCCAGACCATCGCTCAGCGCCTCAAAGATGCGCAGAACACGGCTGCCATGCTCACGACGTTCAACGACGTCGACATGAGCGCTGTCATGAAGTTACGCAGCGAATACAAGGACTTGTTCGAGAAGCGCCACGGCGTGAAGCTCGGCTTCATGGGCTTTTTCGTGAAGGCCTGCCTGCAGGCGCTGAAGGAAATTCCCGCCGTCAACGCCGAGATCGACGGCGACGAGATCATCTACAAGAACTACTACCACATCGGCGTTGCGGTCGGCACCGACCGCGGCCTCGTCGTGCCGGTGGTGCGCGAAGCCGACCGCATGAGCCTTGCCGAAATCGAGACGCAAATCACTGACTTCGGCAAGCGCGCCCGCGACGGCAAGCTCGGCATCGACGAGATGCAGGGGGGCACCTTCACGATCACCAACGGCGGCGTCTATGGCTCGCTGATGTCGACGCCGATTCTCAATGCGCCCCAATCGGGTATCCTCGGCATGCACCGCATCGAGGAGCGGCCCGTGGTGCGGGGCGGCCAAGTCGTGGCGCGGCCGATGATGTACCTCGCCCTCAGCTACGACCACCGCATCGTCGACGGCAAGGAAGCGGTGGCTTTCCTTGTTCGCGTCAAAGAATGTCTCGAAGATCCGCAGCGGTTTCTTCTGGAGCTCTGAGCCATGTGACGGCTAAGGAGCATGCAGCATGGCGGAGGAAGACATTTCTGCGATCGAAGTCTATTTGACGGTTGAGAACGCGTTCGCGGCCATCGCCTTCTACGAAAAGGCATTCGGAGCGAAGGTCACCTACAAGGAGCTCACCGCCGACGGCACGCGTGTGCAGCACGCCTCGCTCTCGGCGTTCGGCGGTCACTTCATGCTGTCGGACTATTTCCCCGACTATATCACCGATGTCGCCCCGCGAGCGTCGGAAGGAAAAGGCAGCATGACGGTGCAGATCAACCTCGCCTCGCCGCTCGAGGTCGATGGTGCGATTGCGCGTGCGGTGGCCGCAGGCGCCACCGTCACGGCGGCGGCGTCCGACACCTTCTGGGTGATGCGCTATGGGCGCGTGCGTGATCCCTTCGGATACGTGTGGGCGTTCAGCGCGCCCCTTCCTCTAGGACCTTGAACGGAGAATTGCCGTGGCCGCCTACGACCTGATCGTCATCGGCTCTGGACCGGGCGGCTACGTCTGCGCCATCCGCGCCAGCCAGCTCGGAATGAAGGTTGCCATCGTCGAGAAGCGCGCGACGTTCGGAGGCACGTGCCTCAACGTCGGATGCATTCCATCAAAGGCGATGCTGCATGCCTCGGAGCTTTACGAGGAGGCCGGGCACTCGTTCGGCAAGATGGGCATCGGGGTGAAGCCGGAGCTCGATCTTGGCAAGATGCTCAGCTTCAAGGACGAGGCAGTGAAGGGCAACACGGACGGCGTCGCGTTCCTTCTGCGCAAGAACAAGGTCGACCACTTCCACGGCACGGGTCGCATCAAGGCGCCGGGTCTCGTCGAGGTGACGTTCATCAACGGCGAGAAGCAGGACGTCGACGCAACGTCGATCGTCATCGCGACGGGATCGGCGGTGGCCAAGCTGCCGGGGATCGAGATCGACGAGGAAGCGGTCGTGTCCTCGACGGGCGCGCTGTCGCTCCCCAACGTGCCCGGCCGAATGCTGGTCGTGGGTGCGGGAGTGATCGGGCTAGAGCTCGGCTCGGTGTGGCGGCGGCTCGGCGCCGAAGTGACGGTGGTCGAGTATCTCGACCGCATTTTACCGGGGACAGACGCCGAGGTGGCAAAGACGTTGCAGCGCATCCTCGCCAAGCAGGGCGTGAGCTTCAAGCTTGGCAGCAAGGTGACGGGGATCAAGAAGAACGGCGTCGCTCAGGTGGTGACGATCGAGCCGGCTGAGGGCGGCCAATCGGAGACTATCGATACCGACGTGGTGCTCGTCGCGATCGGGCGCGTGCCCTTCACCGAGGGTTTGGGACTTGGGGATGCCGGCGTCGGCGTCGATAACCGCGGGAGGGTCATCGTCGACGAGCACTATCAGTCCAGCGTTCCGGGTATCTACGCCATCGGCGACGTGATTCACGGGCCGATGCTGGCGCACAAGGCCGAGGACGAGGGCGTCGCTGTAGCCGAGATTCTCGCGGGGCAGGCGGGGCACGTGAACTACGGCGTCATCCCGAACGTCGTCTACACGGCGCCGGAGGTGGCGAGCGTCGGCAAGTCGGAAGAGGAATTGAAGGCGACCGGCATCGCGTACAAGGTCGGCAAGTTTCCATTCACGGCCAACGGCCGCGCCAAGGCTAACCAACAGACCGACGGCTTCGTGAAGATCCTGGCCGACGAGGCGACGGACCGCGTGCTCGGCGTGCACATCATTGGCGCCAACGCTTCCGAGATGATCGCGGAGGGGGCGGTGCTGATGGAGTTCGGCGGCTCGGCCGAAGATCTCGCGCGCACCTGCCACGCGCATCCAACGCTCACTGAGGCGGTGAAGGAAGCGGCGCTCGCGGTCGACAAGCGCGCGATCCATTTTTGATGTGCAGGAAGTAGCGCTTACTGATGCCGCCCCGGCACTTGTTGCCGGGGTCCAGCTCAAGTCTAAGCGCAGAGTGTGCGGATCGATGGATTCCGGGGACCCCGGCCTTCGCCGGGGCAGGCTTTGCCCCGGGATGACGCTTTGGGAGCGCGCTACTCGACGGCGGTGACGGTGTAGCCCGACTGACGGAGCAGCTCGACCAGGCCGCGGTCGCCCGGCAGGTGCAGCGCGCCGACGGCGATGAATGCGCCGCCTTGCTCCAGCAAGGGCTCGGCGACTGAGCGCATCTTATCGTTGCGCTCGAAGAGCAGCTTCTGCTGGAAGCCGGCGAATGCCTCGTCGCCGATGCCAGCCTCCTTAGCCAGCGCGATCTGGAACGGCAGCGCCGCGCTGACCTTGCGCTTCAAGTAGAGCTGGATCAGCGTTTCCATCATGTCGTTGGTGCGGTCGGCGAAGCGCAGGCTCGAACGGAGCATGTCGAGCTGCTGCTGCTCGGGAACGGCCGCCAGCGCTTCGATCTGCGTGGAGATGGTCTCGAGACCTATGACCTCTTTACCGCTCGCCTTCCCCATCTCTGCAATCTTCATGTCGAGAACGCGGGCGCCGGCTTGCACCTTGGCGCGCTCGCAGTCGGAGACAGAGAGGATCATGGTGACGATCCACGGCTTGAACAGCGCCGCTAGATCGACCGGCATGCCGGATCGGACGATGATAGATTTGACGGTGTCGTATTCCGTGCTCGACAGGAGACCATCGAGCCGGCGGCCGTCGGTGAACATGACGAGCGGCGCGGACTTAGCGATGACCGTCGATGTGGCGGTCTCGGACAGATCGGAAACCTCGAGGGCGATCGTCTTTGCTTCCTTGATCGCCTTCTCGACCGCGGGCGACAGGTTCGTCACGCGCTCGTCTGTCAGATGGACGGTGCCGAACAGGTATGATGCGGGGCGCCCTTCCTTCTCGATCTTCCAGAGGATGGCGTCAGAGTTCTTCGCCGCCGCGGCCTCGGCCATGATGCGCTCATAGGCTTGCGGGTTCTCGGTGGCGGTCTCGGCCAGCATGTCGGAACCGGTGCAGGCTTCCGCGGCGGCTTCCTTTCCGGCCGCACCGGCTTTGTCGGCGGCTCCGGCGCTGGCCGTCGACATGGCCGCTGCCAATGCGAGGCAGGCGAATGCGAAACGCGAACGTAGGCGCATGCTTCTTATCTACTCCGATCGAATGCGGGGGTGCCCCGCTTTTAAGCGCCGAACCGCCGAAAAAAAGAGGCAAAATTGCGTCGGCGTTTACCAACGCGCGTGCAGGGCCCCGAGTTGCGGGCCTTCAGCCGCGCGGATGAGCTGCGTCATAAACGGCGAGCAGGCGTTCACGATCGACTTCCGTATAGGCCTGCGTGGTCGAGAGCGATGCGTGGCCGAGCAGCTCCTGGATCTGGCGCAGGTCGCCGCCCGCGGAGAGAAGGTGGGTCGCGAACGAGTGACGCAGCGCGTGCGGCGTTGCCGTCGCGGGAAGATCGAGCGCCTCGCGCAGCCGCTGCATGGCGAGCTGGATGATGCGCGGCGACAGCGGTCCTCCCTTGGCACCGCGGAACAACGGCTCGTCGGGCTCAAGTGTGTAAGGACAGAGTGAGCGGTAGCGGGCGACGGCCTCGCACACGATCGGAAGCACCGGCACCAGGCGCTCCTTGTCACCCTTGCCTGTAATGCGCAGCACGTCGCGGTCTGCAGTTGGCGCAGTTCTCGGAGTGAGGCTCAGCGCCTCGGCGATGCGCAGCCCGGAGCCGTACAGCAGGAGCAGCACGGCGACGTCGCGGGCGCTCACCCAATCGAGCTCGGCCCCGCCGCGCGCTTCCACGACCTCAGCGGCCATGCCGACGGTGAGCGGCTTCGGGACCGAATGCGGCACCTTGGGCATGGCGAGTCGGAGGATGGCGCGGTTCTCGACGATGTCCTTCGATTCGAGCCAGCGGAAGAGTTGGCGCAGCGCGGAGAGCGAGCGCGCCAGCGAGCGGCTGACGGTGCCGGCGCGGCGGCGCGCGGCAAGGAAGCCGCGGAAGGTCTTGAGGTCGAGGCGGGCGAGATCGGCGAGGCAGGGGGCGTGACCGAGCTGGCCTGCGAGGAACGATATGAACTGGCGCACGTCGCGCTCGTAAGCTTCGAGCGTCTTGTCGGCATGGCCGCGCTCGTGGCGAAGGTGCGCGAGCCAGCGGGCGACGGCGCGTTCCAGATCGGCGCCGAGCGGCAGCTCGAGTTCGGCGGTTTCGACGGTCATAGTCGTCCGGCCCAATAACTGTCGTCCTCGGGCTCGTCCCGAGGACCCAACTCTCATCTCGCTCCCAGCGTTGAGCTGCACGCTGGATCCTCGGCCCAAAGCCGAGGATGACAAGCTTCGGAGGCTAGCCGATTCGAGATGGCGAACGGTTAATCGGCGTCGTGTGACTCGGGTTTGGCCGAGGCGCTGCGCAAGCGCGCCTCCAGCGCATCGATGCGGTCGAGCAGCTCGAGCGCCAGCGCGACGCCGGGGAGATTGACGCCGAGGTCGCGCTGCAGTCGGCGGGCCTTCTCCACGCGCACGACGGTGGTGGCCGAGAAGCGCCATTGCTGCGACTTGGCTCCCTCGCTCAGGCCGCGCGGCTCGATCACGCCTTCGTCGACGAGCTCCATGACCCATTCGGCATGAACGCGGCAGGTGCGCGTGAGCTCGCCGAGGGAGATTTCTTCTTCGTCGAGGACGACGAGCGGCTGCTGTCTTTGCTTGGTGTCGGCCGGCATGTCTTATACTCCCAAGCCCGCGCGCGGATCGAACGGCAACTCGCGCTCCATCTCTTCATACAGCTTCTTCGCTTTGTCGGTGTCGGCGGGCGGCAGCTCGATCTTCAGGACGGCGTTCAGGTCGCCCGGCGGGTTGCCGGGAATGCCCTTGCCCTTGAGGCGCATGGTGCGGCCTTTGGTGGAGTTTGGCGGGATCTTCAGCATCACTGCGCCATCGGGGGTCGGAGCTTTGACGCTGGCGCCGAGTGCTGCCTCCCAAGGCGCTACGGGCAGGTCGAACGTGACGTCCTTCCCGTCGACACGGAATAGCGGGTCCGGCGCGAAGGCCACTTCGAGATATAGGTCTCCTGGCTGACCTTTGCCCATGCCGGGCGCGCCCTGGCCCGCGAGGCGGATGTGCTGACCCTCGCGGATGCCCTTCGGAATGGTGACGCTGAGGGTGCGATCCTTGACGAGGACGTGGCCGGTCTCATCCAGCTCCGGAACGCGTAGCGTGATGTCGCGCTTGGCGCCAGTGTAGGCATCGCGCAACGGTATGACGATCTTTGCGTGATGGTCCTCGCCCTGGGCGTGGAACTCGCGACGGGAAAAGCCGCTGCGGCCGCCACCACCTGCGCGAGCACGCCCGAACAGGCCCTCGAAAAAGTCAGAGAACTGCGAAGGGTCCGCCTCGGTGTAACCGCCGCCGGAGAACTCGAAGCCGGCATCCCAGTTCGGCGGCGGACGGAACTGCTGGCCCTGCTGCCAGTTGGCGCCGAGCTGATCGTAGGCGGCGCGCTTCTCCGGGTCCTTCAGAACCTCGTATGCTTCGCCGGCGTCCTTGAACTTGGCCTCGGCACCTGCCTCTTTGTTCACGTCGGGATGATAGGTGCGCGCGAGCTTGCGGTATGCACGCTTGATGTCGTCTTGCGAGGCGGTCCGCTCGACGCCGAGGATCTTGTAGTAGTCCTTGTATTCCATGGGGCAACGCGTTCCTGGAGTGCGCCGATTATCGCTGAGGCGGGCGCCAGCTTATCTATGGGCTCTCCATCCCAAGTTAATCTGTGGTATCGGCAAGACATAATGTCGCCGGGGCGCCGGGGTTAGCGGCGCAGATGCGCGCCTTGGGGGCGCCGTGCGGGCATCCTACGTTTTCCAATTCGATTCGCTGGTAGGGGTCTTTCGCGCGCCGATGCAGAGTCTGTTCGAGCCCATCGAGAGCAAAGCGCGCGCGGCAACGCGGCTGGCACCGGTCGTGCTCGCCGTGGCGCTCGACCAGACGTACGACTATGTCGTGCCGCCCGAGGTCGACATCGAGCCGGGCTGCTTCGTGATGGTGCCGTTCGGGCCGCAGAGCCGTATCGGCGTCGTGTGGGACAAGCCGATCAACGGGCCTGTCGGCGAGCCCGCCAAGCCGGTCGATCCCAAGAAGTTGAAAGCGATCACCGCGCGGCTCGATGCGCCACCGCTGCCGGCGATCACGATGCGCTTTGCCGAATGGATCGCGAAGTACACGCTGGCCCCGCTCGGCATGACGGTGCGCATGATGATGAGCGCGCGGGCGGTGTTCGAGCCCCAGAAGCCGCGCTTCGGCGTGACGGTGGTCGAAGGGGTGCCGGAGCCGCCGCGCATGACGCCGGCGCGGAAGCGGGCGCTGGAAATCGCCGGCGATGGTGCGATCCGCGCCAAGGCGGCGCTGGCGTTGGCTGCCGAATGCTCGACGGGTGTGGTCGACGGGCTCGTGCAATCGGGCAATCTCGTCGAGGTGGCGATCCCGGAAAAGCGTCCGCCGCAGCCCGATCCTAAGCACCGTGCGACGGAGTTCACGCCCGAGCAGGCGGCGGCCGTGCACACGCTGCAGTCGGCGGTCGACGGCGGGAACTTCTCCGTCACGCTGCTCGACGGCGTCACCGGCTCCGGCAAAACCGAGGTCTATTTCGAGGCCGCGGCGCGCACTTTAGAGCGTGGGCAGCAGGTGCTGATCATGCTGCCGGAAATCGCGCTGACGGATCAGTTCATGCGCCGTTTCGAGGCGCGCTTCGGTGCGGCGCCGGTCGAATGGCATTCGGCGCTGTCGGGGCCGGAGCGCGGCCGCGTGTGGCGGCAGACCGCGAACGGCGAAGCCCGCGTCGTGGTCGGCGCCCGCTCGGCGCTGTTCCTGCCGTTCTCCGACCTCGGCCTCATCATCGTCGATGAAGAGCACGACGCCGGCTACAAGCAGGACGACCGCGTGCACTATCAGGCGCGCGACATGGCGGTGGTGCGCGGCAGCCTCGGCGGATTTCCCGTGGTGCTGGCATCGGCGACGCCTTCGATCGAATCGCACGTCAACGCGCGCACCGGGCGGTACCGGCATGTCGTACTGCCGGGGCGCTTCTCGGGCGCGTCGCTGCCCGACATCACCGCCATCGACCTGCGCGTGACGCCGCCCGACAAGGGCAAGTGGCTGGCGCCGCCGCTGGTCGAGGCGATCGTAAAGACGCTCGAGGACAAGCAGCAGACGCTATTGTTCCTAAACCGGCGCGGATATGCGCCGCTGACGCTGTGCCGGTCGTGCGGGCACCGCATCGAATGCCCGCAGTGCACGGCGTGGCTGGTGGAGCATCGCTTTCGCGGCCGGCTGCACTGCCATCACTGCGGCTTCTCGATCCCGCTGCCGGAGAAGTGCCCGAAGTGCTCCGAGCCGGGGGCGCTCGTCGCCTGCGGACCGGGTGTCGAGCGCGTCGCCGAGGAGGTGGCGGAGCGCTTCCCCGATGCGAAGGTGGCGCTCTTGTCGTCGGACCTCATCCCCGGCCTCACGGAGATGCGCGAGATCATCCGCAATATCGAAGCCGGCGGCATCGACATCGTCATCGGCACGCAGATCGTCGCCAAGGGCCACCATTTTCCGAACCTCGCCACGGTCGGCATCGTCGACGGCGACCTGGGGCTGGCGCAGGGCGCCGATCCGCGCGCGGGCGAGCGCACGTTCCAGCTCCTGCATCAGGTGACGGGGCGTGCGGGGCGCGCGCTGGCGGAGGGGCGCGGCTACGTGCAGACGCACATGCCGGATCACCCGGTGATGAAGGCGATCATCGAGAGCGACCGCGAGGCGTTCATCGAAGCCGAGATCGCCAACCGGCGGCGCGGGATGCTGCCGCCGTTCGGGCGGCTGGTGGCGCTGATCGTTGCCGCGCGCGACAAGGAGACGGCACAGCTCATCGCGCGCGATATCGCGCACCGGGCGCCGCCGTCGGAAAAGATCGAGGTTCTGGGGCCGGCGGAGGCGCCGCTGGCGGTGATCCGCGGCCGGCATCGCTGGCGGCTCCTGGTCAAGGCGCCGCGCGAGATCGACATGCAGGCCTATTTGCGGGCGTGGCTCGCCGAGCTGCCGCCATTGAAGGGCGATGTGCGGCTTACAGTCGACATCGATCCGTACAGTTTTCTTTGAGTTAGCCGGGGACGCCGAAAAGCCGACGGTTGCGCGGTGATAAGCTGGCCAACGCCGACTTGAGAATGATTCGGAACGAGCCGCGAATCGCGTTACTGAGGCCTTTTCAGCCTCTTTTATGGCGCAGGTCCGCAATGAACGTCAGCCGGCTTCTCGAGTTCATCGAAGAGATACTGCAACGTGAATCCGAGTATAAGATTCAATCTAAGCTGCAAGAGCTCGATGCAAATTTGCAGAATGTCGTCAATGCTCCGCAGGACGTCAATCATCAGAACGCCGTCGCGAAATCATTGAAGACGCTGTCCGAGTCCCTGCAAAGTATGAGCGCAGAGATAACGCCTGCCGCTTGGGACTTCCTGGATGAATACGGAGACCAGTGGGCCTTCTCGACACAGCTCACAGATTCAATTTCGAAGAAGGTCGCTGAGAACGGCATCACTCCGGCTGTCGTGAAACAGGCTGTTGAGGGGCAGTTAAATGGACGCAAGCGCATCCTCGACAGTTTCAGTGGTGCGAAGAAGAATTTAGAGACGATCGGCTTCGAGAAGACGGGATTGGAGCCTGGCACCTCTGAGCTAGGCTTTATGATTCCACGCGACTTATTTGACAACACGCTGCACGGTTTGTGGGTGGAGCTAAAGCAGATTGATCGTGTGGTCGCGTTGTTCTCGGAAGCGGTAACAGGTGAAAGGGAAGACGCGCGGCTCGATCAGCTATCGACTTCTGATCCGACAGTTCTAATCGAGGCGTCCTATCCCGTTGTCCTCGCTATTGGTGCGACCATCACGTGGCTCCTGGCCACTTACAAGCAGATTGTCGATATCAAGGAAGTCCGTGAAAGGACTCGAGGGTTGGCGATGGCTAACGAACAGCTCGTGAAGTCATTTGATGATCACATCGCCAAGGTGGTGGATGAGGCCATAGACAAGCGTACTCAGGAGTTGATGGAACAAAAGACGGCGCCGCGCGACAATGAGCTGGACGATGGCCTGCGTTGGGCCATGCGTTACATGATGAGCCGCATCGAACGCGGGATGAAGGTCGAAATTCGCTTGCTGCCGCCGGCAACGCATGAGCCGGCTGATGGAGAAGTTGAGAGCGTTCCCGATCCAAAAGCGGGAGAAACGAAAGCGGCGTTCGAGAAGTTGGAAGAGATCAGACAGGAGCTCTTGTTCAGTGAGGTGAGCAGCGGGGAGCCGGTCTTACGGTTGGAACCGCCGTCCCCGCCCGAGTCGAAAGACAAGCCCAAGGAAAGGAAGAAGTCCTCGAAGGGTAAGGCGGCAAAGGATGGCGAGTAACCGCCGAGCAGAAGAAGCGGCTGACGTTGTAGCGGACGGGTGACATCGCTCCGATGTCTTGGCGGTGAGGTCGGAAATAATAAGGCCGGACCTGGGGGAAGGTCCGGCGCGGGAGGATGACGCGCTTAGCTTATGAGTTGCGGATGTCCTTGGCGGCGCGCATCAGGATCTCGACGATCGCGGTCTCGGCGTCGGCGTTCTTCTCCAGCTGCTTGACGGCAGTGGTGCGCAGGTTGTCGAGGGCGGCCTCGACGAGCTTGGGAACGCTCTCCTCCTCGCTTTCGCGGCGACGGCGCTTGCGGGCGAGCTTTTCCCCGATAGCGGAAAGCCGCTCGAGAACCATGTCGGCGATGCCGCGGTTCTCCTTCAGATGCTCGCGTCCGGCCTCGGTGATGGCGTAGGTCTTCTTCGCGCCTTCGCTCTCGGCGGTGGCATAGCCTGCCTCCTCGAGGAAGGTCAGCGTCGGATAGACGACGCCGGGGCTGGGGCTGTAGGCGCCGCTGGTCTTGTCCTCGATGATCTTGATGAGCTCATAGCCGTGGCGGGGCTGCTCCTCGATGAGCGCCAGCGCGAGCAGCTTCAGGTCGCCGTGCGCCAGCATGCGGCCGACGCGAAACCAGTCGTTGTCCCCGTGGTCGTGTCCGTGGCGGCCGCCGGGCCCGCGCCTGAACCGGCCATGGCGCCCTGCCGCCCAGTGGGGGTGGCACCCCTCGTGTATTCTCATTCCAAACATTGGTCAGTCCTTCTGATGTTTCGATATATCGTAAGATAGGACGCTGCAAGAGCTATCACAAGATATATCTTAGCCTCAGATATGAAAAGGGCCAGACCTGGGGGGAAGGTCTGGCCCGGACTGGCGCGAGGGTGGGGGCGCTCAGTCATTATCTCTAGGAGTGGAAATAGTGTCGGGTCGTGGAAATTTCTAGGTCCAGTATCGGGAGTCGCCGGAGGCGAGGGAGCCTCCGGCGCCGGAGGCAGGGTGCCGCTGATGGCTAACGGCGCGAAGCCTCCGAAGCGATGATGCCGAGCATGAGGGCCGCAGCACCGATGGCGATGTACTTGCCTGTGTTGTTCCTCTTCTTGTGGTGGCGGGCGTAGTAGCGGTCGCGGCCACCGCGGTATCCGTCGCGGTAACCACCGCGCCGACCGTCGTAGTCGTCGTAGTCGCGGGCGTAGTAGTCGCCGCGGTAGCCGCCGCGATCATGGGCGCTGGCGGCGGTGGCGAAGCTGCCGAGGCTCGTCAGAGCGATGGCGGCGGCCGTGGTGATCGAGGTGAGCTTGCGCGAAACGGTCATCGTCTTCCCCTTGCCCTTTCTGGGCTCGTCCTGGTGCCGGCTTCCCCGCCGGCGATGAGGGGCATTCAACACTTTCGGGGCTGAACCCGTTCTGAAGGGGACTTGCAGCTTCCATTCATCTTGATTTTGCGGCGCGGGCTCGGCGAATGCGGCATTGCGGCGCCTATCCCCCGTTGAAGGGCCGCGCGGTGCATGTTAGAGAACCGGCGCACTTTTCAAGGGGCCCGGGTCGGGAGCCTGGGCGGCCCTTATCGTGCAAGAGAATTTCCTCAAAGCGGGGGAGGGTGTGGGCGAGCCGAACCGGCCCGATACCCCCGTCATGTCCGCGGGCGAGAGCATTTGACGTGGCAACGGAAAATCAGATGACGTCGGGGGTTGCTGGGCGCTACGCCGCGGCGCTGTTCGATTTGGCGCGCGAGCAAGGCGAGCTCGACGGCGTCGCCAAGGACTTGGACAAGGTCCAGGCGATGCTCGATCAGAGCGCGGACCTGAAGCGGCTGGTGAACAGCCCCGCGTTCGCCGCCGAAGAGCAGGACCGCGCCTTGAAGGCGGTGATGGACTGGGCCTCGGTCGGTGCGACGACGAGCAACTTCCTGCGCGTCGTGGCGCGCAATCGGCGCCTGTTCGCCGCCGAGGACATGATCAAGAGCTTCCGGCAGCAGTTCGCCGCGCATCGCGGCGAGATCGCAGCCGAAGTGCAGTCGGCGCAGCCGCTCAGCGACGAGCAGCTCGGCGCGCTGAAAGAAAAACTGAAATCGTCCTTCGGCAAGGACGTGCAGCTCAACGCCAAGGTTGACCCCTCGCTGCTCGGCGGCCTGGTGGTCAAGGTCGGCAGCCGCATGTTCGATTCTTCGCTGCGGACGAAACTGATGAACCTGAAAGTCGTGCTGAAGGGAACCGGCTGATCGGCAGGTAAGGGCTGCAGCGTTTGCTGCGGCCTTTTTTGCGATTGGCCGATCGGGCGTGAAGAGCCCAGCACGAAGCAAGAAGCGCTGTAAGGGAAGAGGCAAGTATGGACATCCGGGCCGCAGAGATCTCCTCGATCCTCAAGGACCAGATCAAGAATTTCGGCAAGGAAGCCGAGGTCTCCGAAATCGGCCAGGTGCTGTCCGTGGGTGACGGCATCGCCCGCGTCTACGGTCTCGACAACGTCCAGGCGGGCGAGCTGGTCGAGTTCCCCGGCGGCATCAGCGGCATGGCCTTGAACCTCGAAGCCGACAACGTCGGCGTCGTCATTTTCGGTGACGACCGCGGCATCAAGGAAGGCGATACGGTCAAGCGCACGGGCGCCATTGTCGAGGTTCCGGTCGGCAAGGGTCTTCTCGGCCGCGTCGTCGACGCGCTCGGCAACCCGATCGACGGCAAGGGCCCGATCAAGTTCGAAGCCAAGAAGCGCGTCGACGTGAAGGCGCCCGGCATCCTGCCGCGCAAGTCGGTGCACGAGCCGATGGCCACCGGCCTCAAGGCAGTGGACGCACTCATCCCGGTCGGCCGCGGCCAGCGCGAGCTGATCATCGGCGACCGCCAGACGGGCAAAACCGCCATCATCCTCGACACCATTCTCAATCAGAAGGCGATCAACTCCGCTGCGAAGAGCGAGAAGGACAAGCTCTACTGCGTCTACGTCGCCGTCGGCCAGAAGCGCTCGACCGTCGCCCAGTTCGTCAAGGTGCTCGAGGAGCACGGCGCGCTCGACTATTCGATCGTCGTTGCTGCCACCGCCTCGGAGCCTGCTCCGCTGCAATACCTCGCGCCGTTCACCGGCTGCACCATGGGCGAATATTTCCGCGACAACGGCATGCACGCCGTGATCGCCTATGACGACCTCTCCAAGCAGGCCGTCGCCTACCGTCAGATGTCGCTCCTGCTGCGCCGCCCGCCGGGCCGCGAAGCCTACCCGGGCGACGTGTTCTATCTCCACTCGCGCCTGCTCGAGCGCGCGGCGAAGCTCAACGACGACCACGGCGCGGGCTCGCTCACCGCGCTGCCGGTCATCGAGACGCAGGCCAACGACGTGTCGGCCTACATTCCGACGAACGTGATCTCGATCACCGACGGCCAGATCTTCCTCGAGACCGACCTCTTCTATCAGGGCATCCGTCCGGCGGTTAACGTCGGCCTGTCGGTGTCGCGCGTCGGCTCGTCGGCGCAGACGAAGGCGATGAAGCAGGTTGCCGGCAAGATCAAAGGCGAGCTCGCGCAGTACCGCGAGATGGCCGCCTTCGCCCAGTTCGGCTCCGACCTCGACGCCGCCACGCAGAAGATGCTCGCGCGCGGCGCCCGCCTCACCGAGCTCCTGAAGCAGCCGCAGTTCTCGCCGCTGCAGATGGAAGAGCAGGTGGCCGTGATCTTCGCCGGCACGCGCGGCTATCTCGACGCCATTCCGGTCGGTTCGGTGACCAAGTTCGAGCAGGATCTGCTGCGCCTGTTGCGCACCGACGGCAAGGACATTCTCGACGACATCCGCGCCAAGAAGGCGCTGTCGGAGGAGACCGAGAAGAAGCTCGTCGCCTTCCTCGACAAGTTCGCCAAGGGCTTCACCGCCTAATCGTCGGGACCAGGTAGCAAGGAAGGCGCGGCCCGATGCCGAGCTTAAAGGACCTCAGAAACCGCATCACCTCGGTGAAGGCGACGCGCAAGATCACCAAGGCGATGCAGATGGTCGCCGCGGCGAAGCTGCGTCGCGCGCAGGAGGTGGCCACTGCCGCGCGTCCGTACGCGGAGCGCATGGACAAGATGATCGCGAGCCTCGGCTCGCGCATCACCGACAAGGGCGCGGCGCCGCTTCTCGCCGGCACCGGCCGTGACCAGACGTACCTCCTGATCGTCATGACCGGCGAGCGCGGCCTTGCCGGCGGCTTCAACACCAACATCTCGAAGCTCGCGCGACAGGATGCGCAACGACTGCTCTCCCAGGGCAAGACCGTGAAGATGATCATGGTCGGCCGCAAGGGCGCCGAGGCGTTGAAGCGCGAGCTCGGGAGTCACTACATCGAGCGCGTCGACCTCAGGGCGGTGCGCCAGATTGCGTTCGCCAACGCTGACGAGATCGCGCAGAAGGTCTTGAAGCTGTTCGAGGCCGGCGAGTTCGACGTCGCCAAGCTCTACTTCGCGGAGTTCAAGTCGGTGATCAAGCAGGAGCCGGTGGCCCTGCAGCTGATCCCGGCGAAGATTCCCGAGACCAAGGCTCAGGCGAGCAGTGGGGCCGAGGCCATCCACCAGTACGAGCCGAGCGAGGAAGAGGTCCTCGGCGACCTCGTCACGCTCAACATCTCGACGCAAATCTTCCGCGGGCTTCTGGAGAACGTCGCTTCCTTCTACGGCGCGCAGATGAGCGCCATGGATTCGGCGACGCGCAACGCCGGCGAAATGATCAACAAGCTGACGCTGAAGTACAACCGGACGCGCCAGGCGATGATCACCAAAGAGCTCATCGAGATCATCTCGGGCGCCGAGGCTCTTTAGTATCGCGAGGCAGCCATGGCCTATACGACGACAGCGACGACGAAAGGCGGCCGGGATGGCCGCGCCGTGCTCGAGGACGCGAAGCTGGCGCTGGCAATGGCGTTGCCGAAGGAACTCGGCGGGTCCGGTGAAGGTCATAACCCCGAGCAGCTCTTCGCGCTCGGATGGTCGTCGTGCTTCGGTCAGGCCATCCTGCTGCTGGCAAAGAAGCACGGCGTCGACGGTCAGGCGGCCAAAGTCACGGTCGCCGTCACGCTCGACAAGGACGCAACAAGCTTCGCGCTGAAGGCCGACATCAAGCTGTCGGTCCCCGGCGCCGACAAAGACAAGCTCGAGGCGCTCATTAACGAAGCGCACGAGATCTGCCCCTACTCGAAGGCGACGCGCGGAAACATTCCCGTGACGCTGTCAGTCGCCTGAACACCTTTCTGTTGGAGACGCACATGGCAAATAAAGTTGGTCGCATCCGCCAGGTCACGGGCGCCGTCGTCGACGTGCAGTTCGATGACCACCTGCCGGCAATCTTGAACGCGCTCGAGACCACGAACCAGGGCTCGCGCCTCGTGCTCGAGGTCGCCCAGCACCTCGGCGAGAACACCGTGCGCACCATCGCCATGGACTCGAGCGAAGGCCTCGTGCGCGGGCAGGAAGTCCGCGATACCGGTGCTCCGATCATGGTGCCGGTGGGCGACGCCACGCTCGGCCGCATCATGAACGTCATCGGCGAGCCGGTTGACGAGGCGGGTCCGATCAAGGGCTCCGCGGAGTATCCGATTCATCAGCCCGCGCCGGCATTCCAGGACCAGGCAACGGAAGCGCAGATCCTCGTCACGGGCATCAAGGTCGTCGATCTGCTCGCACCGTACGCAAAGGGCGGCAAGATCGGCCTGTTCGGCGGCGCCGGCGTCGGCAAAACCGTGCTCATCATGGAGCTGATCAACAACGTCTCCAAGGCGCACGGCGGCTACTCGGTGTTCGCCGGCGTCGGCGAGCGCACGCGCGAGGGCAACGACCTCTATCACGAGATGATCGAGTCGAAGGTCAACCTCGACCCGAAGAAGAACAACGGCTCGACCGCCGGCTCCAAGTGCGCGCTGGTGTACGGCCAGATGAACGAGCCGCCGGGGGCCCGCGCGCGCGTCGCTCTGTCGGGCCTCACGGTCGCCGAGTACTTCCGCGACCAGGGCCAGGACGTGCTGTTCTTCGTCGACAACATCTTCCGCTTCACGCAGGCGGGCTCGGAAGTGTCGGCGCTGCTCGGCCGCATTCCTTCGGCCGTCGGATATCAGCCGACGCTTGCCACGGACATGGGCGCCCTGCAGGAGCGCATCACCACCACGAACAAGGGCTCGATCACGTCGGTGCAGGCCATCTACGTGCCGGCCGACGACTTGACCGACCCTGCTCCGGCGACCTCGTTCGCCCACCTCGACGCGACGACCGTGCTTTCGCGCTCGATCGCCGAGAAAGGCATCTACCCGGCCGTCGATCCGCTCGATTCCACGTCGCGCATGCTGTCTCCGATGATCGTCGGCGAGGAGCACTACGAGGTTGCGCGTAAGGTTCAGTCGATCCTGCAGCGCTACAAGGCCCTGCAGGACATCATCGCCATTCTGGGCATGGACGAGCTCTCCGAGGACGACAAGCTGATCGTGGCGCGTGCGCGCAAGATCGAGCGCTTCCTGTCGCAGCCGTTCCACGTCGCCGAGGTGTTCACCGGCTCGCCCGGCAAGCTCGTGTCGCTGGCCGACACGATCAAGGGCTTCAAGGGTCTGTGCAACGGCGACTACGACCACCTGCCCGAGCAGGCGTTCTACATGGTCGGCAACATCGAGGAAGCCAAGGCGAAGGCCGAGAAGCTCGCCGAAGCCGCCTGATCTGATCACTCAACCGGGCCTTAAGGCCCTGCGACAAGGAATTGGATCATGGCTATCGATGCACCGAGTGCAGGGCTTGAGTTCGGCACCTGCTGTGCCGAGCTGAAGGACGCGATGAGCGGCGAGGAGTTCGAGCCGCTTATCACCGTCGGCGACGACGGAGTGCTTTACATGTCGGTCGGTCTGATCGACCTCGAGGACGAGGAGCCCGGCATGGTCGACCATCCGTTGTTCTTCTGCCCGTTCTGCGGGACGAAGCTGCAGAGCGTCGAGGATGTGCGCGGCAAGACCGGCGACAACGGCGCCGACGACTGACAGGAAGACTGAGCTATGGCAGCGACATTCAATTTCGAGCTGGTGACGCCCGAGCGCCTGATGTTCTCAGGCGAGGCAAGCCAGGTCGTCGTCCCGGGCGCGGAAGGCGACTTTGCGGTTCTCGCGGGGCATTCACCGTTCATCTCGACGCTGCGTCCGGGCATCCTCGACGTGACGCTGCCGCAGGGGCGCCAGCAGCTCCTGGTGAAGAAGGGTGTCGCCGAGGCCGATCCGGATCACCTGACGGTGCTGGCTCAGACGGCGGTGCCGCTGGAGGACCTGCAGGGCGAGCGCCTTGCGAGCGAGCTGAGACTCGCCGAGGCGCAGCTCGCCGAAGCCAAGGACGACCAATCGCGCATGGTGGCCGAGGCGCTCATCGACGTGCTGAAGCGCATGCAGGTGAAGAGCTAGATCTACTGACACGAGCTGAGAGAAGCTTTGCGTGCAGGTGACGTTGTGCCGGCTGATGGCCGGCGCTCGCGCCGGGCGCCCTTGGCGCCTTGCCGCTTCGCGGCGCTTTTGTTTCTGACACGAACTGAGAGAAGCTTGCGCGCGGGTGACCTTGCGCCAGCTAATGGCCGGCGCTGGCCGAGCGCCTTGGGGCCTCCCGCCGCTTCGCGGCCGAGAGAAGCGCTTCTGCACGTGTGATTGAATTGTTGTGCGAGTTGAATGGCGACTTGCGCGGCCGTGGCGGACCAGCCGAGCGTGGGGGTGCTATTCGGCGGCGAGTTGGGTGGCGCGGCGGCGGGCGAAGGGGGCGAACTCCTGCGCCACCTCCTCGTACACCGGACGGCGGAAGTCGATGGCGAGCCGCGGCACGTCGGCCAGAGGCACCCACTGCCAGGCGTCGAACTCTCGCTTCATCGCGCCCTTGGGGCCGATGTCGATCTCGCTCTCGTCGCCTTCGAAGCGCATCGCGTACCAGCGCAGCCGGTGGCCGGCGTACTTGCCCTTCAATGCGACGCCGAGCAACTCGGGCGGAAGCTCGTAGGTGAGCCAGCCGGGAATCTCGCCGATCAGCGAGGCGCTGCGGACGCCGGTCTCCTCCCAGAGCTCGCGGAAGGCTGCCTCGCGCGATGGCTCGCGCGGCTCGATGCCGCCTTGGGGAAGCTGCCAGTGCCCGTCCGACTGCGCATCCCGCTGGCGGACCCATTTCGGCGTATGCCGTCCGACCCACACCAAGCCATCGGCATTGAACAATACAACTCCGACGCACGGCCGCAGGGGCAGTGCGAGACCTTCGATCTGGCTGAGGGGCGCGGACATTGAGAGATGCGTCTTAGCAACAGGTTGTTAACAGCGAATCAGACGTCCAGTTTAGGACGGAAAATTCAGCCATTCTATGGCGTTATTGGCCTAATTTTGCGCCGTTGTGGCGACCATAGCGTCACTTCCCGGGGCGGGCGTATGGCGCGAATGCCTCAATGACCTGCAAATAAACGTCGCGCTTGAAGGGCACGATGAGGTCGCCGACCTCGCTCAAGGGGGCCCAACGCCATTGCGTGAACTCCGGCTTGTGGCCGGCTGCGGGCGCAATGTCGATCTCGCTCTCATCGCCGAGAAAGCGAACGGCGAACCACTTCTGCTCCTGCCCGCGGTAGCGGCCGCCCCAGGCCTTGCCAATGAGATGCGTGGGGAGATCGTAACGCAGCCAGCCCTCGGTCTCGCCGAGGATGCGCACGGTGCGCATTCCTGTCTCCTCGATCAGCTCGCGCAAGGCGGCGGTGGCGGGGTCCTCGCCGCTGTCGATGCCGCCCTGGGGCATCTGCCACCAGGCGCCGCGGCCTTCCTCCTCGCCGGGGCTGTCGGCGCGACAGCCGATCCAGACCAGGCCCTCGGGGTTGATCACGGTGATGCCGACGCAGGGGCGATAGCCGGGAGCAGGAGCGGTCATTGCGGGGTTCCGGTTGCTGACAGGTGGTCAAAACGAAGATGGGCGCCAACGGCGCCCATCTAAAGCCTCAGGTCGGGAAGTTCCAGATCGCGCCTGGCGCGGCCCTTAGTTCTTCGCCTTGTCCTTCGTATCGCTGCCAGGCGTGGGAGCCGGTGCTGCCTTGGCTGTCATCGCATCCGTTGCCGTGCCGCGGAGGAACGACAGTGCATACTGGAGCTGCGTATCCTTTTCCGGCTCCTTCGGCACGTATGCCGACGACCCGGAGACCTCCTTGACCTCCTTGCCGTCCTCGCTAGCGCCGTTCTCCGGATTGCGCAGGTGACCGCGGAGGCTTGCTTCGCCGCGCGAATTGTCGGCGGCGGAAGTCTGCTTCTTCTTCAGCTCGTCGGGCAGCTCCTGCTCTACGACGATGTCGGGATCGATGCCTTTGGCCTGGATCGAGCGGTTGGACGGCGTGTAGTAGCGCGCCGTCGTCAGCCTGATCGCGCCGTTGGCACCGAGCGGGATGATGGTCTGAACAGAACCCTTGCCGAACGAGCGCGTGCCGACGACGGTGGCCCGCTTGTGGTCCTGAAGGGCGCCGGCGACGATCTCCGAGGCCGAGGCCGAGCCGCCGTTGATGAGGACAACGATCTTCTTGCCGTCGGTCAGATCGCCGGGGTGGGCCTGGGCGCGCTGCGTTTCCTCGTTGTTGCGGCCCTTGGTGAGCACGACGGCGCCGCGGTCGAGGAAGTCATCCGAGACGGCGATGGCTTGGTCGAGCAAGCCGCCCGGATTGTTGCGCAGGTCGATGATGTAGCCCTTGATGTCCTTGCCGATCGTTTTCTTGGCGTTCTCGATCGCCTTCACGAGGTTGGCGTGCGTCTGCTCGTTGAAGGTGGTGATCTTGATGTACGCGATATCCTTCTCGTTGTTCGCCTTGACGGCGTTGATGCGGATGATGTCGCGCGTGACCTTCACGTCGAAGGGATCGTCGGTGCCCTTGCGGACGATGGTGAGCGTGATCGGGGTGTTGACCGGACCGCGCATCTTCTCGACGGCCTGCTCGAGCGTCAGGCCGACGATCTGCTCGCCATCGAGATGGGTGATGAGGTCGTTCGCCTGCAGCCCGGCCTTGGAGGCGGGCGTGTCGTCGATGGGCGAAACCACCTTCACGACGCCGTTCTCCATCGTCACCTCGATGCCGAGGCCGCCGAACTCGCCGCGCGTCTGCACCTGCATGTCGCGGTAGTTCTTGGGGCTGAGGTAGGAGGAGTGCGGGTCGAGTGCCGAAAGCATGCCGTTGATCGCTGACTCGATCAGCATCGTGTCGTCGGGCTTCTCGACGTAGTCGGAGCGGACGCGCTCCAGGACGTCGCCGAAAAGATCAAGCTGCCTATATAGCTCGGAATTCTCAGAGGTCGCCGAATACGTGCGCGTGACGTTCAACAGCGTCGTGGCGCCGGCGAGGCCGGTCATCAGCAGGAACGTCCAGAATGCGAATTCCGTCTTGCGCATTATCCTTGCACCTTTCGATGACCCGCCACCCACCATGGGTCGGGGTCTACGGGCTTCCCGTCCTTGCGAAACTCGACGTAGAGAACAGGAGCATTGCTTGCAGTGGGCTGAGACTGTTGCGCCCAACCAGTCATAGTTCCTACAGGCTCGGCGGCGAGAACGAATTGACCGGGCTGGACATCGATCTGCGAAAGTCCCGCGAGTAGGACATGATAACCGGCGCCAGCGTTGATGATCAAGAGTTGGCCGTAGCTGCGAAATTCACCAGCGTAAACGATCCAACCATCGCATGGTGACGTGACTTGGGCACCTTGTCGCGTCTCC
>JAEXXM010000084.1 GCA_023405815.1 Pseudomonadota bacterium | reverse complement strand
GTCGGCTTGTTGTAGTAGGGCGTGACGATGAGCACCGCGTCGGCGCCGACCTTGGCAGCGAATTCGGTGAGCTCGATCGCCTCGTCGGTCGAGTTCGAGCCCGTACCGGCAATGACAGGCACCCTTCCCTTCGCCGTTTCGACGGTCAGCTCGATGACGCGCTTGTGCTCGTCATAGTCGAGCGTCGGGCTTTCGCCCGTCGTTCCCGTCGGCCCCAGGCCGTGCGTGCCCGCGCTGATCTGCCACTCGACGAAGCGGCGGAACGCTTCCTCGTCCAGCTTCCCGTTTCGGAACGGGGTGATCAGCGCGGTGAGCGATCCCTTGAACATGTGCCCATTACCCTTGAGCGTTTAGCTCATCATAACTTTGTTGGCGCATCCGGTGTGAACGGGAAAAGTGCCCTGGCGCCTTGCTGTCGCCGCATCTGGCAGCATGCTTCGGCGCCTTGTCCCTTGCCGGGCTGCTTGGTAGTTTTGCCGCGCATTGGTGATGGTGGAGTCGCGGCGCCCTGTCGAGCGGGACATTAGGACCTTGCTTTGCGCCCCGCAACCCGCCCCGGCCGGCGGCGCCTGTGGAAGGACGGATCTTGCCCGAGACGCACCGCAGGCCATCGATGAGACCCCGCTTACGGCTGTTCCCTCGCCCCTCTGCGCCACCCCGACACGGCATGGGGCCCCCTCTGCTGCTCACTGCAGCGGCACTCGCTTTCATGCCCGTTCCAGTCGCCTTGGGCCAGGGATCGGCTGAGGCGCGCATCGAGGTGGCCCAGGCCGCAGGTGCAGCAGCCGCAATCGAGAAACGATCGCCGCCGTCCGAGAGCGAGGCGGCCTACATGAGCCGCATGGACAAGATCGTCGCCCCACTGCTCGACTACGAGCTGTCGGCCGACGACCTCGCCAAGCTCAACGAAGCGATCAAGGCCGTCGTCGGCTCCGACGCCAAGGTCAAGGACTTGCAGGCGAGCATCCGCGATCCGCTCGCGCTCAAGCTCATCGAGTGGCTGCGCTTGCGCCGCGGCCAGGGGCAGGCGGCCGACTACCTCAAGTTCCTCGCCGAGAACCCGCAATGGCCAAGCCGCGAGATCCTTCAGCGGCGCATGGAGGAGACATTGTTCGAGGAAGGTGGCGACACCGACCTCATCGCCACCTACTTCAAGGACGGTGCCGCGCGCGGTCCCGCCGGCATGGCCGTGCTCGCCTCGGTGCATCTCGCGCACGGCGAGAAGGACAAGGCCAAGGCGCTCGCCGCCAAGGTCTGGCGCGAGGAGGATCTCCCCGAGACACTGGAGAAGGGCTTCCTCGCCCGCTTCGGGTCCATGCTCGATGCGCAGGATCACAAGTGGCGCCTCGACCGCTTGCTCGTAGAGGACGTCCGCTACAAGGCCGACCGCGTCGAGCGCGCCGCGCGGGTGAAGCGCGTCATTGCCCTGCTCCCTGCAGGCGATCAGAAGGTCGCCCAGGCACGCCTTTCGGTGTTCATGCGCAAGAGCAGCGACAGGGACAAGGCAGCGCTCGGCACCGCACACAAGGGTGCCGGCGCCGACTGGGGCATCGTCTTTCACAAGATCCAGCACCACCGCCGCGCTGGTCGCCTCGAAGAGGCGGCAAAGCTGATGCGCTCAGCTCCAGTCGATCCTTTGCTCGTCACCAATCTCGACCAGTGGTGGCTCGAGCGCCGCGGCCTCGCCTATCTCGCGCTCAAGAACGGCAAGCCGAAGCTCGCCTATGAGATCGTGCGCGATGCCGGCCCACTGGGTGCGAATGCGCTGAACGAACAGACTTTCATGGCCGGGTGGATTGCCCTCCGCTATCTCAAGGACACCAATTCGGCGGAGAAGCACTTTTCGACGCTCGTCTCCAACGCCGACGGCCCGCTGACGCGCGCACGCGCCAACTATTGGATGGGCCGCACCATCGAGGCGCAGGGGAAGAAAGAGGCAGCCCGCGCGAGCTACGAGAAAGCCGCCCAATTCAAGGACACCTTCCACGGACTGCTGTCCATCCAGAAGCTCTCGCCCGGCTCCCGCGAGCTGGAGTTCGACGCCCCGGCGTTCCCGACTGCGGAACAGGGTAATCGCTTCGTGAGCACCGATGCGGTCAAGGCCCTCGCCCTAGCGCGCAAGCTCGATCTCGGCCGCCACATCATCCGCGTGTTCTTGCTCAACGCCGCCAAGATCGAGGACGACGAGGCTTGGGCCGCAATGGCGGCGCACCTCGCCCGCGCGACTGGGGATACCCAGACCTCCGTACGCATCGGCAAGGCCGCGATCGCCGCCGGCCACAACCTCGTCTTCTACAGCTACCCCATCCACGCGCTGCCCAAGTACAACCCGCTGCGCAAGCCGCCCGAGACCGCCTACCTGCTTGGGCTGGCGCGGCAGGAGACCGAGTTCAACAGTGATACGATTTCCGGTGCTGGTGCCCGCGGCATTCTGCAGGTGATGAAGGTCACGGCCAATCACGTCTGCCGCGACTACAAGATCAAGTGCGCGCACAATAAGCTGCTGACCGACGCATCCTACAACACCATGATTGCTTCGGCTTATGTCGCTGACCGGCTCGATGAGTGGCAAGGCTCCTACGTTCTCGGCCTGCCGAGCTACAATGCCGGGCCCGGGCGCACGCGCGAGTGGGTCAAGGAGTTCGGCGATCCGCGCGAGGCCAATGTCGATCCCGTCGACTGGATCGAGCGCATACCCTTCGAGGAGACCCGCAGCTACGTCGCAAAGGTGCTATCGAATATTCAGGTCTACCGTGCGCGCCTCGGGGAGAAATCCCCCCTGCGCCTCGATCAGGATCTCTACCGCGCCCGCGCTGCGTCGGGGCAGGGCGCGGGAAATGCCGCAAAGACCAATACGGCCGACTCGCGCGATTGATACCGGAAGGGACCTGCCGGCGACTTGACCAAGGCGAGAGGCGACTTGCACCAATGACGTCGAGCTCATCCTTCGAGGACATCTACTATACGTCGCGCGACGGCCTGCGCCTGCACGGGCGCCTGTATCCTGCGAGGTCGAACGCCGGCTCCCGCGCCCGTCCGGCCCTGTGCCTTGCCGGATTGACGCGCAACGGCCGCGATTTCCACGATCTGGCAGTCGCCCTCAGTACGCACCCGAGCAACCCGCGTGCAGTCTACACGCTCGACTACCGGGGGCGGGGCCTCTCTGATTTCGACCCCGACTGGCGCAACTACACCATCAGCGTCGAGATGCTCGACGTCCTCGACTTCATCACTCTTTCGGGCCTCCACGATGCGGCCCTCATTGGCACCTCGCGGGGCGGCCTCATAACAATGCTGCTTGCCGCCGCGCGCCCTACCGCCATCGGCGCCGTGGTGCTCAACGACATCGGTCCAGTGATCGAGCACGAGGGTCTCGCCCGCATCAGCGGCTATGTCGGGCGCGTCCCCCTCCCCATCTCCTGGGCAGATGCCGCACGCATGATGCGCGAGCTCAACCGCCGCCACTTCCCCGAGATTCCCGACCACGTCTGGGAGGAGGCCGCGCGCCAGTGGTACAATGAAAAGAATGGCAGGCCGGCTCCCGGCTATGATCCCGCACTCGGCAACGCGCTCTCGGTCCTCGACGGCCCGCTGCCGGCGCTGTGGCCGCAGTTCGAGGCCTTAAAGCGCGTCCCCTTGATGGCGGTCCGTGGCGAGAATTCCGACATCTTGACCGCCGCGACCGTCGATGAGATGCGCAGGCGCCACCCTGCCATGGCAACGATCACCGTACAGGGACAGGGGCATGCCCCCCTTCTGAAGGACGCGGCCACCATCGAGGCCATCCGCCATTTCCTCACCGCGACCGACATCGGCCGCCAACAGGCCTCGCTCGCCTCCGTGACCGGCTAGGGTGCCGGAAACAGCTCGTCGGACTGTCCGGTGATCCTATTCGCCAAGAGTCCGACCCATTCGCGCATGGCAGTGTCGAGCCGACGCAACCCCTCCGACGGCGAATAGAACGGAACAAAAGCGTCGTCCGCGCCTGCCGTCCTGTAGTCGACCGGCCATGCCTCGAGGTCAAATCCGGCCTTGCGGAAAAGCCCCATCGCCCGCGGCATATGCCAGGCAGACGTTACCAGCAGCCATCGCTCGCCCGGCTTCGGACCCGCTAGCTGCTTCGCATAGATCGCATTCTCGAGCGTGTTGCGGGCCTCCCGCTCGAGCTTCAGCCGGTGCGGCTCGAGCCCCAGATCGTGCAACACCGTCGCTGCCGCATCGGCCTCGACTGCCGGCCCAAGGACGATGTTGGTCGACCCGCCGGTGAACACGACCCGAGCGTTGGGAAACCGGCGCGCCAGCGCCGCGCCCTCCGTCATCCGCTCGGCGGCCATGTTCAGCGCATGCACATGCCGGCCGTTCGCCACCCGCGCTTCCTCCGCTCCGCCGAGTATGACGATCCCGTCAATCGGGGGACCCGATAGATCAGCGCGCGGAAAGCGCTCCTCGAGCGGCAGGATGAGCCAGGTGCTGAGCGGAAGAATGCCCCCGATGACCGTCAACGCTGCGGCCCCGATCAGCGCCGTACGGGCGGTCCGCTGAAAGCGCGTGCCGAGCAGCACGACGCCACCGATCAGCAGCACAACGATCAGCATCGACGGCTGCAGCAGCAGCCAAACGAGTTTCGAGATGTAGAACAAAGCTATCTTCCTGAAGACACACCCGGCCGACCGTTACCGGTTCTGAAACGGCTAATACGCCACTCTGGCGGCAATGTAGCGCCCCCTTGGAGGGTCGATGGTGTTCTCGGACGCTGGTGGGCTGAGTATGCGGGATATCGCTCTCTGGACAAGCGAGGTGCTGGACGTCACGGCCTTCGCCGTCATCCTGCTCGCTGTCGCCATATCGACCGCGGCATTCATCGTCCGCGTCACGCAGACTGGCTTCCTCGCCAACTATAGGGACTACCGCGCCAACCTCGGTCGCGGCATCCTCATCGGGCTGGAAATCCTCATAGCCGCCGACATCCTGAAATCCGTGGTCGTCGACCCAACCCTGCAGGGCATCGCCGTGCTCGGCGGCATCGTCCTGATCCGCACCTTCCTGTCGATCTCCCTCGACGTCGAGATCAACGGCCACTGGCCGTGGGAGACGACACGCCTCGCCCAGGAGACGGGTGCGCCCGAGCAGCGCGGACCGGCCTAGCGCCGCTGACACATGCTCTGGCCTACAAAAGCAAACGGCCCCCTAAGGGGGCCGGCTGTTTCAGTGCTTCCGGTAATGGTGCGGTCGAGAAGACTCGAACTTCCACGGGTTGCCCCGCTACCACCTCAAGGTAGTGCGTCTACCAATTCCGCCACGACCGCATGCCGGGAGAACGAGGCGCTCATATAGCCAAGTTGGAGCGCCGGAACAAGCGGGCAGCAACCCCGTAAATACGGCTCCCACAGCCCGTCGCGGCGGCATATCGCCCCGCAAGCCCACCTTGCGGCCCATAGGCACCGAGCTGTCTGCACCCTAGATTGGGCTACATGAATTCGCTCCCCAGTTCTCCGCGCGCCCGACGCCTCGACGGCACCATGGCGAGCCCCACCGCGCCAGCCTCCGTGGGCTGGGCCATCAGCCCGGGGCCTGTTGGTTATCAAGAGTCAGTTGGCGCCATGCACGAGCGCGCCGCCGCCATCGCCGCCGGCCGAGCCTCCGAGCTCGTGTGGCTCTTGGAGCACCCGCCGATCTATACCGCCGGCACCAGCGCCCGTGACGACGAGCTGCTCGCGCCTGCGCGCTTTCCAGTCTTCAAGACCGGTCGCGGGGGACGCATCACGTACCACGGCCCGGGTCAGCGCATCGCCTATGTGATGCTCGATCTCAAACGGCGCGGTGCCGACGTCCGCGCCTTTGTCGCCATGCTCGAGGATTGGGTCATCGCCACCCTCGGCGAGTTCGGCATTGCCGGCGAGGTTCGCCCGGGACGGGTCGGCGTCTGGGTACGCCGTCCCGAAAAGGGACCTGGCGTCGAGGACAAGGTCGCGGCCATCGGCCTGCGCGTCAGCCGATCGGTGACCTTGCACGGCATCAGCCTCAATGTCGCTCCCGACCTCACCCACTACGCTGGAATCGTCCCCTGCGGAATTGCCGACCAGGGCGTGACGAGCCTCGCCGACCTAGGCGTAGAGCCCGACATGGAAGTTGTGGATAACGCTCTCCGCCGTCATTTCGAGAGCCGCTTCGGAGCGACCGAGGGCGCATCGGTGCCGCTCGACCTTCCGATGGCAGCCACCCCATCGCTCTCCTGAAATGCGAAAGCCCGGCCCCCTAGGTCGGGCCGGGCTTCCACTATAGCGTTCGATACCTGCCTCTACTTCGACCTGGGCTCGCGAGGCTGGTCCGCATCACCAGACCTCGGCACTGCGGATGCAGGTGGCCCGTCGTAGTAGAGGTAGCCGCCCTCAATCGATACGACCTCCGAGCCCTTGAGCTCGTACTCGTCATTCTTGCTATCGTTGAGGCGGATCACGCAGCCCTTCTTACAGATCCCCTCGAGCGTCGCTGACGGCCGTAAAACATGGTCCGCCGCCGCATTTCCCTCGATGACGCTGACCTTCTGGTCGGTGCCATCTCGGTTGGTAATGGATGACGCGTACGCGCCAGGGGAACCTATCAGAGCTACGATCAGAGACGCCGCAATCACCCTTGTGGACATCACGGCAACCCTGCTGACCTCCTGGGAGGAGATCCTTACTTCTTCTTCTTCTTAGCAGCCGGCTTCTTCGCAGCGGCCTTCTTCGCAGGTTTCTTCGCTTTAGCAGCAGCCATGTTAGTCGTCCTTCCATTGTGAACCCGAACTTCAAGAGCCGAATCGGATTCGACTCGGTCGGGACATCGACCAATTTGGTGAGAATCAACCCCTTTCACAAACGGAATTTTCCGGTGACCACTATCGAAAATTTCGATAGATAGCTTTTGCCATCGTTCAGCGACTGAAGCAGCACATGGACGTCACTCTCGCCCGCACCTTCCTGATGGTCGCCGAGACAGGCAGCTTCATCGATGCCGCGCGCAAGATGAACATCACGCAGTCGACGGTTTCCGCGCGCATCAAGGGCCTCGAGGAGATGCTCGGACGGGCTCTGTTCGAGCGCTCGAAGTTCGGCGCCGAGCTCACCACCGCCGGGGAGCAGTTCCAGAAGCACGCCCTCGCCCTCATCCGCGTATGGCAGCGTGCCCAGCTCGAGGTCGGCACCTCCGACCAGCACTCCGACCACCTCGCCGTCGGCGCGCCGAGCGTCTTTTGGGAGGGATTCCTGCTCCGTTGGGTCTCCTGGCTGCGCTCTAGCCACACGGGGATCGCCGTCTCGGCCAGCAGCGGGCTGTCGGTCGTGCTCACCCAGCGGCTGATCGAGGGCTCGCTCGACCTGGCCGTCATGTATCGCCCGATGCAGCCGCCGGGATTGATGATCGAGCATCTGTTCGACGAGGAGTTCGTCCTCGTCACCAGCGCGCCGGTAGGCCCGCGCCGCAGTTCGGCCGACTATGTGTTCGTCGACTGGGGCCCCGACTTCCAGCAGGATCACGCTGCGGCCTATCCCGAGTTTACCAATCCGGGCCTCAACCTAGACTTGGGCCCGGTCGGGCTCGACTATCTCTTGGCCAACGAGTGCTCGGGCTATTTCCCCGCGCGCCTTGTCCGCTCGCACGTTTCCCGCGGACGGCTGCGCCAACCCAAGCGCGCGCGCAAATTCGTCTATCCTGTTTATGTGGTCTATCCCGAGGCGCGCAACGAGGAGGCCTACGAGCCGATCCTCAAGGGTCTGCGCCAGCACGCTATGAAGTACGCCCGCGCCGCCTAGACGGTCGGCTTCACCTCGAAACCATCAAAAGCGCCGACGCCCTCGCCGATGACATCGACCCGTTCGACCCGTGCAGCCGGCGGTCCCGCACGGCACAGCGCGAGCATATCGTCGATCGCATCCCTCGGACCCTGCAGCACCGCCTCGACCGCCCCATCCCGGCGATTTCGCACCCAGCCCACGAGACCGAGGCTGGAGGCGTGCATCTCGACGAAGGCCCGGTAGCCGACGCCCTGCACGCGCCCCTCGACGCGAATGTGGATGGTGCATGGCGCCGGATCGCTCATTGCTGCCGCCTCCGGACGGGGAGCGCTCAGCCTCGTTTGCGGGCCGTGACCTCGATCTCGATGAGCATTTTCTCATCGACGAGCCCCGTCACCATCACCGTACAGGCTGGGCGCACTTCGCCGAAGTACTTTTGCAGCACCGGCCAGATCGGTTCGAAGTCCTCCCGCCGTGTGATCAGGTAGTGGACCCGCACCACATCCGCCAGCGAGGACCCGGCCTGGGCCAGCGCCGCCGCGATGTTCTTGAAGCACTGCTCCGTCTGCGCGACGACATCGTCCGAGATGGTCATCGTCGCATAGTCGAAGCCCGTCGTGCCCGACATGAACACCCAATCGCCGCCGACGACGGCACGTGAGTAACCGATCCGCTGCTCGAATTGGGAGCCGGAGGAGATGAGTTGGCGTTTGGACATCAGGCGAACTCTAGGATGATGGCATCGACGGCGAGGCTGTCCCCCGCCTTGGCGTTGATCTTCTTCACCGAGCCGTCGCGCTCGGCGCGCAGGATATTCTCCATCTTCATGGCCTCGACAACGGCAAGGGCATCGCCGGCCTGAACCTCCTGGCCCTCGGCGACATGGATCGCCTTGACGAGCCCCGGCATCGGGCAGAGCAGGAACTTCGAGGTGTCGGCCGGCACCTTCTCCGGCATCACTGCGACCAGCGCCGCCTCGCGCTCGGTGTAGACGTACACGGGCACCTGGATGCCGCGATAGGCAAGCTTCACGCCGTTGAGGATCGGGCGCACCTGAACCGCCACGTGCGCGTCACCGACCGTGCCGCGCCAGACCGGCTCGCCGGGGCGCCATGCAGACTTGAGCGCCAGCGTGCCGCCCGTCTCCGGGAACGCAACGGTGTAGCTACCGGCGGAACCCTCGACCTCGACGGCGATGTTCGTCTTGCCGACATGAACCACTCGTCGGCGCGCGAAGTGGATCGGCTCGCCCGCCATCTGATGCGTGATCTCGCGGCGGCGGATGTTGTTCTGGTAGTCGATTGCGGCGGCAACCGCCGCAACGACGCGAAGCTCATCGCCCTCGGCCTCCAGCGGCTTGAAGCCGTCCGGGAATTCTTCCTTGATGAAGCCGGTCGACAGCGCGCCCTTGCGCCAGCGCGGATGCTGCATCAACGCCGTCAGGAACGGGATGTTGTGCTGGATGCCGTCGATATAGAAGCTGTCGAGCGCCTCTGCCTGAGCATCGATGGCCTCAAGCCGCGTCGGCGCGTGGGTGACGAGCTTGGCGATCATCGGGTCGTAGAACATCGATATCTCGCCGCCCTCGAAGACGCCCGTATCGTTGCGCACGGTGATCTTGTTCTTGGTACCTTCCTCCGGCGGCCGGTATTTCACCAGGCGCCCGATGGACGGCAGGAAGTTGCGGAACGGGTCCTCGGCATAGACGCGGCTTTCCACCGCCCAGCCGTTGAGCTTCACGTCAGACTGCTTGAAGGGCAGCTTCTCGCCTGCGGCCGAGCGGATCATCAACTCGACAAGGTCGACCCCTGTTACGAGCTCCGTCACCGGATGCTCGACCTGCAGGCGGGTATTCATCTCCAGGAAGTAGAAGCTGCGATCCTGGCCGGCGACGAACTCGACCGTGCCCGCGCTGTCATACCCGACCGCCTTGGCGAGGGCGACAGCCTGCTCGCCCATGGCGCGGCGCGTCCTCTCGTCGAGTAGCGGAGAGGGCGCCTCCTCGATCACCTTCTGGTTTCGGCGCTGGATCGAGCACTCGCGCTCGGCGAGGTATACGACGTTCCCGTGCTTGTCGCCGATGAGCTGGATCTCGATGTGCCGCGGGTCGACGATGAACTTCTCGATGAACATGCGGTCATCGCCGAACGAGGCCTTCGCCTCCGACCGCGCCAACGGGAAGCCTTCCTCGACCTCCTTGCGGTTGAAGGCGATGCGCATGCCCTTGCCGCCGCCGCCGGCCGAGGCCTTCATCATCACCGGATAGCCGATCTCCTCGGCGATCTTCACGGCCTGCTTGGTGTCGTCGATCTCCCCCATGTAGCCGGGGACGGTCGAGACCTTGGCCGCCGCTGCAGCCTTCTTGCTCTCGATCTTGTCGCCCATCGCCGCAATGGCCCTGGGGTTCGGGCCGATGAAGACGATCCCCGCCTTCTCCAAAGCGATCGGAAACGCCTCGCGCTCGGAAAGGAAGCCGTAGCCTGGGTGGACCGCCTCCGCGCCCGTCTGCTTGCAGGCATCGACGATCTTGTCGATCAAGAGGTAGGACTGCGCCGCCGGCGGGGGACCGAGATGGACGGCTTCGTCGGCCATCTCCACATGCAGGGCATCCCGGTCGGCATCGGAATACACGGCGACGGTCTTGATGCCCATCCTGCGCGCAGTC
The DNA here is from genome assembly GCA_023405815.1 of Pseudomonadota bacterium. GTDB lineage: Bacteria > Pseudomonadota > Alphaproteobacteria > Rhizobiales > Hyphomicrobiaceae > Hyphomicrobium_A. The sequence continues at coordinate 117,846 of JAEXXM010000084.1, read as the reverse complement.
TTGATGACGCGGCAGGCGATCTCGCCACGGTTGGCGATCAGAATTTTTTTGAACATAACCCCTATTGGTCCACGAGGTGGGCCTGCCCGCAAGACGGGGCCGCAGCCGATTGTGCAGCCCTCGTTCTAGACGGCCATTTTAGTGTCGTAAACTGGAGAGGACCGGCAAAAGCGCGCACTGAGCCGGCGGCGAACCGCGTTTACGATTCGCGACCGCCGGTTGCCCTGTTCTTGCCCTTACGCCGCCTGAGCGAGCCGGTCGACCGCGGCCTGAAGCTCGGGATGTATCCGCGGGGTTTCCCGCCTCAGGTAGGCCATGAGGGCCGCTTCGCTTGGGCTGAGACGACCCTCCCGCCCGATCCGCGCGCACAGCCAGCTCGCATCCGCCTGAGGAATCTCCTCGTTGGTGATGATCTCGACGCGCTGCTGCTCGAGACGCGCCAACGCCCGCTCTTCCGCCGTCTGGTCCTCGTATGTCGGGCACACCGCATCGAGGCTCGAGGACACCATGGCAGAAAGCAGCGCCAGCGGCGACAGCTCCCCCTTGGCCTCCATCAGCCAGGCATCCCGCCGCAACGCTTCCTCGCGCGTCGGCGCCGCCTGCCCCGACGCCGCCATGACCACGTTGGTCACCGCCTTGACGAACAGGTCGCTCCACCCGGCATTGGCCTGCGGGTTGGAAATTGCGTCGTTGATATCGAAAAGCACCTCCGCCTCGGGGCGCGTGATGGCCACCCGGCGATCTCCGCCGAAGGCATAGAGGATGCGGCGGATCAACTCGACCTCCGACTCGCGGATGGTACCCGCGGCCGCTGAGCCGGGCGCACGCAGCGGCCCTTCGCCATCGACGACCGCACGCTTCACCTGCATCAGGGCGAGGCGCGACAGGCTCACCGGCGACCAACGCGACTTGTCGAGCACCCGAATCAAGAGATCGACATCGGAGCGGCGCGCCACGATACCTTCGGGGGCGATCCGGTCGGTGAGGCGTTTCGCCTTCTCGGCCGTGAGGTATCCATCCGGCTCCACCTGCCCGACGAAGTAGTCGGTCAGCGTGTCGACGTAGAACGGCGCCCAGGTGGGTGCCTGCTGCGGGCAGGTCTCGTTGAGGGTCATGAGCGATTCCGCCTCGTCGGCGGAAATCTGACTGTCGCCGTGAAGGGCGCTCTTCAGCCTCAGGACATCGACATCCTCGATACTGCCCCGCTGCAACAACTCGGTAATCGAAAGCGACTGCAACGCGCTCATCTTCAGCCCCGCTCGCTAGAACACGCGGAGAGAGTAAAAAAACGGGCTTACCAATTGCCTAACGCCTGCCCCGCGGCGAGGCACATCGCAGATGGTTTTGCCGCAGAGCACTCCCCCAGAGGGCGAATAAGGAAGGGGCCGCTGAGGGAAGCGGCCCCGAGTGAAGACGGGAGGAAAACGCTGAGCGAGATTACTTGCCGACGCGCGGCAGCCACCAGGCCCGCTTCCAGCCGTCGTGCTTCTCGTCCGAGATGTGCTCGGAGGCGTTGTTCTGCATGTAACGGAGCTGGCGACGCTCGGACTTGCTCAGGTAGCCGTCGGACTTGAAGTCGGCTTCCTTGTTCGCGATGCGCTTCTGCTCGGCACGCAGCTTGAGGCCCTCGGTCCAGGTGATCTTGCCCGACTTGCGGCCCTGCTCGATGCGCTTGGCCTGGTATTCCTGGCGGTCATCGATGCTGGCCGCGGACGCGGCGGCGGTCGTGGCAATGAGAGCGGTAGCAGCGGCGAGAATGATCTTGTTCATGGGGTCCACCTCTTCCTCGGATTGATCCGCTCCGGAGTGGAGCGGCGTGTTCGATGGGGTGGACAATGCCGTTCGCGCTTTGAACCCGTTCTGAATGATGGTTACAGGCGCCGTTCATCTTGCTGGGGGCTGCAAAACCCCGGGAATCGGCGGGATCGCGATCAGCAGCCGCGGCGCTTCTCGATCGACTGGATTAGGCGAATATTGGCGCGCTCGTAGTCGTTGAGCGGCACCGCGTCCTGATCCTCGTAGCGGCAGTTCGCGTTGCCGAATTCCTCCTTGCCGCGCTCCGTCTTGAAGCAGTAGCCGCGCGCCGCGTAGATGCCGTTGCGTACCGTCCAGAGCTGATCGCAGCCGAGCTTCTCGGCGTCGTGCGCCGAGATGTTCCGGTCCTGCACGCACCCAACGACCTCGTAGCAAAGCCGCTCCGGATCATCGCCGGCAAGCGCGGCGCCCGATAGCGCGACAGCGAATGCCGCTGCCATGATGATCCGTGTCATCGATTCCTCCCTCACGCAGGCTTGCTCTGGCAATTCTAACCTGCCGATAGACGGGACCGCCAGACACGAAAGGATGAACCCTCGGCATCCGGTCGGGATACCGAGGGTTCAGACAGATGCAATGCCGCCGCGCGGAGCGGCTACGCTAGGCTATCCGCGAGACGCCTCCTAATGCGCCACGATAAGAACGGCACGCCCCCGTAACGCCGCCGGCGTCTCTTGGTTTCACGCGAACGCCATTCGCGAAGGATTTCGACTGCCGCTGCTGCGGTGAGCCCGCAAGCGGGAACACGTCCCGCTCTTCCCCGTTGGCGTCTTGAGTTCGCGAGCAGCGAAACTCGGAACGCCAACCAGGAGAAACGAAGATGAGAACAACCGCTGCATTGCTCGCCGTGCTCCTCATGAGTGCAACGGGCATCGCAATTGCACAAGAACAGCAGGGTCCGGGAGCAGGCAGCCCGGCCCTTGAACGCGGTGGCCCGTCCGTCGGCGGCGCAGGGGAAGGGCCTGGCCCCGGTGGACCTGCGAGCGAAGGCCGAGCCGCAGAGCCTGGTCCCGACCCGGACGCAAACGCTCCGAACGCCGGAGAGGAGCGTCAAGCGGCTCCGAGATCGGAACCGCAGCCGGGCAAGCGAAATGCCTACGGAAAGGACAGGGATGAAGGCCGAAGTGCGCGATCGGAAGACACTTCTCGCCAGCGGCGAGGCTCGGGAAGAGACGAGGAAAAATCCCTGAAGCGTGCAACCAAGCAGGACGCCGACGAGGGCGCCGACAAGTCACGCGCCCACAGCAAGGCTGACCGTGGCGATACGCCGTCCGAGGCCACAAAGCGCACAGAGGAGAGCGAGGGCGCCTCATCCGAAAAGCGCGCCGGCACCAAGCCGGCTCCTGCCGACAACGCCAAGAGCGTCAATCTTACCGAAGACAAGAAGGGGCGCCTGCGCGACGCGTTCCACGACGTGAAGGATGCAAAGCCGAGAAAGGACGTCGATATCGACATCACGATCGGCCGCCGGCTCCCCCGCGACTGGCACTTCCAACCAATCCCCATTGCGGTGATCGATATCGTTCCGGAATACCGCGACTATGTGTTCGTCTATGTCGATGACGAGTATGTCATCTGCGATCCGGTCACCTACGAGGTCGTCGCGGTCATTCCCGCCGGCGGCGCACGCCATGCGGGCGGCGGCTCCGCGACCGATGACTGCCCTGCGCGGTTGACGCTCAGTCGCGACGAGCGCGAGCTGATCCTCGATTCCATCCGCTTGGAACGCGAGATCGATGTCGGCAATCTCGAGGTCGGCTGGAGCGTTCCTGCCGACATCGAGCTGCTGCACTTCCCCGACGAGGTCATCTCCGAGGCCGACGAGCTCGGCGCCTGCCGCTACTTCGTCTCTCGTGATCAGCTGGCCATCGTCGATCCGCGCGAGGAAAAGGTCGTCCTCGTCATCGACAAGGGCTGAGCCAATTCGGCGGGGCTTGGGCCCCGCCGAAGTCCTTCCGCACGCGCGCCCTATTGCGCAGCGAGATATTCGTCCCAGGTAATCGCGCCGTCCTTGTTGGCATCGACCTTGGCAAAGGCGCGGTCATAGGCATCGTTCGCCTTGATCTTCGCCGCCCGGCCGATCCCGGAAGCGGCGTTGAGATCGATGAAGCTCTTGAACTCTGCCGCAACCAGCGAGCCGCTGCCGCTGGCATTGGCCGCCTTGAAGTTCTGCTCGGCCTGCTTCAGTGCCTCGGGGGCCAACTGGGCGTACGCCATCCCCGGGCTTTGAAGCGTGACCAGGCAGGCGACCAGCGCCGTTGCATATGACGAATGGGCTTTCAGCATGAAGTCGCTCCGGAATGAAGGCTACGCGGAAGCTGTAGCCCACCGCCTGGAGCGACAAAACTGTAGCAAATCACCTGGATCGCGCTTGCCCCGCGACGTCACCGGGGCGCCACACCCACCACTCCGGCCGGCCGCTCACGGGGGAGATTTATCAGGGCGGTATCGGGCGAAAACACATACCAAAGCGGCGTCGATATCACCTCGAGGTTTTGCGCATCGCCCTGCCGCGATACGACCTGCTCGCCGAACTCCTCCGGCGGAGGGCCTTGCTGATCCGCAGGCACCATGGAAAGCGATAGGAACAGGGCGCCCTTGCGATCGGCGAACACATCTACGACGCAGACGTTGGTCGCCTCGTAGCCGAAGAGATCGAGTGTCTCGCGGTAACGTCCCTGCGACAGCTTAATCCGCTCGTCAGAGCCGCGGATCTCCGGGAAATCCGATTGTCGCAAGCCGTGCAACTGCTCCGGGTCGTCTGCCGGACGCCCAAGGACCGTGTGCGAGAAGTTCGTCCACATGTCCTTGTTGCGGCACGCCTGGTCCAGCATCCGACCACTGAGGGCGGTCGGCGGCTTATAGCCTTTCAGCTTGATCGACCAGACACCGGCCTTCTCGATGGTGTCGACGTATAAGAGTTCGCTCGGACCGATCTGCAGCGCCCTGGCCAGGAGCCCACGGGGGAAAAGCTCGCGACGATCGATCTCCAGCAATTTGGCGATGGCGCTGACTCCGCGGCGGAAATTCTCGATCGTCGCGGCGGCGGCATCCGCGCCCGTGCCCGCCGCCTTGAGGTAGGGCGCGTGAAAGCCCAGCGTTGCGCCCACGTCTAAGGTCCGATCGGGTGCCAGCTCCCCGTCCTCGGACCTCTGCGCGTTGCCGGAGAGGAAGACAAATGCACACGCTGAATAGCACTCCGCGCCCCGGTTGATGACCGTCGCGACGTTAGTGTGCTTCAGCACGACCGTGATGAGTTTGAGGGCCTCGTCGTAGTTTCCGCCGACGCTGTTGAGGCACAGGCTCACGTTGCGGCTGTCAAACCCGCCCGTGGAGCCGAGGGCGTCGAGCGCAGCCGATAGCTTGTCGCTGTCCCCGACGTCGATGGCTCCCTCGAGCCTGAGCTGGCACGCCGGGGAGCCCCCGGGCCCGATCTCCGCGGCACGCGCCGCTCGCGCCAGAAACAGCACCGACATGAGGAGTACGACCGGAACCAGCCGCATGGGAAAACTCTTACATGAAAAACTTGGGTTTAAAGTGAATGTTCTCGTGCTTTTTAGTGATGATAGGCGGCCGGCCGACTCCCCCAAAAGGGGGGGAGCCGGCCGAGACGACATCAAAGCGGGATGTTGTCGTGCTTCTTCCAGGGGTTCTCGAGCGTCTTGTTGCGCAGCATATTGAGCGCGCGGCAGATGCGCCGGCGCGTGCCGTGCGGCAGGATCACCTCGTCGATGTAGCCGCGCTCGGCCGCGACGAACGGGTTGGCAAAGCGCTTCTGGTACTCGTCGATGCGTGCCTTGATTTTCTCCGGATCGCCGAGATCCGCGCGGTAGAGAACCTCAACCGCGCCCTTGGCGCCCATGACGGCGATCTCGGCCGACGGCCAGGCGTAGTTGATGTCGCCGCGGATGTGCTTTGAGCTCATCACGTCGTAGGCGCCGCCGTAGGCCTTGCGGGTGATGACGGTGATCTTCGGCACCGTGGCTTCGGCAAATGCGAACAGCAGCTTGGCGCCATGCTTGATGAGGCCGCCGTATTCCTGCGCCGTGCCCGGCAGGAAGCCCGGCACGTCGACGAAGGTGACGATCGGAATCTCGAAGCAGTCGCAGAAGCGCACGAAGCGCGCCGCCTTGCGCGAAGCATCGCTATCGAGCACGCCGGCGTGCACCATCGGCTGGTTGGCGACGATGCCGACCGTGCGCCCTTCCATGCGCGCAAAGCCGGTGATGATGTTCTTGGCATAGTTCTCCTGCACCTCGAAAAAATCGCCCTCGTCCACGACTTTGAGGATCAGCTCCTTCATGTCGTAGGGCTTGTTGGGGTTGTCCGGGATCAGCGTATCGAGCGAATGGTCGATGCGGTCGGGGCTGTCCGAGGTCGGCAGCGTCGGCACCCCCGACTTGTTGTTCGACGGCAGGAAGTCCATCAGGCGGCGCATCTGCAAGAGCGCCTCGACGTCGTTCTCGTAGGCGCCGTCGGCAACCGACGACTTCGAGGTGTGCACCTTGGCGCCGCCCAGCTCCTCGGCCGTGACGGTCTCGTTGGTCACCGTCTTCACGACGTCAGGGCCGGTGACGAACATGTAGCTCGTGTCCTTCACCATGAAGATGAAGTCGGTCATCGCCGGCGAGTAGACGTCGCCGCCCGCGCACGGGCCCATGATCACGGATATCTGCGGTATGACGCCTGAGGCCATAACGTTGCGGGTGAACACTTCGCCATAGCCGCCCAGCGCATCGACGCCTTCCTGGATGCGCGCGCCGCCCGCATCGAACAGGCCGATGATCGGCGCGCGGTTTTTCAGCGCCATGTCCTGGATCTTGGTCATCTTGCGGGCGTGGCTCTCCGAGAGCGAGCCACCCAGCACCGTGAAGTCCTTGGCGAAGACGTAGACGACGCGGCCGTTGATCGTGCCCCAGCCGGTCACGACGCCATCACCCGGCGTCTTGTTCTTCTCCATGCCGAACTCGGTGCAGCGATGCTCGACGAAGGTGTCGAACTCCTCGAAGGAGTTCTCGTCCATCAGGAGCTCGATGCGTTCGCGGGCCGTCAGCTTGCCGCGCTTGTGTTGCGCGTCGATACGGGCCTGCCCGCCGCCGAGACGTGCATTCTCGCGGCGCTTCTCGAGCTCTTCGATGATGTCCTTCATGATCGTCCCTCGTACCCGCGCCTCGCCTTGGGGGCGCCATGAGGGCTCATAGCATGCGGTTTCGGCGCTGCAAACGCGCGCGCGAGCGGCCCGAACTGCGACGTTTCGGGCCGCCGGAAACACTAAGTGGTGGATCAGGCCGCGCTGCCGCGGGTCCGCAGATACTGAACCAGCAGCCGGGCGCCCAGCCAGATCTCGACAAAGGCCAAAACCAGGAACGGGACGCCTATGACCACCATCACCGCTTGCACTGCCTCCCCGGAAATGAGGTGGAAATGGCCGGCAAGCTGAATCATGGACCAGATGCTCAACAGCCCGATGATCCCCATGGACAGCCACATGAAGTTGGGGTGCTCGCGCCACAGGTAGGTATTGCGGGGATTGGCGGCCCCCCGCCCCATCAGGTTGACGAGGATCATCAGCGGCATGACCACGGCCACGAAAAGGTTGAGGTAGAGGTCATAGGTTCCGAGTGGTTGCATAGACGTCTCCCAAAGCAATCAGTTCTGGCCCGACCCCGGCCGAGACGCTTCTCAGGCTCCGGCGCGACTGGACGTCAGGGGCATCAGCGCGACGACGCCGATCGCGATCGCGAGATCGAAGGATGTGCTGATCACCGGCCGGCCCTGATGAGAAAGGGTACCGCCGCAACGACGATCACCAGGATCGCCAGATCGAACAGACTGAGCATATGCCGCTCCATCGGTTATGGCTCTGATGGGCCATGACCATACGCGGCATCGGCAAGCGGCTCTGTTCCGGTGGGAACAAAGGGGAAGAATTAAGTGGGTGGCTCAGTCGCGGCCAGCAGGTCCAGAAACCGGCTCGCTGCCAGCATTTCCGCGCGGCGCCGCGCCCGCCGCTCGGCAGCCTCGACGTCGACGCCCCAGCGCGCGATCTGCCAGTCCTCGTCGATATGCGCGGCCGCCCAGGCCTCCTCGGCCGTCAGCCGGGCCTTTGCCACCGCCAGCGCCAGGAACGCCGAGCTCGTCAGCGTCGTCATGACATGCAAGGCCGTCAGCTGCATGGCACCGAAGGGTGCCACAAGGTCGCCGACACGCTCGAGCGCGAAGCGGTTTTGCGTCACTGGCATCACGCCCTCGGCCAAAAGGAACCGCGCGCCCGTCTCGCCCTCGATCCACGCCAGCAGCGGATCCCATGTCCTTGCCTGCAGCTCTGCCAGCCCGACCGGCGCCTCGGCCCGATAGCAGAGCAGGTCGCTGCCGGCGAACCGGACGATGTCGTGCGCGACCTCCGTCATGCTGCCCGCGACACCGTCTATGGCGGTGATGGCGAGCTTCGACAGCGGCATGCTGGACGGATCGATGCGCTCGGTCTGTGCCGCCCACTCCGCGGCAATGGCATCGGCGAGCGCCCGCGTGGGGACGTTGAGAACCAGTTTCTTTGGGGTGCGGACAGGACGCCCGTCCAGCAGGATCTGATACCCGCCTTCCGGCGCCGCGCCGACCGAGACAACCGAATAGAAGCGCTTCGGCAGCGATGGTGCGAGCGGCTCCTTGACCGGAATGTTCCGACCTTCGCTCTCATCGCTGTCGCTCATGCCGCCTTCTCCCGGCGCGCGAAGAACGCGTCGATCTCGTCGGCCAGATCGCTGGACGTCTCGATGACGGAATGCGCCCCCGCGCGCTGCAGTTCCTCGACCGTGTGGTAGCCCCAGCCGACGCCCATCGCACCGGTCCCGGCAGCAAGCGCCATCTGCATGTCGAACGTCGTGTCGCCTACCATCACCGTCTTGCCCGGGCCGACGCCCGTCTCCGCCATCGCCGTTTGCAGCATCGACGGATGCGGCTTGGAAGGGTGGTCGTCCGACGTCTGCACCGTGACGAAGCGCTGCCCCCAGCCCTCGCGCGCGAACAGCCGCTCGACGCCCTTGCGCGACTTGCCGGTGGCGATGCCGAGCATCACGTCGTCGCGGCGCCCGAACGCCTCTATCGCCGCGGCGATGCCGTCGAACAGCGGCTCGTGCAGGTCCGGCTCGCGTCGGATCTCCGTGAACGCCGACTTGTAGCGCGCCACCATCTTGGCCCGCAGCTCGTCATCGACCTCGGGTGCCAGCGCCAGGACGGCCTCCGGCAGCGACAGACCGACGATCGACAGGATCGCCTCGCGCGGCGGCGCGGTGAGGCCAAATCCGCTGAAGGCGTAGGCCATGGCCTCGCAGATGCCGTTCTGGCTGTCGACCAGTGTGCCGTCGCAATCGAGGATGATGAGCTTCATCACTTGCCCTCCTCGTAGCGATCGGCATCGAGGCCGAGCAGCTCCCAGGTCTTCTTCATATGCTCGGGCAGCGGCGCCGTGACATCGATCTTCCCGCCCGTGAACGGGTGCGGCAGCACCAGCCGGCGCGCATGCAGGTGCAGCTTGTTCTCCATCTGCTCGGCGGGCAGGTTTTCATCGCCGCCGTACTTGTTGTCGCCGCAGATCGGATGCCCGATGAGCGCCATGTGCGCGCGCAATTGATGCTGGCGTCCCGTTACCGGCTTCAGCGACACCCAAGCGGCCTTGTTGGCGAGCCGGTCGATCACCGAATAGTGGGTCGTCGCATGCATCGCCTCTTCCTGCTCGCCGGGCAGCGCCTTGCGCACCCGGTCGCCGTCGGGGCCGGCCGCCTTGACCAGAGCCGCCTCGATCTTGCCCTGCGGCGGCTTCGGCACGCCCTTCACCAGCGCCCAATACGTCTTGGCGGCAGACCGCGTCTGGAATACGCGGCCGAGCTTTGCTGCCGCGTCGCGATGCTTGGCGACGAGCAGTACACCGGTCGTGTCGCGGTCGAGCCGGTGGACGAGGCGCGGACGCTCTCCGCCGAAACGATCCGCCATGCCGGCGAGCATGCCGTCGATGTGCCGCTTAGTGCCCGTGCCGCCCTGCACCGCGAGGCCGAACGGCTTGTTGAGCACGAACACGTGCTCGTCCTCGAACAGAATCATCTTCTCGATCCGGTCGCGGTCGCCCTTCGACATGCCGGGCGCCGGCTTCAACCCCGTCGCGGAAGCCGGCTTCGGCGCCGCGCGCACGATCGCCGGCACGCGGATCTGCGCGCCTGCCGTAAGCCGCGCGTTGGCCTCGGCGCGCTTGGAGTTCACCCGCACCTGCCCGGTGCGCAACAGCTTCTGCAGGTACGAGTAGCCCACCTCGGGGAAGTGCACGCGGAACCACCGGTCGAGGCGCATGTCGGCCTCGCTCGGCTTCACTTCAATGGTTTCAACTCGATCGCTCATCGACTGCTCTTCGGCGGATATGCGCCGCAAATGCGGCCGCTCCCGCGCGATGGCCTAGGGGTCGCAGACGCCTATGTCCAGCTTCGGCCGGCGAAAACTTAGCCTGGCCGCCCCTCGCGGCCCAGCGCACGTCGGCCGGCCGCCCCTCAAATCCTGTGAGAGACTATGGTTGACGAGGTCTCGCAGGGGCTGGTCGTCAAGCCGCCGGCTTGCTCGAGTCCCCGGAGCCACCGATCACCCATCCGACCAGCCAGCCCATGATGAGACCCGCGACCAGCGTGCCGATGTACGACAGCATGTGCAGGTTCTCGGCATCGTCCGAGCTCTCGAACGACTGATGCGCGACGATCCAGTCGGCCACCGACGAGCCGAGGAACAGTGCCGCCAGCGCGCCGCCGATCAGCGCGAACACTATGGCAACGACGTAGCGCATTTCGTCCCTCAGCAAAGATGCCGCTTACTTAACTTCCCAGAACCATATCTCGCCGGCATTGGCGTAGTTCGAGTAGTAGCCCATCCAGGAGAACCACTCGAGCAGCCACTTCGCCGACGAGCGATAGCCGTTCCACACGTCGATGTGGTCGCCCGTCGGGCGCCCGCTGTCGGAGCTGCGTTTCCAGTAGTCCTGGAAGTAGATGATGCCGGTGCGCCCGAAGAGCTGCGGATAGTACTTCGCAGCATCCGCCCCGGTGATCCGCTCGACCGGTCCGACACCCGGAAGGCGCGCGCTCGATATGGCGTTGGCGAGCTGGCTCGCATTGATGAAATGCATCTCCGACCGGGGGTGCACGGCGCACGAGGCGCACCCGCCGATCTGTCCGTCCGTCACCCCGGCGCGGCGCAGGGCGACGCCCATGCGGATCGCGCACTGATTTGAGAACACGGGAAAGCCCATGTGCACGAGCTTTCCCTCCATGTTCGTCAGGTCATGCGGGGCAACGCACGGCGCCGTCACGGACTCGTTGATCGGGTGTCCGCGCCAAAGATCGACAAATTGAACCATCAGTCCCTCCCCCGCACCCGCGCACCCCTAGGGCCCACGGCAGTATAGGCAACAGCCTGTCACCCGGCCAGCCCGTCGCCTCAGCGCCCTTTTTTCGCTCTGAGGTCCGCCCAGTAGGCAAGGCGCTTGCGGATTTCCCGCTCAAAGCCCCGCTCTGGAGGATCGTAATACTGCGGCCGTGTGTCGAATTCTTCGGGGAAGTAGTTCTGCCCCGAGAACGCGTCCTCGGCGTCGTGGTCGTATTCGTACCCCTCCCCGTACCCTTCCTCCTCCATGAGCTTGGTCGGCGCATTGAGGATGATCTTGGGCGGGGCGAGGGAGCCGTGCTCCTTGGCAGCCCGCATGGCCGCCTTGTAGGCGACGTAGACCGCGTTCGATTTCGGCGCCGTGGCGAGATAGATGGTGGCCTGGGCCAACGCCAGCTCGCCCTCCGGGCTGCCGAGGAAGTCGAAGGTGTCCTTGGCGGCCAGCGCCTGCACCACCGCCTGCGGATCGGAAAGGCCGATGTCCTCCACCGCCATGCGCACGAGGCGCCGCGCGAGGAACAGCCGGTCCTCGCCGCCGTCGAGCATGCGCGCGAGATAGTACAGCGCCGCGTCGGGGTCGGAGCCCCGCACCGCCTTGTGCAGCGCGCTGATTAGGTTGTAGTGGCCCTCGCGCGACTTGTCGTAGAGCGGCGCGCGCCGCTGCACCAGCTCGCTCAGGGCGGCACGGTCGAGTGGCGACTGGCCCGGAGCGACGGCCGCAAACACCTCGTCGGCGAGGTTGATCGCCGCGCGCCCGTCGCCGTCGGCCATGCCGATCAGCGCCTCGCGCGCATCATCGTCGAGCGGCAGCTTGCGCTTCTCTTCCTTCTCGGCGCGCTGCAGCAGCTCCTCGATCGCTTCGGGGCCAAGCCGGTTGAACACCAGCACGGCAGCACGGCTCAAGACGGCGCCGTTGAGCTCGAACGACGGGTTCTCCGTCGTCGCCCCGACGAGCGTGATCGTTCCGTCCTCCATGTGCGGCAGGAAGCTGTCCTGCTGCGCCCGGTTGAAGCGGTGGATCTCGTCGATGAAGAGCAGCGTGCCTTTGCCGTGCTCGCGCCGCGCCTTGGCGCGATCGAAGGCTTTGCGCAGGTCCTGGACGCCGGAGAAGATCGCCGAAAGCTGCTCGAACTCAAGCTGCGTCTCATGCGCTAGCAGCCGCGCCACGGTCGTCTTGCCCGAGCCAGGCGGACCCCACAGGATGAGACTAGGCAGGCGCCCGCTCCTCAGCATCCGCGTCAGCGTGCCTTGAGGCCCGACGAGGTGCTCCTGCCCGACGACCTCCGAAAGCTTAGCCGGGCGCAGCCGGTCTGGCAGCGGCCGCGGCGCGCCCTTCTCTAGCCCCGCTGCTTCGAAAAGCGTCGCCACCTTTTCAACCCGACATCTGCAGCTTCATTGTGCGGCCGCCGCGCTTGATGGTGATGCTCCACAGCCGCTGCGGCGTGCGCGTGATCTCGTCCAGCATGATGACGTCGGTGATCTTGTCCTTGCCGATCTGCACGATGACGTCACCCGGCTGGAAATCGAGCCGCGCGGCAATGCCGCCCGAGCGCACCGCCACGATGACGACCCCGTCGGTCTCGTCGAGATTGAGCTCGTCGGCGACGCTCGGAAGGATGTTGGAAACTCGCGCGCCGTCGAACGGATGATTGCCTGACAGGTTACGCACATCATCCTTGCCCGGCTTCGGCGCCGGCTGCAGCAGAACATCGATGGTCATGTGCTTGCCGTTGCGAATGACCTCCAGCCGACTGGTGTTGCCGACGCCCCGCGTCGTCAGCCGGTAGTGCACCGAGTGCGCATCCCCGACCTCGAAGTTGTCCACACGGACAATGACGTCGCCGAGCATCAGGCCGGCCTTCTCAGCCGGGCTGTTGCTTGTCAACCTCATAACGGCCGCACCGGTGACGCGGTCGAGCTTCAGGAGTGCAGCCTTCTCGCGGTCGATGGTCTCGAGTTGAGCTCCGAGCCAAGGCCGCTCGATCTTGCGTCCGGCAATAGCGTTGTCTGCAACGAGACGCACGAGGTTCGAGGGTATGGCAAAGCCGATGCCCACCGAGCCGCCCGACTGCGAGAAGATCATCGTGTTGATGCCGACGAGGTTGCCGTTCATGTCGACCAGCGCTCCGCCCGAGTTGCCGGGATTGATGGCTGCGTCGGTCTGCAGGAATACCTGCGTATCGGACTGCGCCATCTCGGTGCGGGCAAGCGCCGATATGATGCCGCTCGTGACGGTCTGCCCGACGCCGAACGGATTGCCGATGGCGAGCACCACGTCACCTACCTCGAGCTTGTCGCTGTCGGCGAAGCGGAGGAACGGGAAATCGTTTCCGCCCTTCTCAATCTTCAGGACGGCGAGATCGGTGCGCTCGTCCTGGGCGACGATGCGCGCGTCGTACTCGCGCTTGTCGAACAGCGCGACGCGAATCTGCGTGTCGGTGCCGCCTTTGACGACGTGCGTGTTCGTCACGATCACGCCGTCAGGGCTTATGATGACGCCCGAGCCCAGCGACTGCTGAATGCGCTCCTGCGGCAAGCCAAACCCGCCACGGCCGCCGAAGAATCGCTGGAAGAATGGATCGTTCGCGAATGGCGATACTGCCGTGCGCACCTTGGAGCGCACGTACACGTTCACCACCGCGGGCGTCGCGCGCTTCACGATCGGCGCATACGAATATTGCAGCGCCTCGCGCGAGGGCGGCGGCTGGCGCTCCTGTGCCTCGGCACCCAGGGCGCAAGCGCCCAGGAGGACCCCCAGGGTCAAGGCGGCGGCACGGATGGGACGGTCAATTGGCATGGTCATGTCTGGTCGTGATCCTTGGCACGGGTAATGTCGGTGCGGATCCTGCTTTGTTCCAGAAGCGGAGGACCGCGCACAGATAGCATAGCCCCCGCCATCATGGCGCGGCCGTGACGCCTCCCCCGAAGGCTCGGCCGTCAGATGACCTTCAGCGCCCTGAGGCTGGCCGCCGCCGACTTCACCGCCTCCTGCGGCGAGTGGAACGTCTGCCCCAGTATTCTGTGGGCCTTGGCATTGGTTACCGGCCGCGGGAAGCCGAGATCGGGCAGCACCGCCTTGAGGCGCGTATCGAAGAAGGAAAGCGCACGGACGACGAAATCTGGCAGCTCGCCGCGCGGCACCTTCTTGGCAAGGTCCGGCAGCGCCTGGGCGACGAGGCGGCCGACCTCGACAAGGCGCAGGAAGCCGTTGGCGGTGATGAAGCGCTGCCCCGCGGCCTCGGGATGGGTCATTGCCAGCACGTGTGTAACCGCCACGTCGCGGACATCGCTGACCGGGAAAGCGATCTTTGGCGCCATCGGGTAGGCACCCGATCCCATCACCCGGATCACCTCCACCGAGGTCGAAAGATCTGCATCGGGCGCCGGCCCGAGCACGAACGCCGGATTGACGACGCTGAGCTCCGGCGCCCCCGGCGTGCCGGCGACGTAGTCCCATGCCGCCCGCTCGGCGAGCGCTTTCGACCGCGTGTAGGGCGTAGCGTCCGGCCGCAACGGGTTGGTCCAGTCGGTCTCGTCGAAGACGTGCCCCATCTCGGCCTCCGGCCACGGCATCGTGATGGCGACGATGGACGAGGTGAGGGCCACACGCTTCACCTTCGCCCTGGTCGCCGCCTTGAGGACGCGCAGCGCCCCCTCGCGTGCCGGGCGGATGATCTCGTCGGCATCCTTCACGTGCTTGATGGGGAACGGCGACGCCACGTGCACGACATAGGTGCAGCCGGCAATAGCCTCGTCCCAACCCGCGTCCGACAGGAGGTCGGCCTGGAAGAAGTTCACTCCGCTCGCCGCGGCGCCCGCATTGCCGATGGCCCGGCGCGTCTCCTCGGCCCGGTCGAGATTGCGCAACGTGGCCTGGACGACGTAGCCCTGGCGTATCAGCTCGGCGGCAACATGCTTGGCGATGAAGCCCGACGCGCCCGTGACCAGAACCTTCTCGCCCGCCATCGCGCTCTCCATCAGCTAAGCCACCCGAGCTTGCGCCAATTGAAACGCAAGCCGGGACGCAACCGTTCTGGCGGTTGCGTCCCGGTGCAATGCTTAGCTGTCAGCCGGCCTTTAGGCCAGGACGCTCTGTCGGTTGGATCAGGATTCCGACTGCGCGGCGGCGACCTCGGCCTCGTGACGCTCGCGGTCTTCCTTACCCTTGATCGAGGTGTCGCGGTCGACGAGCTCGATCACGGCGCGCGGTGCACTGTCGCCGTAGCGGAAGCCGGCCTTGAGGACGCGCGTGTAGCCGCCGGCGCGATCCTTGTAGCGCGGCCCCAGAACGTCGAACAGCTTCTTGACCTGATCTTCATCGCGCAGGCGGGAAGCAGCGAGACGGCGCGAGTTGAGATCACCACGCTTGGCGAGCGTGATGTACTTCTCCACGACGCGCTTCAGGTCCTTGGCCTTCGGCAGCGTGGTGACGATCTGCTCGTGCTTGATGAGTGCGGCCGCCATGTTGGAAAACATCGCCTGGCGATGGCCGCTGTCGCGGCTGAACCGGCGGCCCAGCTTCTTGTGTCGCATCGTCGTCGTTCCCTTACGTTGTGCAATGGGGGGTTCTATGGCCCCGCCTTGATTGCCTCAGTCGTCAAATAGCCGTGGCGGCAGCTGGCCTCTTGCGAGCACCCTGCCGCCTACGGCCGGCTTAGTACTGGTCCTCGAAGCGCTTGGCCAGCTCTTCGATGTTGTCCGGCGGCCAGTTCGGCACTTCCATGCCGAGGTGCAGACCCATGGAGGCCAGAACCTCCTTGATCTCGTTCAGCGACTTGCGGCCGAAGTTCGGAGTGCGCAGCATCTCCGCCTCGGTCTTCTGGATCAGGTCGCCGATGTAGACGATGTTGTCGTTCTTCAGGCAGTTCGCCGAGCGCACCGAGAGCTCGAGCTCGTCCACCTTCTTGAGCAGCGCGGCGTTGAAGGCGAGCTCCGGATGGCGCGTCTCCTCGACGGCCTTCTTCGGCTCCTCGAAGTTGATGAACACCGCGAGCTGGTCCTGCAGGATGCGGGCGGCGAGCGCGATGGCATCCTCAGGCTTCACCGAGCCGTCGGTCTCGACGGTCATCGTCAGCTTGTCGTAGTCGAGGATTTGGCCCTCGCGCGTGTTCTCAACCTTGTAGGAGACCTTCTTCACCGGGCTGTAGAGGCTGTCGACCGGGATGAGGCCGATCGGCGCGTCCTCCGGCCGGTTGCGCTCGGCAGGGACGTAGCCCTTGCCCATGTCCGCGGTGAACTCCATGCGGATCGCGGCGCCCTGGTCGAGGGTGCAGATCACGTGCTCGGGATTGAGGATCTCGACATCGGGGCCGGCCTCGATGTCCTTGGCGCGGACCGGGCCGCCGCCTTCCTTCTTGAGCACCATGCGCTTCACACCCTCGGAGTGAATGCGCAGCGCGATCTCCTTGATGTTGAGGATGATGTTGGTGACATCCTCACGCACCGAAGGGATGGAGGAGAACTCGTGCAGCACGCCGTCGATCTGCACCGTCTTGATCGCGGCGCCCTGCAGCGACGACAGCAGCACGCGGCGCAGCGCGTTCCCGAGCGTCATGCCGAAGCCGCGCTCCAGCGGCTCGGCGACGACGGTCGCGATGCGGCTACGGTCGCGGCCCGAAGCCACGTCCAGCTTGTTCGGCTTGATCAGGTCTTGCCAGTTCTTCTGTAGAACGTTCACCACGGGGTGCCTCGCTACCTAGACGCCTGCGCCGGGGGTGGCAGGCGAATTGAATTGAGCTTGCGACAGCGCGCGCTTCGAGCGGCGCACGGCGGGACGGAAAGCCTCTTCGTCCCGCCGGGAAATCTTAGACGCGACGACGCTTGCGCGGACGGCAACCGTTGTGCGGGATCGGCGTCACGTCGCGGATCGAGGTGATCTGGAACCCGACCGACTGCAGCGCGCGCAAGGCCGACTCACGGCCCGAGCCCGGCCCGCAAACCTCGACCTCGAGGATCCTCATGCCGTGCTCCTGCGCCTTGCGGCCGGCATCCTCGGCAGCGACCTGCGCCGCATACGGCGTCGACTTGCGCGAGCCCTTGAAGCCCTTCGTGCCCGACGACGACCAGGCGATGGTGTTGCCCTGTGCGTCGGTTATGGTGATCATCGTGTTGTTGAACGAGGCATTGACGTGCGCAACGCCCGACGTGATGTTCTTCTTCTCGCGGCGGCGCACCTTGGCGCGTCCTGCGGGAGCGGTCGTATCCTTGGCCATCCGTTGCTGTCTCCAGGAGCCGCCCTGCGGCCCGTCATGCGAAGTTCGTCAAAAACGTGTAGGGACAGCCCATGCGGCCGTCACTGAGGAATTGCGATCAGGCCTTCTTCTTGCCGGCGATCGGCTTTGCCGGACCCTTGCGGGTGCGCGCGTTGGTGTGCGTGCGCTGGCCGCGGACCGGCAGCCCCTTGCGGTGACGCAGGCCGCGGTAACAGCCGAGATCCATCAGGCGCTTGATGTTGGTGATGACCTCGCGGCGCAGGTCGCCCTCGACCAGATAGTCGCGGTCGATCGTCTCGCGAATCTGCAGCACCTCGGCGTCGGTCAGCTCGTTGACGCGCCGCTCGGCCGGAATGCCGACCTTGGTGCAAATGTCCGTGGCGAACTTGGGACCAATGCCATGAATGTACTGCAGCGCGATGACTACGCGCTTCTGCGTCGGAATGTTGACGCCTGCGATACGGGCCACACGTCTCTCCTGAGGTATCGATTGCCGCCGGCTTTAGGCTCGCCGCCCCCGACGCGGCAATCCCGCTGCTCTTAGTCTTTCTGCGCCAAAAACGCACCTCTCCAGCCCGTCTGTCTCGAGAACGGGCGGTTTCGAGCGTGCGTTAAGAACGCGGTGTTGTACCGAAGCACTACGTATCCGTCAATTGTCCGATAATGGTTTTTTTAAGCTGCGACGACGCTGTTCAGAACGTTGTCCAATTGCGCGGCAACCTCCGGGATCGGCGCCATGCCATCGACGCAGCTCAGTTTACCCTTGGCGAAGTAGTAACCAATCAACGGCGCCGTCTCGCGGTAGTACGCCATGAGACGGGTCTTGAGGGCCTCGGCATTGTCGTCGCTGCGCGGCACGCCACCGGCTGCGATGGTCTCCCGCGCACGGTTCTCGATGCGTCCAGCGAGAGCCCCGTCGTTGACCTTCAGCTCGACCACGGCATCGAGCTTCTTGCCCTTTGAGGCCAGCAACGCATCGAGCGCCGCCGCCTGCTTCAAGGTGCGCGGGAAGCCGTCGAGAATGAAGCCGTTGGCGCAATCGGGCGCCTCGATCCGCTCGGCGATGAGCTTGATCACCACCTCGTCGGGCACCAGCCCGCCAGCTTCCATAATGGCGCTGGCTTCCCGGCCCACCGGCGTGCCGGCCTTGACGGCCTGGCGGAGCATGTCACCCGTCGAAAGCTGGACGAGCCCACGCTTCTTGGCAAGATTCTCGGCTTGCGTTCCTTTGCCGGCTCCAGGTGGACCCAGCAGGATCAAGTTCATCTCCGCCCTCGTCCCGTCGCGCCTCTTAGCTTGGCCTTTTTGATAAGGCCTTCGTACTGGTGCGCGAGCAGATGGCTCTGCACCTGTGCCACGGTATCCATGGTCACGCTCACCGCGATGAGCAGCGAGGTGCCGCCAAAGTAGAACGGCACGGCGGCATAGGAAATGAGTATTTCAGGCAATACGCAGACTGCGGCGAGATAGAGCGCACCGACGACCGTGATGCGCGTCAGGACGTAGTCGATGTACTCCGCCGTCTTCTCGCCCGGGCGGATACCGGGCAGGAACCCGCCGTACTTGCGCAGGTTGTCGGCCGTCTCCTTCGGATTGAACACCACCGCGGTGTAGAAGAACGCGAAGAAGATGATCAGCGCCACGTAGAGGAGGATGTGCAGTGGCTGGCCTGAGCCCAGCGCCGCCGTCAGCTCGTTGAGCCACGACGGCCCCTGGCCGGCGGTGAACTGCGCCGCCGTGATCGGCAGCAGCAAGAGCGATGAGGCGAAGATCGGCGGGATGACACCAGCGGAGTTGAGCTTCAGCGGCAGGTGCGAGGAATCGCCTTGGAACATGCGATTGCCGACCTGCCTCTTCGGATACTGAATCAAGAGGCGGCGCTGCGCGCGCTCCATGAACACGATGGCCGCGACGACGAACAGCATCAGGGCAATGAGGCCCAGCAGCAGGCCGACCGAGAGCGAGCCTGTGCGCGCGAGCTCGAACAATCCGACCAGCGCCGTAGGCAGCCCGGCGACGATGCCGGCGAAGATGATGAGCGAGATGCCGTTGCCGACGCCGCGCTGCGTGATCTGCTCGCCGAGCCACATCAGGAACAGCGTGCCGCCGACCAGCGTGATGACGGTGGTGATGCGGAAGAACCAGCCCGGGTCGATGACGACCGGCCCCGCCGCGCTGTGCGAGCCTTCGAGGCCGATGGCGATTCCATAGGCCTGGAACGCAGCAAGCACGACCGTGAGATAGCGCGTGTACTGGTTGATCTGCTTGCGCCCCTGCTCGCCTTCCTTCTTCAGGGCCTCGAGCTTCGGCGACATCGAGCTCATCAGCTGCATGATGATCGATGCCGAGATGTACGGCATGATGTTGAGCGCGAAGATCGCCATGCGCTCCACCGCACCGCCCGCGAACATGTTGAACATGCCGAGGATGCCGCCGGCGTTGGCGTTGAACGTCTGCGCAAAGGCAACCGGATTGATGCCTGGCAGCGGGATGAAGGTGCCGAAGCGATAGACGATGAGCGCACCGAGCGTGAAGTAGATGCGGCGCTTGAGATCATCGGCCTTGGCGAAGGCGCCAAAGTTCAGATTGGCGGCAAGCTGCTCGGCAGCGGATACCATTGTTCGTTTCTCCCGACCTTCGCGCCCCTGGCAGTGGGCCGCCCTGTGGTTGTCCCCTCGCCTAAGATGGGAGCCCGCCCCGGGTGCGGCAACGCCGCCGTCACTTTAGCGCCGGCCGCGCGCGCAGCCGACGCCTAACTGCGCCAAGGTTTATTCCTCGCTGGCCCCGGCCGGCTTCTTGTTGGCCGCGGCATTCTTCTTGGCCTGAGTCTTCTTGCGCTTCGCCTCGTCGGCCGGAAGCACCTTCTTCTCGATTAGGGTAACCGAGCCGCCGGCCTTCTCGATCGCCGCCCGGGCAGTGCCGGAGGCATGATCGACGGTCAGGGCCACCTTCGCCTTGATCTCGCCCGTGCCCAACAGGCGCAGGCCGTCCTTGCCGCGGCGGATCACGCCGGCGGCAACGAGCGCATCGAGGTCCACGGGCTTGCTGGCGTCGAGACGCTTGTCGTCGATCGCCTGCTGCAGCGTGCCGATGTTGATCTCGTTGTAATCCTTGCGGCGCCACTTGTTGAAGCCGCGCTTCGGCAGGCGCCGATGCAGTGGCATCTGGCCGCCTTCGAAGCCGCCGATGGCAACGCCGGTACGTGCCGTCTGGCCCTTGCCGCCGCGGCCGCCGGTCTTGCCGAGCCCCGAGCCGATGCCGCGGCCGATGCGCAGACGCTCCTTGCGGGCGCCGTGCTTGTCCTTGATCTCGTTGAGCCGCATCGGACTCTAGCTCCTTAGGATTTCTTGCCCGCCGGCGCATCGACGATGCGCACCAGGTGCGGAATGGAGTTGATCATGCCGCGCACCGCCGGAGTATCCTCCAGCTCGCGCCGACGGTGCAGCTTGTCGAGGCCGAGCCCGCGCAACGTCCGTGTCTGAACCTCAGGACGACGGTTGGCGCTGGCAATCTGCTCGACGGTGATGGTCTTCTTGGCCATGACACTTCGTTCCTTGCGTATACCGGACGTAATCTCTTACGCCTCGGCGGCAGCCTCGCCGGCAGCCGATCCGTCACGGCGGCGCGAGACGATCTCGCTCACCTTCTTGTTGCGGCGGGCGGCGACGGCGCGCGGGTTCTCCTGATGCTTCAGGGCATCGAAGGTGGCGCGCACCACGTTGTAGGGGTTGGTCGAGCCGAGCGACTTGGCGACGACGTCATGCACGCCGAGCATCTCGAACACGGCGCGCATGGCGCCGCCGGCGATAATGCCGGTGCCGGGAGGAGCCGAGCGCAGCACGACCTTGCCCGAGCCGTGACGCCCCTCGCTGTCGTGATGCAGCGTGCGCGCATCGCGCAGCGGCACGCGCAGCAGCGAGCGCTTGGCGCTCTCGGTCGCCTTGCGGATGGCCTCAGGCACCTCGCGCGCCTTGCCGTGGCCGAAGCCGACGCGGCCCTTGAGGTCGCCCACGACCACCAGCGCGGCAAAGCCGAAGCGCTTGCCGCCCTTCACGACCTTGGCGACGCGGTTGATGTGAACGAGCTTCTCGGTGAACTCGCTATCACGCTCCTCGCGATCGCGACCGCCGCGGTCTCTGCCTTGTCCTTGGGGACGTGCCACGTTGCAATCCTCTCGTTAGAAGTTCAGGCCGCCTTCGCGCGCGGCATCGGCCAGCGCCTTGACGCGGCCGTGATAGATGTAGCCGCCGCGATCGAAGACGACGTCCTTGACGCCCGCCTTCAGGGCGCGCTCGGCGATGAGCTTGCCGACCGCTGCGGCCGCGGCCTTGTCGGCGCCGGTCTTCAGCGACGACTTCAGATCCTTTTCTAGCGTCGACGCCGCGGCGACAGTCTTGCCCTCGGCATCGTCGATGACCTGCACGTAGATGTGCTTCGACGAGCGATGCACCGAAAGGCGCGGACGCCCGGTCGAATTCGCCTTCAGGTTACGACGGACGCGAGACTTGCGCCGGTCGAACAGTTTGGTAAGCGCGTTCATAGCCTGGCGTCCTTACTTCTTCTTGCCTTCCTTGCGGAAGATATACTCGCCCTGGTAGCGGATGCCCTTGCCCTGGTAGGGCTCAGGCGGCCGCGAGGCGCGGATATTGGCCGCAACCTGGCCGACGAGCTGGGGATCGATGCCGGAAACGGTGATGATTTCCTGCTTCGCGCCCGAAACCTTCACCTCGACTCCCGCCGGGATCGCGTGGACCACGTCGTGGCTGAAGCCGATGTTGAGCTGCAGCTGATCCTTGCCCTTCATGGCGGCGCGGAAGCCGACGCCCTGGATTTCCAGCACGCGCGAATATCCGCTCGTGACGCCCTCGATGAGGTTCGAGATCATCGTCCGCGACATGCCCCACATGGAGCGCGCGAGCTTGGTCTCGTCGAGCGGCTCGACCGCAATGCCGTCTGCCGTCTTCTCGACCTTGATCTTGTCGGGAACCGTGAAGGCGAGCTCGCCCTTCGGCCCCTTGACCTTGACCTCTCGTCCGCTGACCGTCGCCGTCACATTGGACGGGACCGGGACTGCTCTCTTGCCGATACGTGACATGGTCGTTCCAAAGCCTTGGTGCGGACCGGCTCAAAGCCGGCCGCAGATTAGAAGATGCTGCAGAGAATCTCTCCGCCGACGTTCTGCTCGCGCGCCTTCGAGTCCGACATCACGCCCTTGGGCGTAGAGAGGATCGCAACTCCGAGGCCGTTCGCTACCGTCGGTAGATCACGCACCGGCGAGTAAACGCGGCGCCCCGGCGTCGAAACGCGCTGGATCTCTTTGATGGCCGGCTGCCCGTTGTAGTACTTCAGCTCGATCTCGAAGACCGGCAGCGCACCCTTCTGCTCCACCCGCGAGTAGCCGCGGATATAGCCTTCCTCCTCGAGCACGTCGAGAACGCGCGCGCGGATGTTGGAAGCGGGCGTGACGACCTTCGGACGGCGCCGCATCTGAGCATTGCGGATGCGCGTCAGCATATCGCCTAGGGGATCGTTGATCGACATTCTTCAGTCCTCCCCTTACCAGCTCGACTTGACCATGCCGGGGATCAGACCCTGGCTCGCGAGGTCGCGCAGCTGGTTGCGGCACATCCTCAGCTTGCGGTAGTAGGCCCGCGCGCGGCCGGTGAGCTCGCACCGGTTGCGGATGCGCGTCGGCGATGAGTTGCGCGGCATCTCGGCAAGCTTGATGCGTGCCGCAAAGCGCTCCTCGGCCGGGCGCTTTAGATCGTTGGCAATCGCCTTGAGGCGCTTGCGCTTTTCGGCCTTCTGGGCCGCCAGGCGCCGGCGCCTGTTGTTCTTTTCTACCGAGCTCGTCTTAGCCATCTATATCCTCCAAAGGCCTTTCGGGGTCAGCCCGAGGTCCTCTAGCTGCGAAACGGGAAGTTGAAGCCGCGAAGGAGCTCGCGAGCCTCGTCGTCGGTGGTCGCCGACGTGCAAACGATGATGTCCATGCCCCACACTTGGTCGACCTTGTCGTAGTCGATCTCCGGGAACACGATGTGCTCCTTGATGCCGCAAGCGTAGTTGCCGCGTCCATCGAAGCTCTTCGGGTTGAGGCCGCGGAAGTCCTTCACGCGCGGCAGCGCGATCGTCACGAGACGGTCCAGGAACTCGTACATGCGGTCGCCGCGCAGCGTCACCTTGGCGCCGATCGGCATGCCTTCGCGCAGCTTGTAGGTGGCGATGGCCTTGCGCGAGCGCGTCTGAATCGGGCGCTGACCGGCGATGAGGGCGAGATCGCCCGCGGCGCTCTCGACCTTCTTGCGGTCGTTGACCGCCTCGCCGACGCCCATGTTGAGCACGATCTTCTCGAGCTTCGGCACCTGCATCACGTTCTGGTACTTGAACTTTTCCTGCAGGGCGTCGCGCACCACCTTCTCGTAGTGCGTCTTGAGGCGCGGCTTGTAGTCGGCCGGGCGCGGAGCGGCAGGGGCGCGCGGCTCCTTCGGAGCTGCGGCCTTGGCCTTCTTCTCGCCCTTGGCACCCTTGGCCGGCGCGCCGTCCTTGGCGCCACCCGCGGCCTTTGCCGGTTTCTCTTTCTCAGCCATGGCTTACTGTCTCTCCGGAATGACTTCGCCCGAGCGCTTGGCGAAGCGAACCTTCTTGCCGTCGTCGAGAAGCTTGAAGCCGACGCGGGTCGGCTTGCCGTCCTTCGGGTCCTCGATGGCGAGGTTCGAAATGTGGATCGGCGCTTCCTTGGAAATGATGCCGCCTTCTTGCGCAGCCGTCTGCTTCTGATGGCGGCGCACGACGTTGACGCCACGCACGATGGCCCGCTGCTCCTTGGGGAGCATCTCGACCACCTCGCCGTGCTTGCCCTTGTCGCGGCCTGCGATCACGATGACGTGGTCGCCCTTCTTGATCTTCAACGAGGCCATCACAGCACCTCCGGGGCGAGCGAAACGATCTTCATGTGGTTCTTGGCCCGCAGCTCGCGCGTCACGGGGCCAAAGATGCGGGTCCCGACCGGCTCGCCCTGCGCATTGATCAGCACGGCCGCATTGCGGTCGAAGCGGATCAGCGAGCCGTCCGGACGACGCACGCCCTTGGCGGTGCGGACGACGACGGCCTTCATCACCTGGCCCTTCTTAACGCGACCCTTCGGAATGGCTTCCTTGACCGAGACGACGATGGTGTCGCCGACGGTCGCGTACTTGCGCTTCGAGCCGCCCAGCACCTTGATGCACTGAACGCGGCGCGCGCCCGAATTGTCAGCGACGTCGAGATTGGTCTCCATCTGGATCATCGCGGCTTCCCTTTCCAACTGCCACCCGGAGGTGGCCCTTCATCTGCTCGCGGGGCGCGCCCGCAATTCGCTCAGTGGCGTCAGCCGGCCTCGGTAAGGACGACCCAACGCTTGTTCTTCGAGATCGGTGCGCTCTCGACGATCTCCACGCGATCGCCAACCTTGAACGCGTTCTTCTCGTCGTGAGCGTGGTACTTCTTCGTGCGGCGCACGGTCTTCTTGAACAGCGGGTGGGTGTAGCGGCGCTCGACCTCGACCACCACCGTCTTGTCGTTCTTGTCGGACACGACCACGCCCTGCAGCACGCGTTTCGGCATCGTTCTTACTCCTTGGCGCTCTTGGTGCCGCCGGCGCGCTTCTGGCGCGCAACGGTCAGCAGTCGAGCGATGTCACGGCGAACCGCACGCACGCGAGAGGTGTTCTCGAGCTGGCCTGAAGCACGCTGGAAGCGCAGGTTGAACTGCTCCTTCTTCAGCTTCTGCAGCTGGTCGTCGAGCTGATCGAGGGTCAAATCCCGAAACGCTTCCGCGCTCATCGCCTTAATTCCTTCGTCCTAACAGTCCGCTCAGCCGACGCGCGTGACGATGCGCGTCTTGATCGGCAGCTTTGCCGCTCCGAGCACCAATGCCTCGCGTGCCAGCTGATCCGGCACGCCGTCGAGTTCGAACATGATGCGGCCCGGCTTGACCCGCGCGCACCAGAACTCGGGCGAGCCCTTGCCGGAGCCCATGCGCACTTCGGCCGGCTTCTTCGTCACCGGCAGATCGGGGAACACGCGGATCCACACGCGGCCGGCGCGCTTCATATGGCGCGTGATGGCGCGGCGGGCGGCCTCGATCTGGCGCGCGGTGACGCGCTCCGGCTCCACCGCCTTGAGGCCGTGCGAGCCGAAATTCAGCGTCGTGCCGCCTTTGGCGTTGCCGTGGATGCGGCCCTTGAAGGCCTTCCGGTACTTGGTGCGTTTCGGTTGCAGCATGTCTTGTCGTCCTTGTCAGCGCTTTGAACGCTGCCTCACGCCTTCTCTGCGCCTTCGCCTTCGCTCGGAGCCGCGGCAGCCGGAGCCGGCCCGCGACGCTCGCGACGGTCACCACGATCGCCGCGGTCACCGCGATCGCGATCCTCGCGGCGCGGACGGCCACCGCCGCCGCTCTCCTGCAGCTCGGTGTTCTTCTTCTCCGAAGCCATGGGGTCATGCTCCATGATCTCGCCCTTGAAGATCCACACCTTGATGCCGATCACGCCGTAGGCCGTGCGGGCAACGCCGTAGCCGAAGTCGATGTCTGCACGCAGCGTGTGCAGCGGCACGCGGCCCTCGCGGTACCACTCCGTGCGTGCGATTTCCGCGCCACCCAGACGCCCGGCGACGTTGATGCGGATGCCGAGCGCACCGAGGCGAAGCGCCGACTGCACGGCCCGCTTCATGGCGCGGCGGAACGCGACGCGTCGCTCCAGCTGCTGCGCGATCGTCTCGGCGACAAGCGTCGCATCGATCTCCGGCTTGCGGATCTCGACGATGTTGAGATGCACCTCCGAGTCGGTGAAGCGCGCGAGCTCGCCGCGCAGCTTCTCGATGTCGGCGCCCTTCTTGCCGATCAGGACGCCCGGGCGCGCCGTATGCACCGTGACGCGGCACTTCTTGTGCGGGCGCTCGATGACCACCTTGGCGATGCCGGCTTGGCGACGCTGCTGCAGGATGTGATCCCGCATGCGCATGTCCTCATGCAGCAACCGACCGTACTCGCCGCGGCCAGCAAACCAGCGGCTGTCCCAGGTGCGGTTGACGCCGACGCGCAGGCCGACCGGATTGACCTTCTGACCCATTATGCAGTCTCCTTGGCGGCGGCCTTCGCCTTGCCACCCTTGGTTGCCGTGGCGGGCTTGCCGCCCTTGGCCGGCTTGGCGGCGGCCTTGGCCTTGCCCTTCGATTTCTTGGCGCCTTCCTCGGCCTCCTCCGCCTTCTGGCGGACGATGACCGTGAGCTGCGCGAACGGCTTCATAATCGAGCTGGCGCGACCGCGTCCGCGCGCTGCGAAGCGGCGCATGATGAGGTTCTTGCCGACGAATGCCTCGGAAACGACGAGCTCGTTGACGTCGAGCCCGTGGTTGTTCTCCGCGTTGGCGACCGCCGACATGACGCACTTCTTCACGTCCTGCGCGATGCGCTTGCGGGAGAACTCGAGATCCGCCAGCGCCGTGTCGACCTTCTTGCCTCGGATGAGACCGGCGACAAGGTTCAGCTTGCGCGGCGAGACGCGCAAGTTTCTGGCGACGGCCTGTGCCTCGCTGTCGGAGAGCCTGCGCTCGCGTTTCGGCTTGCCCATAATACGTCCCGCCTTGCCTTATTTGCCTTTGGTGGCTTTCTTGTCGCCGCCGTGCCCATGGAACATGCGCGTCGGAGCGAACTCGCCGAACTTATGGCCGATCATGTCTTCGGTGATCGCCACCGGAACGTGCTTGTGGCCGTTGTGCACGCCAAACGTCAGGCCGACGAACTGCGGCAGGACCGTCGAACGACGGCTCCAAATCTTGATGATCTCGCTGCGGCCGGACGCGCGCACCTTCTCTGCCTTCTTGAGAAGATACCCGTCGACGAACGGACCTTTCCAAACTGAACGTGTCATTGCCTGTCTCCTCGCCGCCGCCGGTTACTTCTTCTTCGCCTGACGGCCGCGGATGATGTACTTGTCGGTCGCCTTGTTCTTGCGCGTCTTGTAGCCCTTGGTCGGCTTACCCCACGGCGTTGCCCAGTGCTTACCGCCGTTGGTGCGTCCGCCGTTCGGATGGTCGACCGGGTTCATCGTGATCGAGCGCACGGTCGGGCGACGACCCTTCCAGCGCGTGCGGCCGGCCTTACCCGTGACTTCGTTCGAGTGGTCGGGGTTCGACACCGCACCGATCGTCGCCATGCACTCGGCGCGCACGCGGCGCGTCTCGCCCGAGTTGAGCTTCAGAACGGCCCAGCCGGAGTCGCGGCCGACGAGCTGCACGAAGGCACCGGCCGAGCGAGCGATCTGGCCGCCGCGGCCAGGCTTCAGCTCGACGTTGTGCACGATCGTGCCGATCGGCATGGCCGCCAGCGGCATCGCGTTGCCGGGCTTCACGTCCACC
The DNA here is from genome assembly GCA_023405815.1 of Pseudomonadota bacterium. Taxonomy (GTDB): domain Bacteria; phylum Pseudomonadota; class Alphaproteobacteria; order Rhizobiales; family Hyphomicrobiaceae; genus Hyphomicrobium_A. Next base: position 90,009 of record JAEXXM010000084.1, on the reverse strand, counting down.
TTCTCGCCGGCAACCACCTGGTCGCCGACGGCGAGGCGCTGCGGGGCAAGGATGTAGGCGAGCTTGCCGTCCTGGTACTTCACGAGCGCGATGAACGCAGTGCGGTTCGGATCGTACTCGATGCGCTCGACCTTGCCCGGCACGTCGAAGTGGCGACGGCGGAAGTCGACGAGACGGTACGACCGCTTATGGCCGCCGCCGATGTGGCGCGTCGTGATACGGCCGTCGCTATTGCGTCCGCCCGTCTTGGACTTGCCCTCGACCAGCGTCTTCACCGGAGCGCCCTTCCAGAGCTGCTTGCGGTCGACCAGCACCAGATGGCGCAGGCCGGGAGAGGTCGGGCGGAATGTCTTCAGTGCCATGGTCGTATCCTCGGGTCCGTATCCTTAGAGGCCCGTCGCAATGTCGATGTGGTGGCCTTCGACCAGGGTCACGATCGCCTTCTTGGCGTCGCTCTGCAGCGCACGGTGACCGCGGAAGGTCTTCAGCTTGCCCTTGCGGACGAGCGTGTTGACGGCCTTCACCTTGACCTTGAACAGCGTCTCGATCGCCTCCTTGATCTCCTTCTTCGTTGCCCTCGGGGCAACGTTGAAGATGACCTGGTTGGCTTCCGAGACGAGCGTCGACTTCTCGGTGATGACCGGAGAGACGATGACGTCGTAAGCGCTGTGGTGCTTGCCCATCACTTGCTCTCCCCGGCGTTGCTGCCGTTAGCGGCGCCGGCGAAGCGCTCCTCGAGCGCGGCGATGGCGGCCTTCGTCAACACCAGCTTCTTGCGGCGCAGAATGTCGTAGACATTGATGCCCTGGACCGGCAGCACGTCGATGTTCGGCAGATTGCGGGCCGCACGCACGAAGTCGGCCTGCAGCTCCGCGCCGTCGATGATCAGAACGTTCGTCCAGTCGAGCTTGGCGAACTGGTCGCGCAGCGCGGCGGTCTTGCCGTCCTTCGATTCCGCCTTGTCGAGCACCACGACCTCGCCGGCCTGGGCCTTGGCGGAGAGCGCGTGCCGCAGGGCGAGCGCACGCACTTTCTTCGGCATCTCGATGGCGTGGTCGCGGGGCTTGGGACCGAACGCCTTGCCGCCGCCGCGCCACTGCGGAACCGACTTGTCGCCGTGACGGGCGCCGCCGGTGCCCTTCTGCTTGTACATCTTCTTGCCAGTGACGCTCACTTCAGAGCGGTCCTGGGAGTGGTGCGTGCCCGCGCGCCGCTTGGCGAGCTGGTAGCGCACCATGCGCTGGATGAGATCCGGGCGCGGCGAGAGGCCGAAGATGGCCTCCGAGAGCTCGACCGTGCCGGCCTTGGAGGCCGCGAGCGTGGTGACATCAGCTTTCATCACGCCTGCTCCTTCACAGCGGTTTCACCGGCAGCCTTGAAGGCGCCTGGGCGCGGGGCGTCCTTGTGCGGCTGCTTCAGGACGGCGTCGCGCACCAGCACCCAGCCGCCCTTCGAGCCGGGCACGGCGCCGCGGACCATCAGAAGGCCGCGGTCGACGTCGGTCTTGACGACGACCAGGTTCTGCGTCGTCACGCGCTCTGAGCCCATGTGGCCGGCCATCTTCTTGCCCTTGAACACCTTGCCGGGGTCCTGGCGCTGGCCGGTAGAGCCGTGGCTGCGGTGGCTGAGCGACACACCGTGCGTCGCGCGCAGACCGCCGAAGTTCCAGCGCTTCATGGCGCCCTGGAAGCCCTTACCCTGGTTCGTGCCCGTGACGTCGACGAACTGGCCGGGGACGAAGTGATCGGCGGTGATCTGCGCGCCGACTTCGATCAGGTTCTCGGGCGAAACCCGGAACTCCACTAGCTTGCGCTTCGGCTCTACCTTGGCGACGGCAAAGTTCTGCCGGTCGGCCTTGGTGAGGCGCGAAGGCTTACGCTTGCCGGCCCCGAGCTGCAGCGCCGTGTAGCCGTTCTTGTCATTGGTGCGATGACCGACAACCTGAACGTTGTCGAGCTTCAACACGGTTACCGGGATGTGCTCCCCGGCCTCCGTGAAGATGCGGGTCATGCCCACCTTCTGTGCGATTACCCCGGAACGCATGAGAGCATTCCTTCCTTCTTAATTTTCGGAGCCAAGGCGACTGCCGCCGGCCCCATTGACCTTAGAGCTTGATCTCGACGTCGACGCCTGCAGCGAGGTCGAGCTTCATCAAAGCATCGACCGTCTGCGGTGTCGGATCGACGATGTCCAAAAGACGCTTGTGAGTACGCATCTCGAACTGGTCGCGGCTCTTCTTGTCGATGTGGGGCGAGCGGTTGACGGTGAAGCGCTCGAACCGCGTCGGCAACGGAATGGGTCCGCGCACCTCCGCGCCGGTGCGCTTTGCCGTGTTGACGATCTCCCGCGTCGAGGCATCGAGGATCCGATGATCGAATGCCTTGAGCCGGATGCGAATGTTCTGGCCGTTCATGTCCCGCACTCTTTCAAAAGGAAGAAGCGCCCGGCGGCCGGACGCTCCTACGCCTTCTTGCCCTACTCGACGATCTTAGCAACGACGCCCGAGCCGACCGTACGGCCGCCCTCACGGATAGCGAAGCGCAGCTTCTCCTCCATGGCGATCGGGGTGATGAGCTCGACGTCGATCGTGACGTTGTCGCCCGGCATGACCATCTCGGTACCGGCCGGCAGAGTCACCACGCCCGTCACGTCGGTCGTGCGGAAGTAGAACTGCGGACGGTAGTTCGTGAAGAACGGCGTGTGGCGGCCACCCTCTTCCTTGGTGAGGATGTAGGCCTCGGCCTTGAACTTCTTGTGCGGCTTCACGGAGCCGGGCTTGCACAGCACCTGGCCGCGCTCCACGGCTTCCTTGTCGATGCCGCGCAGCAGGCAGCCGACGTTGTCGCCAGCCTGGCCCTGGTCGAGCAGCTTGCGGAACATCTCGACGCCGGTGACGGTCGACTTCTGCGTGTCCTTGATACCGACGATCTCGACTTCCTCGCCGACCTTCACGACGCCGCGCTCGATACGACCGGTGACGACGGTGCCGCGACCGGAGATCGAGAACACGTCCTCGATCGGCATCAGGAACGGCTGGTCGATCGGACGCTCGGGCTGCGGGATCGAGGCATCGACCGCATCCATGAGCTTCAGGATGGCTTCCTTGCCGATCTCGGGCTTCTTGTCCTCGAGCGCCATCAGCGCCGAGCCCTTGACGATCGGGATGGTGTCGCCGGGGAACTCGTAAGAGGTGAGGAGCTCGCGCACCTCCATCTCGACGAGGTCGATCAGCTCCTGGTCGTCGACCATGTCGACCTTGTTCAGGAACACGACCAGGGCCGGAACGCCGACCTGGCGGGCGAGCAGGATGTGCTCGCGGGTCTGCGGCATCGGGCCGTCGGCAGCCGAGACGACGAGGATCGCGCCGTCCATCTGGGCTGCGCCGGTGATCATGTTCTTCACGTAGTCGGCGTGGCCTGGGCAGTCGACGTGCGCGTAGTGGCGCTTGTCGGTCTCGTACTCGACGTGAGCGGTCGAGATCGTGATGCCGCGCTCACGCTCCTCGGGAGCCTTGTCGATCTGGTCGTAAGCGGTGAACTGCGCCTTGCCCTGCTCGGCGAGCACCTTCGTGATCGCGGCCGTCAGAGACGTCTTGCCGTGATCGACGTGGCCGATCGTGCCGATGTTGCAGTGCGGCTTGGTCCGCTCGAATTTTGCCTTCGCCATCGTGGCTCTCCACTTCAGTTGTCGGTCCCCTCGGGGGACCGGGTCTTCGTTACCGGGCCCGCTGTTCGGCGGGCCCTATCCCTGTTTTCGTTATCAGGCGTACTTGGCCTTCACCTCGTCCGCCACGTTGCGCGGCACGTCCGCATAGTGGGCGAACTGCATGGTGTAGGAAGCACGTCCCTGGCTCATCGACCGCAGCTGGCTCACGTAGCCGAACATGTTGGCGAGCGGCACGTAAGCACGGATGACGGTGGCGTTGCCGCGCATCTCCTGGTTACGGATCTGGCCGCGGCGGCTGTTAATGTCGCCGATGACGCTGCCGACGAAATCGCCCGGCGTCACCACCTCGACGTCCATCACCGGCTCGAGCAGCTTCACGCCCGCCTTGTCGAAGCCTTCCTTGAGCGCCGAGCGAGCGGCGATTTCGAAGGCGATTGCCGACGAGTCGACCTCATGGAACGCGCCGTCGTACAGCGTGACCTTGGTGTCGACCACGGGGAAGCCGATGAGCACGCCCGAGTCCCAAACGGACTGGACACCCTTCTCGACGCCGGGGATGTACTCCTTCGGCACCGTACCGCCGACGATCTCGGAGGCAAACTCGTTGCCCTTGCCGGTCTCGTTCGGCTCGATGCGGAACTTGACGCGGGCGAACTGGCCGGTGCCGCCGGTCTGCTTCTTGTGCGTGTGTCGACGTCGGTCGAGCGCACGATGGTCTCGCGATAGGCGACCTGCGGTGCGCCGACGTTGGCTTCGACGCCATACGTGCGCTTCAGGATGTCGACCTTGATGTCGAGGTGCAACTCGCCCATGCCCTTGAGAATCGTCTCGCCCGACTCCTGATCGACGGAGACGCGGAAGGACGGATCCTCGAGCGCCATCGTCGACAGCGCCATCGACATCTTCTCTTGGTCGGCCTTCGTCTTCGGCTCGATCTTCATCTCGATGACGGGGTTCGGGAACTCCATCTTCTCGAGCAGGACCGGCTTGTTCGGATCACACAGCGTCTCGCCGGTGCGCGTGTCCTTGAGGCCCGATAGCGCGACGATGTCGCCGGCATAGGCTTCCTTGATCTCCTCGCGGTCGGCGGCGTGCATGAGGTACATGCGGCCGACGCGCTCCTTCTTGTCGCGCGTGGTGTTGGCCAGCGCCATGCCGCTCTGGATCTTGCCCGAATAGATGCGGCAGAAGGTGATCGAGCCGACGTGCTCGAAGCTCATGATCTTGAAGGCGAGCAGCGACAGAGGTTCCTCGTCGGTCGGCTTGCGCAGCAGCGGCTCGCCGGACTTCGGATCGATGCCCTTGAACGCCTCGCGATCGGCGGGCGACGGCAGGAAGTCGACGACGGCGTCGAGCAGCGGCTGCACGCCCTTGTTCTTGAACGCCGAGCCGCACATCATCGGATAGAAGGCGGTGGCGATGGTCGCCTTGCGGATCAACTTGCGCAGCGTCTCCTCGTCGGGCTCCTTGCCCTCGAGGTAGCCCTCCATAGCGGCATCGTCCATCTCGACGGCCGCCTCGATCATCGCCGCGCGGAACTCGGCCGCACGATCCTTGAGATCGTCGGGAATCTCCTTCTCGACCATCTTGGCGTCTTTGCCGTCGCCGTCCCAGACGTAGGCCTTCATCCTGATGAGGTCGACGACGCCGGCGAAATCGCCCTCCGCGCCGATCGGCAGCTGGATCGGCACCGGACGGGCGCCCAGCTTCTCCTTGATGTCGTCGACGCACATGTAGAAGTCGGCGCCGGTCTTATCCATCTTGTTGGCGAAGATGATGCGCGGCACGCCGTACTTGTCGCCTTGGCGCCAGACTGTCTCGGTCTGCGGCTCGACGCCCTGGTTCGAGTCGAGGACGCACACGGCGCCATCGAGCACGCGCAGCGAACGCTCGACCTCGATGGTGAAGTCGACGTGGCCTGGGGTGTCGATGATGTTCAGACGGCGCATCTTGCCGTCGCGACCCTTCCAGAAGCAGGTTGTCGCGGCCGAGGTAATGGTGATGCCGCGCTCGGCTTCCTGCTCCATGAAGTCCATGGTTGCAGCGCCGTCGTGCACTTCGCCGATCTTGTAGGACTTACCGGTGTAATAGAGGATACGCTCGGTCGTCGTCGTCTTGCCGGCATCGATGTGCGCCATGATGCCGAAGTTACGATAGTCCTTGATGTCGTATTCGCGGGCCATGTTGTCCGAGCTCCGATCCGATCACCAGCGGTAATGGGAGAAGGCGCGGTTCGCCTCCGCCATCTTGTGGGTGTCTTCCCGCTTCTTCACCGCGGTACCGCGGTTGTTGGCAGCGTCGAGCAGCTCCCCCGAAAGGCGATCGACCATGGTGTTTTCGTTGCGCGCGCGCGCGGCCGTGATGAGCCAGCGGATTGCGAGGGCCTGCCGGCGCTCCGGACGAACCTCGACCGGCACCTGATACGTGGCGCCGCCCACACGCCGCGAGCGGACCTCGACGGCCGGCATCACGTTGTCGAGCGCGGCGCGGAACAGCTGCACCGGATCCGACTTCGCCTTCTGCTCCATGCGCTCGAAGGCGCCGTACACGATGCGCTCGGCGACGGACTTCTTGCCCTGCTCCATCACCGCGTTCATGAACTTGGAGATGACGAGGTCTCCGAACTTCGGGTCCGGATTGACGACGCGCTTCTCGGCACTGTGACGACGGGACATTTCTCTTCAGCCCTTCGCTGCAATTCTCTCAATGACAATGGGCCGACTTACCGGCCCATGGCGCCCGCTCCCGCGGGCAAGACCGCCCGAGGGCGATCACTTCGGTCTCTTGGCACCGTACTTCGAGCGGCGCTGCCTGCGGTCAGCGACACCCTGCGTGTCGAGCACGCCGCGGATGATGTGGTAGCGGACACCCGGAAGGTCTTTGACGCGGCCACCGCGGATGAGCACGACGGAGTGCTCCTGCAGGTTGTGGCCCTCGCCCGGAATGTAGCCGATCACCTCGAAGCCGTTGGTGAGACGGATCTTGGCGACCTTGCGCAGCGCCGAGTTCGGCTTCTTCGGCGTCGTCGTATAGACGCGCGTGCACACGCCACGCTTCTGCGGGCACGACTCCATGTGGCGCGACTTCTCGCGGTACGTCTTCTGAATCCGGGGCTTCCGGATCAACTGCTGTATCGTCGGCATGCGCCTCTTCCGTCCAGGTTGCCCGACCGGCGCATGCGTCAGTGACGGCATGCGCCAAACCGAACCTGCCAAGCCCACACCCCCGAAGGCGCGTGCCCGGCACGAAAAAACCAGAGGATCATGCGAACTCGGCGAGAGCCGCAGATCTTGGTCCGAATTTGTCCTCTGCTTTGCGACGGCAGCGTTTAGGTCAAGGCGTCCGGAATGAATGGACGCGAAATTGTCCTACCACCTACCGTGAGAGTGCGAGACCTATATACAGGCTGCCGAATCCGGTCAACACCGCACAGAGATTTTTTTACTACGCCCTTGTCCGCGAGAACCGGCCTTTTCCGCGCACTTCTCAAACAAGAAGAGCGCGGCCACGCCAGGCGGCCGCGCTCCTTAACGAACACCCGAATGCCTTATTCCACGGCCTCCTCGGCCGTGCGGCGGCGGCGGCGCACCGGCCCGGCGCCGGGTCCGGCCAGAGCCTTGTCGGCGTCGACCTTGGCCTGCTCGCGGGCGATGAGCTCGTCGCGCTTGGCCGCGATCTTGCGCAGACGCCGCAGGGCTCCGCCGGTACCGGCCGGGATGAGTCGGCCGACGATGACGTTCTCCTTGAGGCCCTCGAGCGTGTCGACCTTGCCGTTGACGGCAGCGTCGGTGAGCACGCGCGTCGTCTCCTGGAACGAGGCCGCGGAGATGAACGAGCGGGTCTGCAGCGACGCCTTGGTGATGCCGAGCAGCACCGGGCTGGCGGTTGCCGGCTTCTTCCCGGCCTCCGCGATCTTGGCGTTGATCTCGTCAAGCTCCACGCGATCGAGCTGCTCGCCCTTGATCAGCTCCGTCTCGCCCGGGTCCGTGACCTCCACCTTCTGCAGCATCTGGCGAACGATCACCTCGATGTGCTTGTCGTTGATGGTCACGCCCTGCAGCCGGTAGACGTCTTGGATCTCGTTGATGAGGTAGTTCGCGAGTTCCTCGACGCCCTTGATCGCCAGGATGTCGTGCGGTGCCGGGTGACCGTCGTAGACGAAGTCGCCACGCTCGATGCGGTCGCCGTGTTGCACCGCCAAGCTCTTGCCGCGCGGAATGAGATATTCCACCGCCTCGGCACTCGGATCGTCCGGCTTGATCGTGATGCGCTGCTTGTTCTTGTAGTCCTTTCCGAACTCGACCGTGCCCGAGATTTCCGCGATGATCGCGTGGTCCTTCGGACGGCGCGCCTCGAACAGCTCGGCGACGCGCGGCAGACCGCCGGTGATGTCGCCCGAGCGTGCCGACGAGGTCGGAATACGAGCAAGAACGTCGCCCGCCTTCACCTCTGCACCCGGCTCCACCGACAAAATGGCGTCAACCGGGAGCAGGTAGCGGGCATCGCCACCGCGAGCCACCTTGATCGGCTTGCCCTTCCCGTCCTTGACGACGATGGCAGGCTTCAAGTCGGCCGAGCGCGGGGACGCGCGCCAATCGACGATGACGCGATTGGTCGTGCCCTTCATCTCGTCCGTCTGCTCGCGCACCGAGGCGCCCTCGATCAGATCCTCGAAGTCCACCTTGCCGGTCGCCTCGGTGAGGATCGGGCGGGTGTAGGGATCCCACTGGGCGAGCTTGGTGCCGCGCTTGACGGCATCGCCCTCCTTGACGTGCACGCGGGCACCGTACGGCACCTTGAGCGTCGCCAGCTCCTTGCCACCCTGGTCGACGATGGCGAGCGACATCGTGCGGGTCATCGCGACCTCGCGACCCTGGCTGTCTTTGACGACCGCCGGGTTCTTGATCTTTACGGTGCCGTTGAAGTTCGACTCGATGAACGATGAGTCGACGACGTTCGCCGTGCCGCCGATGTGGAACGTGCGCATCGTGAGCTGCGTGCCCGGCTCGCCGATCGACTGGGCGGCAATGACGCCTACCGCCTCGCCGATGTTGACGGGCGTACCGCGGGCGAGATCGCGCCCGTAGCACTTGGCGCACACGCCGGTGACCGTATCGCACGTGAGGACGGAGCGGATGCGCACCTCCTGCACCTGCGCCTTCTCGATCGCCTCGGCGTGACGCTCCTCGATCAGCTCGCCGTTCTTCACCAGAACGTTGCTCGGATCGTTCGGATCGACGATGTCCTCCGCGGCGGTGCGGCCCAGGACGCGGTTTGCCAGCGAGACGATGACCTGTCCCGCGTCGACCACGGCCTGCACGCTGATACCCTTGTCGGTACCGCAATCCTCTTCCGAGATGATAGCGTCCTGCGCGACGTCGACGAGACGCCGCGTCAGGTAGCCCGAGTTGGCCGTCTTCAAGGCGGTGTCGGCGAGGCCCTTACGAGCACCGTGCGTCGAGTTGAAGTACTCGAGCACGCTGAGGCCTTCCTTGAAGTTGGAGATGATCGGCGTCTCGATGATCTCGCCCGACGGCTTGGTCATCAGGCCGCGCATGCCGGCGAGCTGCTTCATCTGCGCCGGCGAGCCGCGGGCACCCGAGTGGCTCATCATGTAGACCGAGTTGATCGGCTTCTCGCGGCCGTCCTTGTCCTTCTGCACCGTGGAGATGCGCTCCATCATCTCCTTGGCGATCTGGTCGGTGCACTTCGACCAGGCGTCGACGACCTTGTTGTACTTCTCAAGCTGGGTGATGAGGCCGTCGTTGTACTGCTGCTCGAACTCGCGCACCATCTCGGTCGTCTGCGCGACGATCTTCGTCTTGGTGTCGGGGATCTGCATGTCGTCCTTGCCGAACGAGATGCCGGCCTTGAACGCGTGCCTGAAGCCCAGCGCCATGATCTGGTCGCAGAAGATCACCGTCTCCTTCTGACCGCAGTTGCGGTAGACGGCATCGATCAGGCCCGAGATGGCCTTCTTCGTCAGCAGCTGGTTGACGAGCGACGGCTTGATGCCGGGCTGCTTCGGCAAGAGCTCGGCGAGGATCATGCGGCCCGGGGTCGTGTCCATGACCTCGGTGACCTCATTGCCGTTCTCGTCCAGTGTCGTGAAGCGGCCCTTCACCTTAGCGTGCAGGGTGACGACGCCCGCTTCCAGCGCGTGGCGCGCCTCGGAGACCGAGCCGAGCAACATGCCCTCACCCGGCTCGTGGTCGCGCACGATCGACAGGTAGTAGAGGCCGAGCACGATATCCTGCGAGGGCACGATGATCGGCGAGCCGTTGGCCGGATGCAGAATGTTGTTCGTCGACATCATCAGCACGCGCGCTTCCAGCTGCGCTTCGAGCGACAGCGGAACGTGCACGGCCATCTGGTCGCCGTCGAAGTCAGCGTTGAAGGCGGCGCAGACCAGCGGATGCAGCTGGATCGCCTTGCCCTCGATGAGGGTCGGCTCGAACGCCTGAATGCCGAGCCGGTGCAGCGTCGGTGCGCGGTTGAGCAGAACGGGGTGCTCACGGATGACCTCGTCGAGGATATCCCAGACCTCGCCCTTCTCCTTCTCGACCAGCTTCTTCGCCTGCTTCACCGTTGCCGCCTGGCCCTGGGCCTGCAGCTTGGCGTAGATGAACGGCTTGAACAGCTCGAGCGCCATCTTCTTCGGCAGGCCGCACTGGTGCAGCTTCAGCTCGGGACCGACGACGATCACCGAGCGGCCCGAGTAGTCGACGCGCTTGCCGAGCAGGTTCTGGCGGAAGCGGCCCTGCTTGCCCTTCAGCATGTCGGCAAGCGACTTCAGCGGACGCTTGTTGGCGCCCGTGATCACGCGACCGCGCCGACCGTTGTCGAACAGCGCATCGACCGCCTCTTGAAGCATGCGCTTCTCGTTGCGGATGATGATGTCCGGCGCGCGCAGCTCCATCAGCCGCTTCAGGCGGTTGTTGCGGTTGATGACGCGGCGATAGAGATCGTTGAGGTCCGACGTGGCGAAGCGGCCGCCGTCGAGCGGCACCAGCGGGCGCAGCTCCGGCGGGATCACCGGCACGACGGTGAGGATCATCCACTCCGGACGGTTGCCGGACTCGAGAAACGCCTCGATCACCTTGAGACGCTTGCCGAGCTTCTTCGGCTTGAGGTCCGTCGTCGCCTCGGCAATCTCCTGGCGCAGGTCGGTGGCGATCTTCGGCAGGTCCATCGCCGAAAGCATGTCGCGGATCGCCTCGGCACCGATGCCGGCGGTGAAGCTGTCCGGTCCGTGCTCGTCGAGCGCGCGGTTGTACTCCTCCTCCGAGAGAAGCTGCTTCTCGCGGAATGCGGTGATGCCCGGCTCGATGACGATGTAGTTCTCGAAGTAGAGCACGCGCTCGAGATCCTTGAGCGGCATGTCGAGCAGAAGGCCGATGCGCGAGGGCAGCGACTTGAGGAACCAGATGTGCGCGACCGGCGCAGCGAGCTCGATGTGGCCCATGCGCTCGCGGCGCACCTTGGCGAGCGTCACCTCGACGCCGCACTTTTCGCAGATCAGGCCCTTGTACTTCATGCGCTTGTACTTGCCGCACAAGCACTCGTAGTCCTTGATCGGGCCGAAGATGCGCGCGCAGAAGAGACCGTCACGCTCCGGCTTGAACGTGCGGTAGTTGATCGTCTCGGGCTTCTTAATCTCGCCGAACGACCACGACAGAATATCGTCAGGACTCGCGATGGAGATCTTGATCTGATCGAAGGTCGGAAGCGGCGCTTGCGTCTTGAACAGGTTGGTAATCTCGTTCATCCGTCTCTCCATTCGGGGCGTGGCGGCCTTCGCCCCGTGTCAGCTTGCGGAGCCTGATGGCGGCGGCACCCGCAGAAAATGGGCTCTGGCGTCCTTGAGCCCTGATTTCGTCGCGCTTCCTCGAAGCGCATCGTCCGGGGCCCCGATGAGCCCCGGACTTAAGGCCTAGAACGTCACTCGGCTGCCGGCGGCAGCTGCGGCTGCTTCGCCGGCTCCTCCTCGGGCGGAGGAATGGCGCTGAGCTCGGAGTTCTCGAGCTCGACGTTGAGACCGAGCGCCCGCATTTCCTTGACGAGCACGTTGAAGCTTTCCGGCACGCCCGCCTCGAAGGTGTCGTCCCCGCGCACGATGGCCTCGTAGACCTTCGTTCGGCCGGCGACGTCGTCCGACTTGACCGTGAGCATCTCCTGCAGCGTGTAGGCGGCGCCGTAGGCTTCGAGGGCCCACACCTCCATTTCGCCGAAGCGCTGGCCGCCGAACTGCGCCTTGCCGCCCAGCGGCTGCTGGGTGACGAGCGAGTAGGGGCCGATGGAGCGTGCGTGGATCTTGTCGTCGACAAGGTGGTGCAGCTTCAGGATGTACTTGTAGCCGACCGTGACCTTGCGATCGAACGGCTCGCCGGTGCGGCCGTCATAGAGACGGACCTGGCCCGAAGAGTCGAAGCCCGCGAGCTTCAGCATCTCGACGATGTCGGCCTCCTTGGCGCCGTCGAACACCGGGGTGGCGATCGGCACGCCGCGCGTCAGCTTCTCGGCGACCTCGACCAGCTCGTCGTCCTTCAGCGTCGGCCTCACCTCGTCCTTGCCGTAGATCTCCGCCATGCGCTCGCGAAGCTGCTTCGCCTGGCCGCTCTCGTGCCACTGCTGCAGCGCCTCGTCGATCGCACGGCCGAGGCCGCGGCAGGCCCAGCCGAGATGCGTCTCGAGGATCTGTCCGACGTTCATGCGCGAGGGCACGCCCAGCGGATTGAGCACCACGTCGACGTGCGTGCCGTCCTCGAGGAACGGCATGTCCTCGCACGGCACGATCATCGACACGACACCCTTGTTGCCGTGACGGCCGGCCATCTTGTCGCCCGGCTGAATCTTGCGCTTCACGGCGACGAAGACCTTGACCATCTTCATCACGCCCGGAGGCAGCTCGTCGCCCCGCTGCAGCTTGTCGACCTTGTCGACGAAGCGGCGCTCGAGGCTCTTCTTGGCTTCCTCGTACTGCTTGTTGATGGCCTCGATCTCGCCCTGGGCCTTCTCGTCCTTGAGGCCGAACTCCCACCAATGGCTGCGCGGCACCTCGTCCAGGATCTCCTCGGTGATGTGCGTGCCCTTGCGAGCGGACTTCGGACCCTTCGACACTTCCTTGCCGACGAGGGCCTCCTTGAGACGCGCATAGACGTTGCGGTCGAGGATCTGCATCTCGTCGTCGCGGTCCTTGGCGAGACGCTCGATCTCCTCGCGCTCGATCGCCATCGCACGCTCGTCCTTCTCGACGCCGTGGCGATTGAACACGCGCACCTCGACGACCGTGCCGGAGACGCCCGGCGGCAGACGCAGCGAGGTGTCGCGCACGTCCGAAGCCTTCTCGCCGAAGATGGCGCGCAGCAGCTTCTCTTCCGGCGTCATGGGGCTCTCGCCCTTGGGCGTGATCTTGCCGACGAGGATGTCGCCCGGGTTCACCTCGGCGCCGATGTAGACGATGCCAGCTTCGTCGAGGTTCTTCAGCGCCTCTTCCGAAACGTTCGGAATGTCGCGCGTGATCTCCTCCGGCCCGAGCTTGGTATCGCGCGCCATCACCTCGAATTCCTCGATGTGGATCGAGGTGAAGATGTCGTCGGAGACGACGCGCTCGGAAAGGAGGATGGAGTCCTCGAAGTTGTAGCCCATCCACGGCATGAACGCGACGAGCACGTTCTTGCCGAGAGCCAGATCGCCCAGATCGGTCGAGGGACCGTCGGCGATGATCTCGCCCGCCTGCACCTGATCACCCACGTGCACCAGCGGACGCTGGTTGATGCAGGTGTTCTGGTTCGAGCGCTGGAACTTGCGCAGCCGGTAGATGTCGACGCCCGGCTTCGAAGGATCGGTTTCCTCCGTCGCGCGGATGACGATACGCGTCGCGTCCACCTGATCGACAACGCCGGTCCGACGGGCGGCGATCGCGGCGCCTGAATCGCGCGCCACGACCTCCTCCATGCCGGTGCCGACGAGCGGCGCCTCGGCTCTGATCAGCGGCACCGCCTGACGCTGCATGTTCGATCCCATCAGCGCGCGGTTGGCGTCGTCGTTCTCGAGGAACGGGATCAGCGCCGCGGCGACCGACACGAGCTGCTTCGGCGACACGTCGATGTAATCGACCTTGTCCTGCGGCACGAGCAGCACGTCGCCCTGGTAGCGGCAGGTGATGAGGTCATCGACCAGCTTGCCCTTGGAATCGACCTCGGCGTTCGCCTGCGCTACGTGGTGGCGCATCTCCTCCATCGCCGACAGGTAGACGACCTGGTCGGTGAGCTTGCCGTTGACGACCTTGCGGTACGGGCTCTCGATGAAGCCGTACTTGTTGACGCGCGCGAACGTCGCCAGCGAGTTGATGAGGCCGATGTTCGGACCTTCCGGCGTCTCGATCGGGCAGATGCGGCCGTAGTGCGTCGGATGCACGTCGCGCACCTCGAAGCCGGCGCGCTCGCGCGTCAGACCGCCCGGGCCAAGCGCCGACAGGCGGCGCTTGTGGGTGATCTCCGACAGCGGGTTCGTCTGGTCCATGAACTGGCTGAGCTGCGAGGAGCCGAAGAACTCGCGCACCGCCGCTGCCGCCGGCTTGGCGTTGATCAGGTCCTGCGGCATCACCGTGTCGATGTCGACAGAGCTCATGCGCTCCTTGATCGCGCGCTCCATGCGCAGCAGGCCGACGCGGTACTGGTTCTCCATCAACTCGCCGACCGAGCGCACGCGCCGGTTGCCGAGATGGTCGATGTCGTCGATCTCGCCCTTGCCGTCGCGCAGGTCGACCAGCGTCTTGATGACCGCGAGGATGTCCTCCTTGCGCAGCACGCGCATGGTGTCCGGGGCATCGAGCTCGAGGCGCATGTTCATCTTCACGCGGCCGACGGCCGAGAGGTCGTAGCGCTCCGCGTCGAAGAACAGCGAATGGAAGAGGTTGGTCGCCGCCTCGATCGTCGGCGGCTCACCGGGCCGCATGACCCGGTAGATGTCCATCAACGCCTCTTCCTGGTTGGCGTTCTTGTCGATGTTGAGCGTGTTGCGGATGAACGGACCGATGTTGACGTGGTCGATGTCGAGGATCGGGAACTCCTTGACCTTCTGATCCTTCAGCTCCGCCAGCAGCTCGGCGTCGAGTTCATCGCCGGCTTCCGCGTAGATCGCACCCGTCTCCATGTCGACGACGTCGGCAGCGATATAGCGGCCGGCGAGGTCGTCGGAGGAGACCAGCACTTCCTTGAGCCCGCCCTCGGCGAGCTCGCGTGCCTTGCGCGCGGTGATCTTCTCGCCTGCCTTGACGATGACTTCGCCCGTCTTGGCATCGGCGAGGTCGGCCATCGGCGTCATGCCGCGCATCTTCTCGGGCACGAACGGCATCTTCCAGCCGCGCTTCGATTCCTTGATCGTGATGTGCTTGTAGAAGGTCTCGAGGATCTCCTCGTCGTTGAGACCCAGCGCATAGAGCAGCGTCGTCACCGGCAGCTTGCGGCGACGGTCGATGCGCACATAGACGATGTCCTTGGCGTCGAACTCGAAGTCGAGCCACGAGCCGCGATAGGGAATGATGCGCGCTGCGAACAACAGCTTGCCCGAAGCGTGCGTGCGGCCGCGGTCGTGATCGAAGAACACGCCCGGCGAGCGGTGCATCTGCGAGACGATGACGCGCTCGGTCCCGTTGATGACGAAGGTGCCGTTCAGCGTCATGAGCGGCATGTCGCCCATGTAGACGTCCTGCTCCTTGACGTCCTTGATCGACTTGGAGCCCGTCTCCTCGTTCACATCGAACACGATGAGGCGCAGCTTCACCTTCAGCGGCGCCGAGAAGGTCATATCGCGCTGCATGCACTCGTCGACGTCGTACTTCGGCGGCTCGAACTCGTAGCGAACGAACTCCAGCGTCGCGCGGCCCGAGAAGTCCGAGATCGGGAACACGGACTTGAACACCGCCTGCAGACCGTGATCGTCTGAACGGCCGCCCGGAGGCTCCTTCACCATCAGGAAGTCGTCGTACGAGCTCTTCTGAACCTCGATGAGGTTCGGCATCTCTGCAACTTCGCGAATGGATCCGAATTTCTTCCGGATGCGCTTGCGGCCGTTGAACGTCTCAGCCATTTTCGCTCCTTGTCATCCGCGCAGGTGACGGCCCGCGCTACTGCTGCCTGCATGGCGAGGGCCGCCAACCCTCGCTTTGGCCTTTAAACGGCTCGCCGGAAGGCCCGTTTGAGGGTTGTAGAACCCCCAAAAAGACCCTCCGGAGAGACGTCCGATGCCCGCTCGACGAGGGAGCGGGCGAGGTAGGCGACCGGCACATTCAGTGCCGGCCGCCCGCGCAATTACTTCACCTCGACGGTGGCGCCCTGGTCCTCGAGCTGCTTCTTCAGCTTGGCAGCCTCGTCCTTGGTCACGCCTTCCTTCACGGTCTTGCCGCCGGCCTCGACGAGGTCCTTGGCTTCCTTGAGGCCAAGGCCCGTGATGGCGCGGACTTCCTTGATGACGTTGATCTTCTTGTCGCCGCCGGCCTTGAGGATGACGGTGAACTCCGTCTGCTCCTCGGCCGGAGCGGCGGCAGCGGCACCCGGAGCGGCAGCAACGGCAACGGCGGCAGCCGCCGACACGCCCCACTTCTCCTCGAGCAGCTTCGCGAGCTCTGCCGCCTCGAGGACGGTCAGGCTGGAAAGGTCGTCAACGATCTTCGATAGATCGGCCATTTTGTTACTTCCTTCGGTTTGAACCTAATGACTGATGCAGTTTTGAACTGCGCGTTCCTTAGCTGTGGCGCCTTTCGGCACCGCCCGTGCCTTAGGCAGCCTCGCCTTGCGATGCCTTCGCCTGAATGACGCGTGCGAGCTTTGCTCCCGGCTCCTTGACCGTGCGGGCGATCTTCGTCGCCGGCGCGTTGAGGAGACCGATAAGCTTGGCTCTGAGCTCATCCAGAGATGGCAGTTCGGCGAGCGCTTTGACGGCGTTCGCGTCAAGGACCGTCGAGCCCATGGCGCCGCCGAGAATGACAAGCTTCTCATTCCCCTTGGCGTATGCGACCGACGCCTTCGCCGCGGCGATCGGATCCTTCGAGTAGGCGACGCATGTCTGCCCCTTGAAGAGATCGGAGATCGACTCGTACGAAGTGTCCTTCAGCGCGAGCTTAGCCAGCCGGTTTTTGGCCACCTTCACCTTGCCGCCAGCTTCTTTGACCTTCTGGCGGTAGTCGGTGAGTTGTGCGACCGTCATGCCGGCATAGTGGGCGACGACGACCAACCCCGTGTCCTTCAACACGGTGTTGAGCGAAGTCACGAGCTCACGTTTCGCGGCTCTATCCACCTGCTCACTCCAGTTTACGGAACAGCCTCGTTTGAGCCTGCTCCGCGGGTTGCACCTTGTCGCCGTCCGCGAACACCGCTTCGGGCGACGACTTTGTCTGTCCATCCGCGACGCTGCGAGCGACACGGTGCCGACCCAGGTTCAAACCGGCTTGCGCGCTCTCTTGTGGAGAGCCGAAATCCGGGTTCGCTCCTGTCTCATGCGGGCCCCACTTCCGGGCTTAAGCTGTCAAAGTCGAAGACCCTGACGGCACCCACAGTCTCGGACAGATTCCGGAGGCTGAGCGTTTCCGCATCCTCCGGACATCGCCCGCCGCCCGTTGCCGCGCGGCGTGCGAATTCGTGACCCTCTTAGGCGAGGGCTTGCCCGCCGCCGAGGCTCGCGGAGTCGACCTTCACTCCCGGCCCCATCGTCGAGCTGATTGAGATCTTCTTCACGTAGGTGCCCTTGGCACCCGGCGGCTTCGCCTTCACCACGGCGTCGACGAACGCCTTGATGTTCTCGGTAAGCGCGTTCTCCGTGAAGCTGGCCTTGCCGATGCCGGCGTGCACGATGCCCGCCTTCTCGACGCGAAACTCCACCGAGCCGCCCTTCGCACCCTTGACGGCGTTGGTGACGTCCATCGTCACCGTGCCGACGCGCGGGTTCGGCATCAGGCCGCGCGGACCGAGCACCTTACCGAGCCGGCCGACGAGGCCCATCATGTCAGGCGTCGCGATGCAGCGATCGAAGTTGATCGTGCCCTTCGACACGAGATCGACGAGGTCCTCCGCGCCGACGACGTCGGCACCCGCCGCCTTCGCCTCTTCGGCCTTGGCGCCGCGCGCGAACACCGCAACGCGCGCCGTGCGGCCAGAGCCGTTCGGCAGGTTGCACACGCCGCGCACGAGCTGGTCGGCGTGCTTGGGATCGACGCCGAGGTTCATCGCTACCTCGATCGTCTCGTCGAACTTCGCCTTTGCGCGGTCCTTGATGAGCTTCACCGCGTCCTCGACCGAGTAGGCCTTGTCGCGGTTGAGACCCTTGATGGCCGCCGCATGACGTTTGCCGCCGGCAAGACGCGTCTCTTTGATTGCTTCTGCGCTGAGCTTTGCTGCCATTGGTCTTACTCCGTCACCTGCAGGCCCATAGAGCGGGCGGAGCCGGCCATCGTCCGGGTGGCCTGGTCGAGATCGTCCGTGTTCATGTCCTTCAGCTTGACCTTCGCGATCTCGCGCAGCTGAGCCATGCTGATCGAGCCAGCGACGTCGCGGCCGGGGTGCTTCGAGCCCGAGCCCGGCTTGCCGGTCGGCTTCATGCCAGCAGCCTTCTTGATGAGGAACGTGGCAGGCGGCGTGCGCATCTCGAACGTGAAAGAACGGTCGGAATAGACCGTGATCTTCACCGGGATGGGCGTGCCCTGCTCCATGTCCTTCGTCTTGGCGTTGAACGACTTGCAGAACTCCATGATGTTGACGCCGCGCTGACCCAGCGCGGGTCCGATGGGCGGCGAGGGATTGGCCGCCCCCGCCGGCACCTGCAAGTTGATGTAGCCTTCAATTTTCTTTGCCATGGTCTCCCCTTAGCACTTGACGGGAAGGGGCTTTCCTTCCCAGGGTTAGCGGTCCGACGGGCCGTCCAGGCCCTCCCGCGGGTTTTCCGCAGGGAGGCCTCGTGAGAGGCTGTCCTGCGGGGCTGCCAGGCCGACGAGCATTGACCCGCCTGCCAGAATTCCATGATCGCCGGGCGCTAGCCCGCCACCTTCTCAACTTGGCCGAACTCGAGTTCGACCGGCGTCGGCCGTCCGAAGATCGACACGGCCACCTTGAGCCGTGAGCGCTCCTCGTCGACCTCCTCGACGTGGCCCTGGAAGGAGGCGAACGGTCCGTCGGCGACCTTGACCTGCTCGCCCACCTCGAAGGTGATCGACGGCTTCGGACGCTCAACGCCTTCCTCGACCTGGTGGAGGATGCGCTTGGCCTCATCCTCCGAGATCGGCATCGGTTTATTTTCCGCGCCGAGAAACCCTGTGACCTTCGGCGTGTTCTTGATCAGCAAGAACGCCGGGTCGGTCATCTCCATCTTCACCAGCACGTAGCCGGGAAGAAACTTGCGCTCGGCCTGCACCTTGCGGCCGCGCTTCACCTCGACCACCTCCTCGGTAGGCACGAGGACTTCCTCGAACAGGTGCTCAAGGCCCGCCGCCTTGGCACGCTCCTTGATGGCGTCCGCCACCTTGCGCTCGAAATTCGTGTACGCGTGCACGATATACCAGCGCTTCGCCATTGCTGCTCTTTCAGCGCGCGTCTGCGCAACTTGGGTGGACACTAGTTTATCAGCTCCGGCTCAGCGGCCCCCGCCCAGCACCAGCCGGACGAGATACCCGAGCGTTTGATCCGTGATGAGGAAGAAGACCGAGGCAACACTGACCATGATCAAAACCATGAGGGTGGTGATCCACACCTCTTTCCAGGTAGGCCAAGTCACCTTGGAGACTTCCTGGCGAACCTCCTGAATAAACTCGACCGGGTTGTATTTGGCCATTAATTTGACTTTCCCGGGCCCCATGCGACAATCGGACGCACCCCAAGCGTCGACGATTGGCACATCCGGCGCCCTCTGCTCGGATGCATCCACACGTGTTTGGCAGGGGTGGAGGGTCTCGAACCCCCGACCTTCGGTTTTGGAGACCGACGCTCTACCAATTGAGCTACACCCCTAATTTCGCGGAAAAAGCGCGCTCCCATCCGCGGGGGCGGCATACTTAGCCGAACTTTGCCCCTTTGTCACTTGCCAGTGACGGAATTGTCGCGCGCCGGAATCAAGGCTCAGGCTCTACGACGACCGCCGTGCCGTAGGCAAGCACTTCTGTCACCGCAGAGGCCATTTCATTGGCGTCATAGCGCATCGCGAGGATCGCATTCGCCCCTGCGCCGTGCGCCTGCTTGACGAGCTCGTCGTAGGCTTCCTGGCGCGCCAGCTCTGCCAGCCTCGTATATAGTGTGATGTTGCCGCCAAATAGAATCTGGATCGACGCACCGATATTTCCGATCACGCTGCGCGAGCGCACCGACAGCCCGCGCACCATCCCAAGGTGCTTCACGACCTTGAAGCCCGGCAGGTCGTTGGTCGTCACCACCAGCATGCTGCCCCCCCCGTCAGCGCTCCCCCCATCGCTTAGCGGAAAATCGCCATTCCCTCCAGCCTGCCTAAGGGAGGCGTCCCGGTCCGTTCGGCGCCGGACCGGGACGCCGGCAGCCGGCGTTCGCCGCCGGACCGCCGAACGCAAATCCACTCAGAGCTTCAGGAGAGGCTGCCCCGGCTGAGCGACCTGAATATCGGCAAAGCGGCAGCTCCCCTGTCGTCGCTGCACGATCGTCACGCCCAGAAGCCAGATCCGCACGATCGACTTGGCCGTGCCGCCGACGTGGTCCTTGTAGTCGGCATAGAGGTCGCGCTCCTCGGACACCCAGCTCCCGAGGCCGTTGAGCCCGCTGCGGATCGCCAAGTGCGTCTCGATCGGCGTCCATCGTGGGAACGGGCAGCGGAACGCCGTCCCTGCCGGGAGGCCACGGCTCCAGATGTAGGTCAGGTCCTGCCCGTCGTCGTACTCGGCACCGATCGACAGGTAGTCGTGCGTCGTGAACTCGTTCTCAGGATGCAGCGAGGGTAGCTCCTCGATGATCCAGCGCCAGGAGAGCTTCGTTCCCGGCTTTAGCTCGATCGACACCGGCCGCTGCAGGATGCCGGCGTTCTTATGCGACTGGCAGGCGATCTCGCCGCCGCCGAGGTCGTTGAAGATGATCGGGCCCCCGCCGAGCATGTAAAGGTTGTGCCAGCCCTGCGGCAGCCGCCGCGTGCTCTCCAGCCGCGCGATCTCGGCGCCGACGATGCCGTCGACGTCGCCGTGCGCGAGCAGGCTCCGCAGCCCCGTCAGCGCGCTACCGCTCCACACCAGCGCCACGCCGTAGATGCGTGCCTCGATCTGCCTGTAGTCCTTCTCCGGCGTCCACAGCACGCCGTCCTCGTTCTTGAATTCGGCGAGCGAGCGCGCGATCTCGAGCGGCCCCTCGTGCGCCGCGATCATCGTGCCGGTATTGCTCATCGGGTTGTAGATCGGGCGCTCACCGCGGCTGCGTACGTGGAACGCCACGCCCGGCTCGGACCAGAGATCGAGATCGCGCGACAGCCACAGGCGGCCGCCGATCAGGAAGGTCACGGCCTGCCCTTTGCGCGCCGCAAGCCCGAGATCCTTCCATGGCATGTCGCCGCTGCCGAGCTCGAATTCTCGGAAGGCGACGAGCTCCGGCGACTTGGCGCGGGCGATCAGCGCCTTGAGCCCGCCGACGAGCTCGGGCTGATCGAGATAGCTCATCGGCTGCGCGGCACGCCCCAAGTCGTGCATGGCCATTGCCAGCGGCGCGCTCAGTCCCAGAGCTCCCAATCTGCGTAGCATGTCGCGACGGCTCATCGAGCCGAGGCACTCCTCATGATGCGGCGAAAGACACACGTCGCTCCTCCCTTCGTTTCCCGTTATTGGCCGGCTTCACTGGATTGCGCGGCGGTGCTGGTCTTCAGCGTGCCGACCATGTACGCGGCCGCTCGTTGCCAGGCTTTCTCGTTGTCGCCGCGGAAGTCGAAGACGCGCGCGTAAACTGTCCGCCCCGTTGCCACGTCCTTGATCTCGATATGCAGCGTGCCGACGAGCGTGCTGACCTTCCAGATCCACCCGACCAGCACTTGGTCGGCACCGGCCCTCTGCGCGATGTCGATTTCGCAGCCGTTGCAGGCGCGCAGGAAGGTGCCGGAGTTCACCTGAGCTATCGCGCGCCATACCCCCTCGTCCGGCACGACGGCATAGAGCCCGGAGTCGGCAATCGCCGCGCTGACGACCCGCGTCAGTCCGGCCAGCATCGCTTCATGCCGCGCCGTACCGCCGACCTCGCCCGAGGTGTCGTTGATCTCGAACGGCAGGACGGCGAGGGACGGCCGGCCGCCCGCATGGGCCGAAGCCAGCAGAACCCAGAGGATGCTGATCGCTGCCGCAATGCGTGTCGCGTTTTCCACGATGGTCCTTCCCCTTTGCCGATCTGCTTGAGGGGAGGCTAGGAACCTGGGAGCGCCAGAAATACAGGCCGTTGCCCGAAGAACCTCGGGCAAATCACCCGAGCGGGCTCTGCTATGTTTAGGCTGGCAATCTTACGAAGCTGAGAGGTCCTGCATGCGCGACGTGGTATCCGTCCAACGTGCGCCCGCGCAAAAACGCCCGATGGATCTCAAGCGGTCGCTCATCGTGCGTATCGCCATCGTCGCCTCGCTCTGCTCGGCGCTGGTCACCGCCTTCGCCCTTATCGAGACGCACCAGGAGGTGCGCCGCCACGCCGCAACGACGGCCGATATCGTCGCCAAGCAGCTCGAACTCCAGCTCCTCCGCATCAACGCGGGCTTCGACCTCTCGAACCGCTTCCCCGATTGGGACACGGTCTTGAGCAATGGCTCGGCGAGCGGCCAGTGCGTGAGCTTCTATGACGAGCGCGGCGAGATGCGGCGCAGCAATTGCGTCGGCGTCGGCCCATCCGAGGAGCAGGCACCGGCTTGGTTCCAGAAGCTTTCCGGGCTCTTCTTCTCACCCGGAGATCCCGTGGCCCGGGATGTCGCCCACAAGGGCACGACCTACGGCCGCGTCGTCGTCACCTCCGCTCCCGAAGCCGTCGTTGCCCGCATCTGGCGCGAGATCAAGCATCCGCTCATCCTCACCTTTCTCACCGTCGCCTCGCTCGCGATCAGCGTCTACATCGCTCTCGCGCGCGCCCTGGCGCCGACGCAAGACGTGATCGCCGGCCTCAACAAGCTCGCCTCGGGCGACCTCTCCTATCGCCTCCCCGACTTCAACCTCGCCGAGCTTCAGCGCATCAGCGAGGTGGTCAATCAGCTGGCGCAGAAGATCGAGACCGTCCTTGCCGAGCAGTCCGAGCTGTCCGCGCGGCTGGTGGACACGCAGGAGGACGAGCGCCGGCATCTCGCGCGCGAGCTGCACGACGAGTTCGGCCAGAACCTCGCCGCCATCTCCGCTCTCGCCGCCTCGATCGAGCGCACGGCCGAGGAGCAATGCCAAGAGCTACGCGGAGAGGCGCGCAGCCTGGCGCATATCTCGATGAGCATGATGCAGTCGCTCCGCGGTACCCTTCTGCGCCTGCGGCCCGCCGACTTCGAGAAGTTCGGCCTCGCCGAGAGTCTGCGGCAGCTCGTCGACGTCTGGAGCGCCAGCCGGCGCCGCCAGACCCGCTTTGAATTGGAGATACCCGCGCGGCTCGACCTGCCGGACAACGCCGCCATCCACATCTACCGCATTGCCCAGGAGGGCCTGACCAACGCCGCCAAGCACGCAGGGGCGAGCACGGTTCGCCTCCGCGTCGAGCCGATCGCGATGCCGGAACAGCACGCCGAGGACGCTCGCGGTATCCGCCTCACCATCGAGGATGACGGCCGCGGTCGCGATGCGCACGACGCCGAACCCGCAGGCGGACGCGGACTGATCAACATGCGCGAGCGCGTCGCTGCCCTGGGCGGCACCATTGCCTTCGACGACCGCGCCGGTGCCGGTCTCATTGTCCGCGTCGTCGTTCCCGTCGTTGCACAGGAGGCATCCGCCGATGCAGCCCAACGGCATTAGCGTGATGCTGGTCGACGACCACGCCGTGGTTCGCGAGGGATATCGCCGCCTGATCGAGAAGCACAAGGGCATGAAGGTCGTTGCCGAGGCTCCCGACGGCGCCGAAGCTTACAAACTCTACAAGGAGCACCGCCCCGATGTCGTTGTGCTCGACCTGTCGATGCCCGGCAAGGGCGGCATCGAGGTGATCCGCCATCTGCGCCAGCGCGACGAGAGCGCGCGCATCCTCGTCTTCACCATGCACCAGAACGGCGCCTACGCCGTGCAGGCGTTCCAGGCTGGTGCACGCGGCTACATCACCAAGTCGAGCCCGCCCGAGATGCTCGTCACCGCCATCGGCGACGTCGTCGCCGGGAAGAAGCCGATAAGCCCCGACATCAGCCATGCGCTGGCGATGATGCGCATCAATCCCGAGGCGCTCGCGCCCGAGAACCTGACCGCGCGCGAGTTCGACATCTTCCGCATGATCGCCGATGCCAAACCCGTGGCCGAGATCGCCGAGACGCTGAACCTCAGCGTCAAGACAGTGTCGAACTACCACTATCTCATCAAGTCGAAGCTCGGCGTCTCATCGGACATCGAGCTCGTTCACCTGGCGATGCGCCTCGGGATCGTCGATCCCGACAAGGTGCGCTCGGGCGAATGATTGGGGGAATGGAGCGGGTGAAGGGAATCGAACCCTCGTATTCAGCTTGGAAGGCTGCTGCTCTACCATTGAGCTACACCCGCGCTCGCCCCCTTCAATAGTGGGCGCGGCGGCGCAGTCAAGCGCCTCGCTTTTTGGCCTGTGCGCCAATGCGTTCTTGCGTCGGCCCATCGGGCAGCAATACCGCGGCACCGACGAGGTTTCCCTCCCTCAGCGCACCGATTGCCGCATTTGCCTCTCGAAGCGGGTACGTCGTCACATGCGGCCGGATCGGCACCTTCGGCGCCAGCTCCAGGAACTCGATCGCGTCCTGCCGCGTCAGGTTGGCGACCGAGCGCACCACCCGCTCACCCCACAAGAGGTCATAGGAGAACGCGGGGATCTCCGACATGTGTATGCCACCGAGCACCAGCGTCCCGCCTTTCTCGAGCGCCTTCAGCGCCAAGGGAACGAGAGGGCCGACCGAGGCGAAGATGAT
Organism: Pseudomonadota bacterium; assembly: GCA_023405815.1. Lineage (GTDB taxonomy): Bacteria > Pseudomonadota > Alphaproteobacteria > Rhizobiales > Hyphomicrobiaceae > Hyphomicrobium_A. Next base: position 65,268 of record JAEXXM010000084.1, on the reverse strand, counting down.
GGCGGCGTCGAGGAGCTTGGGCGGCAGCTCATCCGAGGCGCCGGCCCACACCGCGCCGAGCGAGCGGGCGAGCTTTTGCGCGGCTTTGTCCCCGCGCCGGGTGAAGGCATAGACCTCCTGGCCCTCGTGCGCCGCGAGCTGAGCGACGATGTGCGCCGCCGCGCCGAAGCCGTAGATGCCGAGCCGCTTCGCCGACCGCACCAGCTTCCAGCACCGGTAGCCGATGAGCCCCGCGCACATCAGCGGCGCTGCCTCGGCATTGGTGTAGCCATCGGGAATGAGGAAAGAATAGTGCGAGTCCGCGGTGACGTACTCGGCATAACCGCCATCGAGCGTGTAGCCGGTGAACTTCGGCTTCTCGCAAAGGTTCTCGCGCCCTGACCGGCAATAGCGGCAGCGCCCGCAGGTGAAGCCGAGCCACGGCACCCCGACCCTGTCGCCGACCTTGAAGCCGCGCGCGTCCGGCCCCAGCGCCGCGACGCGGCCGATCACCTCGTGCCCCGGGATGACGTTCGCCTTGGGATGCTTAAGATCGCCGTCGATCACGTGCAGGTCGGTCCGGCAGATGCCGCACGCCCCGACGCGGATGAGAAGGTTGCGGCCTGTGGGCTGCTTCACCGTCCGTTCTGCGGCGCGCAGTGGATGCCCCGCGCCTGCGAACTCCATCACCGACATACGTTTGGGAAGCAGCGTCATGAGTGTCTCGACATCGGCCACGACGCGCCAAGTTTAGGCGAGCTTCGCAAACGAGCCGTCAAGGCCCTTCACTGCTTCGGCGTGCGTAGGCTCATGATGTAGGCAATCACGTTGTCCATATCATCGGGCGGGATGATGAAGTCCGGCATGTTCGGGTGCGACGTCTGCAGCCACACCGCCAGCGCGCGCGGGCTCATGCCCTGCGAGTCCGCCACCTCCTGGAACGTCGGCACGTCGCCGAGAAGGAGCTGATCGTCCTTCTCGATGGCATGGCAGTCGCTGCAGTGCTTCTGCGCGTACTCGTGCCCCCTCTCCTTGTTGCCGAGTTCCACCGCACCCGCGGCGAGCGTCAGCATCGGCAGGCACACTGCCATCGATCCCAGAAGGCGTCGCATCGCGATTCTCCGCTCCACTATCCGAGCAAAGCTAGACCCGACGCTGGCGGCGGCGATGACCTAGGTCAATGAGCCCAGCTCCCCTTTGGCGGCCGACCGCATGGTGGGGTTGAGTCGCCGCTGCAATTGCTTTTCCAATTCCAGCAGGAAGAACAGCGCCGCACCTACGGATATGGCAACGGCACCCTCTGTGAGGGTCATGGGCCGCGTTTCGAAAACCTGGTTCATGACGGGTAAATACGTGAAGGCCAATTGCAGTAGGGCCACCGCCCCGATGCCGATGAGCACGGCACGCGTTCCGAGCATGCCCCGCCAGGTCAGCGACGCGGACCGCAAGTAGCGCACGTTGAACAGATAGCCGATGCCCATCGCCACGATGGCGTTGACGACCATGGTGCGCGCGGTGCCGATGTCGGCACCGCGGCTGATAGCCCACTCGAAGACGCCGAAGGCGCCGAGTGCGAACAGCATCGAGACGAGCAGCACCCTCCAAAGGAGGAATTTTGACAGCAGCGATTCCCTCACGTGGCGTGGGCCACGCATCATGATGTCCGGCTCGGCCGGCTCGAATGCCAGTATGAGGCCCAGCACCCCGGCCGAGATCGTGTTCACCCATAGGATCTGCACTGGCGTGATCGGTAACGTGAGCCCGAAAAGGATCGCCAGCATGATCACCAGCATCTGGCCGCCGCTCGTCGGCAGCGTCCACCCAATGACCTTGGTGAGGTTGTCGTAGACTGCGCGCCCCTCGCGCACCGCCGCCACTATGGAGGCGAAGTTGTCGTCGAGGAGCACCATCTCCGCGGCCTCCTTCGCCGCCTCGGTGCCGTTGCGTCCCATGGCGACGCCGACATCGGCGCGTTTCAGCGCCGGCGCATCGTTGACGCCGTCGCCGGTCATCGCCACGACGTTACCGTCCGATTGCAGCGCCTCCACCAGACGCAGCTTGTGCTCCGGTGTCGTGCGGGCAAAGACGCTCGTCTCGGCCGCCAGCTTCGCCAGCGCAGCGTCGTCGAGCCGGTCGAGACTCTCGCCGGCGACCGCCGGCCTGCGGGCGTCGATTCCGAGTTGGGCGGCGATGGCCTGCGCCGTCACCAGATGGTCCCCGGTGATCATCTTTACCGCGATGCCAGCCGAGCGGCACTCGGCGATGGCCGCCATCGCCTCCTCCCGCGGCGGATCGATGAGACCGACGAGCCCCTCGAAGACGAAACCGCCAATATCCGCAAAGGAAAGCCGCTCGCCCCCGGCATATGCCTTCGACGCCAGCGCCAGAACACGGAATCCGGACGCTGCCAACCCCTCGACAGCGCGCGTCCAATAGGTTTGATCGAGCGGTTCCTCGCCGTTCACGCCGAGCTGCCGATCGCACATTTGAATGAGCTCCTCGGGAGCTCCCTTGGCGCACACGAATGCCGAGCCGCCAGGCTCGCGGTGCAGTGTCGCCATGTATCTGTACGAGGCGTCGAACGGAATCTCGTCCACACGCGGATAGCGACTGCGCAGCCCCGCGGCCTCATGTCCGGCCTTGGCCGCAGCGACGATCAGTGCCCCCTCGAGCGGATCGCCGTCGACGATCCAGCCCCCACCCATACGCCTGACATGCGCCTCGTTGCAGAGACCGGCGGAGCGCAAGAGGCGCTGAAGCATCGGGTCGCATGCGGCGTCGATCGCGACCCCACCGCTGGAAAAGCCTCCGGCCGGCTCGTAGCCGACCCCGCTGACCTCCACCTCCCCGGCCGCGGTGACGATGCGCTTCACCGTCATCTCGTTCTTGGTCAGCGTACCGGTCTTGTCGGAGCAGATCGTCGACACGCAGCCCAGCGTCTCGATGGCAGGCAAGCGCCGCAGGATCGCGTTGCGGCCTGCCATGCGCTGCACGCCGATGGCCATGGTGATCGTCGTCACCGCGGGCAGCCCTTCGGGTATTGCCGCGACCGCCATTCCGACGACGACCATGAAAGCATCCGACATCGCATAGCCGCCGATCAGCACGGCATAGGCGAACGTGAGCGCTGAAAGTGCCAGGACCACCGCCGTCGCCCGGCGCGCGAAGGCATTCATCTGCCGGACAAGCGGTGTCTGCAGTTCCTCGACCCGCCCCAGAAGCGCGGTTATCTGCCCGAGGCGCGATCTCGCCCCCGTCGCCGTCACCACGGCCGTCCCCTGCCCCGCCACCACCAGCGTGCCGGAGAAGGCCTCAGATCCCTCGCCAGGATCACCGACCGGAAGTGCCGACTTGCCGACCGCGACCGACTCTCCTGTGAGTATCGACTCGTCGATCCGCAGGTTGCGCTCTTTGATGATGCGCGCATCGGCAACGACGCGGTCCCCCGCCTCGAGCAGGAGCAGGTCCCCCGGAACGACTTCGGCCGCATCGATGCTGATGCGACGGCCGTCGCGCCATACCGACGCGCGCGGTGCGAGCAGGCTCCGGATCGCATCGAGCGCCTTCTCCGCCCGTCCCTCCTGCACGATGCCGACGGCCGCGTTGATGACGACCACAGCGAGAATGACGGCGCTGTCAACGAAGTGCCCCATCAAGAGGCTGATCGTCGCCGACCCGAGCAGCACGTAGATGAGCGGGTTGGTGATCTGGGCGATGATGCGCCTGATAATCCCGTCCTTCTTGGCGGCGGGCAGCGCATTGGGGCCCACCTCCGCGAGCAGCGTTGCTGCCTCGGCGCTCGTCAGGCCGGCTGAAAACGCGCCGCGTGAGCCATCTGCAGCTTGGTATGCGCCGGGCGCCGGGCCGGCGTCCACGGCACCTCTATTGCCAATATCGGTTGCAGATCGGCTGCCGGCCATTCAGTGGAAGTGCTCAGGGTGTGTCGCCAGGAAGTGGCGCAGGGCTGCAAACAGCTCGCACGCGTGCTTGCGATCTCCCCGGTTCAGGGCGGCGCGAATATCCTCGACGATCATCTGGTGAATCTTGTCGACCCCGCGCCGCTGCTTCAACAGGTGCTCTGCAAGCGCCGCCGCGGCGATTTCCGGCACATGCTCGTGCTCGGCGATGGCCAATACCTCTTCCTCGCTGAGCCCACAAAGGGCAATGCAGTCCTCCAGCGTAATCATGGTTCAACTCCTGCGTGAGCCGCCAGGACATTGAGGCCAGCACCCCGCTACAATCGGTGCATTGAGCTGGCTCAACCCCAAGATACCATCAAGCGCCTTTTGTCCCAGCCCCTTTAACCGACGGCACCGAGCGGCAGCTTCACGCGGAATACGCCCGCACCGTCGTCGAGCTCGGCCTCGAAGCCCAGCTCGCGGCAGAGCTTCAGCATGGTGGTGTTAGCGGCAAGCACGTCGCCGTACAGCTCGGCGAGCCCCTCGGCGCGCGCGTAGCTGACCAGATGCTGCATCAGCGTGTATCCGAGCCCTTTGCCCTTGAGATCGGAGCGAACGATGACGGCAAACTCCGCACGCCGGTAGTCCGGGTCCGCGATCAGCCGCGCGACGCCTAAAATCTCTGCTCCGCCCACTGCAATGAATGCCATCTCGCGTGCATAGTCGATCTGCGTCATGCGGGCGAAGAAGCGCATTGTGCGCTCAGGCGCTGCCGTGAAGAAGCGCATGCGCAAGTCTTCCGGCGTGATGTAGGTGAAGAACTTCTCGTATTGCGGCTCATCGTCCGGACGAATGGGGCGCAAGGCGATCTCGCCCACGCCCTCGAGCTTCACGCTGCGCTCCCACTTCACAGGATAGGGGCGCACCGACAGCGGCCTGCGTGGCTTCTCGACGGGATCGGCAATTGCGACGCGCGCGTCGAGCGCGATCACGCCGTGCTCGTCGGCCAGTAGCGGATTGATGTCGATCTCGCGAATCTCTTGGTGCCCCGCCACGAGGTAGCTGAGGCGCACCAGCACCAGCGCGACCGCCTCAATATCGGCCGCCGGACGGTCGCGATAGCCCTTCAGAAGCCTGTAGACCCGCGTCTCGCGCATCATCTGGTACGCAAGCTTCAGATCGAGCGGCGGTAGCGCATGTGCCGTATCCGCGGTCACCTCGACCGCCGTGCCGCCGGCGCCGAACATCATCAGCGGGCCGACCGTCGCATCCTCGCTGGCGCCCACGATCAGCTCGTGCGCGCCTGCCCGTTCGACCATCGCCTGCACGGTAAAGCCGCGGATTGCCGCCTTTGGCCGCAGTTTGGCGATGTTGACCAGCATCTCCTCGGCCGCAACCCGCGCCTCGAGCGGCGTCGTCAAAGCCAGCCGCACGCCGCCGACATCCGACTTGTGGGTGATGTCGTCCGATAGGATCTTGATCACGCAGGCGCGGTGAAACTCGAGGATGTCCCGCGCCTTCACCTCGACCTCGGCCGGACTGGTGGCGATGCCCGTCGGCACCACGGGAATCCCGTAGCTGGCGAGCAGGTTCTTGGCCTCGATCTCCGACAGCGTGTAGTGCCGGCTCGCCAGAGCCTCCTTGAGTATCTTGTCAGCAGCAGCCGCATCGAACCGCAGCGCCTCCGGCGCCGACGGCGGAACCTGCATCAGCTCATCCTGCGCACGCCGGTAGCGCACGAGCTGCATGAAGCCCTCTACCGCATCTTCCGGCGTCTCGAACGACGGAATGCCCGCCTCTGTGAAGAGATGCCGACTCTCCTCCGCCGCCCCGTCACCGAGCCAGCTCGTCAGAACCACCTTGCGCGGCCGCCGCGGCTTCGCTGCCGCGACCTCCTCGATGACCACCTTCGCCGCCGCAGCGCTCGAGGCGAGCGCGGTCGGGCAGTTCATCACTAGAAGCGCATCGGTCCCCTTGTCGGCCAGCAGCACGCGCATGGAATCGGCATACCGCTCGGGCGGCGCGTCGCCGATGATATCGACCGGGTTGGCCCCCGACCACGTCTTCGGCAGCACCTCGTTCAGCCTGGCGATCGTGTCCTGGGGCAGTTCGGTGAGACGGCCGCCGAGGTCGGCAAGCTCGTCAGTCGCGAGCACGCCCGCGCCACCGCCATTGGTGAGCATCGTCAGGCGCTCGCCCGAGAGCGTCGGCGATGCCGAAAGGATTGCCGCCGCATCGAAGAGTTGGCGCAGCTCTTTGACGCGCAGCACCCCCGCGCGCCGGAAGGCGGCGTTGTAAGCCGCATCCGAGCCCGCCAGCGCGCCGGTATGCGACATCGCCGCCTTCGCGGCCGTCGGGTTGCGCCCGGGCTTCAGAACGATGACCGGTTTGGCGCGCGAGGCGCGCCGTGCGGCGGAGACGAACTTCGCCGCCGCAGTCATCTGCTCCATGTAGATGAGGATGGCGCGGCTCGATATGTCGCCGGCCAGATAGTCGAGCAGGTCGCCGAAATCGACGTCCGCCATGTCGCCGAGCGAGATTACCTGCGACAACCCGATGCCGCGGGAAGCCGCCCAGTCGATCACCGCCGTGACGAGAGCCCCCGACTGCGAAAGGAATGCGAGATCGCCCGCCAGTGGCATGCGGTGCGAGAAGCTGGCGTTGAGCCCGAGCTGCGGCAGGATCAGGCCGAGGCAGTTCGGCCCTTGCACGCGCAGGGTGAAGGGCCGCGCCGCATCGAGCATCGCCTGGCGCAATTCGCGTGTGACGCCGGCCGTAATCACGACCGCGGCCTTCGCTCCCCGCGCACCCGCCTGCGCGATGACCGCCGGCACGGTCTGCGGTGGCGTCGCGACGACGACGAGATCGGCCGGCCCCGGCAGCGCATCCAGCGAAGCAAAGCACGGTTCGCCATCGATCGACTTGTGCTTGGGGTTGACGAGCCAGATCGGCCCGCCGAAGCCGCCGCTGCGCAGGTTGCGCACCAGGATCGAGCCCACCGTGTGCGGCTCGGGGCTCGCCCCGACAAGAGCGACCGAGCGGGGCGACAGGAGCTTTTCGAGGTTTCTGACGGTCACGGCACGGGTGGAGTTGATGGAGCAACGGCGGCACACCGCGCGCCGCCTCTGCTCCGTCTATTGGACACCAGCGTTCGGCTCGCATTGAGGAGCGTCAACGGTGGACGCGACCTTAGCGCCCGCGAGCGTCAGCCCCTTGACGCGTCAATCGCCGTGCTTGTCGACCAGCGACAAATCGAATGGGTTATAGGACAACTCGAACTTCTTGCCGTCCTTGTCCTTGGCATGGACCTCGTAGCAGGAGCCTTCGATTCTCGACTTGGTCACCGTGTAGCCGGCGGCCGTTGCAGCCGCCTCGGCCTCTGCCTGCGGCTTCCATTTATCCTTCGGCTCCTCGGTGCATTTATCGAAACCGTGGGCAAGAGCGGGTCCCGCAATGGCCAGGGCGAGCGCTGACAGCGCGATCCTCTTGGCGGCAGCATCGAACATCATTTGGTCCTCTTTCTTGACAGCCGGGTAACTGATCGGCACCCGACCAGGGGGGTCCGAAGCTTGAAATGGAGACTATACTTTGGCAGTGCGATGACAGCCGCAAAACATTCATCATTCGCGCCGCACTTGACGAACGGCTCCGATGGAGATCAGTTTGGGCGCGTGAAGATGTTCGTGAAGAAAATCATGGTTGGTGTGCTCTTCGCCGTGGCGATGCTCGGCGGAAGCGAGCTTCCCATTCTGCATGCGCCCCAGTTTGCCGAGGCGCACGCGTTCGTTCATCAGCACATGAACGACGCGCTGAGCGGCGCCCACCACCATGATATCGCGTTGCAGGGCGCCGGCGCCCAGCACGACCATGAAGATGCTGACCGCCAGCCTGGCTCCGATCACGGCTGCACGCACGTCCACGCCCATTGCTGCGCAGCGACGGCTATCCTCATGACCGTCGCCACCGCCCCACCCTTCAGCGGCGTCGGCCATTTGCGTATCGAGCGCAATGGCGCCCTCCCCTACGGCCAGCTCTCGCACCCGCCTCTGCGCCCACCACGCCTGCCGGCTTGATCCGACGCGTGCTGCCGGCGGCAGCATGCGCACGCGTCGGCGCGGCCGTGACGTGCAGGCGGCAGAAAGCCGCCTCACATACACATTGAGCTGGCAGCCATGCTGCCGGGTCCCGCGCCGATCTCGATGCTCCTCAAGCTTCGGAATGGCCGATATGACTCGATTTCTCAAATCAACCCTCTGCCTACTGCTTCTGGCAGGCACCGCCATGGCCCACGGCGGCGACGACCACGCGCACGAAGAGCCGGCCCCTGTGGTTGCCGGCAGCGCCCCCCAGATCGAGCTCGAGGGCGCCGACCTCGAGCTTGTCGGCGTCGTCGTCAATCGCACGATGAAGATATATCTCGACCACCACGACACCAACGAGCCCGTCAAAGGCGCAGTTATCAACGTCTCGGCCGACGGCATTCCCGCCGGCACCGCGAAGCAGGAGACACCGGGCACCTACACGCTTCCGGCACCCTGGGCCGACGAGCCCGGCACCAAGGCTTTGAAGTTCGTCATCGAGGTCGCCGGCGCCAAGACCGAGCTGACCGGCGAGTTGGAGATCGCCGCCGCGATCGGCACAGAGACCGCCGCGGGTCTGCCGTGGCTGCAACTGCTTTCGGCTCCGCTCACTTGGCTACTCGCAGCGCTCGCGGCCGTCGCCGGCTTCGTCCTCGCCTTCGCCTTCCGTCCTGTCTCCGTGCCAGAAAGCCCAGCGACAACGAGCGAGCCGCGCAATTCGGGCGGCGCTTCGACCGCGGCCCACGCCTTGATCTTCGCGACGGCAGGACTTTCGCTCCTTATCCTCGAGGCCGCCCCGGCCTCGGCACACGGCGGCGAGGACCATGGCGACGAGCCTGCCGCCGTCGAGGCCGCACCGAATGTTCCGCGCCGCATGCCCAACGGGGACGTCTCCCTTCCCAAGGCGAGCCAGCGTCTCCTGAAGGTGCGTACCACGCTCGCGCGCCCGCAGTCGGCGCGGCCGAGCCGGGAGCTGATCGGCACCGTCGTACCCGATCCTTCCTCGTTCGGTCAGGTGCAGGCGCCGATGGACGGGCGCATCGAGCTTTCCGAGCGCGGCATCTCCCATGTCGGCCAGCGCGTCGAGGCCGGCGAGGTCCTCGCCTATCTTGCGCCGAACATCCCCATCGCCGACCTCGGAACCATGCAGCAGCTGCGTGCCGACGTCGCCGGCAAGCTCAAGATCGCCGAGCAGAAGCTCGCCCGCCTCACCCGCATCGCCAGCGTCATCGCCCAAAAGGAGATCGACGACACGCGCGCCGAGCTAGAGGCGCTGCAGGAGCAGCAGCGCGTGCTGGCGCAGAAGGACATCGAGCTAATTCCCCTCAAGGCCCCCGTCCCCGGCATCATATCGGTCGCCAATGTGCGTGCCGGCCAGGTCGTGACGACGCGTGAAACTTTGTTTGAGATCGTCGATCCATATCGGCTCTGGATCGAGGCGATCAGCGGCGCCGAACATGCGGCGCCCCACATAACCGGTGCCCACGCCAGGGACACTGACGGCCACTCGATCAAGCTCGCATACATCGGCCGCGCGCCCGCGCTACGACAGCAGGCTCAGCCTCTGCAGTTCAGGGTCGATGAGCGACATGACGGCCTCGTGATAGGATCGGCGGTGAAAGTCTTCGTGCAGCAGGGCGACCCGATCGACGGCATCGTGATACCGGCCCAGGCCGTGGTGCGCGGCGCCGACGGCATTCCCCGCGTTTGGGTGAAGAAGGGCCCACAACTCTTCCGGCCCCAGCCAGTGCGCACCACGCCCCTCGACGGCAACAACGTCGTCGTGCTCGGCGGCATCGAGCCCAATAGCCGCGTCGTCGTCGACGGCGCCGAGCTGCTCAACCAGGTGCGCTGAGGGGCTCCCATGTTCAATGCAATCATCCGCTCCAGCCTCGAACACCGCCTGTTCGTCCTTGTCGGCGCGCTGGCGCTGTCGTTCTACGGTCTGCTGACGCTGCGCCAGCTTCCTGTGGACGTATTTCCCGACCTCAATCGGCCGACCGTCACGCTCATGGCCGAGGTCGAGGGCCTCGCGCCCGAGGAGGTCGAGCAGCTCGTCACCTACCCCATCGAGACCGCCATGAACGGCATGCCGGGCGTCACGCGCGTGCGCTCCGTCTCCGGCGTCGGACTCTCCATCGTCTACGTCGAGTTCGACTGGTCGGTCGATATCTACCGCGCCCGCCAGCAGATCGCCGAGCGCCTGCAGCTCGTGCGCGAGCAGCTCCCGCGCGGTGTCAGCGCCCAGATGGGACCGATCTCGTCAATCATGGGCGAGATCATGCTCATCGCCATATCGAGCGAGACGGTGAGCCCCATGGAGTTGCGCGAACTCGCCGACTTCACGCTCCGTCCCCAGCTTCTGACCGTCCCCGGCGTTGCCCAGGTCATCCCCATCGGCGGCGAGGTGCGCCAGTATCGCGTCATCCCCGACCCGCGCCGCATGACGAGCCTCGATGTCAGCTACGACGCCATCGAGAAGGCTTTGAAAGAGTTCGGCTCAAACACCGGCGGCGGCTTCGTCGATCTCAAGGCGCGAGAGTTTCTCATCCGCAACATCGCCCGCACCACCCGCATCGAGGACCTGCGCAATCTCGTCGTCGCCTACCGTGACGGCCATGGCGTCGCCCTGCACCAAGTCGCCGACGTCGACTTCGCCGCACGGACGAAGCGCGGCGATGCCGGCTTCAACGGCAAGCCCGCTGTCATCCTCGCGGTGCAGAAGCAGCCGAACGCCGACACCGTCCGCATCACCGAGCGCATCGAGGCGATGCTGCCCGAGCTGCAGCGCGTGATGCCAGAGGGCGTGCGCGCCGGCGACATCCAGTTCCGCCAGGCGACGTTCATCGAGACGTCGGTCGATAACCTCTTGCGGGTGCTCATCGAGGCACTCGTCTGCGTGGCGATCGTGCTGTTCCTGTTCCTGCTCAACTGGCAGACGACGTTCATATCGCTGGTCGCGATCCCGCTCTCGGTTCTGGCGACCCTCATCGTCTTCCAGCTCATGGGCCTGTCGATCAACACCATGACTCTCGGCGGCATCGCCATCGCCATCGGCGCCCTCGTCGATGACGCCGTAGTCGATGTCGAGAACATCTACCGCCGCCTCGGCCTGCACCGCGCCGCCGGCGGCAGCGGCGACGAGCGCACACTGATCAACGTCATTGCCGCCGCAGCCATGGAGGTACGCTCCGGCATCCTCTATGCGACGCTCGTGATCGTGCTCGTGTTCCTGCCGGTGTTCGCCTTGTCAGGCATCGAAGGGCGCCTTTTCACGCCGCTCGGCATCGCCTTCATCGTTTCGATCCTCGCGAGCCTGCTGGTTTCGCTGACGGTAACACCCGTCCTTAGCTACTGGCTGCTTCCGCGCATGCGCTCCCTCTCCGAGCGCGACACGGCGCTCGTCCGCCTCCTGAAGCGCTGGCAGGAAGCCGGCCTCAAGTGGTGCTTCCGGCGCCCGGTCTTCGTCATCGGCGTGCCCTTGCTCGCCGTGATCGCTGCCGCGGTCGCCGGCATGGCATTACCGCGCGCATTCCTGCCCACCTTCAATGAGGGCACCGTCCTCGTCAGCGTTGTGCTGCAGCCGGGCATCAGCCTCGCCGAATCCGACCGCATCGGCCGTCTCGCTGAGAACATTGTCGCCGAGGTTCCCGAGGTGCGCTCCGTGGGCCGTCGCACTGGCCGCGCCGAGCTCGACGAGCACGCCGAGGGCGTCCACAACAGCGAGCTCGACATCGATCTGCGCAAATCCGGCCGCAGCCGCGAGGAGGTTCTGGCCGACATCCGCTCGCGGCTGTCGGTGCTCCCGGCTTCCATCACCGTCGGTCAGCCCATTGCTCACCGTCTCGATCACATGCTCTCCGGCGTCAGGGCCCAGATCGCGCTGAAGATTTATGGCGACGACTACGACACCTTGCGCGGCCTTGCCGCGTCTCTGGAGCAGAGACTGAAATCGATCACCGGCATCGTCGACCTGCAGACCGAGAAGCAGGTGCGCATCCCGCAACTGCAGGTCCGCGTCGACTACGCCAAGGCTGCGCTCTACGGGCTCAACCCCAACCAGGTCACCGAGGCGCTCGGCGCCCTCTCCAACGGCCAGCTCGTCTCGCAGATCGTCGATCAGTCGAAGCGGTTTGACGTCGTTGTGCGTCTCTCCGATGCCGACCGCTCAACACACGCCTTGGGCGAGATGCTGGTCGAAAGCCCGGCCGGGCGCATCCCCCTCGGCACCATCGCCGATGTGTTCGAGACCGACGGCCCCAACCAGATCCAACGTGAGAACGGGCGCCGGCGCATCGCGGTGTTCGCCAACACCGACGGCTCCGACATGGCCCACATCGTCGCCGAGATCCGCAAGGCCATTGCCGAGACCAAGTTTCCGCAGGGCTATTTCGCCAGTCTCGAAGGGCAGTTCCAGGCCCAAGAGGAGGCCTCCGCAAGGATCGGCGCTCTCTCCGCCGCCTCGCTGCTGCTGATCTTCGTCGTCCTCTACGCGCGCTACAGCTCGCCTCTGTTGGCGCTGATCATCATGGGAAATGTGCCGCTCGCTCTGATCGGCGCCGTCGCCGCGCTATGGATCGCCGCCGAGCCGTTCTCCGTTGCCAGCGCCATCGGTTTCATCACGCTTGCCGGCATCGCCACGCGCAACGGCATCCTGAAGATCAGCCACTACATCAACCTGGTGCTGTTTGAGGGCGAGCGTTTCGGCGCGCCGATGGTCATCCGCGGCACGCTAGAGCGGTTGCGGCCGGTCCTGATGACGGCGCTCTCAGCCGGCATCGCCCTGGTGCCGTTGCTCATCGGCGCCGACGAGCCGGGGAAGGAAATCCTCCACCCCGTGGCGGTGACGATCTTCGGCGGCCTCATTTCCGCGACGCTGCTCGATGCCTTCCTGACGCCGACCCTATTCCTCATGTTCGGCAGGAAGGCCCTCGAGCGTCTAGAAGCCCAGCGCCAAGTCGAAGGCCGTACCGCCAGCGAAGCCTACTGACCCCTTTCCCTCTCCCCGCGTGCGGAGAGAGGGCCGGGGTGAGGGGCAGCCGTTCGCGCCACTGCACGACCGCGGATCAGTCCTTCACTTCGCGCAGCACGCCCGAGAGCACACCGATCAGCTCGTCGATCTCTGCTTTCGAGATGATCAGCGGCGGCGCCAGCGCGATGACGTCGCCCGTGGCGCGCACGAGGATGCCGCGTTTGAACGCCTCAACGAAACGCGCATGCGCCCGCTTGCCAGGCGCCCCTCCAACCGGATCGAACTCGATGGCGCCGATGAGCCCGATGTTGCGCACGTCGATCACGTGCGGCAGCCCTTCGAGCGAGTGCACCGCCTCCTCCCAATAGGGCGCGAGCTCCGAGGCGCGCGTCAGCAGTCCTTCCTCTTTCAACAGATCGATGGTGGCGATGGACGCCGCGGCCGCGAGCGGATGCCCCGAGTAGGTATAGCCGTGCGGCATGTCGATCGCCGTCTCCGGGCCGGCCATGAACGCGTCGTGGATCTTGCCCTGCACCAGTACCGCGCCCATCGGTACCGAGCCGTTGGTGATCCCTTTGGCGGTCGTGATCATGTCCGGCGTCACGCCGAAGTAGTCGGCGCCGAAGGGCGTACCGAGCCGCCCGAAGCCGGTGATCACCTCATCGAAGATCAGCAGGATGTCGTTGCGCGCGCAGATATCGGCGAGCCGCTTCAAATACCCCTTGGGCGGAATGAACACGCCGGCGGAGCAGGCAACCGGCTCGACGATGACGGCCGCAATGGTCGAGGCATCGTGCAGCGCCACCAGCCGCTCAAGGTCGTCCGCAAGCTCGGCGCCATGCGCAGGCTCGCCGCGACTGAAGGCATTGCGGGAGAGGTCGTGCGTGTGCCGCAGGTGGTCGACGCCCGCAACCAGCGCGCCGAACAGCCGTCGGTTGCCCAGGATGCCACCGACCGCTGTGCCGCCGAGGTTCGAGCCGTGATAGCCCCGCTCGCGACCGATCAGTCGGATCTTGGTGCCGTTGCCCTTCACCCGGTGATAGGCGATGGCGATCTTCAGCGCAGAGTCGACCGCCTCCGAGCCCGAGTTAGTATAGAACACGTGGTCGAAGCCCGGTGGCGCGATGCCGACGACCTTGGTCGCCGCCTCGAACGCCTTGGTGTGCCCCATCTGGAAGGTGCCGGCGAAGTCGAGGTTGCCCGCCTGCTGGCGGATGGCCTCAACGATCGGCTTGCGGCAGTGTCCGGCGTTGACGCACCACAGGCCCGAGGTCCCATCGAGCACCTGGCGGCCGTCGTCGGTGGTAAAGCGCATGCCCTCCGCGTGAACGAACAGGCGCGGCGCCCGCTTGAAATCGCGGTTGGCGGTAAACGGCATCCAGAAGGCGCCAAGGTCGTTGATCCTCGGGCTTCCCCCCGCGGCTGCAAGCTTCGTTTCGCTCATTCCGACAAGTCCCTGATGCGGCCTCGACTTTGCGGGACGCGGCGGCGTTTGACACGAAACGGTCACCTGCCGGGCCCCCAATCCGCCGCTTTTTAACCATAACCCGCGTGCGTGATCACTAGGACCTTGGCATTCCAGCATCGGTCACACAATGACAGTCGTCGTCGCGTTCGTCAGTCGTAAGGGTGGAGTCGGAAAGTCGACGCTCGCCCGCGCCCTCGCCGCCGTCGCCGCCCGTCGCGGCCTTTCAACCACCCTTGCCGATCTCGATCAGGATCAGCAGACGTCCGTCCGCTGGCAGCGCCTGCGCGAGAGCGCCGCGCTCTTCCCCCCGCTCAGCGTGCAGAGCTACGGCAATGTGGACTCCGCCATTGCCAGCGAACAGAGTGCCGACCTGCTGATCGTCGATGCCCCGGGCAACGCCCCTGCACTGACGGTGGAAATCGCCAGCGTCGCGCATCTCGTCGTGCAGCCGTCAGGCTCCTCGTTCGACGATCTGCAGCCGGCCGTGGAGCTCTTCTACCAGCTCAACGCTTCCGGAGTGCCCAAGTCGCGCCTCTATATCGCCCTGTCGCGCATGCTCGACCCGGACGAGGAGCAGGCCGCGCGCGCGTACGTCGAGGTTTCCGATTTCAACCTACTGCCCGGCGCCGTCGTCGAGCGGGCACGCTACCGCGAAGCGCACAACCGCGGCCTCGCCTTCATCGAATGTCCGGGTGAGGACCTCGGCGGCACGGCGGGCATCGCCCTCGGCGCTCTGCTGGCGAAGATCGTGCACAAGCATCGGCTGCTGCATCAGAGCGCCCCGGTGGACGCGCCGCCCGACCTCGCAACCGCCCAGTTCGCCCAGCGACCCATCGTGCGCGGCCTGTCGAGCTACAGCAAAGCCGCCGGCTGATCGGGCAACTGCGCTGCTTGTAACCCCTCCCCAAAAAAACCGCCCCCACCCTGGGGGGTGTGGGGGCGGTTGCAGCGTGCGTCGAGCACGGTCAGTGACGGTTCAGAACTTGTACTTGAAGCCGGTCCACACCGTGCGGGCCAAGCCCGGCTTCATGCCGTCCTCGCGGTCGGTGATGTAGTACTCGTCGAGCAGGTTGGTACCGGAGACGAACACGCTGGCGCCGGTGTTGCCGATGTCAAGGTTGAAGCGCGCCGACAGCAGCCACACGCTCGGCACCTCACCGCCTTCGCCGGCCTCCTCGATCTCGCACTCGTCGCCGGAGCACTCGTACTCACCGCCGAGGCCATAGGCCGTATTCGCGGCGTCGGTGTAGAAGCTGCCCCGGTAGGTCCAGGTCGCGCTTGCGTTCCAGCGCCAGCCCGTCGTCCCTTCGACACCGAGCGTCAGGGCGGCGACGTGCCAGGGCACCTCCGGAAGGCGGTTGCCGCTGTAGTCGTCATCGACGGCGCCCGTGTCGTCGTAGGTGAACGCCTTCTCCATCACGCTGCGGGAGTAGGTGTAGTTGCCTTCGGCGAAGAAGTTAAGCGGACCGCCGGTGAAGGGTTGCGAGTTGAGGCGCCCGTAGAGCTCCACACCGCTGATCTCGACCTCGTCGGCGCGGCCGAACTCGCGGTCACCGGTGATTGCCGAGAACGATTCGCCGTACTGGAAGTCCTCGAAGAGCTGGTAGAAGCCGGCGACCTCGAAGTCGAAACCCTTGATGGCCGAGCTGCGGAAGCCGATGTTGAAGTTGTCACCGATCTCGTCCGGTGACGGGAAGTCCTCATTACGCAGTACATTCGTTGTCAGGCCACGATGGTAGCCACCGTAGAGAGTAGACCGATAGAAACCCGTGTAGGCGAAGGCGATCCCCGGCAGGGCGTTGAAGCTCGAGGTGCTGTCCCGCGCGGGGTCCGGATCGAAGTCGATGTCCTCGATGACGAGGTTGCCGCCATCCTCCTCGGCCTCGCCTTCCTCTTGCGCCACGATGCGGTTCTGACGCTTCACGTCGTACCACTCGAAGCGCACGCCGGGCAGCACGTTGAAGTCCTTGGCGACATAGACGTTAGACTGCAGGAACGCCGACACCGTATTGGCCTTGAGTGAGCGGTCGAAGAACGTCGCCGCGCCTTTGTTGCCGTCCTTCAGTATCTCGTCCTCGAGGCCCAGGACGTTCTTGTTCGTCATGTCCTGGTACTCGTAGCGAATGCCGGCTTGCAGGTCCTGCTTGAAGCCGAGCACGTTCTGGTTCGCCCATTCGCCGCGCACCTCGCCTCCCAGGTGGCGGAACGTACGCAGGCGCCCGAACATCGTGTCGTCGTCGAACTCCCAGCCCTCCTGCTCGCCGCCGGCGTCGAAAATGGGATCCGGCGCATCGCCCGGATTGCCGTCGGGCTCTGCCTCGGTGGTGACGAGCTGGTAGCGGTCGCGGCGGTGATAGCCGGCATAAACCCGGCTCGTGATCGTCGTGTTCTCGTCCAGGTAGGCGTTGTGCACGACCTGACCCCGCCAGACCTCGCCCGTGTAGGTGTTGAGTCCGGCCGCCGGCGCGTAGCACGTCTTGCAGCCCTTCAGCATGTTGAACTGCTGCTCCGCAAGGCCGCCTGCGATCGCCGCGGCGTTCTCCTCCGTGGCCATGCTGGCATCGTCGAACTCGATCTCGAGCTCGCTGCCGAGGAAGTTCTGCTCGTCATACTTGTCCCGCTGGCGGGCGTGCACCATGGAGACGACAACATCGGAGGTAGAGCCCTTGAAGCCCAAAGCGCCGTAGAAGTCATGCACGCGGAGTTGCTCGGTGTCCCAGGCGCCTTGCACATCGGTGCCGGTATAGGATGCGACGAGGCCGACGTTGTCGACGCTCTGCCGCGTATGCACGTGCCAGCGGGCGGAGATGTCGGTGTCCGACTTGCCGTGCACCGTGTCGCCGTAGTCGATGTCGACGTCACCGTTGCCGTCGACCTCGATCTCCTCGATCGGCGTGTACGACCCCCCCTTGCGTTGGGTGAAGCCGATGGCAGAGCTGATCACCGTCTCATTCGGTCCGAACGGCGACAGGTTGCGCGAGTTGATGACGCCGAAATTGTTATTGGGGCCGTGCGTGATGACCGTGCCGCGGATCACCTCTACGCTCTCCATGCGCTCCATCGGCGCCCAGTAGTGCACCGACGGGTCGAGCCACAGCGCCAGATTGACGGTGTGGCCGTCCTCCATGACCAGCATCTTGCGCGA
Organism: Pseudomonadota bacterium; assembly: GCA_023405815.1. Classification (GTDB taxonomy): domain Bacteria; phylum Pseudomonadota; class Alphaproteobacteria; order Rhizobiales; family Hyphomicrobiaceae; genus Hyphomicrobium_A. The sequence continues at coordinate 47,726 of JAEXXM010000084.1, read as the reverse complement.
CCGGCGCGGCGGCGAGCCGCGCAGGCCGATGCCGCCGTGGTGTGCGTCGCCGTCGTCGTTGACGACGATCACGCCGGGAATGCGTGTCAGCGCTTCGTTGACGTTGTTTGGCTGCCGCTCGGCAATTTCCTGCGGGGTGATCTGCGACGCCGAGCTCGAATAGCCCTGCAAGTTCGTCGGAATGAGCTGGGTCGGATTGACCGGCGTAATCGCGCTTTCGTATGCGCGCTCGGCAGCGCCGCCGGCAGCGGGAGACCCATAGACGGAATTGGGATTGACGCTTGCCGGTGCGGCAACGGCCGCGGGGGGCTGCGGTGTCGGCGAGACCGACTTCTTCTTCGCAGCGGACTTCTTCTTCGCGGCGGGCGCCGGCGTCGCCTGCTTCTGGATGACCTCGACGGGCGGCAATGGTTCACCTGCCGGGGCAGGCGTGGGCGGCTCCTGGGCCAACGCGGCAGTGGACAAAGCAGCAAACAGGGCCGCAACGGAAATGGACCCCACGCGGTACATACGCATTACTCTTTACTCCCCCCGACCGCCGGTGCCCAAACAGACACCGCCGGCTACGCACTACGCGGGAGCAAAAAGCACGGTCCTTATTGGCAACAATTGCCGCGTCTTCTTCTCCCGTGCCTCAATAAGTAAAGGCGAGAGTGGCAGGCCGAAATTTCATAGATTGAGAAAAGCGCTTCCAAACTTACGCGATGGAGCCACACACTGGACGTTTGCATGTGCCGTTGGCGCAACACTATGTAAGCCAGCGCTCTCAACCCGTCGCACCCAGACTATCCCGCACTTCTTTGCCATCACCCGACTCCGTCGGGATCCATGCATCGAGCCTGACCCCGCCGCCGGCCGGACTGGTCAGCCGCATCTCGCCGCCCGATGCCCAAACGCGCTCGCTCATGCCGGCGATGCCGTAGCTCGGCTTCGCCTCCTTCGGCAGTCCGCGGCCGTTGTCGGCGACGGCGACGTGCACCACGGCACGCACCTTGGCCTGTATCCCGGCAGGAATATCGCCCGGCGCAGCCGCACCGATCGTCACCTCCACACGCGTGGCCTCCGCGTGACGCACCGCATTTGTCAAGCCCTCCTGCACCAGCCGGTAGACGGTGAGGTTGTAGGTTTCGTCTCCGGCCGGCAAATCGTCGTCCATCGTCAACAGGATGGTGAGTTGCGGATGGCTCTCGCGCAAAAGAGCGAGCAGCGACGTCAGCTTGGCCTTCAGCCCGTACTCCTCGAGCCCCATCGGACGCAGCTTCTGCAGCACGTTGCGGTTCATGCGCTGGATGGTCTCCATGTGTCCGACCAGCGTGTCGCACGTGCCGAGGAGCTTCTCCTGGTCGGTAGCGCCGCGCTTGATCTCGACTTTCAGCGCGCTCACGGCGGCGCGCACCGCGAAGAGGTAGGGGCCGAACTCGTCGTGCAGTTCGCGCGCCAGATCCTTTCGCTCCTCGTCCTGCACACGGACAAGCCGCTGCGCGAGCCGTTTATTCTCCGACACGGTCGTCTCCAGCGTCCCCGCGAGGCGGTTCAACTTGCGGCAGATGCTGGCGATCTCCGGTGGGCCGCCCACCGGCACGGCCACACCGTACCGCCCGGACTCGAGCACCAGGAGCGCCTCGCCAACATCTTTGATGGGCCGTAGCAGGCGAGCGATCATGAGGCTCATCAATAGGACGACCGAAATCGCCAGCACGGCACCGCCGAGCGCGAAATTCACGATCGACCCCCCGATCTCCGATGCCTCGTCGGCAAGTCGGGGTGCGATCACCAGCGTCCCGAAGTCCACTCCGTTGACGACCACCGGCACCTCCGCGGCAGGCGACGACCGCGCTAGGTGCGTAAGCCACCTCGGCACCAGACCGGCCACCGAGGAGGATGCCTCCTCGCGAGCAGGATGCGGCTCGTCGCTGCGATAGACGTGGACGTGGCGAAGCTCCTTGAGGCCGTCGAGCAGAACCTTCAGGCGCGCGCCGGGATCATGCGTGCCTTGGAGGCTCGCGATCGCCGTCTCGACGAATTCTGAGGCGAGCCGCATGGTGCTGTCGCTCTCGGCGCGGATGCGCGGCCCGGCATTGAGCACCATCGCAGCGACCAGCAGTGCGAGCCCGAGCCCGGAAACGGCGATGATCAGGGCATTGAGCCGGAATCTTATGGACATACCGGGACCTTTGGGCGGAGGGCGAAAATCTGGGGCACGCCTTCGTGGTTTGACGGCCCGCATCCCCGTGGGATAAGTGTTATGTTATACAATGGCTCGTCATAAGCCGAGACGGACCACGTGAAAGTACTAATCGTCGACGACCATCCCATTGTTCTTTCAGGCTGCCGGGCTCTTCTCGCCGAGACCGACGACATGCTCATGCTGGAGGCCCGGGACGCGGCCACGGCGCACGATCTCTACGCAGCCCACAAGCCCGACGTCACCGTCATCGACATCAATTTGCCCGACGTCTCCGGTTTCGAGCTCGCCCGCCGGCTTCAGGTCCGCGACCCGCGTGCGCGCATCATCATGTTCAGCATGAACGATGACCCGATGTTCGCCGCCCAGGCGATCGAGGGCGGCGCCCGCGGATACATCAGCAAGAGCGACGACCCGAGCGCATTCTTGACCGCGATACGCGAGGTCCATTCCGGTGGCCATTGGCTGCCCCAGGACATGGCCCAGAAGATCGCCTTCCTTCGCAACGCGGGCGAGCAAGTCGCTCTCAACTCGCGGGAAAGGGAGGTCTTGCGCCTGCTCGCTAAGGGCAAGAGCATGTCCGAGATCGCCGCCCTCATCAACGTGTCCTACAAGACCGTCGCGACCACCTGCGCAGCATTGCGCGCCAAGTTCAATGCGCGCACGCCCATGCAGCTCATTCGCATCGCGGTCGAGCAGAAGATCGTCGCCTCGCCGCTCGCCTATCTGATATTCGGCTACGACCTCACGCAGCTCTATCTGCCCTGAGCCTCCGCCGCTCCAGCGCTCATCACGCCATCATTATTGCACGTAAGTCGCAGCGCGAGCCGATTGTGCCTCCCTGTGATCACAGGTTATGGTTCACTTGGACCAACCGCTGGCGGAGGCCGTCATGTATCGCACGGCGTGGCGGCAGACCGAGTACCGGTTCGCCGATCTCAAAGAGGTTATGGCCAAGGCAACGCCTCCCCGGTCGGGCGACGTCCTTGCCGGCGTTGCGGCGAGGAGCGCCGAGGAGAACGTCGCCGCCAAAATGGTGTTGGCGGACATCCCCTTGAAGCGCTTTCTCGAGGAAACCGTTGTTCCCTACGAGATCGACGACGTGACCCGTCTCATCATCGACACGCACGATGAGATCGCCTTCGCCCCCGTCGCCCACATGACCGTCGGCGAGTTCCGCGACTGGCTGCTCTCCGAGGCGGCAACGACACCGGTCCTGACGCGCCTGGCGCCGGGTCTGACCCCCGAGATGGCGGCGGCCACCGCCAAGATCATGCGCAACCAGGACCTGATCCTCGGCGCCAAGAAAGTCGAGGTCGTCACCCGGTTTCGCGACACCATCGGCCTCAAGGGCCGCATGTCGGTGCGCTTGCAGCCGAACCACCCGACCGACGACAGGCGCGGCATCGCCGCCTCGATCGTTGACGGCCTGATGCTCGGCTGCGGCGACGCGGTCATCGGCATCAACCCCGCAAGCGACAATGTCGGCACGATCATCGACCTCATCGTCATGCTCGACGACATCATCCGCCGCTTCGACATCCCGACCCAGAGCTGCATCCTGACCCACGTGACAACCTCCATCGAAGCCATCTCGCGCGGCGCCCCGGTCGATCTCGTGTTCCAGTCGATCGGCGGCACCGAGGCGGTGAACGCTTCCTTTGGCGTCACGCTTCCCATTTTGAAGGAAGGCCGCGAGGCAGCCCTGTCGCTGAACCGCGGCACGGTCGGTGACAACGTCATGTATTTCGAGACTGGCCAGGGCTCCGCGCTCTCTGCCGACGCGCACCATGGCGTCGACCAGCAGACGCTAGAAGCCCGCGCCTATGCCGTCGCCCGCGCTTACAAGCCCCTGCTCGTCAATTCGGTCGTCGGCTTCATCGGCCCGGAGTACCTCTACAACGGCAAGGAGATCATCCGCGCCGGCCTTGAGGACCACTTCTGCGGCAAGCTCCTCGGCCTGCCGATGGGCTGCGATGTCTGCTACACCAATCACGCCGAGGCCGATCAGGATGACATGGACGTGTTGCTGATGCTGCTCGGCGCCGCCGGCGTCACGTTCGTTATGGGCATCCCCGGCGCCGACGACATCATGCTCAACTACCAGTCGACGTCGTTTCACGACGCGCTCTACGTGCGCGAGGCCCTCGGCCTGCGCCGCGCACCTGAGTTCGAGGCCTGGCTCGCCCGTGTGGGCCTCGCCGACGGCGAAGGCGCGCTGCTCCCCGAGCCGGCCAAACTGCTCCTCGATCACGTCAAGGGGCTTGCCGCATGAGCGCCGATCCCGCCTGGCTCAATCTGCGCCGCTTCACCGAGGCGCGCATTGGCCTCGGACGTGCCGGATCGGCGCTCCCGATCAAAGAGGTTCTGAGCTTCTCCATGGCGCACGCGCAGGCGCGCGATGCCGTTACCACGCCCATCGACTGGAAGCCGCTGGCGGAGCAGCTCACCGCCCTCGGCCTCGAAAGCGTCCGCATCGCCAGCGCCGCACCCGACCGCGACACATACCTTCGCCGACCCGACCTCGGGCGCCGCCTCAACCCCCAGTCGCGCCAGCTTCTGGCCGCAGCGACCGGCTCCCGCCCCGATCTCCTGATCGTCGTTGCCGATGGTCTTTCCTCGACCGGGGTCTCGGCGAACGCGGCCGCGCTCATCGCCGAGTTACTGCCGCTCGCCAAAAAGAGCGGCTGGAGCATCGGCCCCGTCCTGCTGGCGAGCCAGGGCCGCGTCGCCCTCGGCGACGATGCCGGGGAGATCCTCAATGCCCGCGCCGTGCTGGTCCTGATCGGCGAGCGCCCAGGCCTCTCCTCGCCCGACAGCCTCGGCGCGTACCTGACGCTCGATCCGCGCGTCGGCCGCAAGGACGGAGAGCGCAACTGCGTCTCCAACATCCGCGCCGGAGGCCTCACCGCCGCCGAGGCCGCGTTCAAGATCCACTGGCTGCTGCGCGAAGCCTATCGCCGCGGCCTAACCGGCGTCTCGCTGAAGGACGAGAGCGTCTTCCAGCTCGAGGACGCATCGACGAAGGCCCCGGCCCTCGGGCACTAGCGTTGCAGCTACGCTGCTGCCGTCGACGGCACTGCGTTGTCGCCGCGGCAACGCAGCCCGGCGATTTGCTTATTCACGCGCAATGCAGCTATCTCAGCGTAGAGCGCCGCGGGGGCAGCGCGTCTGCGAGGGGATGATTACGAATGGCAACCGAAGGCGTATCGCCGCGACGCCGCGCGCTGACGCGCGAAGAGCGCAAGGTCATCATCGCCTCGTCGGCCGGCACCGTGTTCGAATGGTATGACTTCTTCCTTTACGGTGCGCTCACCGCAATCATCGGCGCACAGTTCTTCTCTGCCTATAGCGCCACGCAGCAGAGCATCTTCGCCCTGCTCACATTCGCCGCCGGCTTCATCGTGCGCCCCTTTGGCGCCGTGTTGTTCGGGCGCCTCGGCGATCTGGTCGGACGCAAGTACACCTTCGTCGTCACTGTCGTCCTGATGGGTGCCGCGACCTTCCTCGTCGGCCTATTGCCGAGCTACGACAGCATCGGCTCGGCAGCTCCGATAGCACTCGTCATTCTGCGCATGCTCCAGGGCCTCGCCGCCGGCGGCGAGTATGGCGGCGCCGCGATCTACGTCGCCGAGCACGCGCCTCAGAACCAGCGCGGGTACTTCACCGGATGGGTCAACACCACGTCGACGCTGGCACTGCTCCTGTCGCTGATCGTCATCATGTTCACGCAGATCGCCGTCGACGCGAGCTTCCCTCCCGTGCCGCAGCCGGACGGCACCAACCTCGCCCCGTTTAAGGCCTGGGGCTGGCGCATCCCGTTCCTTCTCTCGGTCATGTTGCTTCTGATCTCGCTCTACGTCCGCCTGCAGATGCAGGAGAGCCCCGCATTCGCGCGCATGAAGGCGGAAGGAGCGACATCATCGGCGCCGCTGCGCGAAGCGTTCGGAGAATGGCGCAACGTCAGGATCGGGCTGCTGGCACTTTTCGGCCTCGTCGCCGGACAGGCCGTCGTCTGGTACACCGCGAACTTCTACACGCTCTTCTATATCCAGAATGTCCTGCAGGTGGACCAGTTCACCGCCAACGTCCTCGTCGCCTGGGCGCTGCTGCTCGGCGTCTCGTTCTTCGTCGTCTTCGCCAGCGTTTCCGATCGCATCGGGCGCAAGCCGGTGATCCTCGGCGGCTGTCTTCTCGCGGCGCTCACCTATTTTCCGCTTTTCGATGCACTGACCCGCACCGCCAATCCCGCGCTCTATCGCGCCCAGAGCTCGGCTACAGTCACCGTCATCGCCGATCCGGCCGATTGCTCGTTCCAGTTCAATCCCGCCGGCAACGTCAAGTTCAACTCCTCCTGCGATGTCGCCAAAGCGCTTCTCGCCAAGCGCGCCGTGCTCTACGATAACGCCGAGGCACCAACGGGAACGCCGGCGAGCGTACGCATCGGCGATGCCGAGCCGATACTCGCCGCGGCTCCTGACTTCCCGGCCAAGGTCGGCGCAGCGCTCGCCGCCGCCGGATATCCGGCACCAGGGCATTCAGAGACCGTCCGGATCGAGATCGATCCCGCCGCAGGCCTCGCCAATGCTGCCAAGGTGTTCGACATCTGGAGCACCCAGAAGCTCACCATCATCGCCATTCTGCTCGTGCTCGTCATGTACGCGGCGATGGCCTACGGTCCGATGGCGGCGGCGCTGGTCGAGCTGTTCCCGACCCGCATCCGCTATTCCGGTTTGTCGCTGCCCTATCACATCGGCAACGGTTGGTTCGGCGGCCTCTTACCCGCCACCTCGTTCGCCATCGTCGCCGCCACCGGGGACATCTACGCCGGTCTTTGGTACCCGGTCATCGTCGCACTGGCGACGGTGGTGATCGGAGCCTTCCTCGTGCCCGAGACACTCGCGCACGTCGACGAGTACACGCAGTCCGCCGATTGACGCCAACGTGCCCAAGGATCGGCTATCCTGAGCAAGGGCCGTCGAGCGGCCCGTCCTAACCCAAGGCGGGGAATGTCGCTTCTACGTCTCTACACGCGCGCGCTTGGCATGCTGGCGGCAGAGCGCGGCCTCGCCATCGCCCTCGCCGCCGCCTCGGTCGCCATCGGCCTCGTGCAATTGGCCGAGCCGATCCTCTTCGGGCGCGTCGTCGACAGCCTGTCGCAAGGGCAAGCCGCCTTCACCTACATCGCGCTCTGGGCGCTGCTCGGCCTGTTCGGGATCATCGCTGGCGCAGCGGTCGCCGTGTACGCCGACCGCCTTGCGCATCGACGCCACCTCGCCGCCATGGCCGAAGCGTTCGAGCGCGCCATGACGCTGCCCGCCGGCTGCCATGCCGAGCGTGGCTCCGGCGCCGTCGTGCGCTCGATCCTGCAGGGAACCGATGGCCTGTTCTGGCTCTGGCTCGGTGCCATGCGCGAGCAGCTCACGGCCATCGTCGGCATCGTGTTGCTGGTGCCGACCGCCATCAGCATGGACGCGCGCATGGCCGCGATCCTGGCCCTGCTCGCCATCGCCTACGTGGTGATGAATGCCGTCGTCATGCGCAAGACCCGCAGCGGGCAGGCCAACGTCGAGCGCTACAATTCCGCCGTCTTCGGCCGCGTCGGCGACGTCATCTCCAACGTCACCGTGGTGCAGAGCTTCACGCGCCTCAAGGACGAGGCCGACGCCATGCGCACGGTGATGAGCGACCTGCTCGCTGCCCAGTACCCCGTCCTCACCTGGTGGGGCGTCTTGACCGTGCTGCAGCGCTCGGCTGCGACGATCACCATGGTCGCGGTGCTGGCGACGGGTGCCGTGCTCGCCGGGCGCGGCGAGCTCACCGTGGGCGAGATCGTAGCTTTCGTCGCCTTCGCCGGGTTGCTCATCGGCAAGCTCGATCAGGTCACCAACTTCGTCACCGCGATCCACCGCCGCGCGCCGGCGTTGCAGGGCTATTTCGCGTTGATCGACGCGGCCCAGGGCATCGTCGAGAGGCCCGACGCGCAGCCGCTGCCCGAGCCCGTTCGTGGCGACGTGCGCTATGCCGGCGTGACGTTCCGCTTTCCCGGCACCGAGCAGGGCATCTCCGATCTCGCCTTCCATGCCGCCCCGGGACAGACCATCGCCCTCGTCGGTCCGACCGGATCCGGCAAGACCACGACCCTGTCGCTGCTGCAGCGGCTGCGCGCGCCCGACGCGGGCCGCATTCTTGTCGACGGCCGCGACATCGCCCACGTCACACTTGCGTCGCTGCGCCGCTCCATCGCCGTCGTCTTCCAGGACGCTGGGCTCTTCAACCGCTCGATCGCCGAGAACATCGCCGTCGGCCGTCCCGGAGCGACACTGGAGGAGATCGAGAAAGCGGCGCGCCTCGCCGAGGCGCACGACTTCATTGCTAGGAAGCCGGGGGGCTACGACTTTGTCATCGGCGAGCGCGGCAACGCCCTTTCCGGCGGCGAGCGCCAGCGCATCGCCATCGCTCGCGCGATCCTGAAGGATGCGCCGATCCTCATCCTTGACGAGGCGACGAGCGCCCTCGATGCCACGACCGAGGCGCGCATCAAGCGCGCCCTCGACCGGCTGCGTGCCTCTCGCACGACCTTCATCATCGCCCACCGCCTGTCGACGGTCGCCGACGCCGACGAGATCCTCGTCTTCGAGCACGGACGCATCATCGAGCGCGGCACGTTCGACGCCCTCGCCAAAGGGACGGGCCTCTTCGCCCGCATGGTCGCCGAGGGCGGATTTACCGTACCGGAGCTCACCGAGGGCTGACCTGTGGCCCCCACGCGTCAGCGACTCGTCAGGCGGCCTCCCCTACCCTCCCCCTCGGTCCACGGACCCTTGCCATTTCAGCGGCGGCCGGCCTTAGATGCGGGGCGAAAACACAAATACGAGGTCGCCCACGACGGCGACCCGAATAGAGCGTGGTATGAAGTCATTGGGTACGGGCCGCAGGCTGCTGCTGGCCCTGTTAGCTGCCGCTGTGCTTGCCGGCTTGGCCTCGCTGGCGATCGTCGGCTTCCTCGAGGGACGCGAGGAGGCAGCGCTCGAGGCGGAGCGTGAGGAGCCGATCAAGCCGCCCCTGCGCGTGACGCTCCCTGAGCGTGGCGAGCCTATTATCACCCTCGACGCCGAAGCCCAGCACGCCATCGGCCTGCAAATGTCCGAGTTGAAGCCCGCCAAATACCAGGATCAGGTGCGGGCATACGGCACCGTTCTCGATCTTGCGGCGCTCACGACCCTCAACACCAACTACATCTCGGCCGTATCGCAGCTCAACACGGCACGTGCGCGCCTTGCAGCCTCGCAGCCCGCCTTCATGCGCGCCCAGGCACTCTACGCCAAGAACATCGGCAACCTAGTTCAGGTGCAGACCACGGAAGCGGCCGTGATCGCCGACCGCGCCGCCGTCGAGGCGGCCGAGTCCCAGGTCCGCACCTTGCGCGCCACCGCCATGCAGGAATGGGGGCCAGTCATTGGCAATGCGATGGTTGCCGATGGCGGTCTCATCACGCGCCTGATCGAGCGCGTCGAGTTCCTGTTGCAGATCACGCTCCCGCCGGGCGTCCAGCTCGATGACGTGCCGCCGACCGCGTCCGTGGAGGTGGTGGGCAAACCGCGCCGCGCCGAGGTGCGCTACATCTCACCGGCGACGCGTACCGATGCCCGCATCCAGGGTCTCACCTACTTCTACGCCGCCCCTGCCAACAGCGGCGTGCTGCCGGGCATGAATGTTCGCGCCTTCCTCGCCAACGGCAAGCCGGTGGACGGAGTGATCGTGCCGGCATCGAGCATCGTATGGTGGGCCGGCCGCGCGTGGATCTACCGCTGCACGGGCGAGGACACCTTCAGCCGCCGCGAAATTCCCGTCGATATGCCCGCGGAGCAAAACGGAGGCTTCGTCGTGCCGGCGAGCCTTCTCGCCAACGAAGGCGCGGTGGTAACCACCGGCGCGCAGATGCTGTTGTCGGAGGAATTCCGCTCGCAGATCCAAGTCGAGGGCGATGACGACTGATGCCACCCGTCGCCACCACCGCCAGCGAGCATAGGGGCCTCCAGGCCGCCATCATCCGCTTTGCCGTGCGCTTTCGCGGCATGGTCGTCGCGCTTGCCATTCTGCTGCTCGGCTACGGTGCCGTCTCCCTTACCCAGGCAAAATACGACGTCTACCCGGAGTTCGCCCCGCCCCAGGTAGGCATTCAGGCCGAAGCCCCCGGCCTCACCGCCGAGCAGGTCGAGGTGCTGGTCACCCAGCCCATCGAGAACGCGGTCAACGGCGTGCCGGGGATCGAATCCATGCGCTCGGTCTCCATCCAGGGCCTTTCCGTCATCACCGTGATCTTCGAGGCGCGCAGCGACATCTACCGCAACCGGCAGGTCGTCTCCGAGCGCCTTGCCGAAGCCATGCGAGAGCTGCCGCAGAACATCCCGCCGCCCACGATTACGCCCCTCACCTCTTCCTCCAGCACCGTGCTCGTCCTCGGGCTCACCTCGAAGACACGCTCGCTCATGGAGCTGCGCACCATCGCCGACTGGACGCTGCGTCAACGCCTCCTTGCCGTGCCCGGTGTCTCCAAGGTGGCCGTCTTCGGCAGCGACGTCCGCTCCCTGCAGGTTGAAATCCGTCCCGACGATCTACTGCGTTACAGCCTTTCGATCGACGACGTGCTCGAGGCGGCGCGCCGCGCCACGGCCATCACCGGCGCCGGGTTCGTGGAGACTGCCAACCAGCGCATCGTCTTCCAGTCGGAAGGCCAATCGATCGATCCCTCCGAGCTCGCCCGCACCGTCGTTGCTAGCGTCAGCGGCGCGAGCGTGCTCCTGAAGGACGTCGCAAACGTCCTCGAGGCGCCCGAGCCTCCGATCGGCGGCGCGACCATTATGGGTGAGCCGGGTGTCGTGCTGCTGGTTTCCGGCCAGCTCGGCGCCAACACCATCGACGTCACCGAGGGCGTCGAGAAGGCACTTGCCGCCATGCGGCCGTCGATCGAGAAGGAAGGCGTCGAAATGCGCGCCGACCTGTTCCGCCCGGCCGACTTCATCGCCATCTCGACGCGCAACGTGCAGCAGTCGCTCATCCTCGGCGGCATCCTCGTCATCGTCGTCCTGTTCCTCTTCCTCTACGACCTGCGCACCGCGACCATCTCGTCGGTCGCCATTCCGTTGTCGCTGCTCGCGGCGGTCGTCGTGCTCAACGCGCTCGGCGCGACCCTCAACGCCATGACGCTCGGCGGCCTCGCCATCGCCATCGGCGAGGTCGTCGACGACGCCGTGATCGACGTCGAGAACATCGCCCGGCGACTGCGGGAGAACCGGCGCAGCACGAGCCCGCTGCCCATCGGCGACGTCATCGTCAACGCCTCCCTCGAGGTGCGTGGCTCCGTCGTCTACGCCACCTTCGCCGTCATCCTCGTCTTTCTTCCGGTAGTCATGCTCCCTGGCCTCGCCGGCCGCTTCTTCGCCCCGCTCGGCCTTTCCTACGTGCTCGCCATCTTGGCTTCGCTCGCCGTCGCCATGATCGTCACCCCGGCGCTGTGCATGCTCCTTTTTCCGAAGAACATGGGCGACAGTGATCGCGCCACGGATGATCCCCCGGTGACGCGTTGGCTGCGCCGGCACTACGACCGCATGATGCGGGGCATCATCGCCCATCCCCGCACCACGCTCACCGCCGCGTTTCTGTTCACCGTCATCGGCTGCTCGGCCGTGCCCTTCTTCGGCGCCGGATTCCTCCCCGAGCTAAAGGAGGGTCACTTCACGCTGCACATGGCTGCCGTGCCGGGAACCTCCGTCGCCGAGTCCCAGCGCGTGGGCAAGCTCGTCACCGACGCGCTGCTGAAGTTGCCCTTCGTGCGCGTAGTCTCCCAGCGCATCGGCCGCGCCGAGCAGGCGGACGATACCTGGGGCACGAACTACTCCGAGTTCGAGGTCGACCTGCAGCCGGGCCTCACCGGAGAGGAAACGGAAGAGGCCCAGGTGGAGATGCGCAAGGTGCTCGCCGGATTCCCCGGCGCGAACTTTGCGCTGAAGCCGTTCCTCACCGAGCGCGTCGAGGAGTCTCTGTCAGGTTACACGGCCTCAGTCATCGTCAACATCTACGGCAACGACCTCAATGTTCTCGACGAGACGGCCCAGCAGGTCGCGCAGGAGCTCAACGCCATCGAAGGCGCCGCCGAGGTGCAGCTTCAATCGCCGCCCGGCCTGCCCCAGCTCACAATCCGCCCGCGCAAGGCTGACCTCGAACGCTGGGGCCTCGATACGGTCGAGGTGCTCAACGCCATCCGCACCGCCTACCAGGGCGACATCGTCGGCCAGACCTACGAGGGCAACCGCGTCTTCAACGTCATCGCCATCCTCGACAAAGGAACGCGCGAGAACGTCGCCCACGTCGCCGAGCTGCCCCTGCGCACCCGCAACGGCAACTTCGTGCTCCTGAAGCAGATCGCCGACGTGTTCCAGATCGCCGGCCGCTATCAGGTTGACCACTACGGCGGCCAGCGCCTGCAGGCGGTCACCTCGAACGTTATCGGCCGCGACGTCTCATCCTTCGTCGCCGAGGCTGAGGAGACGCTCGCCCGCAAGCTGCAGCTCCCCGCCGGCGTGCATCTGGAGTTCGCAGGCTCGGCGCAGGCGCAGGCGCAGGCGCAGCGCGATCTGATCATGAATTCGCTCATCGCCGGCCTAGGCATCCTCGTGCTGCTGTCGGTCGTCACCGGCTCGACGCGCAACGTCATCCTCGTCCTCGCCAACATGCCCTTCGCCATGGTCGGCGGCGTGCTGGCCGTGTTCGCCACCGGCGGCGTCCTCACCATCGGCTCGATGGTCGGCTTCGTGACGCTGTTCGGCATCACCCTGCGTAACTCGATCATGATGATCTCGCACTACGAGCACCTCGTCGGGGAGGAAGGCGTGAAGTGGGGTCCAGAGGCCGCCATCGCCGGCGCCGCCGACCGCCTGGCGCCCATCCTCATGACCTCCATCGTCACGGCGCTCGGCCTGCTTCCGCTCGCCATCGGCATGAACGAGCCGGGCCGCGAGATCGAAGGCCCCATGGCCCTCGTCATTGTCGGCGGTCTGGCGAGCTCGATGGCGCTCAATCTGCTCGTGCTGCCGACGCTGGCGCTGCAGTTCGGCCGCTTCGGCGCCGACCCCGCGCGGCAAGCGCCTGCGCCGTCCGGCGAGCGCGCCTCCACCCCTTAGCAGCGTTGAAGCGGCCTACTCCGCCGCCATGCGCACCACCTGCGGCTTCTGGAACAGCCGCTGGCGCACCAGATTGATGTGCAGCCTGAGGTGATAGAACTGGTCCGAGAAGGCGAGCGGGTAGCGGATGCGTCTGACGCCGGTATCGATGCGCTCGATCTCCGCCTGATAGGCCGCGAGGTCGCCCTCGACCGGATGGTCGAGCTGCTTTTCCAGTGCCTTGAGTTGTTGATACCAGTAGAGGAGCCGGCGCCGCACGGTCCACGAATAGATGCTCGGCAACGTCCTGAGGATCGGCAGTAGGATCACCAGCGACGGGATGAGCAGCAGCACCGTCTGCGCACCGTGGTTGGAGATGAAAGCCGCCACTGAGAACGGGAAGCCCGCCTCCTTCACCGCCGGTGCGATGGAGCGCAGCGCGACCGGCAATTCTCCGGACTTGTAGACCTGTCGCGTCTCCTCCGGCACCCGGTACTCCGGATCCGATATGTGCGGGAAGGTTCCGGGGCGATGGAACAGGACCGGGTCGCCGGCCTTGTCGAAGCCGGAGCGGGGATTCTGCAGTACGGCGTAGGAAAGCAGACTGATGAGCGAAGGATCGAGATCGGCGCGCACGACGAGGGCTGTGCTGGTGGCCAGCAGCGTCACGTCCTCAGGAGGCGTCAGCGGCTCGAACTCGACCGCGCCGCGATTGAGCGTCACCTTCGTTAGTGCCGGAAAGCGGTTGGCGTAGGCGTCGGCCTCGAGCGCGAAGTTGAGAAGGCGAATGCCCTGCACGTGCAGAAGGCTCTGAATGAGCTGCGTATCGGCCGGCTGGACCAGGAAGGCGGCCTCGGCCTTGCCCGAAAGAAGCTGGCTTCCATCCGGCTCCAGATCCTCGGCGATCGTCAGAGGATTGTCTTTGCCGAACTCGACGCCGTTCGCCCGCAAGAGCTGCGCCGCAATGCGCCGGCCACCGCTTTCGCGTGTACCGGTGAGCACCGGCTTGCCCTTGAGGTCGCGCAGGCTCTGCCCTGCGAAGTCCGAGCGCACGAACACCCAAATCGGCTCGTAGAACACTCGCCCCAGCGAGCGCAGCTTGCCGAGCTCCTTCTGATGCCACTCCTGCGCCTTGGCGCGGGCGAGCCGCCCCTGCATGCTTCCCACGAGTCCGCCCTTGATGAAGGCGGCATCGAATTCCGGTGGATCAGCGACGAGACCCTTGAGCGTCTTGAACCCCTCGACAGCGGGACGGACCTGCACGTCGACACCGTACGGCTCCAAGGCTTTCTCGTATGCCGCGCCCAGCTCCTGGTAGTTGGGCACGTTGCCCGTGGCGAGCACGATCTTGCCCTCGGCGCCCTTCTGGCCGGTGAGCGCGTAGTAGCCCATAGAAAGCAGGGCGATCACGGCGACCGCGATGAACGTGACGACCTTAGGCAAGTTTGACATTGAGGCCCTCCGGCATCCTGTCCCTGGGCCGCATGTCTAACAGCCCCGCGCCGGCATATGTGCACCCCTCATTGGCAAACCGATGGCGGAGGGGCATTCTCGCAACACACGGCGCCCCGTGCCTGCACCACTGCCCCCTGGAGGTCCCCACATTTGGTTGCTCTTCACACGGCGGCGCCCCAATGATGCGGCAAAGGCGCGAATAAGCTCACAGTTCAATTCGGTTAGCATGTCTCTCTGAACCTGACCCAAAGGGGACTAGCGATGTCTCGAAGCCTTCTCGCCGCGGCGCTGGCCGCAGCATCAATGGCCGCTCTTTCGACCGCAGGTGCCATGCTCCCGCACCCTGCCGCCGCTCACGAATCCCACGCGGGCCATGGCGAGCACGCCGCGAAAGGGCTCGCCGCCGGCGAGCCCGGCATGCCGAACGCGCCATCCCGCACCGTCGAGATTGTAATGCGCGACGAGAACGGCGTGATGGCGTTCTCGCCAAACAGCCTCGAGGTGAAGCAGGGCGAGCAGGTGCGGTTCGTGCTGAAAAATGTCGGTGCGATCGAGCATGAGTTTCTGATCGACACGGTCGCCAACAACGCCGCGCACAAGGAAGCCATGGCTGCCGACGAGGACATGGAGCACGAGGAGCCGAATGGCCGCCATCTCAAGCCGGGCGAGCAGACCGAGCTCATCTGGCGCTTCACCAACAAGGGCACGTTCGAGATCGCCTGCCTCATCCCCGGCCACTATGAGTCGGGCATGAAGGGCGAGGTACAGGTGAAGTGAAATGAAGGCCTGATTAGGTGGATGGTGGAGGGGGCTGGATTCGAACCAGCGTAGGCGAAGCCAACGGATTTACAGTCCGTCCCCTTTAGCCACTCGGGCACCCCTCCTCACACCATTCATTCGGCGCTCAAGGCCGGCGCACGAAATGAAATCGCCCCGCGCTAGGGGCGTCAGGGCGGAGGCGTTTATCCGCGCGGACCCCTTGGATGTCAAATAGAAAAGCGGCAGGATGCCCGCCCCTGCATCCACCCGGCGCCAGTCGGCCCGAATGCACGATGCGGGGCGCCGAAGAACGCCCGCCCCAGAGCCCCTGAATGAAGCCGACATCCCACCGCCGCGACCGCGGCACGCGCAAGCCCCGCGGCCCAGCGCAAGGGCGCCCCGATTGGCGCTCCGACCGCCCCCAGCGTGGCACCGAGGACGGCCGCGTGCAGCTTTTCGGCGTTCACGCCGTCGAGGCGGCGCTGCGCAACGCCGCCCGCCCGGTGCTGCGCCTGCTCATGACCGAGAACGCCGAGAATCGCCTAGCCGAGGCCGTCGCCGCGCGCCATGCCGCTCCCGAGCGCGTCAGCCCGCGCGATCTCGACCGCCTCCTGGGACCCGATACCGTGCACCAGGGCGTGCTGCTCGAGACCGAGCCGCTCGAAGAGCCCGACATCCCGACCCTTGCCGCCCGTGCCGACGCCGGACCGCTCATCGTCCTCGACCAGGTGACGGATCCGCACAACGTCGGGGCAATTCTGCGCTCCGGCGCCGTGTTCGGCGCCGCCGGCCTTGTCATGACCCGCCGCCACAGCCCGCCGCTCGACGGCACGCTGGCGAAGTCCGCCTCCGGTGCCCTGGAGTTCGTCCCCGTCGCGCTCGTGCAGAACCTCTCCCGCGCCATTGCCGAATTGAAGGAGCACAGCTGCACGGTTCTCGGCCTCGATGGCAACGCCGAGCATTTGATCGAGGATCAGCCGCTCACTGAGCGGGTGGCCTTCGTGCTCGGCGCCGAGGGCAAGGGCCTGCGCGAGCTGACGCGCCAAAGCTGCGATCGCCTCGTGCGCATCGCCACGAACGGTCCCATCGGCAGCCTCAACGTCTCGAACGCGGCAGCGATCAGCCTGCATCACGCGAGTTGGAAGCGCACCCACCACACCGACTGATCGCTGAAAAGCCTTCAGCATGGCCGCGCGGCCATGCTCAGGCGCCAAGGGCGCGCGGCGCGTGCGCCGACCATCGGCCGGCACCACGCTGCCGCGCGCAAAGCTTGGTGAAGCTTGTGTCAGTAAAACTAGTGTCAGTCACAAATGAGCGGCCGACGGCAGATCCAGTCTCCGCCGCGGCAGACCACGTCGCCGTACCGGTTCTCGAAGCAGCGGCGATTCTCCCAGCCGCAACGCCGCGGGCCGCGATAGCAGGCCGGGCCTTCGTCGTCGTAGTAATAGTCCCGGCCGCGTGCGTTTGCCGCCGCGCCGAGAATACCGAGGCCAATGATGCCGGCCGCAATACCCGCCGCGACACCGGCGCCGCGTCCCGCCTGAGCCTCTTGCACGCTCGCGCTGGCAAGACCGGCAGCAAAGACGAGCGCCATCAGCGGGTGCAGGATCTTTCTGATCATGCAACGTCTCCCAATTTCTAACCGCCCCCTAGGGGCGACCCCACGCATCGCGAGAGAGGAACGCGCACCATGGATGCCCGTTCCTCACTACGACCCAGAGCCTCGCCACATGAACATGGCCTGAACGCGGACCAAATCGGGGCGCCTTTGCGGCACCCCTACTTGATCGGTCCGCCTTCGCAGCATGCCTCTACCGGCACAGGCGCCGGCGCCGGGACGGCAACCGCTACGGGAGCGACGCGGGCACGGCGCGGCGCCCACCACCGACGCGCATATTGTCCATACGGACGGTAGTAGCGATCGTAGTAGCCGCGCGACATGTAGGCGTAGGCGCCCGGATAGGGAACGAGCGTCGCCCAGTAATAGACGTTCGAATAGCGCGGATAGTAGATGAAGTGGCTGACGGGGGCCGGCCCGCAGAACGAGCCTCTCGGCGCCCGGCACCATTCTGCCTCGGCAGGCGCCGAGACGCTAAAGCCGATTACAGCAGCTACGCTGATGACGACCAGCGACGAAGAAAAACGCATGCGCAACCTCTTGACTTGATGCACTCGACGCAACTGGGTGCACCATGCCAGGATATGGATAATGAAGGCCTAACCAGCGCCCCACCTCGACGCAGCGAGCGCATTGGCGCTCCGGCGTCAACCGCTGTATAAGGCTCGCCGCATGGCGAAGCCGGCTTAGCTCAGTTGGTAGAGCACCTGATTTGTAATCAGGGGGTCGCAGGTTCAAATCCTGCAGCCGGCACCACCCAAACCTCCCCTTAGACGTGCCGCGAAGCGCCTCTTGGCAACGACAAATTAACCTCGATGCCAAAAGTATGAATCACAGGCCGACACGCGGGGAGTGATGGTGTCGAAGTTGATGAGACGGAGCGGTGGCGAACGCGCCCACGTACCGCCCCGGTTCTACTGGACCACCGTGGGCGATGTTGAGGGCCGCGAGCTCGTGCCCCTCGCCGAAATCCGCCCGACGCAAATGGCAGTCGGCATGCGCGTGGTGGAGGTCAAGCGCCGCAAGATCGAGCGCCACGTGGAGAGTGCGCGAAGGCTGCGCCGCTATCTGGAGAAACGCCCCGTACCTGCTGTCCTTGGCCCGGGCGACGACTATTACATCCTCGACCATCACCATCTGAGCCTCGCTCTCTGGCAGAGCGCGGTCGACGAGGTGTTCGTGCGCATTGTCGGCGATCTGTCCGACATGACGAAACGCGAGTTCCTGCGCGCCATGACCGCGCTCGGCTGGCTGCACGCCTACGATGCCGATGGCCGCAAGATGTGCCCGACGAAGTTGCCGTCGACGATCGACCAGCTCAAGCCCGACCGATACCGCGATCTGGCATGGTCCGTGCGCGAGGCCGGCGGATTCCAGAAGACGTATGTTCCGTTCTCGGAGTTCGCCTGGGCGAACTACTTCCGCCGCCTGGTCCCCTCCAGTCTGCTCTCGAGCGACTTCGAGCGCGCCCATCAGCACGCTATGAGCCATGCCCGCTCGCCCCAGGCCAGACACCTGCCCGGATATCTTTATTCGTGACTGCAGCGCATTTGCTCCAGTCGCCCTGCAATCGACATTCGCTTGTCGCGCCTCATCGGTTGTGGCACTCCGAATGCACTAAGGCATAAGACAAGGCATAAGAGCTGTCGGGAGGAGCCTGAACCATGGACGCAAAGACGCTCATCATCGCCGTGCTGGCCGTCGCTGTCGCAGTGCTCGGCTACCTCTACTACGACCAGTCGCGCCACACCCTCGTCATCGACACGCCGGCCGTGAAGATCGAGGCGAAGTGATCGCTGGCGCACACCCCGATCATTCGGCGATAGGGCTAAGACGCCTCCCGATCGCCGCCATCACCGCCACGAGCAAGATGTACGCACCGACGAGCGCACCGATGTTGAGCGCGACGCGCGCATAACCGAGGTCAGCGACGTCGAGGAACGGATAGGGATACCAGCCCGTCGCGGCCCCACGCACCAAGGTGTAGCCGACGTATGCCAGTGGGTAGCCCAGGGCCCGCAACCCGACGCGCCAATCGACCGTGCGCTTGTCGACGAACGCCAGCCAATCGAGAACGAACAGCGGTGGCGTCGCCACGTGCAGCAGGTGCTCGAAGAAGAGGGACCAGCCCTGCCGGCCGCTCACCCCGAGAAGCAAGAGGTAATAGACGACGCCCACCATGATCATGTAGCCGGCGATTGCCGTCCTGACGGTCGGCTGCAGCAGGAACGCGGCCGCCGCCGATCGTGGAGCTAGCACCGGCAGCAGCAGTGCCAGAGCGGCGATGATGTTGGTGAGGATCGTAAAGAAGCTGAAGAACTCTATCGAGAGCGCGACCGCATTTGCACCGCCCTCGCCGTGCACCAGCAGCCCGTACTGCACAGCGACGCAGAGCGCGGTAAAGCCTCCGGCCACGAGCCGGTAGGTTGCCCTCGACGGTATCGGCATTGCTGCAGCCCCTCACCTTGCCACGGCCGAACTATACTGCTTCGTGCGCGCCGCGCCCGCCGACCATAAGCCAGTGCGCTTGGCTTTTGGGACTGCAGAACGTATTGAGGCGCACTCCAGTTTCACCCTCGGTCAGCCCTCCAGATGACGCGCCGCTCCTCGCCCCCCCCGATCCTCGCCCGCGCCGGCGAGCTTCTCACCCGCTACGACATCATGTTCTGCGACGTCTGGGGCGTTCTGCATGATGGCCATCGCGCCTTCGACGCAGCGTGCGATGCGCTCCTGAAGTTCCGCGCCCGCGGCGGCACCGTCATCCTCGTCTCCAATGCGCCCGTGCCCGGCGAGCGCGTCGCGGCGATGCTCGATAGCCGCGCCGTCCCGCGCGACGCCTACGACGGCATCGTCGCCTCCGGCGAGATCGCACTGCGCCACATCGAGGAGAAGGGCTACCGACGGCTGTATTGCATCGGCCCGCGGGAGCGCGACGCCGCGACCTTCACGCGCCTCAGCGCCGAGCGGACCGACATCGATGTCGCCGACGCCATCCTGTGCACGGGCCTCAACGACGACGTTAACGAGACCGCCGACGACTACCGCCCGCTGCTCGAGCGCGCACGCGCCCGCAAGTTGCCGTTCGTCTGCGCCAATCCCGACCTCGTCGTCGATGTCGGCGGCACTCAGTATCTGTGCGCCGGCGCCATCGCCGATCTCTACGAGCGCATGGACGGGGAGGTCTTCTGGGCCGGCAAGCCACACGCCAACGCCTATGACGCCGCCCATGCCGCCGCCGAGCGACAGCGCGGCGCACCCGTCGAGCGCGCGCGCATCATCGCCGTCGGCGACAGCCTGCGCACCGACTTGAAGGGCGCCGAGGCCGCCGGCATCGACGCCATCTTCGTCGCCTCCGGCATCCACCGCGACGAGATGATGGGCGGCGGCGCCCTCGACGAGCAGAAGCTCCGCGCCCTCTTCGCGCTCCCGGCACCGCCGGCCATCGCCGTGATGGAACGGCTCGCCTGGTGACAGGCGCGAGCGTGGCCGCCGCGTCATTGCGGGTGCTCCGTACCGGGACTAGACTGCCCGGCATCGGGATCTGGGGGAAAACAACAATGCGCCGCGCCTTTTTCATCGCCATCGCCGCCGCACTGGCGTCGACTGCCGTTCAGGCCGACGACACCGGGCTCGCTTACTCGCACAATCTGCGCAAGGAAGGCGGACGCCTCTGCATGTCCGACCACTACCACTCGGGTTCCGGCTCGGGCCGCACCAAGGCCGCCGCGCAGGCCGCAGCCGCCCGCTCGTGGGCCGACTTCACCAACTTCGAGTACGGCAGCGCCTGGGCGCGCTGGTCGCTCGCCCGCGGCAAGTCGGTTCGCTACACCAAGGAGTCGAGCGGCTGGAGCGTCGACCTCGACGCTCGTCCCTGCCGCGGCTGAGCGGATTCCTGAACGCGTCTAAGCCCTGAAGATTCAAGGCCCGTTTACCTCCCGGTTACCTTAACGGTCCATGCTCTTTGGCAGGACGCGGGGCCACTTCGGTCGTCGGCCGATCGTCCAGAAGAACCGTCCCAAAACAAGGGCCGCGCGCGGCGCGCAACCCGTCTCGGCGGGAACAGCCGCACGCGCGCCCGTAGGGTACCCCTGAGAGCCCAGACAAGCTGGCCTCGCGTAAAGGAATGAAGGCTATGTTCGCACCGTCAACCGGGTTTCGTCTGAACGCGTACCGCGCTGCGTTCATCGCCGCAGTCGCAATCGTCGCCGCTATCGCCTCCGCGCCGAACGCCGGCGCCGTAAGCCCGCAGGTCCGCGCCGCCTGCGCCAACGACTATCTGTCCAACTGCAGCGCCTTCAAGCCCGAGAGCGCCGAGACCCGCAAGTGCATGCGCGCGGTCGGCTACAAGCTGTCGAAGGGTTGCATCTCCGCCCTCGTCGCCGCCGGCGAGGTGTCGAAGAGCGAGATCGCCCGTCGCTCGGCCAGCAACCGTCGCTGATCGCTCATCCAAGCGCTTCGAGAAGGCCGCGCTTTTGCGCGGCCTTTTGTTTTGCGCTCGTGGAAGCTGGCTTAACCAAGCGCAGAACGGTAGCTGGGCCCAAGCGCCTATGTCGCTGCGCCGACCTGTAGCAGTCGGCCCCCCGACCTGCTAATGAGCGCCCCGAACCTTTCCTATTGGAGCCACCATGAGCGACGCAGAAAGCAAAGCGCGCAGCGAAACCGCCGCCCTCATCCGCCGCTACTACGAAGCCTTCAACGCCGGAAACAGCGAAGGGATGATTGCCTGCCTCACCGATGACGTCATCCACGACGTCAACCAGGGCGAGCGCCGCATCGGCCTCGACAAGTTCAAGGCGTTCAACGCGCGCATGGACCACCACTACAAAGAGAAGCTCGAGAACGTCACCGTCATGGTGAGCAAGGACGGCTCGCGCGCCGCCGCCGAGTTCAACGTCCACGGCGTCTACAAGGCCACCGACAGCGGCCTTCCCGAGGCCAAGGGCCAGACCTACATCCTGCCGGCCGGCACGTTCTTCGCCATCCGCGACGGCAAGATCGCCCGCGTCACCACCTATTACAACCTGACCGACTGGATCGCTCAGGTCTCCGGCTGAGAGGCCGGCACGAGGTAGAAGCGCAAATGCTCGTCAAGATGCTGAGGTGCAAGCTGCACCGGGCAACCGTCACCGAATGCGACTTGCATTACCAAGGCTCGCTGAAGATCGACTCCGACCTCATCCGTGCCGCCGGCTTCCTGCCGAACGAGTACATCGAGGTCTACAACATCGACAACGGTGAGCGCTTCGCCACCTACGTGATCGAGGGACCTGCCGGCAGCGGCGTCATCGGCCTCAATGGTGCGGCCGCTCGCAGAGCCTGCCTCGGCGACCGGATCATCATCTGCGCCTACGCGCAGATGGACTTCCAAGAGGCGAAGACACATAAGCCGACGATCGTCCTGCTCGGACAGTCGAACGCGATAGAGCTGGTTACCGATAAGCCAACCGCCGAATAGCGCCTCGCGGGAGTTCTCATGGCCATCGAAGTCAAATCCCTGACCGGTGAAGAGATCCGCACGGTGCTCCCGGCGCTCGCGCGCCTGCGCATCGTCGTGTTTCGCGACTGGCCCTACCTTTACGACGGCACTCTCGAGTACGAGGAGAAGTACCTCGCCAAGCTCGCCGCCGCGCCGGGCGCGGTGTGCATCATTGCCAAGGACAGTGACGAGATCGTCGGCGCCTCCACCGCTGCCCCGATGATCGAGCACGCCGACGAGTTCGCCGAGCCGTTCGAGAAGGCGGGCTTCGACTTGGGCAAGATCTTCTATTGCGGCGAGTCGGTGCTGCTGAAATCGCATCGCGGCCACGGCCTCGGACATGCCTTCTTCGACGGCCGCGAGGCGCACGCGAGGAAGCTCGGCGGCTTCACCCACTCGACCTTCTGCCGCGTGGTCCGCCCCGACGATCACCCACTGAAACCGAAGGACTATGTTCCGCTCGACGCCTTCTGGAAGAAGCGCGGCTACGCGCCGGTCCCGGGCCTTATCGCCACCTACGACTGGAAGGACATCGACCAGGCGGAGGAGACCACGCATCAGATGCAGTTCTGGATGAAACCGCTCGACGCCACTAAATAAGCCCGCCATGAGCCACCGCCAGACCCTGAAAGTCGCCTCCGCGCAGTACCCCATCGACCAGCCGGCCACGCTTCAGGTGTGGCGGGACAAGATCGTGCATTGGGTTTCCGAGGGCGCCGGCACCGGTGCCGAGGTGCTGGTGTTCCCCGAATACGCCGCCATCGAGCAGGCCGCCGCGCTCGGCGAGAACGTCTACCGCGATCTCAACGCCACGCTCGATGCCGTCGCCGAGC
The DNA here is from genome assembly GCA_023405815.1 of Pseudomonadota bacterium. Taxonomy (GTDB): domain Bacteria; phylum Pseudomonadota; class Alphaproteobacteria; order Rhizobiales; family Hyphomicrobiaceae; genus Hyphomicrobium_A. The sequence continues at coordinate 24,238 of JAEXXM010000084.1, read as the reverse complement.
TGGAGGCCGACCGCGTCGCGCTGCACCAGGAGCTCGCGGCAAAGCACGGCGTCTTCATCCTCGTCGGCAGCGGACCGGCCCGAAAGGGCGAAGGGCGCTATGTCAACGCCGCCCAGCTCGTCACGCCCAAGGGCAGCGTCGGCGTGCAGGAAAAGCTGATCATGACCCCGTTCGAAACCGACTGGGGCATTTCGGCCGGAACCGAGGCGCGCGTCTTCGATACCGCGCTCGGCCTCGTCGGCATCAACATCTGCTACGACAGCGAGTTCCCGCTGCTCGCCCGCGCCATGGCCGAGGCCGGCGCCGAGCTGCTGCTCGTCCCCTCGTGCACCGAGCGCATGTCGGGCTATCACCGCGTGCGCACGGGCTCGCGCGCGCGGGCGCTGGAAAACCAGATCGCCGCCGTCGTCAGCCCGACGGTGGGAGCGGCGCCCTGGTCGCCGGCCGTCGACTACAATTCCGGCGCCGCAGGCATCTATGTTCCGGCCGAGCAGACCATCTCCGACACCGGCATCCTCGCCCAGGGCGAGGTCAATGCCGCGCAATGGGTCGCCGCCGAGATCGATCTCGGCCGCCTGCGCCACCTGCGCAACTCCGGCGAGATGCGCAACTACGTCGACTGGGCGAACCAGCCCGGCGCCGCCAAGCTCGGCGACAAGGCGAAGCTCGTCACGCTCGAATAGTGCGCCCCACTGTCATCCTCGGCCTTGTGCCGAGGACCCAACTCTCCACTTGCTTCGACAAGATTCGCTGCTGCAGCCAGTGCCGCGCATGATCAGCCGTCGTACTTGTTGATACGTGAATCCTCGGGCCAAGCCCGAGGATGACACCTTTTTTGCCTGCGGGGCGCAATCGCAGCTACTTCAGTGCCCAGGTGATGGTGACGCTGGCTTCCAGCGTCTCGGTACCGCGCTCGATCGGCACTGCCTCCGCCTTCATCGCCCGGGCGAACACCGGCCGCGGCGGCGGGGCGGCATCGCCTTCGGTGATCGTCAGCACCTCGCCGACCTCGGCTCCGGCAGCAGCCGCATAAAGCTCCGCCCGCCGGCGCGCATTCGCCACCGCCTGCTTGCGCGCCTCGTCGAGTGCCGTCTCCGCCTTGCTCACCTCGAAGCTCAGCCCTGACGACTGGTTGGCGCCCGCCGTGACCAGCCGGTCGAGGACGTCGCCGACCTTTTCCAGGTCGCGGACGAGCACCTGCACCTCGTTGGTGACGCTATAGCCGTCGATCTTCGGCGCCTGCCCCTCCTCGGGCCGCGTATAGCGCGGCTCGACCCGGAACGAGGACGTCTGGATGTCCTTGGGGTCGATCCCAGCCGACTTTAATTCGCCGACCACCTTCTGCATCGCTGCCGTGTTAGCCGTCAGCGCCTCTCGCGCACTTGCCCCTTCTGCAGTCACTCCGGACGTGAGCCGCGCTTGGTCGGGCTCCACGGCGACCGTGCCCGACGCGGTGACGGTGATTGAGCGCCGCGGCTTATCGTCCTCGGCGTGAGCTGCGGATATCGCCCCGAGCATGGCGATCCCAAGAGCGGCGGAGCGGAGAGCAGCGAGCGTGCGCATTCTTGTTGACCTTCGAGTTGCAGCTAGGGGCAACCTATACGCACTTGGCGGACGTTTCGCGGCGAAATCGGTGGGTTTTGGAGGCGGCCCCAAGTCTGCTATGAGGAGCGCCGCCTCGCTGAGCGACCCAATCTCGAGTCGCGCCGGCCAGGGCCCGTAGCTCAATGGTTAGAGCTGGCGGCTCATAACCGTCTGGTTCCAGGTTCGAATCCTGGCGGGCCCACCATTCGCCCCGATGCTGGCCTGATCGCCGCGCTCAGCCGCCCGCCCTCTCGACCTTGGGCGCCTGGCCGCCGCGCAGGATGGTGTTGCCTTCATACCGTGTGCTCTGGTCCACCTCCCGTTTCGCCCAGTCCGATTCGCTCATTTGCCCGCTCTGGCCGTAGACCGCGAGCGCGTTGCCGTAAGTGACACGGCGCACGTCCGCCGGCGCGATGCCCTGCTCCACGAGCAGCATCGCCGTCTTCGGCACCGACAGCGGATCGGAGATGCCCCAGTCGCACGCGGAATCGACGATGAGCTGCTTGGCGCCGTACTCGTGCACGATGTTGCACATGCGTTCGGCCGTCATCTTCGAGTGCGGGTAAATCGAGAATGCCGCCCAGAACCCGCGCTCGGTCACCTCGCGCACCGTCTCCTCGTTAACGTGATCGATGACGACGCGCGATGGCGACAGGTTGTGCTCTATGATGATGTCCATCGAGCGTGCTGCACCGCGCTTCTTGTCGCGATGCGGCGTGTGGATCATCACCGGCAAGTCCTGCTCGCGCGCGAGGTCGAGCTGCAGGCGGAAATATTTCTCCTCCAGCGCCGTCTGCTCGTCGAATCCGATCTCGCCGATGGCGACGACGCCCTCCTTGGCCGCGAACTCGGGCAGGATTTCCATCACGCCCTCGGCGAGGGCCTCGTTATTGGCCTCTTTGGAGTTGAGGCCGATGCAGCAGTAGTGCTGGATGCCGAACTGGCTGGCGCGAAAGCGCTCGAAGCCGAGGATGTGCGAGAGGTAATCGCGGTAGCTGCCGACGTTGGTGCGCGCCTGTCCGATCCAGAACGCCGGCTCGATCACGGCAACGATGCCGGCCCGCGCCATCACCTCGTAGTCGTCGGTGGTGCGCGAGATCATGTGCGCGTGCGGATCGATATACGTCACGGGCTCGGCGCCATTGGAGCTCGGTTGATTGGCGTTCATGCGAGCTTCTCCCAGGTCAGCTTTCCATTGCGGATGTCGCGCCATACCTCGGGCGCGGATTCGAGCACGACGAGCGCGTCGGGGTTCGGGCATTCGGAGAGTGCCAGCGCCGCGGCCTTCCGCTCCACGGCACTGCCGTAGCCGAACACGCGCACCAGCTCGTCGAACCCGCCCGCCTCGGCGAACGGACCGACACAGCGCCAGAGTTCCGGCTTCACGTCGCGATTTGCCGCCCAGCGCTCGTGCGCGTAATCGACCAGCATGCGCGCGAGGTCCGCATTGCGGCGCCCGTCAAGTTGTTGGATGGGGGCCAGCGGCGAACCGATGAACAGCGCCTTCACCACCATCTGGTTCCACATCGCTTCGGTGAGGTTCTCCGCGGGGTATGGATTTCGGTGCGCCACCGCCTCGTAGATCGGCTGCACCGCCGAGCGGATGCCCTCCGCCGCGAGCGCCAGGAATTCCTGCGGTCGCGGATAGAGCGGCAGTCCGCTGAGAAGCGCGATCTGCTCGCCGATCTCCCCCGACCGGACCAGTCTTTCCAGTCTCGCCGCAAAGCCATCCGTGTCTCCGCGCGCACTCGCCAGCGCGAACAGCACACGCGCAGCCTGCTCGCGCGTCCATGCGCTGGCATCGAGCCCAGGGCGGACTGCATCCGCGGCCGCCATCTCGTCGGGCGCCAGTTGTAAGGGCTCGCGACCGACGCGCCGTGGCGCAAGGCCGATCGCGCGCGCCCACGCGAGACCCGCGGGGGCCTCCGCAATTCGCACGACCTGCTCTTCGACCCAGGCGAGCGCATCGTCTGGCAGTCGCCGCTCGAGCCAACCCCGCAGCAGATCGCTGCGCTGGCGAAGCTCCTCCCTCTCGTTCGGGGTGCCACTGCTCATGGCTGCAACATCAGCTAGCTGGGATGTAGCGCTGCACGACGAGGGTGAGGAAGAAGCAGACAAGACAGGCGATGGGCGCATAGTTCACTCCCGTCGTGGAGGCAAAGAGGACGTCGTTGAGCGAGATGCCGGCGATGAGAAGCGCAACCGCGCGGGAGACATCGCCGGCAGCTCTGCGCAGCAGGAGCTGGCCGACCCGCATCGCGCACGCGGCCAATGCAATGAGCGCGGCGTTCGCCGCCAGCGAAAAGTCGATGCCGGCCAGGGCAACCACCAGCGGCGCGGCCAGCAAAGGCAGTGGCCACAGGTTCGCGACCCTGTCGAGGCTCTCCTGCCGCGCCGTGAACGTGAGGCCGGCGACATAGGCCAGCAACGCTGCGGCCGGAACCAGCACCGCGGCGGGCAGCTCGGGTACGACGGCAGTAGCCGCGACGACATAGACGAGCGCACGGCACAGCCCCATGACGAATGGCGCTGCCGGATTGCCCTTGTGATGCCAGTCGTAGAGCAGGATGGCACCGGCAAGCGCCACACCGGCAATTCCGACCCGAGTGCCGGCAGCTGCCAGCGCCACGACACCGGCGACGAGCAGGGCAGCGCCGACGACGACCACCGCGTCGGAGCCGATCTCGCCCGCCGGAATTGGCCGCTCCGGGCGCTCACGCGCATCGACCTTGCGGTCGAAGGCGTCGTTGAGGAACATGCCGGCGACGTACATCGCCGATACGGCAAGCGCGACCGTCACCACCAGATGCAGCGGCGCACCACCCGCCAGCGCGCAGCCCGCGATGACGTTGCTCCATACCGTCGGAAGATTGGAGACGCGTCCGAGCTTCAGCGCCGTGCGCCAGCCGCTCACGCGCCGAGTTGCGAGCGAACCCATTTCAGCTCCCGCGCGATATCGCTGCCCACATCGACGCCGCGCATGGCGGCCGGCAGCACGTCCCAGGTGTAGGTCTCGACCTCAAGGTGCGGCGCGAGCGTATGGCGGCGACAGGCCGCGAGCACATCGGACAGCGCTCCTTGCGTCGAGTGCAGCGCGCCGAATTCCGACTGGAACAGCGGCACGTGGCAGTGAACGCGCCATTCCCCGCCCGCCTGGCCACCGCGCAGCGCGGAAAAAGCGTCGGGAAGATCGCAATAGCGCGTAAGACGCCCCCCGTGTGCCTCGACGGTCTGATGCAGGTAGACGCCGTCGTCGAACGGCGCCAGCAAAGCGGCGGCACTCTCGTCCACGGATGGGATGCGAAGTGCCGAGCTGAGCTGGATCTTCGGCACATTAATGCCCACGGCCGACAACCTACCCAGGCACTCGATCGGGTCCTCAAACTCGACGCTCGCATGGCACACGTCGAGACAGATGCCGAGATGCCGGTGCAGCGCCTCGCGCGCCTCGCGCGCCGAAAGAGCGGTAAGCCGTTTGAAGCTCTCCACTGCCGGGCGCGCGAAGAGATGCTCGGTGAAGAAATCGATCGCCTCGTCGATCGTCTCGAGAAAGCAGCAGGGCTCTGGCTCCAGCGCGAGCGAAATCGGCTTGCCCGTGTCCGATGCGATGGCGTTGAGATGCGCGGCGTGCCGGACCAAGAGCTCGACCATGCGCGCGACGTCGGCGGGACCCTCGATGCTGGCCTTGTAGGCTCCCGGGACGGTGCTGATGCTCCCTTCCACGCCCTCGGGCAGCAACTGCGCGAGCAGATCGGCGCAGCGGTTGGAGAACCGCAGGCGGCGATCATCGCGCCAGTCCGGCTCGTACACCTGCTCCTTGACGCGGGTGCCATGAAAGGACCCGTAGGGGAAGGCATTGATGGTGAAGACGTAGAGATCGGATTGGCGCAGGAATGCCTGCAGCGAAGCAAGCACGCACTGAGCGCTAAGCTCCTCGGCCGCTTCCGCCGAGAGGCGCAAGCCGACGCCCATCGGACGGTCCGGCGACACTTCCGCCTTGATCGGCAGGAGATGCCGCCGCAGTGCCGCCTCGATATCGGCCCAGCGCTCGCCAGCGTGAATGTTCGTACAGTACGTCAAGTGGGGCGAGCCCGGCAGCGACAGGCGCATCAGGCGATATCCCGCGGCCGCAGCCATTCGATGGCCTCGTCGATGAGACCGTGATCCATGGCATGCACGTCGACACTGGTGCCGATGCCCGACAGGAGCGTCACGGTCAGCTCTCCACCGAGATGCTCGCGGAACTCTTCCAGGCCGGCGAGAAGTAGACGTTCTCCCTGTCCTCTGCGCGCATCACACACGGGATGCCACAGCGAGAACCCGAGACGCTTGAGAACGGCCCGGACGCGCTCGTCCGCTCCCGCTGCGAGCAGCCCCGCCAGCACGGAATACCGCGTGTCGAGCGCGACGCCTATGGCCACGGCCTCCCCGTGCCGAAGCTCGTAGCCGGACAACGCCTCCAGCTTGTGCGCCGACCAGTGGCCGAAATCGAGCGGCCGGCCGCTCCCGCGCTCGAAAGGATCGCCGCCCGTCGCGATCTGCCGCATGTGCAGGAGCGCGCAGTGCCGGATCAGCCGGTCGAGCGGCTCGGACGCAAAGAGGGCGAGCGCCTCCGCCTTCTCCTCGAGCCAGTTGAAGAATGCACCATCTCGTATCAGCGCGACCTTCACGGCTTCGGCCATGCCGGCGCGTTTGTCACGGCCGGGGAGCACGTCGATAAACGCTGAATCGTTGATGACCGCTACGGGCGGCACGAACGTGCCGAGCATGTTCTTGTAGCCGAACGCGTTGACGCCGTTCTTCACGCCGACGCCGGAGTCGTTCTGAGCCAGAACCGTCGTCGGGATGCGCAAGTGCCTGATGCCGCGATGCGTCGTCGCCGCGACGTAGCCGACGAGATCGAGCATCGCCCCACCGCCGACCGCGACGACATAGGAATGGCGATCAAGGCCGCACGTCACCAGACGGCGCTGCATGCGCTCAACCAGCCCGGGCTCGTTCTTCGACCGCTCTCCGCCCACGACGACCTCGACCGGCGCCACGAGTTCTATGCCCGCAGCGGCAAGGTATGAGCCGATGCGCCTCGCGAGATCGGGCATCTGGCGAACGACACCCTCGTCGACGAAGAACATCGCCCGGCGCCGCTGGCTGCCGACACCTGCCGTCAGAGCCTCCGCAAGAACCGCGTTTCCTTCGGAGAAGACATCACGCGTGAAATATACCGGGAATTCAAAGGGAACCGAAAACCGCTGAACGAATGTCCTTTCTTCACCGCACGCCTCGATTTTTGCCAATGCATCGCTGACAGCCGTTCCCACGCACTTCCCCTGCTCAATATGTTTCTTGCCGGACCTTCCCCGGAATTGCCGGAACCACCTGGCTTTGCGGCCAATTACGGCTCCGGAACCGCGCAGAGATGCGACATTGCGACCTCGTGCAGGCCCGGATCATGCGCGCTTTAATGCATGCAAGCAACGGTTTTGCTTGATGTTTTTCGAACCGCACAACCACCAATTCTTGGCAAGGGATTAGTTTGCAAAAATGCATGGGAAGAAATGGAATAATTTGGTTCCCTAAATCGGCAATCGCGCTCAAATTGAGAAATTGCACTGCACCATCCATTGTGGTGTGAAATTACATTCACTAGCGTCCAAACATCGCAGATCGGCTGCCCAAGATCATTGGATCGCCGAGCACGTGCGATCGCGTGCGTGGAACGCAACGCGCCGTCAGAACAATGGAAATGGGAGAACGTTCAATGCGAATGCGGTTGATAAAGGCCGCGTCGATAGGGATGGCCGTCATCGCCTGTTTGAGCACGACTGCGGTCGTCGCTCAAACCGTGCCGAGCGAGCCCTCTCAGGTCGCACGTCCCGGCGGTAAGCTACCCGGCGATCCCAAGATCGCCCTCGTCAAGATTGCGGATGGCTTCAACGACCCGGTGGGCGTCGCCTCTGCATTCGACGGTTCGGGACGCATCTTCGTCGTCGAGCGCGTCGGGCGCATCAAGGTCGTCAAAGGCGGCAAGGTGCTCGAGAAGCCGTTCCTCGACCTCACCAAGAACACGCCGCTTGGCAGCGAGGTGCAGACCGGCTTCGTCGAGCAAGGACTGTGGGCCGTCGCCTTCGATCCAAAGTTCAAGGAGAACGGCCACTTCTATGTCAGCTACTCGTCGTTGCCGTTCAACGGCGCACACATGATAACGCGCTACACGGTCGATCCCGGAAGCCCTGACGAGGTGACGGTCGATCAGGCGCAAAAGTCGGCCAAGGTCATCACCATCATCCCACAGCCCTATTACAACCATTACGGCGGTGGCATCGAGTTCGGTCCCGACGGCTATCTCTATGTCGGCAAGGGCGACGCGGGCTGGGAAGGCGATCCTCTGGACGCCGGTCAGCGCAAGGACGTGCTGTGGGGCAAGCTGCTCCGCATCGACGTCAATACGCCCGACAACGTCGGCTACAAGATTCCCGAGGGCAATCCCTTCGCGCATGCCTACCAGGATCGCATGATGGCGCTCTTCGGCATTACCGAGGAGGGCTTCTCAAAGATCCACATGGGCGCGCGTCCGGAGATCTGGGCCTACGGCCTGCGCAATCCGTACTCGTTCCGCTTCGACCGTAAGAACGGCGGCCTATTCATCGCCGACGTCGGCCAGAACCATCTCGAGGAGATCGACTGGCAGCCAGCCGACAGCAAGGGCGGCCAGAACTACGGCTGGAAGTTCAACATGGGTACGAACTGCCACCCGATGACCGGCCCCGACGACAAGTGCCCACAGGTCGGCGTGCTGCCGGTCGCCGAGTACCCGCACCAGGAACCCTATCCGGGCGCCGAGAAGCTGAAGGACGGCTGGGGCTGCTCGGTCATGGGTCTCGGCGTTGCGAACTACGCCGGAATGAACGGCGTGTTCCTCACCGGCGACTGGTGCTCGGGCCGCGTATTCGGAACCGGGTGGGACGGCAAGAAGTGGCAGCTTCAGGAACTGCTGCAGACGTCGCTCCAGTTCACGTCCGGCAACAACGATGAGGACGGCACCGTCCTCGCCGTCAACTGCGACTGCTTCTACACCGACGACAAGGGTCCGCTGGCCAACCCGCCCGGCGCGCTGTGGCGCGTCGTAGCGGCGGACAAGGTCCCGGCCGGTGCCGAGGTCGCAAAGACGAAGAAATGATCGCCGTAGCGTTCAGGCGATGACGGCAGGGCCCCTCCATCCCGTCTGCGAGGGGCCCTGTTGCCGTGTGCCAATGCCCATAGGAATGCCCTGATATGCCCTTGCCAATGCGTACGTCCCGCATCATCTCCATCCTCGCGCTCGCTGCCGCACTTGCCGTCCCGGCCCTTGCCGTCGAGTTCCGCAACGCCCTCGATGACTCCCCAATCGACGTGAGCCCCATCAAGGGCGAGACGTTCTCCGACGCGGTGAAGTCGTTCCACGACACCGGGACGAATCCCTACGTCGGCAACGCCGACGCGATCGCCGCCGGCAAGAAGCTCTTCAACGACAACTGCCAAGTCTGTCACAAGCCCGACGCCTCCGGTGGCATGGGACCGAACCTGACCGACGACGTCGTCATCAACGAGCGGGCCAATACGGATGTGGGCAAGTTCGAGATCATCCACTCGGGCGCCTCGGGTGCCATGAAGGCGTTTTCCAAGCGCGGCATCACGCAAGACCAGATCCTGCAGATCATCGCCTTCATCGACTCGCTGAAAAAGTAGCTGCGGGAGGGCTGCCGCGGTCATGCATCCGCTTCTCGTCCTCAACGTTGTCGGACTGACGCCGGAGCTGATCGGGCCGCACACGCCGCGGCTCGCCGCCTTCGCCGCGCGCGGCGGCATGCGCGCGCTGCAGACGGTCACTCCCGCCGTCACCTGCTCGGTACAGGCGACCTTCCTCACCGGCTTGCCGCCGAGCGGGCATGGCGCGGTCGCTAACGGCTGGCTCTTCCGCGACCTCTACGAGATCTGGCTGTGGCGGCAGTCGAACCGGCTGCTGTCCGGCGAGCGCGTATGGGACGCCGGCAAGGACCGCGATCCGCGCTTCACCTGCGCCAACATGTTCTGGTGGTACAATATGGCCTCCAGGGCGGATTACGCCGTCACGCCGCGCCCCATCTACAAGGCCGACGGGCGCAAGATTCCCGATTGCTACGCACAGCCGGCCGAGCTGCGCGACGAGCTGACAGCGAAGCTCGGGCCGTTCCCCCTGTTCTCGTTCTGGGGTCCCGCGACCAACATCTCTTCCACCCGCTGGATCGCCGACGCGACACTGCACGTCATGGAAACCCGCGATCCGACACTGACGCTCGCCTACCTGCCTCATCTCGACTATTGCCTGCAGCGGCTCGGCCCCGACGACCCGGCTGTCGGCCCGGACCTACAGGAAATAGATGCCGTCGTCGGTGACCTGATCGGGGCAGCCGAGGCGAAGGGCAGGCGCGTAATCGTCCTCTCCGAGTACGGCATCGTCCCGGTGAAGCGGCCCGTGCACATCAACCGCGCGCTGCGCGAAGCCGGCTTCCTCGCCGTGCGCGACGAGCAAGGCGGCGAGCTGCTCGATCCGCCCCAATCGCGTGCCTTTGCCGTTGCCGACCACCAGGTCGCGCACGTGTACATCGCCGACAGGACCGATATTCCCCGCGTGCGCGCGCTGCTCGATCAGCTCGGCGGTATCGACGATATCTGGGGCGAGGAGGAAAAAGGCGCGAAGGGCCTTGCGCACGAGCGTTCAGGCGAGCTCGTAGTCCTCGCGCGGCCCGATGCGTGGTTCACCTACTATTACTGGCTCGACGATGCCCGGGCCCCGGATTTCGCCCGCACGGTCGAGATCCACCGCAAGCCCGGCTACGACCCTGTCGAGCTGTTCTTCGATCCGGCAATTGGCAACCCAAAGCTCGCCGTCGGCTGGCGGCTCTTGAAGCGAGCACTCGGACTTCGCGCCCTGATGGATGTCATTCCGCTCGACGCATCGCTCGTGCGCGGCTCGCACGGCCGGGCGGACACCAGCCCGGAACGCGGCCCCGTCATTATCTCCTCCGAGCCCGAGCTTCTTCCCGCCGGCCCGATCGATGCAGCAGGCGTGAAGCACCTGATGCTGGAGCACGTGTTTGACCGCAATGCGCTCGGTGCCCACAATGGCGCCGGCATGGAGCCCGCCTCACCATGAACGATGCACAGGAACGCGTCATCCTCGTCGATGCCGAGGATCGCCCATTGGGAACAGCGCCCAAGCTTGACGTGCATCGCCGCGGCGAGTTGCACCGCGCCTTCTCCATCCTTGTGCACGATGGCACGGGCCGCGTGCTCCTTCAGAAGCGCAACAAGGGCAAATACCACTCGGGCGGCCTGTGGACGAACGCATGCTGCGGCCATCCACGTCCCGGCGAGGATATAACCGCCGCCGCATCGCGGCGGCTCTCCGAGGAGATGGGCTTCTCATGCCCCTTGGCCCTGCGCCGACGCCTGATCTACCGCGCCGAGGTCGGAGGCGGGCTGACGGAGCACGAGCTGGTGCACCTCTTCGTCGGCACATGGGACGGTGATGTCGTTCCCGACCCCGGGGAGGCAGAGGCGCACGAATGGCGCTCGTTTCAATCGCTGAGTAGCGAGCTTGTCCAGCATCCGCATCGCTTCACGGCGTGGTTCCCGCTCTACATAGGCGATCTTGGCGGCATAGCGTCATCGGCATAGCCTCCCCCCTCTCCGCTCTCTACGTCTCTGGCGCCACCATCGCCGCCACGGGCGGCAAGGTGTTCCTGTGATTTGCCGCGAGCTTGCTGTCCGCCAAGGCGTCGGCAAGAACACCACGCGCCAGCTCGCTCAGGTCCCGAGGTATGCGGCCCAGCTCACGGTGCCGCGCCACCAGAGTCAGCGCGCGAGAGACTTGCGGGCCGGGCAGCTTCGCCATGACGAACCCGGCACCCTGAATGGCCGACTCCCCGACGCACAGCGGCGTCGTGATCGCAAATCCTCGACCCTCCGTGACCATGCCCGTCACGGCATACGGGTTGTCGAACTCGATCGTGCGTGGCGCAGAGAGACCGAGACGGCGCATGTGCGCCTCGATCTGCAGCCCCGTCTGCGATCGCGCGCTGAAGCGGATGAGCGGCATCGATCCGGCCAGCGATTTCAGCTCTCCGACGGTGCGCGGCCCCTTCGTTCCTTCGGGAAGCAGGAGGCAATAAGGCTCTTTGGCGAACTGCCAGCGCTCCAGGCCGGTCCAGTTCTCGAGATCGTCGACGCCGAGGAACAGATCGAGTCGCCGCGTCAGCAGGTCACCCGCGTGCAGCGCCGTCAGCCCTGACAGGATCGATACCTCGTCGGCGATCGTGGAAAGGTAGTTCGCCAGCGGGATCGAAAGCGCGCGCGTCAGAGAGTCGACGAGGCCGACGCGGATGATGGGAAGCTTCCCGCGCTCGGTCTGGCGCAATATGGGCGCGATCTGCCGCGCCTCGTTGATCAATGCGCTCGCTCTCTGCCGCAACAAGCCGCCTGCCACCGTCACCGCGAGCGGGCGCACATCGCGGTCGAGGAGCTTGAAACCCAGGCTTTTCTCCAGGTCGGCGATCGACTGTGATACGGCGGGCTGCGTCATGCCGAGCGTGCGCGCGGCAGCCGACATCGTTCCCGTCTCGCAGATGGCAAGGAAGACCTCGAGCGATTTCAGGTCGAACGGCAGCGGGGCAGGATTCTTAGACATTCCCCGCACTATAAGCAAAGCTTATAGAGGCCACAATCCCGTTTCGGCGTACTGGTGAACACCCAGAAAACGGATAGACGCATCCATGGCCAGCGAGCACTACTCGATCTTCTCGGTCCTCCGCGAGGCCCTCCGGGGCCACAAGGGATGGGGGCCGGCCTGGCGCGACGCCGCCCCGAAAACCGACTACGACGTCGTCATCGTCGGCGGCGGCGGCCACGGCCTGGCGACCGCGTTCTACCTCGCCAAGGTCTACGGCATCACCCGCGTCGCCGTCCTCGAGAAGGGCTGGATCGGCGGCGGCAACGTCGGCCGCAACACCACGATCGTCCGCTCCAACTACCTGCTCCCGGGGAACATTCCGTTCTACGAGCTGTCCATGAAGTTGTGGGAGCAGCTCGAGCAGGAGCTCAACTACAACGCCATGGTCAGCCAGCGCGGAGTGCTCAACCTCTATCACTCCGACGCCCAGCGCGATGCCTTTGCGCGCCGCGGCAATGCCATGCGCCTGCACGGTGTCGACGCCGAGCTGCTCGATCAGCGGGCCGTTCGCAAGATGCTGCCGTTCCTCGACTTCGAGAACGGCCGCTTCCCCATCCATGGCGGCCTGCTGCAGCGGCGCGGCGGGACGGTGCGGCATGATGCGGTGGCGTGGGGATATGCGCGCGCGGCCGATCAACTCGGCGTCGACATCATCCAGAACTGCGAGGTCAAAGGGTTCCGCATCGAGGACGGCAATGTTCGCGGAGTCGAGACCACGCGCGGCTTTATCGGAGCCGGAAAGGTCGGGCTTGCCGTCGCCGGAAGCTCCTCGCGCGTTGCCGCGATGGCAGGCTTGAAGCTCCCGATCGAAAGCCACGTCCTCCAGGCTTTCGTGACCGAGGCCATTAAGCCCTTCATCGACTGCGTAGTGACTTTTGGCGCCGGCCATTTCTACATCAGCCAGTCGGACAAGGGCGGTCTCGTCTTCGGCGGCGACCTCGACGGCTACAACAGCTACGCCCAACGCGGGAATATGCCGGTCGTCGAGGACGTCTGCGAAGGTGGCATGGCGCTGATGCCGCGTATCGGCCGCATCCGCATGCTGCGCCACTGGGGCGGCATCATGGATATGTCGATGGACGGCAGCCCCATCATCGACCGCACGCCGATCCCCGGCCTCTATCTCAACGCCGGATGGTGCTACGGCGGCTTCAAGGCGACGCCCGCCTCGGGCCTGTGCTTCGCACACCTCCTGGCGCGCGAGTCTTCGCACGACGTCGCTTCCGCCTACCGCCTCGATCGCTTCGCGACCGGGCATGCCATCGACGAGAAGGGTATGGGTCCGCAGCCCAACCTTCACTGATTATTCGACGCCGGGAGAGCACCCACAATGCGCATAGCGTGTCCCTACTGCGGCGAGCGCAGCCTCGATGAGTTCCTCTATTCGGGCGATGCCACCGTGCGCCGGCCCGATGCGTCGAGCCCGACCGCCACGTCAGATTTCGTCGCCTACGTCTACGAGCGTACCAATCCGCCGGGCAAGCACCGCGAGCTTTGGTACCACGCCGCCGGCTGCCATGCCTGGCTCGTCGTCACCCGCGATGTCTCTACGCACATCATTGCCTCCGTGGAGCCCGCCAAGACCGTCGCCCTCAGCACCGCATCTGAAACGAAAGACCCCGCGTAATGGCTCGCCCGGAACACACGCCAACCCGCGACCCGCTACAGCCCCAGCGCCTCTCCGCCGGCGGCCTCATCGACCGGAGCCGCACGATCGAGTTCAGCTTTGACGGCGTAACCTATAGGGGGCATCCCGGCGACACGGTCGCCTCCGCGCTGCTCGCCAACGGCGTTGTCCTTGCCGGCCGCTCGTTCAAATATCACCGCCCGCGCGGCATCATCGCCGCCGGCTCGGAGGAGCCCAACGCCCTCATCGAGCTGCGCACCGGCGCCCGCCGCGAGCCCAACACCAAGGCCACCACGGCCGAGCTCTTCGATGGGCTCGAAGCGACCAGCCAGAACCGCTGGCCCTCGCTCGATTTCGACGTCATGAGCATCAACTCGCTGCTGTCGCCGATCTTCGTCGCCGGCTTCTACTACAAGACCTTCATGTGGCCGGCGAAGTTCTGGGAAAAGCTGTACGAACCCGCCATCCGCCGCGCCGCCGGCCTCGGCCGCGCCGCCGACAGCGCCGATCCCGACCAATACGAGAAGGCAACGGTCCATACCGATGTGCTCGTCATCGGCGGCGGACCCGCCGGCCTGATGGCCACCCTCGCCGCCGCACGCCAGGGCAAGCGCGTCGTCCTCGTCGACGAGCAGCCGGCCCTCGGCGGCCGCGCCATCGACGATGGCGCCCTCATCGACGGGCGCCCGGCGCGCGAGTGGGTGCGCTCGGCCGAGCAGGAGCTGGCCGCGCTGCCGGAGGTGACCATCCTCCGCCGCACCACCGTGTTCGGCACTTATGACGGCGGCACCTACGGCGCCATCGAGCGCGTCGGCGACCATCTCCCGGCGCCGAAGGATCACCATCCTCGGCAGCGCATCTGGCGCATCGTCGCCAGGCGCGCGGTGCTCGCATCGGGAGCTACCGAGCGGCCCATCGTGTTCGGCGACAACGATCGCCCCGGCGTCATGCTCGCGGGCGCGGTGCGTACCTACATCAACAGATACGGCGTCGTGCCCGGCGACCGCGTCGTCGTCTTCACCAACAACGACTACGGCGCCACGACGGCCACCGATCTGGCTCGCGCGGGCGCCAACGTCGTGGCCATCGTCGACTCCCGCAAGAAGTCGTCCGAAGCCGTCTCGCGTATAGCAGGCAGCATCGGCACCAAGCTCCTGGCGGGCGCGGTCGTCACTCGCGCGCTCGGCAAGAAGCGCGTCTCCGGCGCCCTCGTGCGCACACACAGCGGCTCTGAGGTCCGCCTCTTCTGCGATCTCATCGCCGTCTCAGGCGGCTGGAACCCGAACATCCAGCTCACGACGCATCTCGGCTCGAAGCCGGTCTGGAACGATCGGCTGCACTGCTTCGTGCCGGGGACCCTGCCGCCGGCCATGACCATCGGGGGCGCCGTCGCCGGCGACTTCTCCCTCCACAAGGCCCTGTCCGCGGGCGCGGCCGCCGGTGCCGCAGCGGTAGCGGGCGAGGGCTCAGCGCCGATCTCCACCCCGGTGCCGAAGGCCGAGGACGAGAGCGATGCCATCGAGCCGCTCTGGCGTGTCGCCAAGCATTCGGGCAAGGCTTTCGTCGACTTCCAGAACGACGTCTCCGACAAGGACATCGAGCTTGCCGAGCGCGAGGGCTTCCGCGCCGTCGAGCACCTGAAGCGCTACACCACCCTCGGCATGGCGACCGACCAGGGCCGCACCGCCAACGTCAACGCCCTCGCCATCATGGCCGAGCTGACCGGCCGTACCATCCCGCAGACGGGTATCACCCTCGCCCGTCCTCCCTACGTTCCCGTCGCCGTCGGCGCGCTCGCCGGTCACCACCGCGGCAAGAGCTTCAAGCCGACGCGCCTGCCGCCTTCTTACAAGTGGGCGAAGGAACAGGGCGGCGTTTGCGTCGAGACCGGCCTGTGGCTGCGCCCGAGCTACTTCCCGCGCAAGGGCGAGAAGGACTGGCTCGCGACGGTCACGCGCGAGGTCAACACCGTGCGCAATGCTGTCGGCATCTGCGATGTGTCGACGCTCGGCAAGGTCGACGTGCAGGGCAACGACGCCGCCGTGTTCCTCGACCGCATTTACATGAACAACCTGAAGAGCCTCGCTATTGGCAAGGCGCGCTACGGCGGCATGCTGCGCGAGGACGGCATCCTCTTCGACGACGGCACCGTCGCCCGCTTCGCCGAGAACCACTACTTCATCACCACCACCACGGCCAACGCAGTGAAGGCGCTCCAGCATATGGAGTATTGCAGCCAGTGGCTGTGGCCCGAGCTCGACGTGCAGATCATCTCCGCCACCGAGCAGTGGGCCCAGTACGCCATCGCCGGCCCGAAGTCGCGCGATTTGCTGCAGAAGATCGTCGATCCCGCCTTCGACATCTCCGATGCCGGATTCCCCTACCTGCAGGTCGGCGAGATCACCGTCTGCGGCGGCATCAAGGCGCGCCTGTTCCGCCTCTCGTTCTCCGGCGAGCGCGCCTACGAGATCGGCGTGCCCGCCCGCTACGGCGACGCCCTGATGCGCCGGCTCTGGGAGGCCGGCCGCGAGTTCGGCGCCTGCGCCTACGGCACCGAGGCGCTCGGCGTGATGCGCATCGAGAAAGGCCACATCAGCGGCCCCGAGCTCAACGGCAACACGACACCTCAGGATGTCGGCCTCGGCGGAATGGTGTCGAAGACCAAGGACTTCATCGGCCGCGTGCTCGGCACCCGCCCCGGCCTCACCGACCCTGACCGCCCGGCTCTCGTCGGCTTCCGCCCCGTCGACCGCTCCGCACGGCTGCGCTCCGGCGCGCACTTCCTCGCCAAGGGCGCCAAGCCGACGGCCGAGAACGACGAGGGCTACATGACCTCCGTCGCCTACTCGCCCTCGAACGGCCATTGGGTCGGCCTCGGGCTGTTGAAGCACGGCCCCAAGCGCATCGGCGAGATCGTTCGCGCCTACGACCCCGTCCGCGGTGGCGACACGCTGGTCGAGGTGGTCAAACCCGTCTTCGTCGACCCAGAAGGAGTGCGCGTCCGTGGCTGACAGCACATTGAAACCGACGTCTGCCTTCTCGCACTTGGAGCCGTTCTCCTCGCCGAGCCTTTCCATCGAGCCGCGCGAGAATCTCACCATGGCGAGCTTTGCCGCCGGCAAGGGCCGCGTGCAGGCTCTGACCGCAGCCGTCCGCCAGGTCTACGGCGTCGAGCTGCCGACCAGGCCCGAGCGCGTCGTTGGGAACGGGATCGCCTTTGTCTGGCTCGGTCCCGACCAATGGTTGGCGATTGCCGACCGTGCCAGTGGGCGCGATCTCGAGGTCGAGCTGAAGCAGCACCTCGCCGGCCTCGCGTCAGTGGTCGACCAGTCCGACGGCCGCGTCGTCGTGCGCGTCTCCGGCCCACTCGCACGCGAGGTGCTCGCAAAGGGCATCCCCATCGACCTGCACCCGCGCACATTTGCCCTCAACGCCGCTGCGATCACCCATGCGAGCCACATCGGCGTGCTGATCTGGCGGATCGACGACGCCCCGACCTTCGAGCTGGCAATGTTCCGCAGCTATGCCGACAGCTTCGCCCACTGGCTGCTCGAAGCCACCCGCAGCACCGTGCCGGACGCCGCCTGACCGGAGCCGTCAGACCACCTGCTGCTCGGGCGCCAAACAAAAGGAACAGCACATGACGACCGCTAGATTCGGCGTGCGCATCGGCGAAGCCCTCGTGGCCGGCGGGCCGCCCGGCACCGCCGCCGAGCCCGAGGTCGCCATCGGCGAGATGGACGGCCCGTTCGGAGCTACGTTCGCCAACCTGCTCGGCAACCAGGTGAAGGGCCACAGTCGCGTCCTCGCGCTCCTCAACACCGATGTCATGGTGCGACCGCCGACGCTGTGCGTCAGCAAGGTGACGGTCGACAACGAGCGCTACACCAACATCCTCATGGGCACCGTGCAGTACGCCACGGCCATGGGTGTGCTCGATGCGGTACGTGTCGGCGATATCCCGCGGGAAAAGGCGAACGACCTCGGCATCATCGTGTCGGTGTGGCTCAACCCCATGGTCGCCACCATCGACAACCTCGACCACAAGATCCTCTTCAATATCCATCGCGAGGCGACTCAGCGCGCCATTCACAAGGCGATGCAGGGCGAGCCCTCGATCGACTGGCTGCTCCAGAACCAGGAGCGGATCATTCACAAGTACTTCGAGAAGGGGCTGAAGGGCGAGGTCTAGGCCTCACAGCCTGCCCACCAGACGCCGGGGCCACTTCCCCCAGCGCAAGCCTCACGCCGCGAGGTCAAACGCCAGCTCGGTGCGGTTACACCCTTTGTGCTTGGCCCTGTAGAGCGCGGGAGCCGAACCGCCTTTTGCTGACTTGAATCAGCACCACCGCACTCATTTGGCGGCAACCGTTCAGTTTGCGGGATGCCCGAGCCGTCCAAAAGTCCGTTCACAAAGCAATTTTACGCAAGTGCGACCGGAAGTTCGCGATGCGTTTGGTAATGCTGCTTCAACGTCGATAAAGTATCGTGCTGGGATATTACGATACGCTTCGTCCTCTTTTCATCCGTGCGTCTGTCATGCTGCAGGCAAACTTGCACCGTCGCGTCGTCGTCACCGGCATGGGCACAGTGACACCCATCGGCCAGAGTGTCACCGACTATTGGCAGGCCCTATGCGCCGGCAGATCCGGCATCGGCCCGGTCGACGGCATTGCCGAAGAGGTTCCGATCGGGATTGCAGCGCGCATCTCGGG
The DNA here is from genome assembly GCA_023405815.1 of Pseudomonadota bacterium. Taxonomy (GTDB): domain Bacteria; phylum Pseudomonadota; class Alphaproteobacteria; order Rhizobiales; family Hyphomicrobiaceae; genus Hyphomicrobium_A. The sequence goes on along the minus strand of JAEXXM010000084.1, from coordinate 5,565 downwards.
CTTCGATCAGATGAAGCGCCTGTCCAAGTGGTCGCGCGACAAGTCCATCCTGCACTCCAGCCGCTACGCTTGGCTCGCCGCCGCAGCCGCCGATGAAGCCATGGCACAGGCGGGTCTCTCCTTTCCGCTTGACAACCCCCAGCGCGTCGCCTGCTTCGTCGGCTCCGCCGCGGGCGGACACGTCGCCGTCGAGATTGCCGGCCGCGACCGCTACCTCGCCGGCAAGCGCGCCGTGCACCCGATGTTACTGCCGCGCATCGTCTCGTCCTCCGCGCCTGCCCACATCGGCATCGAGTACGGCATCAAGGGACCGACTCTCGCCCTCTGCAGCGCCGGAGCCAGCGCCGCCCACGCCATCGGCATGGGCTTTGACTACGTCCGCCGCGGCCTCGTCGATATCGCCATCGTCGGCGGCGCCGACAGCACCGTGACCTACAGTGCGCTGCTCGCCTGCAACGCCCTGCATATGCTCTCGCCCGACGGCTGCTTCCCGTTCGCCAGGCGCCACAACGGCACGGTGCTCGCCGAGGCTTCCGGCATTCTCGTGCTCGAGGCTGAGAGCCACGCGCGCACGCGCGGCGCGCGGCCCATCGCCGAGCTCGCCGGCTTCGGCATGGCGACCGGGTCCAACTCCATGTTCGGTGTCGACAAGGAGGTTGCCGTCCACGTGAGGCAGGAGGCGCTCGATGACGCCGGCTTAGCCCCCGGCGACATCGCCTACGTCAACGCCCACGGCGATGGTATCGTCGAGGACGACGTGCGCGAGACGGAGGCGCTGAAGGAGATCTTCGCGCACAACGCGCCCGATCTCTCCATCTCCTCGACCAAGTCGATGACCGGACATGCGCTAGGCGCCGCCCCCGCTATCGAGGCCATCGCCTGTATCAAGTCCATCGAAAGCGGCATCGTTCCGCCGACCATCGCCCTCGACGATCCCGACCCGCGCTGCGACCTGGACTACACGCCGGTGACCCCACGCAAGCGCGCGATCGCCCATGCCATGTGCAACAACCTCGCCCTCAATGGCATGGCGACATCGATGATCTTCGAAGCCATCGGCGCCTGAACGTTGCTCATTTCGAAGCCGGCGCACCGCCATGCCTTATGTCACGAACTCCGATCTGCCCCTTAGCGTGAGAGATCACCTCCCATCCCACGCCCAGGACATCTACCGGACGGCGTTCAACAATGCCTTTGCCGCGCACGAAGGCGATCCGCGCCAGGAGGAAGCTGCCCACCGCATCGCATGGGCGGCCGTGAAGCGCTCCTACGTCAAGATCGGGTCTGAATGGCTGCAGCGGTGAATCTAAGGGCAAAACGCCCGCTCAGCGCACGAGGCGAAGGTGGCAGCGCTGCTCGGTGCAGCGCTCCTCGTAGGCCGCAGGATGTCCCTGCTGCGGGACGGGATCGGGTGTGATCCAAGCAGCCGCGACGCCGACCATAAACCGCACGAGCATGTCCACGTCCGTCCTCCCGCTCGGGGTAGCCGATGCACGAGACCAACAGAGGAGTGAGGCGGAAAGGCTAGCACAATCGCTGCGCTGCACAAGAAGGCGCTGGTGCGAAGCTATACAGGGAATTCGGTAAGGCGCAGCAATACGACAGCGCTTCTGGAGATCGATGTCAGGCGTCGTGGCCGTTTGCATCGACGATGGAAATGCCCTCGCCGGCGTGCACGGACTTCAGGCTGCTGACGTCGTCGAGCGCCATCGCCCAGATGTTGCACGGACTTGCCATGCGGATTTCGCCCCGGCGCGAGACGGGCGTCGGCCCGAACCCTATGGCGATCGCTTCGCCGTCCGGCCAGAAGGCGATCTCGCCGGCATTGACCACCTCACGCGCACCGGGCTCGGGGTCCGATCGTACCGGCGCGTTGAAGTAGACCTCGCGCCCCCACATCTTGGCTTCGGCGTGGATCGGAAGAGCTTCCCAGATGCGCTCCGCCGTCGGCGTTTCCAGAAGTCGCGCGCGGATAGCAACCTTGCCTGCACGGATCACGATCTCGCGCATCGTCCGTCTCCCAAGCCGGTCAGTCTCATGCTGTCCTTGGCGCCAGTCTGTCATCGACACGGGTTGTCATCAATCCCCCCGCGTGCGGCACCGTTTACGGCGCCGGCCTCCCCGCTCCGCCGTAGCACAAGCCCTTATCAGTAATGGATATTGTCGGCCTGAGCGCTGGCATTTGCCCCACGTGCATCCAGCTTCCGATGCAATTGCGCCACGCCCGAGGGCGTGGCGCTGAGCTTTTCCGAACGTCGTGCGGTAACGCTTAGGCTGGAGCCGGCCCGAAGACGAGCACCGCGTTGAGGCCACCGAAGGCGAACGAATTCGACATCGCATAGGTGACGTCGAGCTTGCGGCCAACGTTGGGGATGTAGTCGAGGTCGCACTCGGGATCTGGATCGTCGAGGCCGATCGTCGGCGGCACCCAGCCTTCATTCAGCGCCGAGATGCAGGCCGCCGCCTCGATCCCGCCGCCGGCTCCGAGCGGATGCCCGGTCATGGACTTGGTCGACGAGATGGCGAGGTTCTTGGCGTGGTTGCCGAACACCGCCTTGATGGCACGCGTCTCGTTGGCGTCGTTGATCGTCGTCGCCGTGCCGTGCGCATTGAGGTACTGGATATCTGACGGGGTGATTTGCGCATCCTCGAGCGCCATGCGCATGGCTTCTTTCGGGCCCTCGATGTCCGGATTGACCATGTCCTTGGCGTCCGAGGACGTGCCGTAGCCGACGATCTCGGCGAGGATCTTTGCCCCACGCGCCTTTGCGTGCTCGTAGGACTCGAGGACGAGGATGCCCGCGCCTTCACCCAGCACGGTTCCGTTACGTTTCTTGGCGAACGGGAAGCAGCCCTCGGGCGAGAGAACGTGCAGTGCCTGCCAGGCCTTCATCGTGCCGTAGTTGATCACCGACTCCGAGGCGCCCGCGATCGCCACGTCGACCACGCCATTCTTGATGTAGTCCCTGGCGATGCCGATGGCGTGGGTCGCCGTTGAGCAGGCCGAGCAGGTGGCGAACGTCGGCCCCTTTACGCCGAACTCGATGCCCACGTGGGCGCTCGCCGACGAGCCGATGATGCGCAAAAGCGTCAGCGGGTGCGTGGCACGCTTACCCTCGAGGAACAGGGCGCGGTACGACTGCTCGTAGGTCACGAGGCCGCCTGCGCCCGAGCCGACGATGCAGGCCGAGCGGTAGGGGTTGGCGATGGGGAACTCGAGGCCCGACTGCCTCACCGCCTCGTCGGCGGCCGCAGCCGCGAACCAGGAGTAGCGGTCCGCGTGCATTACGAGCTTGTCGCGTTGGAAATGCTTCAAGCGCTGCTTGGGATCGAAGTCCTTGATCTGGGCAGCGATGAGGATCTTGAGATCATCGAGCGGGAACCCGCCAAGCTCGCTGACGCCAGACTTGCCCTCGTGCATCGAGGCCCAGAAATCGGGAACGTTGAGGCCGATCGGCGTAACGACGCCCATCCCGGTCACCACGACGCGGCGTGCACCGTTCGCGTTAGACATTGATTACCTGCCGGTTGTGAGCGGCGCAGCGGCGCCGCGGTATCAGCTAATGTGCGAGCCGGCAAAAAGCCTTGCGGGGGGAGCTCGCCAGTCTGGCATCGGGCGCGAACGCTTGCGCCCTGTGCCGACGTTCGTGATCAGGCCTTAGCGCCGGCCGCTGCAGGCCCCTTGGCCACCAGTTCCTTAACGCGATCGACGACCGAGCCGACGGTCTTGAAATCCTCGACGTCCTCGTTGGCGTTATAAGGAATTTCGATGCCGAACGTGTCTTCGATATCAAATACGATCATTGCCAGGTCGAGGGACTCAATCTTGAGATCCGTGAGCGGCGTCGACAGCGAGATGTCGTCGCGCGGCTCCTTCATGTGCTTCTTCAGGATCTCGACGATCTTGGTGCCAACTTCGTCCATATCAGTCTCCCACCCCCGCTCTATTGAAGCCTGGGGCCCGTATTACTTCGTTTCTAACTAGTGCCAGCCCACTAGCACAACAAGCTGAGGCGTCACATATCCTTAAACGCCAAGCGAGTCTAGCCGAGGGCCTCCAGCCGGCCCGAGGGGCCGCCTGGCAAAACGCATAGAGCGGTCTCCATGCGCCGGCTGTCTTCTACGGTACAGCAAAACCTCTTTACAACCGTTGCTCCGCCGCAGGTAACCGCAACGAGGGACTTGGCCAATGCTGCCAGAACGTGTTCAATAACAAGGCGGATTTCAAGTTCCCGTTATTAGTTTCGCGGCCGCCGAGCCGCAACCGTCCGGCAATAGGCCTGGCGCTATACTGCGACCAGTAGTCTAGCCCGGGAGACGCTCGAGGATGTCGACGATGGTCCGCACCGGGCCTCCGGCCAACGCGTCGCAGCCAGCCATGCCATGGCTGGATCACTACCCGCGCGGCATCGACTGGCAAATGCCTCTAAAGGTCGCGCCGCTTTACCAGTTGCTCGACGATGCCGTCGAGCGCTTCGGCGACCTAACCTGCACCAACTTCCTCGGCCGCACGATGACCTACGCCGAGATTGGGCGCGCGGTCGATCAGGCCACCCTCGGGTTGCAGAGGCTAGGAGTGAAGAAGGGCACCAAGGTCGGGCTGCTGCTGCCCAACTCGCCGACCTTCATCATTTACTTCTTCGCCGTCCTCAAGGCCGGCGGCACGGTGGTTAACTTCAATCCCCTCTATACCGTCCCCGAGCTCACGTATCAGGTGAAGGACAGCGACACCGAGCTCATGGTGACGCTCGACCTCAAGCTGCTGTTCGACAAGGTGGAGGCCCTGCTGACCGGCGGCTGCCTCAAGCGTGCCGTCGTCGCCTCATTCCCGGCGCTGCTCCCTCTCGCCAAGGCAACCCTGTTTCGGCTGTTCCGTTCCAAGGAGCTCGCCCGCCCGCTCGCCTCGCCTGCACGCGACAAGATCGTGCTCGATGCCGAGGTGATGGCCGGAACCGGCCATCCCGAGAAGGTTGACATCGATCCCACGAACGACATTGCCGTGCTCCAGTACACCGGCGGGACCACCGGCACGCCGAAAGGGGCGATGCTCAGCCATGCCAACGTCTACGTGAACGTGCAGCAGGTAGCCGCGACCGCACCCGAACTCGAGGACGGAGTCGAGCGCGTCCTCGGCGTCCTGCCGTTCTTCCACGTCTTCGCGCTCACTGTCGTCATGAACCTCGGCATCGCCCACGCGGCCGAGATCATCATCATGCCTCGCTTCAACCTCGATGAGGCTCTGAAGCTCATCGACAAGACCAGGCCGACGATCCTTCCTGGCGTGCCGACGCTGTTCAATGCCATCCTCAACCATCCAAAGATCGCCGACTTCGATCTTTCATCGCTCAAGTTCTGCCTGTCAGGCGGCGCGGCGCTCCCGATCGAGGTGAAACAGCGCTTCGAGGCCGTCACCGGCTGCAAGGTGGTCGAGGGCTACGGTCTCTCCGAAACGTCCCCGGTCGTCACCTCCAACCCGCTCGATGGTCCCGTGAAGATCGGCTCGATCGGCATGCCGCTGGTCGGCACCATCGTTTCGCTCCGCGACCTCGCCGATCCGACCAAGGA
>JAEXXM010000031.1 GCA_023405815.1 Pseudomonadota bacterium | reverse complement strand
TGGTCGAATATACCTGCCCGATGCATCCGGAAGTCGTGGCCCATGAGCCCGGCCGCTGCCCCAAATGCGGCATGCCGCTCGAACTGCGTACCGTCCCGCCCCCGGCTCACGCCACACACGAAGACAGCAAGAAGGGCGGTATCATGAGATTTTTATTCCGGGCGGAGATCCTACCACCGCTACTGGCTTGGCTCGGCATCCTCGCCGTTCTTGGCGCGCTCACCGCGCTCGCGGTGATGTACTCGGGCATCTTCAATGTCGCCGCGACGGTAGAGGATGCGGCGCCGTTGCGCTGGCTATTGATCACCACGCGCGAAGCCTCCGTGCAACGTCACGCACGCGCTGTTCAGACGCCACCGCCACCGTTGGGCGCACCCGAGCAGTCACAAAATGGGTTTCGCATTTTTCGCAAGGCGTGCGCCATGTGCCATACCCCGCCGGGCCGACGGGCAACGATGATGTCGAAGGGGCTTAATCCGCAAGCGCCTCCGCTTGCCGAGCTGGTGGAAGACATGACCGCGAACGAGCTGTTCTGGGTGACGAAGAATGGCATCAGGTTTACCGGCATGCCCGCCTGGGAGGCGTCCCTTGACGATCAAGAGATTTGGGATCTGGTCGCATTCATGCGGACGTCGCCCAAGATGCAAGCCGCCGATTATGATGCTCTGGACCGCCGTGTTCTCCGCGACGGGGAAACGAGAGAGTGATTGCCCGAAATCAGTGAGCTCATCCGGTCAACCCCGCGGCATCTGCGATCTCGTCAAACGCCGTGTCAAGGCTCTCCGCCAGCCGAAAGATCCTCGGTCCCCCGGCCGGCTCGCGCCAGCTTGGCTCTGTAACAGCGCGATAGGCCTCGTCACCTTTAGACCGGACACACTCTGCTCGGTCTCGCTCGCCAGCATCTTCCCGCCTGTCGAGATACCGGCAACAGCCACCTTGCGTGGGTGGTGAGCATGGTAAATTCGACGCTGGGCCACGCTCATCAATAGCATCTGGGCCGATATTTTTTCTCGCCAGGAACCCGCTGCGCGCAGAAATCAAATTTAATGCAAACAGTTCCGCCACGGGGGCTGTTACCGGCTGTTACAAAATTGGTGTCTCGGCAGACCGGCGGTCGTGACCTAAATCAATACGGCGGAGTTAGCCTGCCCGCACAGTCGCGCTCGAACAGATCCCGTTGACCAGCGAAACCAGGCAAGCCGGCCGCAGGTCCCGATCGAGTGAGGCACGACATGCTCTTTAGTAGATCGCCGCAAATTCCGATCACGGCTTTAGCCTTCAGCTTGAGCGCGTTCCTGGCGATTTCGTACCTGCTTTGCGTCGGGCTCGCCGTTTTTGTTCCCGCGCTCGGCACGCACGCATGGCTGCAATTCTTTCCCCGCTTCGGCTGGAGTGATGCCGGGATCCATCACGGTCTTATCGCGAGCCTGGCGTACGGCTTTTACGCCGCGATCGTCTTCGGCGCGCTGTTCAATTTCTTCGCGAGACGTAGGCGATTGAGTGGGGCGCAGGGTCGAAGCAAGAAGCCCGCGATGTCGAACGCTTGATCGCCCACCATCAACAGCTAGATCGAGGCAAGTGTCATGGCAGCTGGATATGAGACGACGAGCCGACAGGCGGAAATTCCGATTATTGCGTTCGGTCTGAGCCTGAGCACGTTCTTTGCGATCACCTATCTCATCTGCGTCGCCCTCGGCCTCGTCTTGCCGGATGTGCGCATGCATCTGCCGTGGCTTCAATTCTTCCCAGGCTTCGATTGGACCGCGTTTGGGATCCTTCTCGGTCTCTTCGAGAGCCTCGTCTACGGCTGGTATGTGGCCATCGTCTTTGGCGCCCTGTTCAACTTCTTTGCGTCGGCGCGTGATTGAGGAGGTTCCGTATGCCTGAGGACAGAAAGCGGACGGCAGCCAAAGCGCTCCTTACGGCGCGAGAGCCGACCCTCTCCGCGCCGGTCAAGAGTCGTGCGCCGGCATTGCGGCCTGAGCCTTCCGTGGCGCGGCAGCCGCACAGCAAGGAAGGCAAAGTTAATGAGGAGCTCCCGGCGCCCCTGCGCAACGCCCTGGATATCGGGCCCCTCGATTTACTCAGCTATCAGCGGGACGTGCTGGAGCGGACGATCCTCTTTTTCGATACCTTGCGCCGGCGCGCCAACAACATGCTCGATCATGAGCGCGCCGGCCTCCCGCCATTGCTCAATTTCAAGTACGAGACGCTGCTCGACGCACGCCAGTTCGAGCGCCCGGTCAACTACGCGCTTTTGCGCATCACCGAGGTTGGCGAGGATTGCTGGGACGACTGCGTCGATCCGGCAAAGCCGCCGGTCATCGTCATCGATCCGCGCGCCGGGCATGGCCCTGGCATGGGCGGCTTCAAGCGCGACTCGGAGGTCGGCGTGGCGCTGCACACCGGTCACCCCGTGTATTTTGTCGTCTTCTTCCCCGAGCCGAGCCCGCACCAGACACTCGCCGACGTGCTCGACGCGCTGCGCCGTTTCGTCGAGGAGGTCGCCGCGCGCCATGTCGGCAAGGCACCCGTGCTCTACGGCAATTGCCAGGGCGGGTGGGCCGCGACGCTCTTGTCGGCACATTGCCCGGGATCGGTCGGCCCAACGGTGCTCAACGGCTCACCCTTGTCCTATTGGGAGGGTGAGCCGGGGGTAAACCCGATGCGCATGCTGGGCGGATTCGTCGGCGGCGTGTGGCTCGCGCACTTTCTCGCCGACCTCAACCAGGATCGCTTCGATGGTGCCTGGCTGGTGCAGAACTTCGAATCTCTCAAGCCTGGAAACGCCATCTGGGACAAGTACGCGAACCTCTTCACCAAGATCGACGGCGAAGGCGATCGCTTCCTCGACTTCGAGCGCTGGTGGAACGGCTTTTACCGATTGAGCGGCGAGGAAATCGTCACCATCGTCGAGGACCTGTTCGTCGGCAACAAGCTCGAGCAGGGGCAACTGCGGATCGACGATCACTGCACGGTCGATCTTACCAAGATCAACAGCCCGCTCGTCGTCTTCGCGTCCTACGGCGACAACATCACGCCGCCGCACCAGGCGCTCGGATGGGTCCCAGCCGTCTACGAGAGCACGGCGGCCCTGAAGCAGGCCGGACAGCGCATCGTCTATTTGACCAACCCGCACGTTGGCCATCTCGGCATTTTTGTCTCGGCCAGTGTCGTGCGCTTCGAGCACCGCGCCATTCTTGAGAATCTTGCCGAGATCGAGGCGCTCGCGCCGGGTCTCTACGAGATGCGGATCGACAATCCGACCGGCGACCCGGATTGCGGGCGCGATCAGTACTCGGTGCGTTTTGAGCCGCGCAAGGTCGAGGACTTGCATTTCGACTACCCGCGCAAGGCGTTCGAGCAGGTGCGCACCATCTCAGAGATGAATGAGGCGGTCTATCGCACGTTCATGAGCCCATGGGTGAAAGTCATCGCCAACCCTTGGCTTGCGCAAGCGATGCAGTGGCTGCACCCGATGCGCACGAAGACCTACCTATGGTCGGAGACGTTCATGCCGTGGATGGGTGTGTTTTCCGTGCTGGCCGACGCAGTCGCCAAGGGGCGCCATCCAATGGCCGACGATCATCCGCTCATCGTGCAGGAGCGGCAACTCATCGCGCACATATCAGCCTTCTGGGAGACCGCGCGCCGGCTTCGGGACGCAGCGCAGGAGCGCACGTTCGCAGCGATCTACGGAGAGTGACATGAGTTTGCTTCTTCGCACCTTTCTCAAACAAGTCGTGCAACACGGAACCCTCGAGGTCGAGGACGCGTCGGGGTCTCGCTTTACCGTTGGCGACGGAACCGGCAGCCCGCTGGCCATTCGCTTTGCCGACAAAGGCGCACCCCGTCAGCTGCTTCTCAATCCTGCGCTCGCGTTCGGCGAGCTGTTCATGGATGGCCGCCTCTGCGTCACGCAAGGCTCCATCTACGACGTGCTCTCCCTCGCAGCCGCAAATCTCAAACTGCAGGAGCCGAACCCAATCGCCAAAGCGCGCACGCGGCTCCGCACAGCGCTCCGCCACCTCCACCAGCGTAACAGCGCGCGGCGCGCCAAGCGCAATGTTGCGCACCACTACGACCTCGACGGCCGGCTTTATGATCTCTTCCTCGATCCCGACCGGCAGTACTCTTGCGCATACTTCGAGCAGCCGGGTCAGAGCCTCTCCGAGGCGCAGCTCGCCAAGAAGCGTCACATCGCCGCCAAGCTGCTCGTCGAGCCGGACCAGCGCGTGCTCGACATCGGCTGCGGATGGGGCGGCCTCGCGCTGTATCTCGCCGACCACTGCGGGGCGGCGGTGACGGGCGTCACCCTGTCCGAGGAGCAGTTCACCATCGCCAATGCGCGCGCCCGGGAACGCAACCTTGCATCCCGTATCAGCTTCCGCCTGCAGGATTACCGCGCGGTTCGAGGCACCTTCGACCGCATCGTGTCCGTCGGCATGTTCGAACATGTGGGCGTTGGCTATTACGGTGCGTTTTTCAATAAGGCGGCGGAGCTCCTGGCCGACGACGGCGTTATGGTGCTCCACTCGATTGGTCGCATGGACGGCCCGGGCGCCTGCAATCCCTGGATCGACAAGTACATCTTCCCCGGCGGGTATATCCCGGCGCTCTCTGAAGTCTTGCCGCCCATCGAGCGCGCAGGCTTCGTCGTCGCTGACATCGAGATCCTGCGCCTCCACTATGCAGAGACGCTGCGGGCCTGGCGGGAGCGCTTTCTTGCTCGGCGCGAGGAAGCCAAGGCGCTCTATGACGAGCGCTTCTGCCGCATGTGGGAGTTCTACCTCGCCGCCTGCGAATGCGCCTTCCGCCACTGCGGGCTGATGGTGTTCCAAATCCAGCTGGCCAAGCAGCAGGACGCAGTTCCCCTCACACGCGATTACATCGCCGCGCGCGAAGCGGCGCTTGCGGCGAGGGAGGGTTGTCAACCAGGCGTGCAGATCGCCGCCGAGTGAATAGGCCCGATACTTCGAAGCGAAGCGGATGCCCGGCCGCATCGGGCGATTTGGCCGAAAGGAAGGAAGGACGATGGAATGGCTTGCAAGCAACTGGATCTGGATCGTCTTTGCGCTCGGGTTCCTTGCGCTGCACATGTTCGGCCATGGCGGACATGGGCACGGCCGGGGACACGGCGGGCATGGGCGTGACCGGCGCAATCCGGAACCCTCTCGCGAAGGCGCAGAACAGCCGGTGGCAGTGGAAACAACGCCCCATGCCGCACACGGCGACTCGCGCTCTGCGCCAGAAGGCAGGCGGCACCGGCACGGGTGCTGACTCAGCAGGATCGAAAGCAGATCTCGAACATAAGGAGCACCGACATGTCGAAGACCACGCACACGCACGAACACCCTGCACCGGAGCCGAAGAAGCACGGCTGCTGCGGCGAGGAGCACGCGAAAGACGAGAAGGTGCAACCCGCCGCGCAGGCGCAGGACAGTCCGCACGAAGCTTCCAAGCACGACCACTCCCATCACTCGGGCGGCGGCTCGTGCGGTTGCGGGGGCGGCAAGGCGAGCAAGTAGTTGGTGCTCCTCACCCAGGAGAATGGACATGATGCAGGCGATGAAGCTCTTAACGACCACGATGGCAGCCGCGACTCTAATGTTCCTCGTCGCAACCGGGGCATCCGCTCAAGGCCACCACCCTGGGGGGCAGACTCCACCCGCCGCTCCGGCGCCACAGGCTCAACCTGAGAGCACAGTTCCTACGCAGAAGGAGGGCATGGACATGATGGGCGGCAAGGATATGCCCATGATGAAGATGATGCAGGAGATGCACAGCAAGATGATGGGTGGTGGCATGGCGACGCCGGATTCCCAGTGGCACATGATGCGCGGCGTCGGTCCCATGTCAGGGTTGATGGGCGGCGATTGTCCCATGATGGGCGGCATGATGCGCGGCGGAGACATGCCGTCCTTCACCGAAGGTCGCATCGCTTTTCTCAAGGCAGAGCTCGCCATCACCGACGCCCAGAAGGATCTGTGGGATGCCTATGCCGGTGCCTTAAGGGCCAATTTTCAAAGCATGCACGATGCGCGGCAGACAATGAAGGGCCGCGCCTCAGACATGACGCCGGTCGAGCGGCTCCAAATGCACCTCACGACCATGGAAGCGCGGCATAAGGCGCTGCAAGCAATCAAGCCGCCGCTGGCGGCACTCTATGCCGCGTTGGCAGCGGATCAGAAGCAGAGGGCAAATGAGCTTCTCACTTCGATGGGTTGCATGATGTGACGCCATGGACTGAGCGGCGGTGGCGGTTGCTGACAGGAGGCGTGTCATGACTGAGCACGTGTACCCGACGCTGATCGAGCGGCTTCAGACGGCCAAGAGCAAGCGTACGTTCAAGAGAATTGGTTTCGTCGCCGCTGCCGTCCTCGCGCTGATCTTCGCGGCCGCAGCCGTCTATTTGGGTGTCATTCATTCTCCGAGCGGCTGAATGGGTGTCATGAGAAAGGGCATAGAAATAGGCATGACGCCTCGGAAAACCCCACTTATCCCAAGCGGCGCCATCTTGGTTATCAATAGCGGTTCGTCCAGCGTAAAGTACGCGCTGTTCGCGGCCGATCCGGGCTTGCGCCCACTCTTTTCCGGTGCGCTCGAGCGCATTGGACTTACCGACGGCCGGTTCCACGCTAAAGACTCAACGGGCAAGGTTCTGTTCGATGAACGCTCCGCGCTCGTCAACCATAAAGCGGCACTCGCCCTCCTGATCGAAGCGATCAAGCCTCAGCTCAGTGGCCAGCCGCTTCGCGCTGTGGGCCATCGGATCGTGCACGGCGGTCCCGATTGCGATTGTCCGTTACCAGTGACCGCAGCGCTTGAGGCGCGTCTGCAGCGGCTTATTCCGCTTGCGCCCCTCCATCTGCCACATAACCTCGCCGGCATAACGGCCGTGCGGGAGCTGCAGCCGGACCTGCCGCAAATTGCCTGTTTCGATACCGCCTTCCACCACGGCATGCCCCAACTCGCCCGCCTCATGTCCTTACCGCGCGAGTTTCAGGATGAGGGGGTCCGACGGTACGGCTTCCACGGCCTTTCCTACGAGTATGTCGTCAACGCGCTCCGCCAGGACGGTGTGAGCATCGAGGGCGAGCGCATCATCGTCGCCCATCTTGGAAACGGTGCCTCTATGTGTGCGCTGAAGGGTGGCCTAAGTGTCGAAACCACTATGGGCTTCAGCACGCTGGCAGGCCTGATGATGGGGACGCGGTCTGGCGACCTCGATCCGGGCGCCCTCCTCTACTTGCTTATGGAAAAGAGCATGCGCGCTGAGGCCGTGCAGAAGCTGCTTTATGAGCGCTCCGGGCTCCTCGGGGTCTCCGGAATCTCAAGCGACATGCGCGAACTCTTACGCCGCCGCGAAGATCCGAGGGCGCGAGAGGCGATCGATCTCTTCTGCTACCGCGCCCGTCTACATCTTGCGGCGCTGACCGCGGCGCTCGGAGGCCTCGATCGTCTCGTTTTCACGGGCGGTATCGGCGCCAACGCTCCCGAGATCCGCGATCGAATCTGCGCAGGCCTCGCCTATCTCGGGATCCGTCTCGATCCCAAGGCCAACCTGGCGAGAGCCAGGACGATCTCCGCTCCTGGCGCCGCCGTGACCGTGCAGGCGGTGGTCTCGGACGAGGAGTCGATGATCGCGCACCACGTCATGCGGTTGACCGAGCGGCAGCTGATGCAAGCGGAGGCATGAACCCATGCAGCGGCAAGCCAATAAGCTTCAAGTGCTCGTCGATCAGGCCAAGAGCTTGCCACCGATTCGGGTTGCCGCGGTGAACGCCGCGCAAAGGGTCTTGCTCGACACGCTACGCGATGCCGCCGACCTCGGTTTCGTTCGTCCGCTTCTCATCGGCGAGCCACAGGCCATCCGTAAACTTGCAACGTCAGTCGGCATGCGCGATGCGCCGGACGCCATCGTTGAAGCAGAGGGTGATACCGCCGCGGCCGCCGCCGGTGTCAGGCTCGTTCGCGATGGAAAGGTCGATGTGCTGATGAAGGGGCTCATTCACACGGACGTGTTCATGAGCGCCCTTCTCAATACGGAGAAAGGTCTGCGCCTGCCTGGCCGGCGGGTCAGCCACGCCTTTCTGTGCGATATACCCTCGTACGCAAAGCTCCTCGTTGTCAGCGATGCGGCCATCAACATCGCGCCCGACCTCAACGCCAAGGTGCAGATCGCGCAAAACGCCATTGATCTCTGCCATCTACTCGGTATCGAGACGCCGAAAGTCGCTGCGCTATCGGCTGTCGAGACGGTCAATCCGGCGATACCCTCGACCATTGACGCCGCCTGCCTCACACTGATGGCGCAGCGCGGCCAGATCACCGGCGCTGTCGTCGATGGTCCACTCGCGTTCGACAATGCGATCTCATTGGGTGCCGCTAAGGAAAAGGGGATTGCGTCCGTTGTTGCAGGCCAGTGTGATATCCTGCTCGTGCCGGATCTCGTCTCCGGCAATATCCTTGCCAAGAACCTGGAGTACCTCGCCGATGCCGTAGCTGCCGGCGTTGTGCTCGGCCTGTCCGCGCCGGTGGTCTTGAGCTCCCGCTCGGATACTGCACCGGCGCGCCTCGCCGCCCTTGCGCTCGCAGCCATCATCCATCACCGAACGGCCAAGCTCGTTGCTGCAAAGCCTGCTCCTGTCGAGCCGACCCTTCAATGCGCGCCGCAGCCCGAATCTGCTTGCCATCCGTTGCCAGCGTAAGGCCATGCAGAAGATAAACTCAGCAATCGAAAAGCAGGGCCCGGACGTCACGGAGCGATCGCGCCTCTCGTTCGATCGCCCTCTGCACGCGGCAATTGCCCGCCTGACTATGGGAGTGTCTCCCGCGGCCCTGTTTCAGGCCTATGCCGATTGGGCGCAGCACTTGGCGTTCTCGCCTGACAAACAAAGCGAGTTGGCGGAGGAGGTTGCCCACAGCTGGTTGCATTTTCTCGAGTATTGCCCCAAGGCGCTGACCGATCCCAATCATGAGCCGTGCGTCGAGCTGGCAGCGAATGACAAGCGCTTTGCAGGCAATGCGTGGCAGCGCTGGCCGTTCAACGCCGTCTCACAGGGCTTCCTGCTCACACAGCAGTGGTGGCATCACGCGACGACAAACGTGCGTGGCGTCTCTGCGCATCACGAGGACATCGCGTCTTTCGTTGCGCGGCAAATTCTCGACATGGTCTCGCCTGCGAACTTCCTGCTCACAAACCCAGAGGCGCTCGACACGACGTTTCAACAAGGGGGCGCGAACCTCCTGCGTGGCCTCATGAACCTCTGGGAGGACCAGCGGCGCGTTTTCGAAGGGAAGAAGCCCGTCGGTGCGGAGGCATTTCAGGTTGGCCGCGACGTTGCGGTCACGCCGGGGAAGGTCGTGGCGCGCAACCGGCTGATGGAACTCATTCAATACGCGCCCGCGACGGCCACCGTCTATCGCGAGCCGGTCCTGATCGTGCCGGCCTGGATCATGAAGTATTACATCCTCGACTTGTCGCCAGCGAACTCGCTGGTGAAGTACCTCGTGGACCACGGCCATATCGTCTTTATCCTCTCTTGGAAGAACCCAACTGGCGAGGATCGCGACCTCGGCATGGACGACTACCGGCGGCTCGGCGTGATGGCCGCGCTCGATGCCGTGTCGACGATCATCCCTGGCCAGCCTGTTCACGCGGCCGGCTATTGCCTCGGTGGCACGCTGCTCGCCGCCGTCGCGGCGGCGATGGCTCGCGACGGCGACGAGCGTCTCGGCTCTCTCACACTGCTCGCAGCCCAGACCGACTTCACCGAGGCCGGCGAACTCATGCTGTTCATCGACGAGGCTCAGGTGAGCTTTCTCGAGGACATGATGGCTGAACAGGGCTACCTGGACACGAGGCAGATGGCCGGCGCCTTCCAGATCTTGCGCTCCAACGACCTGATTTGGTCGACAATGGTGCAGAGCTACCTCAAGGGTGAACGTCCACCGATGTTCGACCTCATGGCGTGGAACGCCGATGCGACCCGCATGCCCTACCGCATGCACTCGGAATACCTTCGTCGCCTGTTCCTCAACAACGCCCTGGCGACGGGACATTTCGAGGTCGACGGACGCCCTGTGTCGCTGCGCGACATCCGCGCACCGATCTTCGCGGTGAGCACGATCTCCGACCACGTGGCACCCTGGCGATCGGTCTACAAGATCCAGACCCTGACGGATGCCGATGTGACGTTCGTCTTGTCAAACGGCGGACACAATGCCGGGATCGTCAATCCGCCCGGTCGTCCAAATCGAAAGCACCAGATCGCCACGCACGCAGAAAAAGAAAACTATGTCGCCCCCGATGACTGGCAGCAGAGCGCCATCCATCACGAGGGATCCTGGTGGCCCTGCTGGCAGACCTGGCTAGTCAAGCATTCCTCGGTCAATCGAATGCCGCCACCTGCTCTGGGCGCGCCGTCAAAGGGGTATACGCCGCTGTGCGACGCGCCAGGCACGTATGTGCTGGGTTCTTGAGTGCCGCCGCATCTCTAGAGAAAGAGGATCGCACCCAATGGAAACTATCGATCTCAAGGGACGAAAGGCACTGGTTGTCGGCGTGGCGAACGCGGACAGTCTTGCCTGGTGGGCAGCGAAGCATCTGCGCGAGGCCGGTGCCGACCTCGCCATGACCTACCTGAATGACAAGGCCAAGCCACACGTCGCGCCGCTCGCCGCCGAGCTGGGAGCGGAAATCCTTATGCCCTGCAACGTCGCTGTACCGGAGCAACTCGAGGCTGTGTTTGAAGCGGTCAAGCAAAAGTGGGGGCGCATAGATATCGTCTTCCACGCCATCGCCTGGGCGCGCAAAGAGGACCTGCACGGCCGGCTCATCGACTGCTCAGCGGATGGTTTTTCGGAATCGATGCAGATCTCCTGCCACTCCTTCATCCGCATGGCGCGACTTGCCGAGCCGCTGATGGAAAATGGCGGCAGCCTTCTTACGCTCAGCTACTACGGCGCCGAGAAGGTTGTCGACCATTACAACGTCATGGGGCCCGTCAAGGCAGCACTGGAGGCCTCCGTTCGCTATCTCGCTCACGAGCTCGGCCCCAAGGGCATCCGCGTCAATGCCATCTCTGCTGGCCCCATCAAGACGCGCGCCGCCTCCGGCATCGAGCATTTTGATGAGCTGCTCAGTGAGGCCGCAGAAAAGGCCCCGCTAAGGCGCGCCGTCGAAGCTTGTGAGATCGGACGCGTCTCGGTGCTGCTCGCCAGTGACTACGCAGCCTCGATCACTGGCGAGATCGTCCATGCCGACGCAGGGTTTCACGTGGCGGGCATGGTCTTCCATTGAAGGAGTATAACGATGATCCGCGTCAAAGACCCCGTATGCAGACGGGAGTTTGATCTTGGCGACGCCCGCGCCCACGAAGATTATCGCGGCTGGGCCTATTTCTTCTGCTCCGATCAATGCCACGGGCGCTTTGTTGCGCACCCCGATCGCTTTGTCGGCGAAGAGCAGAGGCAGGGAGAGGAATTGCTCGCGCGGAGCACGGGCCGAGGATCAATCCATCCATAGCTCCGACCTCGGTGCGGCCGAAACCACCGAGGGCGCGCTCCACACGTCCGCGCTGCAGTATGGGAGGTATATCATGAATAGGCTCAGTCCACTTTCCGTCGGCCTGGCGGCGGCGCTGACATTCGTCGTCCTCAATACGCTCTGCGCAGCCGTCATTACGCTGTGGCCCGATGCAGCGCTGAATGTCGTCAATTCCTTCGCCCATGGCCTCGATCTGAGAACCGTGAAATCGGCAGAGCCCATGGGCATCGGCCGCTTCTTCGTCGGCCTGATCAGCCTTGGCGTAATCGGGTTCATAGCTGGAACGGTCTTCGCCTCGGCGTATAATCTAATCGCTCGTGAGTGACAGCAATGCTCAAGGCCACGACAGAGGTCATGGACCCTGTTTGCGGCATGACAGTCGTTCCCGACAAAGCGGCTGGAACCGCAACGTACAAGGGCAAGACCTATTACTTCTGCTCGAGCCATTGTGTGGCCAAGTTCAAGGCCAACCCGCGCGCCTATGTTCCCGAACACACAGCGCCTGCCGAGAAACCAGCAACGCGCGACCTTGACAGACAACTTGCTGCGCGCGAGGGGCCGCGCAGAGAGCTCGCCAAGGATCCAATTTGCGGCATGATGGTCGAGAGGGCCGGCGCAATTGCAGCGGGCCTGACCGCGGAGTCCAGCGGGCGCACGTATTACTTCTGCAGCCCGAGCTGTAAGCACACCTTCGAGGATCCCGAGCGTGAGCTCAAGTCTATGCGCTGGCGCGTCACGATCGCGCTCACGGGAGTGCTTGCCCTCGCGATCCTGCGCGCTGCCGCATTCATCGCGCTGGCAGCCGGCGCTACGCTGATCACTTGGGCGCCGATCCCGGCATTGCCGTGGTTCACGTGGGGTGTGTGGTTGTTCATCTTGGTGACCCCGGTCCAATTCATCGGCGGCTGGAGCTTCTACAAGGGCTCCCTCGCGGCGATCCGCACGCGCAGGATCAATATGGACTTCCTGATCGCGCTGGGAACCAGCGTCGCCTACCTCTACAGCGTCGCCGTCGTCTTCTTTCCCGAAGTGCTGCCGGTGAAGGTCGAGGAACGCGACGTCTATTTCGAGGTCTCGGCCGTCATCATCGCGTTCGTCCTGCTCGGCAAATACATGGAGGAAATCATCAAGACCCGCTCCTCGGCGGCGGTGCGCAAGTTGATGGATTTAAGGCCGGCTGTGGCGCACGTTTTGCGCGACGGAGAGGAAGTCGAGATCCCCGCTCAATCGATCATGGTGGACGAGACGATTGTCGTCCGTCCCGGCGAGCGCATCCCAACCGATGGAGATGTCACTGAAGGATCGTCATCGGTCGATGAGTCCCTGCTCACAGGCGAATCGATGCCGGTCGAGAAGGCGCCTGGCGCGAAGGTGATCGGCGGCACGCTCAATCGCAGCGGGCTGCTGCGCTTTCGGGCAACGCGCGTCGGGCGCGATACGGCGCTGTCGCAGATCATCAAGCTCGTCGAGGAGGCGCAATCGAGCACCGCGCAGGTGCAGCGGATTGCGGACCAGGTGACGGAGTATTTCGTCCCAGCAGTCGTTGTCGTCGCTTTCGTCGCTTTCTTTGGCTGGTGGGCGGTCGGCAACTTCCCGCAAGCCCTTCTCGCGTTCATCGCCGTCCTGATCATCTCCTGTCCTTGCGCGCTTGGCGTCGCCACGCCGGCGGCGCTCATGGTGGGCGTCGGTAAAGGCGCCGAGGCGGGGATACTGATCCGCGGGGCGGAGGTCTTGGAACGCGCCAGGAAGATCACCACGGTGGTGTTCGACAAGACCGGAACGCTCACCCGCGGCGAGCCCAACGTGACCGACATTGTCCCCATCGGGACCAACGATCCCATCGAGCTTCTGCGCTGTTGCGCAGCCGTTGAAGTGGGATCCGAGCATCCTCTTGGGGAAGCCGTAGTTCGCGCAGCGCAACACCGTCAGCTTGCGCTACCCAGCGTCAAGGGTTTCGAGGCCGTCGCCGGACACGGCATCTGCGGAACGATCGAGGGCCGCAAGGTTCTGTTTGGCAACCGGCGCCTGTTCCAACGCGAGGGGATCGATGTCGGGCCGGCCGAAGCCGAGATGCGGCGCCTCGAGCAGGAAGGGAAGACGGCGATGCTGGTGGCCATCGACGGGCTGCTCGCTGGCATTATCGCCGTCGCCGATGTCTTGAAACAAGAGGCGAACGAGGCGATGGGCGCCTTGCGAAATGAGGGCATCGAAGTGGTGCTCTTGACTGGCGATAACGAGCGCACCGCGACGGCAATTGCGCGTGAGCTCGGCATTAGCCATGTCATCGCCGAGGTTTTGCCGGCCGACAAGGCCAAGATCATCAAGGAGCTGCAGGGCCAGGGCAAGGTCGTCGCCATGGTCGGCGACGGCGTGAATGATGCGCCAGCGCTGGCGACTGCCGACATCGGCATTGCCATCGGCTCGGGCTCGGACGTCGCTAAGGAAACCGGCGGCATTATCCTTATCAAGGACGACGTACGCGAGGTCTTTGTCGCCATACGGCTGTCGCGCGCAACGCTGCGCAAGATCAAGCAGAACCTGTTCTGGGCCTTCATCTACAATACAATTGGCATTCCCATTGCGGCCCTTGGATACCTCAGCCCGATCATCGCCGCGGCGGCAATGGCGCTGAGCTCGCTGTCGGTCATCGTCAACTCCGCACTGCTCAAGCGCATGAAGCTTGCTCAAGGAGCGATGCCGTAAGGAGCAACGCCATGAGGAGCACTGCCATCCGACGCCGCAACACCATGGTGCTGTGTGCCATGGTCATGGCAGCCTTGGCGGGGCTCACCTTCATCGCCACCGGCCTCTCGTTCCTGACCCTCCTTTTCGCCCTCCTATTGCTGGGCTGCCTGTTCTCGATGGCATGGGCTCTGTGGGTTGGGCATCAGTCACAGCGTGCCATCGACCAGGCGGCGGTGCATACCGACGGTGTCACCATGGGTTGGGCTGCACCCTTCTACGATGCCTTGTGTTCCAGCCTCGGCATTGGCCGCGACTTCAGGCTAGAAACGTTGCGTCTCGCCAACATTGCAGCCGGCGACCGGGTGCTCGATGTGGGCTGCGGCACGGGTGTCCTCACGTGTCTTGCTGCCCACGCCGTCGGGCCCTCCGGGCATGCGACGGGGATCGATCCAAGCGCGGCCATGATTGCAGCCGCACGGCGGAATGGGGCGTCGGAAGGGAGCTCAGCGGCCTTTCGGCTCGCCGCAATCGAGGAGCTGCCATATGCGGACGGATCGTTCGATATCGTCCTCTCGAGCTTCACGCTGCATCACCTCCCACCCGAGGTGAAGCGTACAGGCTTGCGCGAGGTTTACCGGGTGCTGAAGGGTGGTGGGCGGCTACTCGCAGTCGACATCGATCGGCCAGCGAACGCGCTTTGGTGGCTGGTGGTGTGGCCGCTGCTGTTCTCATCCTCTGCCGCGCCCAATCTGCGCGGTGATGTCCCGGCCTACTTGCAGAAGGCTGGCTTTTCGCCTGTCGAAGTGCGCGCGCGCAATTGGGGGCTTGTGACGTCGTGGTCAGCGACCAAGCCATTGGCACCAGCAGGTGGTCGCGCGTGAACGGCAACGCTTGTGGGCGGATCCTCGAATAGGGAGCGCAATATGACAGATCACGAAAATGCACATCACGATAGGCCGCCGTCATCGGAAGGAAGCTTCTGGGGATCTCGCACGTTCATCGTGTGGCTGGCGTTGCTGCTCATTGGCGGGTTCCTGCTGGTGAGCGAGCATCGCGCGCACATCCTTGGCGTTGGCCTATGGCTGCTGGTCCTCGCCTGTCCCTTGCTGCACATCTTTGGCCATGGTGGGCATGGGCATAGGGGTCATGGTCGCTCACTGAACAGACCGGGTGGTTCGACATCGACATGGAATGAAACGCGAGGAGACAAGTCATGACCGAACAAGCCCCGGCTTATGGATTATGGAGCCTCGTGATCATCAACTCGGTGATCTTCATCTTCTTCGCCTTCACCTTCTTCAAGCCCAACACGCCGCGCGACTGGCGCTCATTCAGCGCGTTTAGCGCGTTCATCGTCGCGCTGTTCACGGAGATGTACGGCTTCCCGCTCACCATCTACTTCCTTTCGGGGTGGCTGCAGACCTGGTTCCCGGACATCGACTGGTTCTCGCACGATGCTGGCCACATGCTTGAGATGCTGTTCGGATGGAAGGCGAACCCGCACCTCGGGCCATTCCACCTTCTGAGCTTCGCTTTCATCGGCGGCGGCTTTTATCTCATTTCGAGCGCATGGTCCGTGCTCTACGCGGCGCAGAAAAGGCATGCGCTCGCAACGAGGGGCCCGTACGCCTACGTGCGCCATCCCCAATACGTCGGCTTCATCATGGTGATGTTCGGCTTCCTGCTCCAGTGGCCGACGATCCTTACCCTGCTTATGTTTCCGGTGCTGGTGTGGATGTATGTCCGCCTTGCCCACCAAGAGGAGCGTGATGCCATTGCAGAGTTCGGTGAGGCCTACCGCGCATACATGCAGACCGTACCGGGATTCTTCCCCCGCTTAGATCGTCTTCTCGCTTACGGAAGTGTAGGGGGGCGGGACCATGACCGATAGGAACAAGACGCCCGCGAGGCCGGAATTCAAGTTCGATCTCATTTATTTCATCCTCGCCATCTTTGCCGTATTGCTGATTCGCGATTTTTTCGTTGGGCAGGGGCACGTCAAGACAATCCCCTATAGCGAGTTCAGAGAGCTTGTCGACAAAGGCGAGGTGAAGGACCTTGTGGTCGGGCCAACGCGCATCATCGGCGCCTTCACAAAGCCGGCCGCAGACGGACAGCCGGAACACTTCTCGACCGTGCGCGTGGATCCGCAAGTCGCGGACGACCTGACGCGGCGCAAGATCAACTTCTCCGGGCAACCCGAGCCAGGCCTTTTCGAGACGATCCTCTCCTGGCTGGTGCCGAGTGTTGGCTTCATCCTCCTGTGGTTGTTCCTTATGCGTCCCATGATGTCGCAGCACGGCGGTCTCATGAGCATCGGCCGCAGTAAGGCAAAGATTTACGCAGAAAAGGACGTCAAGGTCACCTTTGCGGACGTCGCCGGCGTCGATGAAGCCAAGCAGGAACTTGCGGAAGTCGTCGGTTTTCTCAAGGACCCGAAGACGTACGGCCGGCTCGGCGCGCGCATTCCCAAAGGGACATTGCTGGTGGGGCCACCGGGCACCGGCAAGACGTTGCTTGCCCGCGCCGTTGCCGGCGAGGCAGGGGTGCGTTTCTTTTCCATCACCGGGTCAGAGTTCGTCGAGATGTTTGTCGGCGTCGGCGCGGCGCGCGTGCGCGACCTCTTTGAGCAGGCACGGGCGCAGGCTCCCGCGATCATCTTTATCGACGAGCTCGACGCCTTGGGCCGGGCGCGCGGAATCGAGTATCCGGGCGGCGGCCATGACGAAAAGGAGCAAACCCTCAATCAGCTCTTGGCCGAAATGGATGGCTTCGATCCGAGCCTCGGAATCATCGTTCTCGCTGCCACCAATCGACCCGAAATTCTTGACCCGGCGCTGCTGCGGGCCGGCCGCTTTGACCGGCAGGTCCTCGTCGATCGGCCCGATCGCAAGGGACGCGCCGAGATCCTCGCCGTGCATCTGAAAAAGATCCGCATCGTGCCGGACCTCGACATCGATGCCATCGCGGCCCTCACTCCCGGGTTCACCGGGGCCGATCTTGCGAACCTCGTCAACGAGGCGGCGCTGGTGGCGACCCGTACGGGCGGGGAGAAAACCACGCTCGATGATTTTACGCGGGCGATCGAGCGCATCGTGGCCGGAATAGAAAAGAAGAGCAGAATATTGACCCCGCACGAGCGTGAGGTCGTTGCACACCACGAGATGGGGCACGCGCTTGTCGCCATGGCGCTCCCAGGAACTGATCCGCTACATAAGGTTTCCATCATCCCGCGGGGGATAGGTGCGCTGGGCTACACGCTCCAAAGACCGACCGAGGATCGCTTCCTGATGGACCGTTCGGAACTGGCCAACCGCATGGCGGTGCTGCTCGGCGGCCGCGCGGCCGAGAGCATCGTCTTTGCCGAGGTCTCAACGGGCGCCGCCGACGATCTCGCTCGCGCGACTGATATTGCGCGCAATATGGTGGTTCGCTTTGGCATGACGTCGGAGCTGGGTCCGGTCGCCTATGAGATGGAGCCGGCCACCTTTCTTGCTGGCCAGCATCCAAGCTGGCGCCCACGCGCTTATGCCGACGGAACGGCGGAGGCGATTGACCACGCAGTCAAGGCGTTGGTCGGCAGTGCGCTCGAACGCGCCGTCGCAATTCTGGAAAAGAACCGGCCGTTACTGGAGCAGTCAGCGCAGGAGCTGCTGGGCAAGGAGACGTTGTCCAAAGATGAGCTCGACAAAATCCGCACAATGATTGTGGTCGATGGGGGCCCGGCCGACCAGCGAGCGCAGGTGCGAGGCATCAACATCGCTGCAGCGACACCACTGAAAGCGACCCAATGACCACAATCAATGCCGAGCGCCCTACGCAAGCGGGAGGTGGCCGATGACAATACCCGAAGCCAGCACGACGCCAATCGGGCGTGGAATTGCGGCCTTTCTTTTCAACCACGGAGCACCCATCGTCCTCTCCGGGTTGCTCCTCTATGTGCTTTGGTGGGGGCACTCCCCACAGCTGCAGACGGTCGACGCGGCCATGTGGCACGTCTCATGCGTCGGCATCATTGCCCTCCTCTACGTCGCGCTGCAGGCGCGTGCCGTGCTGGCGCAGCCGCGCAGCGGCGTCATGCACGCGATGATCGAGATCTTGATCTCGCTCTTGCCCCTCTTTGTCGTCGTCTACGCCTTCATCGACTGGATGCGTGGGGCGAATCCGCTGTCAGTCTTTCAGGTGATCGTCATGGTGCAGGCGACGCTGGCATCGCTGATCGACGTGGTGATTTTCACTTGGTTCTCGATGAGCTTGAGCAGGCTCTCGGTGCATACCCTAGACATACGCTAACCCGAGTTTGAGGCGCGCTTCATGCATGACATGGCCGACGGCTGGATGATATGGGGGATGGGAATAGGAAGCTGGATTGGGCTCCTGATTCTGGTGCTCATCATTGCCGCGCTGATCAAGTACGTGTTCTTCAGATAGGTGCCCCCGTCGTTTTGCCAGTGACTTTTTCCACAGCCGAAAACAACCCGTTGTGGGGACTATCCGCGCGGGACGCAGGTGGGAAGCCATAGCTACCCTCATTTGATGCCGAATAGCGTCACGGTTTGCTGCGAAGACGATCCATCGCGCAAATACGGAACTGCTAATTGGAGCGGAAAAGGAGAAGTTGAATGAGACTTGTGCCCATTAAAAGTCCGATCATCGGCCCAGCTGCGTTAGCCATCATGGCAGCGAGGAGTCATAGCGCGTTCGCGGCCACAGCAACGTGCAAAATGCGAGGAGATGGAAAAACAGATAGGGACCAAGCAACGCCATGAGCACTCACAGGATAAGGGCCAAGGACCGAGCGCGATGAATTTGACGCATGCACGGTGCAAAGAAATACTCGCAGAGCCCGCCCCCAAAAAAAGGCAGCAGGCACGATCACCAGTAGAAAAGACGCGAATGATCACTGCCTTCAAGTCGAGGCGCCACTTACAAATGGCACCTCGAAAGGCATTCGCCAAAGCTGCAGACGGTCGACACCGCTATGTGGCCACCTGGGACGGCGTCATTGCTCTTCTTCTCTACTTAGCGCTGCAGGCGCGTGTCGTCCTGCGCAGCCACGCAGCGGCGTCATGCGCGCCATGATCGAAATCTTGATCTCGCTCCTACCCCCCTTTGTCGTGGCTTATGCCTTCGTCGACTGGACGCGAGGCGCAAATTGGCTCTCGATCTTTCAGATGATCGTCATGGTACAGGCGACGATGGCAACGCTCATTGACGTTGTCATCTTCACTTGGTTCTCGCTGAGCTTGAGCAGGCTCTCGGTGCACACCATCGACGTACGCTAAGCGCTGAAGCAACTTAACAGACCATTGGCTCGCGTGCCCAGCGGTGCGATGAGGCGCAGGCCTCGATAACGACGATGGATGGCGGCAGCTTCTTGAAGAAAGGCAACACGCGATCCCGCTTGAGCTGCTGGCGGATCCCCATCCCCCTGCGCATCGACGCCGTGGACCTGCTTCGCGACCGATGGTGGTGACCACCTGCATGCCTGCCTCCTCCGATCCGTGATCACCTCATCGGTGTGGGACCCGTCACAGCCATTCAGGCTTGAGAACGATTGTGCTGTCCACTACTCACATGGGACTTGGAGCGTCTTGCCGATCTCCGCAAGGTACCTCGAACAAAGCTCCTGGCTCGATGACTTGGGCGTAGACTTCGTGCCGCTACGGGCCGGCGCGGTCGCTGGCGGTGTCGGTTTGGGCAGATCCGCTGGCTTAGCCTCTATGGTCGGCGCGTCCGCACGGGCTCGTGCCTCTTCCCCATCACAGGGGCCGAGAAGTGTCTGCTCGGAGAGCTTGCCGTAAGAGTCGACGTGCAGGTGATAGCGCTGACCGTCGCGGCGAGCGTCGAGCTTGAACGGGGGCTTGGTCCTCTGGAACTCGAGCTGCTCAAAGCCTTGTTCGGTCAGCTCGCGGCGAACGCGCTCAACACCGTGCGCGTACGCAGAAGCGCCCCAGCCCCATGCGGCGAGTACTAATGCTCCGGCAATCAAACTTACTCGCGTATAAGCCATGGGCCACACCCATTAATGGCACCGGCGGGCAGATGTTACTGTAGCGAGGGGAACCTTCGAAAGCGCTGCGACCAGAGATGGCCAGTGACGTGGACCGGCTTTCCTGACTGAAATTGCATGGCCGGCCGGCCAGATCTCGCCTCTGCGCGCCTGCGGGCTCCGAGCACGCGCCTTGTTTACCATCGGCGCTTAGTGTGTTGGCGCGTCCCTTGCTGAATGCCGGTCTCGGAGCGTCCGCTACTCACATGGCACTTGGACCGTTTTTCCAATGTTCGCAAAATACCGGGAACATAGCTCTTTTGCAGGCGCCTTTGGCGCTTCCTTCACGGCTGTCGACGTGCCCGTTGGCTCTTCGGCGGGTGCACCTTCAGTTCGGTTCAGCCTCGCAAGGCCGCGTTGGGCAATCTCGATATCGGGCTGGATCGACAGGGCGCGTTTGAAGTGCGTCGCGGCCTCCTGATTGCGGCCCTCCTTCTCCGCGACCAGGCCTGTAACCGCGATGACAAAGGCATTGTTTGCAGCGAGCTTTGATGCTGCATCTGCGTCGGTCTTGGCCTCGGCGGCGCGGCCCTTCTCCAAGTAGGCTCGCGCCCGCTCGCTGAGCATAACGGCGCGCTCGCTGGGGAGAAAGGTTTGCTGCGCCGGGGAGTCGAGGACCTGCGAAAAGCCGTCGATGGCCGCATCATAGGATTGGGCTGCATGGCTGGCGCGAGCACGCAGGAGGAGCAAGTCGGTGCTATTGGGCTCAAGGCGCAAGGCCTCATTGGCATCGGCGAGCGCCTGTTGCGCATTGCCGTTGCCCAGGTGGGCCAGGGCGCGGCCGCGCAAAGCGCAGACGGAGTTGGATTGCTTTTGCAGCGCGCTTGTGTAGTCGGCGATCGCATCCTGGTACTTTTGGTGTCGCCACAGGACTTCGCCTCGCCGGCAGTAGTGCTGCGGATTGGTTGGGTCGAGGGCTAAAGCGAGGGTGAAATCCTCGATGGCTTGCTCGTATTGCCCCAAGAGCTTGCGCGCCGCTCCGCGATTGCCGACCGCCGTCGCCTTGGTTTGGGAATCCAGTTCGCGGCTCTCGTAAAGGCGGGTGCAAGCGGAGATGGCCGCTTCCGCGTTGGCCGTATCTGCACACCGGCTGGTGTCCTTGGAGGCGCCGGGCGTGGGCGCAGCTCCCTGCGGCGCGGTCGCGTTTTGTGGCGACGCCCCACTTTCGCCGCACGGCCCAATCGCGGTCTTTTCCGTGATCTTGCCGTAGTAGTCGACGTGCAGGTGGTACCGCTGGCCGTCGCGGCAGGCATCGAGCTTGAACGGGGGCTTGCTCCTTTGGAACTCGAGCTGCTCGAATCCTTGGTCTGTCAGCTCGCGCCGAACGCGGTCAACACCATGCGCGCACGCAGGCGTCGCCCACTCCGACGCAATCAAGACCAGAGTTCCGGCTAGCAAGCTTGCTCGCACATTGGCCATGGGGAGTAGCCCAAAGCTCAAACATAATAGCGGCGGCCGCCCGATGTAACTCTATTGGCCACAAAGCTGGTAATGCACCCTGGGGGCGCGCGGCAGCGGCCGGCGCATGCGGAAGCCGAAATCGCGTCCTCCGAGAATTTGGCCATGGCAACCACGCGACGCGCAAAGCGATGAACGGTGGACGGAGGAGTGGTGAGCGAATGATTTGGTAACAGTGTGTAACGTCCGACATCAGCTCCCCTCAGATCCAAATGGAAAAATTTGGCATCGTTTGAACTAATACAATTTTAGAGATCGTCAGATTTGTTGACACTCACAGTCATGTTTGAACTAGGTTAGCGCTGAGGTTGCGGGGCCGCTGTGCGGCCATGTAGGCGTCGCGTTGGGGGATTATCATGCGTAGCGTAATCTGTACGCGGCCGGTTGGTCGCGCGGCTTTTGTCCAATCGCAGGTGGCTGTCATTGCCGTTGGCGCAACGCTGGCGTTCAGCACGCCGGGCTCGGCAGGGAATGGAGCTAACTTCGTCCTTTACAACCACCACACCGAACCAAAGGGCACGGCGGCGTTTATGGTCATGACCGACCTCTCGACCGACGTCGAGGGGGAGCCCGCCTACAAAGCAACGATGATCGAATTCGAGTACGGCGTCACCGACTGGTGGGCCTTTGAGTTCATGGCCGAAGGCCAGCAGACCGACGGTGACGACTTCGTCAACACAGGTTGGCGGCTGGAGAACCGGTTCCGACTACTCCCCTATGGGGCATTCCTCAATCCAGTAATATACACGGAATACGAAAGCCTGAAGCCAGAGACGAAGTACCTGATGGAGGTCAGTGGACGCACGGATACGCCCGAGCCCGCCGGCCCAGAAAAGGATGAGCGCATCTTCGAGACACGTCTGATCCTAGGTCAGGACGTTACCGACAGGCTCAACGTGGCTTTCGACTGGATCAATGAAACCGATACGCGCACCGGAGATACCGCGTTCGGCTACGCCTTCGGCCTCAATTATCTTCTTTACTCCAGCGGCGGCGAAGGAGGTCAACACAAGGGCCATCGCGGCACCTCAAGTGGCAAAGGCAGCCCAGGTCATGGTGGCCCGGCGGAACACGCCAATCACTTACTTGGAAGTGGGGAGCCGGATCCGTTCACGGTCTCTCACGTGCAGCTCGGATTTGAGATGTTCGGTGCCGCGGGAGACTCCATCCTCGGCCTCACGCTCGATCCCGACGTCACGGCGCACTACGCAGGCGTGAATGTGTTGACGCATTTTGAGAGTGGACTCCACCTGATGGTGGGCGTTGCAGCCGGGTTGACGGACGTGAGCGAGGACCGTCTGGTTCGCACCATGGTGGGCTACGAGTTCTGATGTCCCAATCGCTTCAGGACCGCCCGCGCCATTGCCGGATCCACACACGTCAGGCGATCTCTGCTAAGGCGCGTCGGAACGTATGCTACTCACACGGAACTCGAAGCGTTTTCCCAACCTCGAGGTCTTGGTGCCACTGACCTCAGACCCTTCTTTCCTCCCATCAGAAGTAGAGTCCTCGGTCGAAGGTTTGGCCCGGGCCGGTCGTCGCGGCAAGGGCCAAATGGTGATCTCGAAACTCCTCCGGCATTCGGTTGGCGAGCGCCGAATGCGGGCGCACCCGATTGCAATCGTTACGCCAGGTGGCGAGCACGAGGCAAAAGACCTGCTCGCCGTTGCGCACCATCTGGGCTTGACCCGTTTTTCGACCAAGCTGCGCCAGAATTTCCACCTCGTTGGCTCACGGCCGAACACGCTAGCATCAACCGGTGAGGCAGTCGTCAGTGATGACCTCCGTGGCCCCCATGACCACCATGGCCCCCATGGAAACCGTGGAATCCATGGAACCCGTGGTGACCATGGAAAGCAAAGTGCGGGTGATGGCGATGTCCAAAGTAGGGATACAAATAATAGTAGCCCGGGTAATACCCGTAGTAGTGCCGGTAATAGCGCCGGTGGTGTCGATGGCGACGGTAATGCACCGTATCCACAGCTGAGGCTTCAGCAATGCCGGCAGGCTTCGGCGCAGGGATGGCTTGCGCGCCGACGACCATGAAGACCAGCGCGGCAGCGCCACAGGCGAACTGTGTCAAATAGCGTAACATGGCTTTTCTCCTTGGGAGAGCGGGTTGAGTGAAGCCAACGGGTGACGCCCCAGTTGCGTTCTCCTCGCGGTGATCGTGCAACGCACAACGCCGGCTTGGTTTCCGGGCCCCGCCGCTCAGATCAGAGCCGCTCTTGCAGGAACCAAGAGAGATGAGATCGCAAATCGATCGTCTTCGTCGGCACCTCGCACGTGCTCTCGTTGTTCACCGTGTTTACATCGAGACGGTGTCCCGCGAAGTCGAGCAGTTGGCGGACCAAAATTTGGTAACAGTCTGTAAGCGGACGGCAGCTTGAGCTGTATGCTGTAGAGTTGGGTTGAAGTCTTGGCCGGGGCAGAGAGTGCCGCATCGCGGCACGTACCCCAGGCACCTTAGAGGTGCACAATGACAAAAATTGTCGGGCTTCCCTCGCTCTGTCTCGGCTTGGCGACAATTGTGCTCCCGAGCCTCCGTAGCCTTGAGCTCATGCCAACACGCGTTTCCGAGGCGCGGGCCGTTAATGAGGAGACCATCATTGCCGCCCAGATCCGCAAGCAGGGATTTGTCTGCGACCGCCCGTTGCGTGCAGAAGCCGATCGCGAGCGCTCGAAGCCCAATGAAGCCGTTTGGGTCTTGAAATGTCAGAACGCGACCTATCGCGTGCGTCTCATTCCCAAGAAGGCAGCCGACGTTGAACGTATTGACTGAGGCTCAGCTCGCGCGTTCGCGGTCTGACTAGGTGACCCCCGCTATAGCGACAGAGGGCGGCGGCTCGTATGAGCCGTCGCCCAAGCTGCATCACTTGTGTACGCACGTACCCGTCTTTGCATCCCACTGCATGTCCGGCATCTTTTCGCAGTCGGCTTTTGTCGTCGGCGCCATACCATCGTGTGCCAACACCGGTGCGGTGGACGCGGCCGCAAGGCCTAACGCAAGCAGTGCAAGAAGTGCCTTCATTGTGTTTTCTCCATGTATAGGTATCCCCAGCGCCGGAGGTCATATACGAGCGGACGCGCCTCAACCAGCGAGATCGCGGCGCCGGCGCCGTTGACCTGTGCCAAGTCCTTGAGTTGCCGACTGAGCTGTTACGGCGCGTTACCAATTAGATTGAAATGGGGTCCGATATTCGACGTATCTCAGCGCTACAGCATCGAGAGATCGAAGAGACCTCTGGCGAAAAGGCGCTACAAGGGAGACCACTATGAAAGCACCGGTATTGGGCATGACGGCGGTCCTAGGCCTGCTCGTTGGCGCAAATGTCGGCGTCACTCCGGCCGCTGCCCAGCATGACGATCACGACACCGCCACCCATGGCAGCAGGCTCACCTTCACGCCGGCGCACGGGCATATGCTCCGCCAGCACGCCCACAGTCACGGTTTCGCCTCCACGCGTCACTCGGATTTCAAGGTGCAGGTCGGGGCGATTCTCCCCCACTCGGCCCACCTTCACCCGCTTCCCCACGAACTCGTGACGCAGGTACCCGGAGCGCGCGGGCATCAGTACTCCATCGTGAATGACCGGCACGTGATCGCCGATCCGGTGACGCGGCGCATTGTTCACGTGGCCGATTAGATTCAAGCCGCAAGCAGAGAGGCCTCGTTGGTCGCGCAATTCTGTGCGTAACGGTGCCTTGTGCTGCAGGCAATAAGTTTCCAAGGAAGCGTGGGGCGCTTGGCACATCCACCCATCAGCTTGCCTCGCGCATCGCGGTTCTCGTTTGCTCGCGACCGGGGTCGTGTCCAATTTGCGATACGTTGCCGTCATCTGGACAGCCGTCCTCGTCGGGGCCTGCAGCACACCAGTCCGCGATAGCCCGGACTTTGACCTTTTCAACCCGCTGCTTGGGACTTGGGTCGGACCGTCGGGAACGCTGGAATTGAATCGAGAGAGGCAGTTTGTTCTACGCGATACCGAGACCACGACCGGGAAATGGGCTCTCGCCGATCCTGCGCATTTCGACCTCGTCTCCGCACGGCCGCAACGCTGTGCGTTTGCCCTTTCCGGGGACCGATTGGTGATCTCGGACTGCAGGCTCGCGGGCGAGTACTTTCACGCCCGGCTGCAGGGTGAGCGGACCGAGGCGCGTCGTTCCGCACCTCCTTAACGTATACACTGCGCGCACAAGTCGAAGCCCTGATCGGCCGCGACCTCGGGCACATGTGGCGCGACTGCGGCGATCGAGCCTGGAGGGAAGAGTCGAATGAAGATGCTCTCCGTGAACGTGCTTGCAGCGTGGCTGGCTTCGGGCTTTCCGCAGCAATGCCGGTTCCGTCGGCGGGTGGTTAAATTGGTTGGCTTCGTACTGATCGCATTAGGAGTTGGACTTTGTAGCAACTGGCATCCGGACCTGTTGCCCATTGTATAATGGGCTTGGATAGAGCACAGCCGGATAAAAAATATGCCTGGGAGCGTGTCGGGCAATGCAGCATGAATCGGACGATGAAACCCAAGAGGGGTTGAGGGCGTGGCTTTGGGTGATCGCCTGCTGCGCGGTCGCCGTGATCGTCCTGCTCGGGCTCGCCTACTGGCGCTCTCTTTGACGGAGCTGTCTATGCCGCCGGCCAAGGTGTGCGCCGCTCTCGGCGGCCGAGGCCGTTTGACTCTGGATACGGAGAACACCATGCGTGTGAGGCATCTTATTCTCGCCGCCGCACTATTCGCAGGCCCTGGATATTCCTTCGCCCGTGAGGAGGCGAACGGCCCCAACGGCGGCCAGATCGCCGATGTGCAAGGCCACCATGTTGAGTTCACCGTCAAGGACAAGAAATCGTACTCCGCATCGGGCCTCGCCGCCAGGTTTCCGTCCTGATTTTGCCGCTTTGCGCTTGATATGCCTCAATGCCGAAAATGACGATCCCTGCGATTAGGGCTAGCGCTCACACAAAGACCGAAGGAGGCTTCAATGCCGAACAGCATGTATAAAGTGATAGAATTGATTGGCTGCAGTACAGAGTCGTGGGAGCAGGCTGCCAAATCGGTGATCGAGGAAGCGAGCACGCATCTACGAGAACTGCGGGTTGCCGAGGTTGCCGAGCAGGATATCGTGATTGAAAACGGCAAGGTCGTGGCGTATCGCACCAAGGTGAAAGTATCCTTCAAATATCAAAGCGCGGACTAACTCTTGTTTTCAGACCTCAAGGTCTTAGTCGGGTCGATGCTGTTCTTTAAATTCGGGGCTAGGCGTCAAGCTTTCTGCGATCATCCTTGTCGGGCCCACTGTTCTCTCCGCGCTAGGGGACCCCTCCCGCATGATGGCGTAAGATGACACTGGCGGATCAATGTCGAAAGCGCGGTGGCCATTGCGGGCCCACGCAAAGCATTGAACGAACTCGCTACCGCCTTCGTCCGGCAGGGAAATCGTTTACCGCTTAGGAGCAGGAAGACGTGTGATCTCCCGTTGCGCGCTACGCTGCCGCCTCCTTCTTTGAAAACAACTCGGTGCCGTCGACCCACATGCAGTGCAGAATGACGGCCAGCTTGCGCGCGACCGCGACCTTAGCCTTTCTGAGCCCGCTTCGCTTAGCTGGCCTCCTCTTCAACGGCGAGCGGGTAGTCGAGCATTTCTTTTGGTGGAAGTTATGCCGACCGACCAGATCCAGCTTTTCCAAGGCCTCGCGATTGCATCGGCGGGTGGTCTACTGGTCGGCCTGGAGCGAGGCTGGCACCAGCGCGCGCGCGAAGAGGGCGAACGAATCGCGGGCATTCGAACATTTGCCCTCATCGGACTTTTCGGGGGCATTTGCGGCTTTCTCGGCTCCGAATTGGGCGGGATGGTGCTTGCTGCGGGCATTCTCGCCACAGCCGGCTTCTTAGCACTCGGATATTGGCGATGTGTGCAGGTTCACCACCGAATTGGCCTGACCACCATTGTGGCGGGTCTTGTTGTGTTTGGATCGGGTGCCGCTGCCGTGCGAGGATATCCTGCGGTCGCCGCGGCGGTGGCAGTCGTCACGACGCTCCTGCTCAGCCTTAAGCCCGCTCTTCACCGATGGCTCGAGCTGATCGAGGCCCGCGAGCTGCAGACCGCAATCCAGTTCCTTCTAATCGCCGTCGTCGTTCTGCCCCTCTTGCCCAATGTCGGATACGGCCCGTCCAGCGCATTCAATCCGTACCAAGTCGGATGGGCCGTTGTGTTGATCTCAGGCCTATCCTTTGCCGGGTATATTGCCGTCAAGCTCGCTGGGCCGGAACGAGGCATCCTGCTGGTCGGGCTCTTCGGCGGTCTCGCGTCGTCGACGGCCACAACGATGACCTTAGCGCGCATGGCTAAGGGCGATGCTCTCCTATCGAAAGTGTTGGCAGCCGGGATCGCGTTCGCGTGCAGTGTGATGCTAGCCCGCGTAATGATACTGCTCGCGATCGTTTACGCTCCCCTGCTGTTGTCGATGTGGGTACCGTTGGGATTGATGGGACTTACGACGGCTGGCGCGGGGTGGTGGCTCTGGCGCAGCAATGCTACGCCGGTGGCGTTGAGCGAGGAACTCCGCAATCCTGCCGAGTTTGGTCCCGCCATGATCGTCGGCGCGCTGCTCGCGGGTACTCTATTGCTCGCGGGCATCCTCAAGGATCGGCTCGGATCGTTGGGAATATTTGCATTGGCAGGCGTATCGGGTCTCGCCGATGCCGATGCGATTACGATTTCGCTCGGCAAGCTCAGCGCAGATCAGACTCTGTCAGAGGGGACGGCGGGTGTAGCGATCCTCATTGCCGCTGGCGCCAATGTGATCATGAAGGGATTGCTGGTCTACGGTCTCGCCGGAGGCGTCTTGGCTCGCTGGAGCACCCTTATATTCGGCGCTACGATCGCTGCCGGAGTGGGTGGCCACGCATTGCTTCAGGTAATTTGATTGACGTATGCGCCTTTGCTGCATTCGAAGTGACCGCGCAAGCGAGCGACCAAAAAATGTAGTCGAGAAGACGGCTCGGTTCCTTAGCTGGAAGTGAATCTGCTCTCCTTTCGCCACGGTCACGACGTCGGGCACAAACAGCATCTTCCCATCCCCCTTCCCGCATGGATACCTCGACAATCCGCGACGGCTTATTAACGTCGCCGGGTATGCCATACGCCGAACTCTCATCTTGCCCGTGATGTCCTCGCTCTTCACTCCCACGCGCAAGGCTAAGGGGCGTCGCAAGCACCAAGGCCAGGATGGCCAAATTCTGAAAATACGACATCTTGGGTTTCTCCTCACTTCGCGACGAAGCGTGCCTGGATGTCGTGACCGTCACCGAGTTTCGCCGACACGACGACTTTCGCTCCTGCGGCAAGTGGAGCGTCGAGCTTGGCGGTCATCACGTTCGGATCGATCGGCGCCAAGGCCGCCGTCACCTGCTTGCCGCCGGCTTGAATGATCACGCGGCCCGACGCACCCTTGGAGGCGATGGGCTTGCTGTCTTCATCGGTCAGAAAGAGGACGATCTCTTTGTCCTTGACAGTGAACTCGACATGGTGGCCCTGCACATCGGCGATCTGGCCGCCGTTGGGGCCGTTCGCCTCCTCATGGGCGAAGGAATTTCCGGGGCCGGCGAATAGTACGGCGGCGAGAATGAGATGCTTCACACGCATGGTGTTCTCCGTATCCAGAGTTAAAAGGCTTCAGCCGGCGCGAGAGCTGTTTCTCTCCCGGCCATGAGCCGTTCGAGCGGCTTTCGCCCGAACTTGAGGAACATGACCGGAGTGAGAAAGGTGTCGAGGAGCGTGGAGCTGATGAGCCCACCGAAAATGGTGACCGCAACGGGGTGCAGGATCTCGCGGCCTGCCTCCCCCGCACCGAACAAGAGCGGGATCAAGGCGAGTCCCGCGGCAAGTGCCGTCATGAGCACAGGCGTCAGCCGCTCCAAGCTGCCGCGGATGACGTGCGCGCGCCCGAAGGTCTCTCCCTCGTAGAGCGCCAAATTGATGTAGTGACTGATTTTCAGGATGCCGTTGCGGGCGCTGATGCCCGTGAGCGTGATGAAACCGATCATGCTTGCCACCAACAAGGGTTGCCCGGCGAGCCAAAGCGCAATGATGCTGCCGATCAGCGCCAGCGGCACGTTGCCCATGATGATCAATGCCAGAATCACCGACTGGTAGCGCGTATAGAGCACGACAAAGATGAGCCCGAGCGACATGAGCGAAAGGAGTCCGATCAACAAGGCCGCTTCCTCTTGCGCCTGGAAGGTTCCCTCGAGGCTCGTGCGGTAGCCGCTCGGAAGCTGAGTGGTGGCAATGGCGCCGCGCGTGTCTGCGATGATCTTCGCCAAATCCCGCTCGCCGTTGCCATTGGCGAGCACCACGATGCGCCTCTGCCCGTTTTCCCGCAGAATCTGATTGGGCCCATCGTCCTCGGTGACGGTGGCGACGAGACCGAGGGGGATGTAGCCGTTGGGCGTGGGAAGTAGGAGCTTGCTCAGCCCTTGTGTTGAGCGGTCCGCATCCTGCAGTCGGAGCACCACATCGAAGCGCCGGTTACCCTGCAAAATTTGCGAAACCACCCGTCCATTGGAAAGACCCTCGAGAGCCTCGGTGACCGCCGACGGCGTGATGCCGTAAAGCGCGATCCTCTCGTAATTGACCGCAACCCGAAGCTGGGGAATGCGCACCTGTTTCTCGATCTGCAGATCGACGAGCCCGTCGATGCGCGAGAGCTTTTCGCGCAACGTCTCGGCCAGTGTGCGCAGGGTGTCGAGATCCTCACCGTAAATCTTGAGCGCAATTTCGGCACGCACGCCCGACAACAGATGGTCCAAGCGGTGCGAGATCGGCTGCCCGATGTTGACCGCCATCGGCAGGGAGGATAGCCGTGACCGGATGTCGGCCATCACAGCCTCCTTCGGTCGCTCCGACCGTTTCAAGTCCACGTCAATCTCGCTCGAATGTACGCCTTCGGCATGCTCGTCCAATTCGGCGCGACCCGTGCGGCGGCCCACAGATACAACTTCGGGCACTTCGCGGATCAGGCGCTCAGCGATGAGACCCAGCCGATTCGATTCAGCCAGTGAAATTCCGGGGTTGAAGAGTGTGCTGATCGTCAACGTGCCTTCATTGAACGGCGGCAGGAAGGAACGTGGCAGCAAGGTCGCCGCGTAGCCCGAGGCGAACACGGCAACGACGATCACGCTGATGAGCGGCATCGGGTGGTTGAAGAAAAACCCGAGCGCTTTGCGGTTTCCGGCCTTGAGGATGCCCACCACGAGGCTATCCTTCTCGTCCGCGTGTCTTGTCTTGGCGAGCAGATAGTAGGACAGCACGGGTGTGACCGTGATCGAGGTGACAAGGCTGCCCAGGATCGAGACGATGTAGGCGACGCCGAGGGGCGAAAAGAGCCGACCTTCAATGCCGGACAGCGCAAACAGTGGCACGAACACCAGCACGATGATGATGGTGGCATACACGATGCCGGAGCGGACCTCCTGAGAGGCACGGGCGATAACGTCGAGTACCGGTTGAGGGTGTAATGCCGCGCAGTTCTCTTTCAGTCGCCGCAAGACGTTTTCGACGTCAACGACCGCGTCGTCGACAAGCTCACCCATGGCAATGGCAAGACCGCCAAGCGTCATGGTGTTGATCGTGAGGCCGAAAGCCTGAAACACAACCACCGTGACCAGAATCGAGATCGGAATAGCCGTTAGCGAGATGAGGGTCGCCCGCCAGTTCATGAGAAAGACGATGAGGATAATCGCCACGATGGCGGCGGCTTCGACCAGGACTTTTTCGACATTGCCGATCGAGGTCTCAATGAAGGTCGCTTGCCGAAACTGAATGTTGGTCGCAGTGATTCTTTCGGGGAGTGTCTTCTGTAGCTCGGTGAGGGTTGTCTCGATTGTCTCGGTCAGCTTGATGGTGTCGGCGCCCGGCTGCTTCTGCACCGAAATGACAACGGCGGGCGCGCCCATGAAGCCGGCGTCTCCGCGCTTCACGCGGGGAGCGAAATCCACGTCGGCAACTTGGCGCAACAGTATCGGCTGTCCGTCGCGGGAGGCGACGACCACGTTGCGGAGATCCTCGAGGCGGTTGGTCAAGCCAACATTGCGGATGAGGTACTCGCGACTGTGCTGATCGACGAAGCCGCCACCGGTATTGGAGCCGAACCGCTTGATTACGGTCTCGATCGTATCGGCGGTGATCTCCAGTGCCTGCATCGCGACGAGGTTGGGTGTCACCCGATACTGTCGCACCTCGCCCCCGATCGGGATCACTTGGCTGACACCTGGGATCGCCAGGAGCTGCGGCCGGATCACAAAGTCAGCGATCTCGCGCACGTCCATCGGGCTCGGGCCGTCGCTCGAGACGGCAACGAGCATGATCTCGCCCATGATGGACGAGATGGGCCCCATCTGTGGGAGTACGCCCTGCGGAAGCTGGCTCTGGATCAGAGCGAGCCGCTCTGCCACTTGCTGGCGGTTGCGATAGATGTCGGTGCCCCAATCGAACTCGACGAACACAATCGACAGGCCGACGCCAGATACTGACCGGACGCGAGTGACGCCAGGCATGCCGTTCATCGTCGTTTCTATCGGGTAAGTGACAAGCTGCTCGACCTCTTGCGGTGCCAGCCCCTCGGCCTCGGTCATGAGCGTAACGAGTGGTTTGTTGAGGTCGGGGAACACATCCACCGGAAGATGCGGCAGAGCGAGGCTGCCATAGCCAATCAGCAGGAGCGCGGCAGCGAGAACGAACAGCCGGTTCTTAAGGCTGTTTCTGACCAGGAAGTTGAACATCGGGGCGTTCCCTACCGCACCTGGTTGATGAGCTCGGCGCCCTCAACCACGATGCGTTCGCCAGCCTTGAGGTCACCCTTAACCAGCACGCGCTCGCCGTCGAAGCTTGAAACCTTGACCGGCGCGGCAATGAAGCGCTCCGGCTCCCTGTGCTGCCACACAACATTCTCTCCATTCCCGGCACGGACGACGGCAGCTTTCGGAAGGACGATGCCTTTGATCGCAGCGCCTTCCCGAACCAGCACTGTGACGGGCATTCCGACGTTGAGGGAGGTGGGCGGGTTCTCGATGGCGAAATGCAGCACGGCAGACTGCTGTCGCAGTGCACGACTCCGGCCGATGAACTTCAGCTTGAAAGGAGCGGAGTTGTGCGCCGTTGCCGATGCCGCGGAGAGTTCTTGAGGCGCAGACTGGTCGAAAGCGAACGCCTCGACCCACAGGCTCGACGGATCGATGATCTCGTAGAGGACGTCCTTCGCCTCCACAACCTGCCCGGCCACAACCTTGGTGGCGGCGATCACGCCCTCGATGGGCGCAACGAGCGGCTCGGGGGTGGTCTGATTCGCCCGCAGATCGGCTCGGCGCTTCTCAAGGCCCTTGAGTTGGATCTCGATTTCCTCCACCTGAACTCTTGTGCCGGCATTGACCGCGAGTAGGCGCTTGGCGCGCGCTAGGCGGTTTTCCGCCAGTGCAATCTCTTGCTCGAGATTGCCCGCCGTCTGCGCCGCGTCCGACCGGTCAATCGTAGCGATGTAGGGTGCCACATAGCCCAAAACTTCGCCTGCCCTGACGGCTTGTCCGAGCTTCGGAAGACCGGAAGCGGGCGCCGTGAAGCGCCCACCAAGCGTGCTTTGCACAACGGCGAAGCGGTCGGGATTGGCGATGATGCGGCCCACGAACGAGACGCTTGGCTGTGTCGTCGTCTCCCTGGCCTGGATGGTTCTCACTTCGAGCAGTCGCTGCGAGGGCTTCGGTAGGTAGACGCTTGCGTCCGGCAATCGCCGTGGGGCATCGCCGGCAAATGCAATGGATTGTTTGGCATCGCCATGGTCCTCGTCTCCGTGGGCGATGGCCCTTGTCGCCGGCGAGACTAAGAGCAGCAGAATTACTGCAGCCGCGGCGGGTCCCGCCGCTCTTGGTCGAAGCTTCGACACCCCGGTCTTGGCCGCATCGGTATCAGCCTTATCCACCTCGGGAACGACAGCCGTCGGCGCTCTGGCTTTCCTTCGACGTCGTATGAGCAGCGCCAAGAGAAGGACGCCAAGAATACCGCCGCCGGTAACGCCGATTTGCGGTGAGGTCACCCAATACCTCATCGTAGAAATTGCCGCCTCAAGATACGATGTCAGGACCCGGGCCGAGTTGGACTGTGGTACCAATTCGAATGCCAGCTCGGGAACTTCGAGACTTGTAATCAGAAGGTCACTCTTTGAGCCTTCTTCAACCGCGAAAATGAGTTCGTGCTTTCCCGGCCGCCGTAGTCCTTTGCTCTCGAGCTTGAAGACACCGTCCGGCATCAATTTGGTCTGGATATCCGTAGGGCCGAAAGTGACAGTGAGGCGAGCTTCGGTCACGGGGCTATTGTCAGCGAACCGGTCTACGTAAATGAACAGCTCCTCGCCCTTGAGAACCGCGACGATCTCGTAATCCTCACTCGCTACAGTGGCGCGAGGCTGGTTGGATGTCGGCAATTCGACAGCCGGCGGGCCGTGATCGTGCCCTTCGTGCGCGAGCGCGGGAGAAGCCAAGGCAAGAACGAGCGCCGATAGCAACGCCTTCGGCGTTAGATGCGTCTGCATGACGGTTCTCTCAAGCATTTCCATTTAGCAGGGCCCGCACAGCCTATAGTCCCCCTCCGGCAGTCTATTGGTCATGACCGTGTCCAATTGGGGCCGTGACGATCGCCCGCGCTGGGGAACGTTGGCCGCGCCCGCTAGCACTACGATCATCGGCACACGAATGTTGCCTTCACTCTCGCTTATCGGCCCGACGACTATGCCTTCGAGGGCGCTTCTGCCCGCTCGAAGTATTTCGCATCAGGGCACGCTGAATTTCGGATCCATCAGGATTTATTTAGTAACCGCTTGTAACGTGGCTGGCGCAACTGCTTAATGATATCCAACAATCCGACGGCAGGCCGGACACCTGCTCATTGCTCTCATAACTTTCTTCAGTGCTCGTGCTCTGCTGCGGAGTCACTCTCGTCCTCGAGAGCCCGATACTGTTCAGCGGTCATGTTCGGAAGCTGGCGCACGAAGGCGACGATATTCCAAAGCGTCTGCTCGTCGTGTGTCGGGCCAAATGATGGCATGCCCGTCATCTTGATGCCACTCTTGACGATCCAGAACAGGTTAGCATTCGTCCAGTCAGGCGTAAGCGGTGTCCCGATCCCACGTTGACGGTCAGGCTGGGATCTTTGCGAAGGCCCAGGGCATCAGTTCATCGATGCGCGCGGCGGGCCAGCGGTTGACGAGCTTCGTCAGCGTGTCCGTGAGCCAGGCGTGGGGATCGACGCCATTGAGCTTCGCCGTCTCGATGAGCGAGGCGATGATGGCCCAGTTGGCGCCGCCCTCGTCACTGCCGGCGAGCAGCGCATTCTTGCGGCTCAACGCGATCGGCCGGATGGAGCGCTCGACCACGTTGGTATCGATCTCGATGCGCCCGTCATCGACGAAGAGACAAAGGCCCTGCCAATGGCTCGTGCCGTAGCGCATGGCCTCGGCGATGGGTGATCGGCCGGGAACGCGCGCGAGCTGATCATCGAGCCAGTTGCGGAGCTCATTAAGGAGAGGTCGTGCACGCGCCTGCCGTTCCGTGCGGCGCTTCTCTGCGGAGCTGCCGCGGATCTCGGCCTCGATGGCATAGAGCTGTCCGATACGCACCAGTGCCTCGCTGGCGATTGGCGCGTTGCCGGGCTTGGCGATGTCGTAGAAGCGGCGCCTGAAGTGGCTCCAGCAATAGGCGAGCGAGCGACCCGGCCGCGTCGCATCGGCCTGTTTGTCGTATCCGGCATAACCGTCGACCTGCAGCACGCCGTTGAACCCGACCAGCAGCCGAGCAGCGTACTCGGCGCCGCGTCCGGGGGCGTAGGCGACGGCCGGTGGGTCGGCTCCGCCCCAGGGGCGGTGATCGCGCGCAATGGCCCACAGGTAGC
This sequence comes from Pseudomonadota bacterium, assembly GCA_023405815.1. Taxonomy (GTDB): domain Bacteria; phylum Pseudomonadota; class Alphaproteobacteria; order Rhizobiales; family Hyphomicrobiaceae; genus Hyphomicrobium_A. Next base: position 24,764 of record JAEXXM010000031.1, on the reverse strand, counting down.
CGGTCTTCGTCCTGCCTCGCCCAGGATCGAGCACCGGGCAGCGTGTCTCGTCGGCAAAGAGCTTCGGCGACGCCTTCAGGATCGCAACCAGCCGATCGTGCAGCGGCGCCAGCTCGTAGGCGGCGAAGCCGACCCAGAGTGCCAGCGTCGAGCGGTCGATGTGCACGCCTTCGCGCGCCAGGATCTGCGCCTGACGGTAGAGTGGAAGATGGTCAGCGTATTTCGAGACGAGCACGTCGGCGACGAGCGCTTCGGTGGGCAGACCGCCCTCGATCAGCCGGTTCGGCGCCGGAGCCTGCACCACGCCGGCCGTGCCATCGGCGGAGCCGTGCTTCTCACATGCACGGCAGGCGTATTTCGGCCGCCGCGTCACGATCACGCGCAGCCGTGCCGGGATCCGGTCGAGCCGTTCCGATACATCCGCGCCGATGACATGCAGCGCGCCACCGCAGCAAGGGCAGGCATTGGCCTCCGGTTCGACGATGATCTCCTCGCGCGGCACGTGCGGTGAGGCGATCGACCTCGGCGGCCAGCGAGGCGGCCTTGGCTTCGGTGGCGAGCGCGTCTGCATGCACGGACAGCAACAGAGCCTTGAGGCTCTCGACATCGTTCGGAAGCTCGTCGATCGACAGCGCGATGCTCGGCAGAATCGCCGATTTGGCGCCAGTCCGGCCAGTGGTTGCAGAAGATCACGTGTGGATCACTGCGTCGCTGTGGGCCGCACGACGCGGCGCGCATGCACGCGAGCCCAATCGAGGCCCTCGAGCAGCGCCGAGAGTTTTGCCGGCGAGAGCCGCATCACGCCATCCTCGATGGCGGGCCATCGGAACCTGCCATCCTCAAGCCGCTTGGTGACCAGCACGAGGCCGGTCTCATCCCAGAACAAGAGCTTCACGCGATCGGTCCGCTTGGCGCGGAACACATAAATGACGCCGGAGAACGGATCGGCCTTGAACACCGCTTACGGTGATGACGATGGTGGCGCCAATGGCGGTGATAGCCTACGTACCCGTAGGATCGATAAGAGTAGGGGTAAATGCCGAAGTACAGGTGATGGTGATGGTGGCCAAAAAACCTATGGTGGCCAAACCCGCGGTGTCCAAAACCAACAGTGCTGACAAGGCTATGCTGGGCGAATCGTCAGCTGCCCCAGCGGTGCAGCACCGCTGCTTGCCGGGATGGCCCCCAAAGCCAACATGCTGGTGGCTAGAGCCAAGGCGATCACACGGCGGGTCACTATTGGGTCCTTTCTTGGACGTCCCCCGCCCTTGCCGAAAACTCCACATGGCGCGCCGCTACAGGTCGGCCGCGTGCTCACTGCTGATATGGGATCCACCATCCCGGAATTATGGGCCAACCTTCTCGGAATTTGGTAACAGCTCGTAACCACGCGCGCCCGCGCAAGCGAAATTATGCGATGATCGTGTGCGGGGCAGAGGCTAAGCTGTTAGCAGCAGCAGTCCGCCTAGAAGTCGAGCCCAAGCGGCGACTGATAGGAGCTTCTTATGAAGAAGAACCTCAGCACAGTCGAACGGGTCCTGCGCGTGACGCTGGGTGGTGCTCTGGCCATTTGGGCATTGGTGCTGCTCTTCGCCGGCGGCAGTTTCATATGGCTGGTTCTATATCTCGTGATGATCGCATTGGCGGTGGACTTTGTAGCAACCGGGATCCGCGGCTATTGCCCGTTGTATCATCGGCTTGGGTGGAGCACCGCGGGGCCGAAACCCGGCTAGGAGTGACCGAGCCATGCATCGCAAACCGAACCAGGAAAACCGCGAGGAGTGGATGGCGTGGCTCTGGATGATCGTTTGCTGCACGGCCATGCTGGCCGTGATCTTCCTGCTTGGGCTCGCCTACTGGACTTCGTAGTCCGCCTGCGGTGCCGCACTCTCCGCTGCGCGACACGCGAGGTACCGCATCCCACGCACCTGACAGGTGCCTAATGAGCAAAATTTTTGGCCCGCTAATGCTCCTTCTCGCCTTGCCTACAGTCGCGATGCGCGGTGTCGGTGGCCTCGGGCCAAGAATTTCTTCTGAAGCGGTTGCCGCCGAAGAAACGGAAATTGTTGCGGCCCAAATCCGCAGGCAGGGATTTGTTTGCGACAACCCCATGCGCGCAGAACCAGATCGCGAGCACTCGAAGCCAAATGAGGCCGTCTGGGTCTTGAAATGTCAGAACGCGACCTATCGCGTGCGTCTCATTCCCAAAAGGGCTGCCCGTATCGAACGCATTGACTGAGCGTTCTCGTGCGCTCGTCCAACCTCGCACCGACAGCACCCCGCTAGCCTAGATACTGCGGCTCCTGAAGAGCCTTGCGCATCGAAAAAACCGGCGACCGGACCGCCAGCTTCTTGCCGGGGTGAAACCTCGCTCTGTGAAAGCTCGAAAGAACACGCAAAACGGCGGGTCATGTGACCCGCCGCAGTTAGTTGTGCGACCCGTCACTTATGCACGCACTTGCCGGTCTTCGCATCCCACTGCATATCCGGCATCTTCTCGCAGTCGGCCTGCGTCATTGGCGCTTCGCCATCGTGCGCCAGCAAGGGACCGGAAAACGCGGCCGCAAGACCGAGTGTGAATACCGAAAAGAGCAGCGAAAGAAAAACCTTCATTGTCTTCCCTCCATATGACCGCTGATATCAGCGTACGGCTTCATACACGAGCCGATGCCCTGGAGCCAGAGGTCCTTGCGCCAGATGGCCCCGAAATTACCCAGATATCGCATGCGTTGTTACGTGCCGTTACCAAATAGATCGAAACGCGATCCCAATATTCGGCGCCGCGCCCATACTCCATCCGTCAAGCACGCCACCGGCTGATGGTCGTTTAACCCGTCAGTATGCTCGGCAACGGACACGGCCACGATCATCGTCATCGTCATAACGTCGCCGCCAGCAGAGCGGCGCGAAGCTCACTTTACCGTTAGTGTCCCATGCATCCCTGCTTCGTAATGGCCAGGGATTAGGCAGGCGTATTCAAAGGTTCCGGCTTTTGAAAACTTCCACAGCAACGCGCCTGATTTGCCGGGACCAAGCCGAAGACCGTTTTTGCCACTGGGCATCATGTGTGGGGTTCTCGCCATCGCCGCCTTATGCTCTGCATTATTCTCTGCTGAATCGATTATGAACTCATGCTCGATCGAGCCCCTATTTGTGACGGTAAACCTGATCTGCTCGTTTCTGTTGATCAGCCTTAGGCTGGTGTGAAAGGTCATGGCGCCGCCGTCGTCGGTCATCGCTACTGCGACGTTCCTTGAGGGCGTGCTGGGATCGCCGGGCTCACCCGCGGCGAACCCAGTGCCTTCTGCGCCGTTTGTTTCTTGCGCCGTAGCGGTTGCATAGTTCCCTAATGCACCTGCAATGAGCCCCACAGCCAGTGCCCGTGCTGCCCATAATGTGCGTGGCCGCCTCGGTTTCCTCATGGCTGTAATCTCCAATGGCAAAGTTTGAGTGGATATAATGGCCGAGCACCCGTTTCCCTCGATTGCATTGGCAGCCTCCCCCTCAGCGTGATGTGGCCTCGAACACGCAGACTTGTCTGCGAGCGCGGTAGGGAAATTTGGTAACCGGATGTAACGGGTGCGAATACGGTAGATGGCTTTGCCGCTTGCCTGGATTGTGCGGCGGCATACTCTGGCTCCAGAAAATGCGCTGTGCATGCCCGCTGAAAGGGCCAGATCGAGTGCAGCTCTATGAATGCGTTATGAACCGTCCGTTCGAGCCGCGCTCATCTTCCTCTCGCTACGTTCCATTCATCCGGCAGGCAATCAGCAGCCGGTTCTGAAAGGAGGAAGAAAGATGAAGATATTTCGCAACATCTACGTTGCGGCCCTCTTGGCTGTGCCGTTCGCCTCTCTCGCGGTCGCGACGTCCGAGGCCAGCCCGCGTGGCTACGATAACCACGGCGACTACAGCAATGGGCACAAGCGCGGCTACGCCGTCCGAGCCCACTTCGTGAAGCGCCTGCCGTGGTACCGCCGGATGCACGTGTTCCGCCGCGACGGCTTCGGCCGGGGGCGGCACGAGCACTAGCACCTGCCCGACGCGCCGCGTCGCGGACCCTCTTGGGATCGGCGATGCGGCGCGAAGCAGATCGAGACATTTGCAGTGCGAAAGCCGGCGCCAACTCGGCTGATCCCCGGGCAGCTTTGATCTCGTGCTGGTTCTCGGCAGGCCTCACGAGCGGCTCTTATTGTAGACAGCTGACATCGCCGCGGGACGACATTGCTTCCCGTACTCACCTGTCTATTGAGATCATGCAGCGACTTGCTCAGTCATGCTGGGTCCCATGGTGACCCTCATGCCCGTGGTGATCGTGATGATCCCCGTGGTGGTCGTCGTGATGATCGGGGTTATGATCCCCGCGGTGTTTGCCGTGATCGTGTTTGCCGTGATGTTGATGATGATCGTCGAGAAGGTCGACGATAAGGTGGCCGCCATGATGGCCATGATGATTGGTGGCCGTGTTTCCACCCAAGGCATTGCGGCTCTTGTTTGCAGGCTCGGGCCGCTCGGTGATTGAGATCTCGACTTGCCGCAATCTCATCCGGTTCTGGGGGGTAATGCCGCTTACCGGTGGCGCGAGTTCACTCTGCATTCGGTAACTGCGAGCAGTGTTTCAGCACGCGACTTCCGTTCCGCGCATTCCGTGAGGACTGCAATCTTGCTGTCGATCGCCGCAAAATGTGTCTCGGCTATAGGATCGAGTCAGCCATGGAGCCTGCCCCGAAGGGGCGGCGGAACTCTAGGAGGCTTCGAATGTCCTCCACCGCGAAGTTTCGATGCGGGGCGGCGGTCGGCAACGCGAAAAGCCCGGACAGCGTGTGCGCGCTATCCGGGCCAAAGAGGGAACCTCTGTCATGACAAACCAGACACTCACCCGGCGAGAATATCAGTACGCAAACCGACGCAGGAGGAGGGGCACGAAAATTGGTGGCCGTGTGTCACCTCGGTATCAGTGGCATGGATTGCGGATAGCACAACATCGGCGCGCCTCCCGGTGCCAGCCCACCTTCTTCCTATGAGGCACCAGGGCCACGGTGATAGCAACACCCTGCTGAGATGCCGCTTCCAGGCATCCCCAAAAGCGTTTTGGTTTTTGAACGCCAATTCCACGCGCCGCAACGCCGCCTCGCCGCGCCCAACCGATCGAGCTTTAAGCATTGGATGGTGTTGCGGCATCTTCTCAGGAAGGGTCTGCATGAGCCGGCGCACCTCGCGTGCGCCTTCCGCGCCACGTGCGAGGTGTACTTCTTCCTGATCGTTTGGGGCCCGCAGTAATCCCTGCTGTGCCGTCTGCATGAAGAAGTTCGTCCGGACGCGGCCGGCCAAGTAGACCAAGCCGGCCGCGCCACTGCGCCTTAGCGTGCCCTTACCCGAGACTTCGCCTTGGCCTTCGGAGCCCTATAGAGGCGATAGGACTTGCGGGGCGCGTAGCTGGGCTCGGCTTGCACCGGCGCCATCTCGATAGCCCTCGATTGGGTCCGGGGCGGCCAGTGCGTGGACGGATCGGAGTTCCAGGTCTTGTCAGCCATGGCGTTGCCCGCGAGGCTCGTCAGCCCGGCGAGCAGGATGGCCGTCATCAAAGTCGTCTTCATTGCATTTCTCCTGAGCGTGTTGCTTTGCGGATTGCCCCGGTGCGCCGCGTTGCAGCGTGTTGGGGCTAGCGTAATGGTCATGGGAGCGGGCCGCGCATGCGGCCGCGCTTGATCCATTCAGCTGCCGGAAAAGGCTCAGGCTCGCGGTGGAGGGATGGGAGGACGCCAGCCCAGCCCCTCAAGATGTGGAAGCGGGAGGCCGGCGAAGGGGGCGTGTCCGACGATCGCGAGGTCTTTGGACACTTCGACAATCTGCGTGAAGTGCGTGCAACTCATTACGCACGTCGGCATGACGCAGTGGGCGGTAACCTTGCAGCAGGCGAAGTCCTGGTCCGCTGCGGGCATGCCCTGCGTGGATGTTTCGCTCAGGGACATCGCGCAGCTAAGCGGCATCATGCGGGCGGCCTGGACCGGCGCTAACGTCGTGCCAATGCTAACCAGGATTGCCAAGATCTGACGGATAGTCGACGCACGCTTCATGATCGACCGAGGTCACAGCCTGCAGGCGATGCTGATAATGACTTGGTGAGGACGCGCGGCAGTTGCAACCGATCCTCCATTGCCGGCATATGCCTTACTCTGCTGCAAAGACAGGCGCCGGCCCGTCTTTTCCCGTGATCGAGAGAATGTCGAACGGACCCTCTTTCGCGCCGCTCATCCCCGGCGAGCCCGCGGGCATTCCCGGCAACGCGATGCCCTTGATCGGCGGCCTCTCCCTGAGCAGCCGCTTCATCGCGGCCACCGGCACATGCCCCTCGATGACGTAGTCGCCAATGAGCGTCGTGTGGCAGCCCTCGAGGTCCTCGCGCACGCCGTACTTCTGCTTGATCGGCGTCATGTTGGGATGCTCGACGACAGTGACAGCGAAGCCGTTGGCGCGCAGATAGTCGGCATAGGCACCGCAACAGGTGCATCGCGGGTTCTTGTGGAGGGTCGCCTTGACCATTTCCTCTGCCGCGGCGGGAAAGGTTGCGAGCGCAACGCGATAATCGCGATAGAGAAACGAGTCATGCATTGACCTCCTCTTTCAGCATGGCAGCGACCGTCTTGCTTGCATGGCCTTTGTGCGGCAGACGCCAACCTTTGATGAGGCCGTAGATCGCGGGAATGACGATGAGCGTCAGCAAGGTCGAGGAGACCATGCCGCCGATCATCGGCACCGCGATGCGCTGCATCACCTCCGAGCCGGTGCCGGTGCTCCACAGGATGGGCAGCAGGCCGGCGATGATGGCGACGACGGTCATCATCTTCGGGCGCACGCGTTCTACCGCGCCTTCCATGATCGCCGCGTGCAGATCGGCGCGCGATAGAGGCCGACCCTTGTGCTGGGCGCGCTCTCGGGCCTCGTTCAGCGCCTGATCGAGGTAGATCAGCATGACGACGCCCGTTTCTGCCGCGACGCCGGCAAGGGCGATGAAGCCGACGGCGACGGCCACCGACAGGTTGAAGCCGAGCCACCACATCAGCCAGAAGCCTCCGACGAGGGCAAAGGGCAGCGACAGCATCACGATCAGCGTCTCGGTCCAGCGGCGGAAGTTCAGGTAGAGCAGCAACACAATGATCAACAGCGTCACCGGGACGACGATCTTCAGCCGCTCCTTGGCGCGCTCGTAGTATTCGAACTGGCCGCTCCAGGTGACGTAATAGCCGTCGGGCAGCTTCACCTGCTCGGCGACGGCGCGCTGGGCAGCGGCGACGTAGCTGCCGAGATCCCTGTCGCGCACGTCGACGTAGATGTAGGCCACGAGCTGCGCGTCCTCGGTGCGGATCGAGGCAGGCCCTTGTGTGCGCTTCACCGTCGCCACCTCTCCCAGTGGCACCGTGCCGCCATTGGGAAGAGTGACCAGCACATCGCGCGCAATCGCGTTCGGATCGGAGCGCAGCTCGCGCGGATAGCGCACGTTGACCGCATAGCGCTCGCGCCCTTCGACGGTCGTGGTCACCGTCTCGGCACCGAGCGCGGTGGCAACGACGTCCTGCACGTCACCCACCATCAGACCGTAGCGGCCGAGCTGATCGCGTTTGGGCTCGATCTCGAGGTAGTAGCCGCCGATGACACGCTCGGCGTAGGCGCTGGCCGTGCCGGGCACTGCGCGCAAGGCGACCTCGATCTCGCGCGCGACACGCTCGATATCCTTCAGATTCTGGCCGAACACCTTGACGCCGATGGGCGTGCGGATGCCGGTGGCCAGCATGTCGATGCGCGCCTTGATGGGCATCGTCCAGGCATTGGACACGCCTGGGAACTGCAACGATTTGTCCATCTCGCTGATCAGCTTGTCGAGGCTCATGCCGGTGCGCCACTCGCTCTCGGGTTTGAGATTGACGACGGTCTCGAACATCTCGATCGGCGCCGGGTCGGTGGCGGTCGCCGCGCGTCCCGCCTTGCCGTACACGGAGGCCACTTCGGGGAAGGACTTGATGATCCGGTCCTGGGTCTGCAGCAGCTCGGCGGCCTTGGTGACGGAAAGGCCGGGCAGCGACACTGGCATATAGAGCAGCGTGCCTTCGTTGAGGTTGGGCATGAACTCCGAGCCGAGCTTGGCCGCCGGCCAGATGCTGATGACCAGCACCGCCACCGCCAGCGCGATCGTCAGCGTCTTGGCCCTGAGCACGGCGTCGATGACCGGGCGGTAGACCCAGATCAGGAAGCGGTTGATAGGGTTCTTCTCCTCGGGAAGGATCTTGCCGCGCACGAAGATCACCATCAACGCCGGGACGAGGGTCACGGAGAGGAAGGCGGCCGCGCCCATGGCGAAGGTCTTGGTGAAGGCAAGCGGCTTGAACAGGCGCCCTTCCTGCGCCTCGAGCGTGAAGATCGGCAGGAACGACACGGTGATGATGAGGAGCGAGAAGAAGAGGGCCGGACCGACCTGGGTTGCGGCCTCGATCAGAATCTCCGTGCGCGGCTTGTCGGGCGGCGCGCGCTCGAGATGCTTGTGCGCGTTCTCGATCATCACGATGGCGGCGTCCACCATGGCGCCGATAGCGATCGCGATGCCGCCGAGGCTCATGATGTTGGAGCTGATCCCCAACATGTACATGAACACGTAGGCGATGAGCACGCCGAGCGGCAGCGTCAGGATGGCGACGAAGGCGCTGCGCGCATGCAACAGGAAGACGACGCACACCAGCGCCACGATGAGGCTTTCCTCGGTGAGCGTCCGCTTCAGCGTATCGATGGCGCGGCGGATGAGCTCGGAGCGGTCGTAGACCGCAACGATTTCCGTGCCGTCGGGCAGGCTCGAGCGGATCTCTTCCAAACGCTGCTTGATGTTGTCGATGACGGCGAGCGCGTTTTGCCCATACCGCTGCACGGCGATGCCGGAGACGGCCTCCCCCTCGCCGTTGAGCTCGGTGATGCCGCGCCGCTCGTCGGGTGCCAGCTCGACGCGCGCCACGTCGCGCAGATAGACCGGGGTACCGTTCTCACTCTTGAGAACGATCTGCTCGAGGTCCTTGGTGTTCCTGATGTAGCCGCGCCCGCGCACCATGAACTCGGTTTCGGCGAGCTCGACCACGCGCCCGCCGACGTCCATGTTCGATTGACGGATCGCGTCCCTGATCTTGGGGAGCGAGATGTTGAAGGTCTTGAGCCGGCCGGGATCGACCACGACGCTGTACTGGCGTACGAAGCCGCCCACGCTCGCGACCTCGGCGACCCCTTCCGACTTCGCCAGCGCATAGCGCACCTGCCAGTCTTGTATCGTGCGCAAGTCGGCGAGCGTCCGCTTGGCGGCCAAGACGGCGTACTGGTAGACCCAGCCGACGCCTGTGGCGTCGGGGCCGATGGTCGGCGTCACGTTGCGCGGCAGATTGCGGGCGGCGAAACTCAGGTACTCGAGCACGCGCGAGCGCGCCCAATAGATGTCTGTGCCTTCATCGAAAATGACGTAGACGAAGCTGACACCGAAGAAGGAGAATCCGCGCACCACGCGTGACCTCGGCACGGAAAGCATGGCCGTTGTCAGGGGATAGGTGATCTGGTCCTCGATCACCTGCGGAGCCTGGCCCGGCGCCTCGGTGTAGATGATGACCTGCGTATCGGAGAGGTCGGGGATGGCGTCGAGCGGCACGTTCTTGATGGCGTAGATGCCGGCGCCAGTGGCAAACACGGCGCCGAGCAGGACCAACATGAGGTTGTTCGCCGACCAGCGGATGATCCAGGCAATCATTGGCCAGCCTCCACGCTGGATTTCGGCTCGGTGCCAGAGTCTTTCTCAGCAGGGGCAGTCTCGGCGGCGAACCCCTTGAGCGCAGCGCGCAGATTGCTCTCCGCGTCGATGAGGAAGTTCGCGGCGGTGACCACCTTGTCGCCAGCCTTGACGCCCTTGACGACCTCCCGGAAGCTATCCCCATGCTGCCCGAGCTTGACCTCGCGCGGCTCGAAGCGGCCTTCGCCTTTGTCGAGAATTACAACTTGGCGCGTTCCGCTGTCGATCACGGCACTGTTGGGCACCGCCACGACCTCGCGATCGGCTCCGGCCGTGATCTCGACATCCGCGTACATGTCGGGCAGCAGGGCAAGGTCGGGATTGGGCAGCTCGATGCGGATGGGAGCGGTACGCGTCTCCTTGTTGAGATGCGGATAGATGACGGCGACCTTGCCGCCGAACTCCCGGTCCGGGTAGGCACGGGCGCGCACCATTACCGGCTGCCCGACCTTGAGGGCACCAAGCTCGGCCTCCGGCACATCGGCCATCACCCAGACATACGAATGGTCGGCAATGCGGAACAGCACTTCGCCGGCCTGCGCGCGCATGCCCTCGACGGCGGTGCGCTCAAGGACGATCCCGTCGTTCGGCGCGCGCCAGACGATGGTATCGGGAACATTGCGCGTGCGTGCGATGCCATCGATGACGTCCTTCGGGATCTTCATGTTCTCCAGGCGCCGCCGCGCGCCTATGACAGGGGCACGCGTGCGTGCACCTTCGGTCGCCGTTCGCCTCCCCGAGGCGATGGGTCCCCAGCCCGTCTCTTCCTCGACGACCAGGCGGGCGCCGATGGAGAGCAGCTCGGGTGCATAGATGGTCATCAGCGGCTCGCCCGCCTTGACGCGCGTTCCGGTCGTCACATCCGCAACCTTCTCGAGATAGCCATCGAAGCGCAGGGCGATGACCGAGATGCGCCGCTCGTCCAGCTTGACGATGCCGGGGGCGCGCACCGTATGGCCCAAGGTGCGCTTTTTGACCTCCTCGCTGCGCACGCCGCTGCGCTGGATCTTCTCCGGCGAAATGCTGACGCTGCCCGCGTCATCCTCCCCCTCGTAGACGGGGATGTAGTCCATCCCCATGGAGTCCTTCTTCGGCACCGGCGAGATGTCCGGCAGGCCCATGGGATTGCGGTAGTAGATGGGCTTGCGCTCGCCAGCGGCTGCCGTCGGCGCCGCCGACTCGGCCTCCTGCGCCGCTGGCGTGCTCTGCGCAAAGTCGGGCTCCTGGTCCGAGTAGACGGGTACGAAATCGCGGCCGTCCCGCGTTTTCGCCGACGCGGCCGCGTACTCCGGCTTGCCGTCAGGATCGCGCCAGTAGAGAACGGCGCGCGCATCGGCAGCCGCCGCACCGCGGGTGTGGGCCGGCATGAGCGCCTGCTCGCCGGCGCGCTCCAACAACGCCAGATCGGGCCAGGCGCCGGTGCTGAGCCAATACCCGCCAGCTCCAGCCGCAGCCAGGACCGGCGCGACGACGGCCGTTATGAGAAGCTTATGCATGGTGTGCCTCACTTGGCTCTGAACACGACCGTGCCCTGCACGGTCTCTTTCTCGCCCTGCACCTTGGCCATGAGCTTTAGTGCCCACTGGCCAGCCATGGTGAGATCGGCCTTGAAGCGATAGACACCGGGCTCGGTGGAGGGCATCGGCTCCACGGGGGCGGTCATCGCCGCCATGCCCTCGGGCTCCATGTCGAGACGCGAGCGGAAAATGATGGCCTTGTCGACCGGCTTGCCCGACACCTTGTTAAGGAGGCGCACGGCGAGCTCGCTGCCGGCACCGTTCGCCACCTCGGCGTTAACGGGCTCGAAAGCGTAGTTGGTCGCCCCCGCCGGGACGGTGCCAGCGCTGACAATGACCGCCAGAGCGGTCGCGATTATTGTACGAGTCATGACGTGATCCTTGTCGCTGAAGAACGTGGCGCGGGCCTAGTGGCCAGCAGGTTCTCGACGCGCAGGCGTGCACGAGCGGTCGCTCGCGGTCGCGCGTCTCAGGCAGGGATCAGGAGCGGGGTGGGGGAAGCTGCGGGCCCGGAGACCAGTCGGGCAGTTGTGCGCCGCGCAACATGGCAAAGCGCGGCACTGCGAAAAACCCGCTCACAGGTTCGGCTGGCATCACCGCCGGCGCGACCGAGCAGTTCTGCAGGCAGGACTGCCCACAATCGGATTTATCGTTTTCGCATGGGCAGCACGCGTCATCCGATTTGGCTTCGGCTTTAATGATCTTCGACGCGCCGTCCTGGAGTGCGCTGGCACCATGCTGGCTGGCCGAATGTCCAACGCTCATCCCCACGACTGCCTGCCCGCGCGCAGTAGCGGCCGCCGCGCCGAGCGGTGCAAGCGCCACGGCGAAGCCGATCAGGGCGGTCAAAACTCGGCGGCCAACGGTCAAGGGCAAGCCTCGAAGGAACGATAACGCAAGCATGCCGGAACTCTACGGTGCGTCAAGGTGATATGTTACCGCACCAAATGACGTTCATTTAACCCGCACGACGGCCGCTAGGTTGCCTCGGCCCGCCGATCCCTCCCCATGTCCGAAGGACGGCGATGCAAAGGCTAGCGAATGCTCCGCCACGACCGCCATCCCCGCACCAGACCAGGGCGCGCTCGACGTGCCAGATGCCCCGCCATCGACCGCCTGCTGCAGGCCGGAGTTGTTCCGTTGACAGCCGCGCAAATGGTAAGCGAATCGGAGCGCGATCCGACGTCGGCCTTAAATGCGGCTGTGTGCACCTTGAAGATTGCTCGCTGCCGATCGCTGCCGAAAAGGAGGGTTAAGCGGATCGAAACGTCGTGGAGCTGTTGCCTCACCGCCTCATGATCCTCTTCAAGACGCTCGCCCTGTTTATCGTGACTGCGGTTGCCGAAATCGTCGGGTGCTACCTTCCGTACCTCTGGGTGAAGAAGCAGGGCCCGCTTTGGCTGCTGCCGATTGCGGCAGCGAGCCTTGCTCTGTTCGTCTGGCTCTTGACCCTGCACCCTACTGATTCAGGGCGCGTCTATGCCGCGTACGGTGGCGTATACGTCGCGGTCGCGCTGGTCTGGCTGCGGCAAGTCGATGGCGCAGCTCTCACGGCCTGGGATGTGACGGGCGTCGCCGTCACGCTGCTCGGAATGGGCATCATCGTATGGGGCGGTTGGCAGGCGTGACAGCGCCGCACGGAAAGCCGCCTGATCCCACGCCTGAACCACTATCCCTCAAATGGAGCGGCGGGGCGCTGAGTGTGCGCCGCCCCATTAAGCCGACGATTGCACTTGGGAGCCGTTGCGCGAGGGCCCGGGATCGCATTACCCCACCTGGCGCCCGGACTTTCTTTTCCCTAGGCCTGCCGGCCGGCCACCGCTCTTGCCCCGCGGCCACGGCGTCGAATCTGACGGCGTGGGCGGTCGCTTGGTGAACTCCCGGCCCGAGATCCAGCAGGTGCTCGACGATCCTCTGCGCCGCGATCACGCGGGGCGTGGTTCTTGCTGGCGTCACGGTCGCGCGGTCAGCGCAGCACCACTGCCACAACACACCTACTGCCATAAGGACGAAGTGATCCCAGGTATCTGGACGACGACGCCCAACGCGCGAAGTCTGCAGCGCTTTTACCGGGAAAGACGACGCGCTTCGACGATCGTTCGCTCGCACTCAAATTAGAGGGACCAACTTGGATGCGCCGTGTCGCATAGGGACGGCGCGCCTTCCCTGATGCTCCGAGCAACACAATTAATGAAAGTTCAGGGCCAGGTCACCCGTTCTTCGCTTATTCACGCTGGCGCTGGTTCGCAAATTACATTTTGGGCTCCAATTGAATTGATCACTATCTTGGCTTGCCCTCCACCGGGACTGCCGGTTCGTGGTCTGGATTGCCCTTCGGCTTGTGGCGCAAGCCCGGTAGCCTCACCTCATCCCTTCGCCTCTCACACTCACGCAAGAGTTCAGATGCGCTCCAGATAAGGCTACCGCCATCTTCGATGATCATTAGATTGACGCAGCTCTGACTTAGATTGAGAGCTCGCCCGATCGCAGCGTTGTTGCTGGAATAGAGCTCGCATTGCAAGAGAGAGGTGCGAGACGATACCCGACAGTCGCTGTAGATGAGATTGACTGGGCCAAAATCGGGGCGCTGCTTCGAACGCCGCGTGAGCTCGCAGCAGGCGAGATCGATAGCTTGTGGAATGCGCGTGGTTCCTCTCTCCCAGTTAACGATGGTACCGCGCGCGACCCCGAGCTTTTCGCCAGCTTCCTCTTGCGTGTATCCAAGCGTTCGCCTCCACCTGAGGAACTCCCACTTGTCCATGACGTTGTCCTTCCTTTCAAGGCGCACGCCGTCGACAACCCACGTCTTCCTATGAGTGCGGCCCGAGATTTATCGCCTGTCCAAGCATGGTCATTGAGAACCGCGCTCAGCCTGGCCTGGGTCGGCTGCTGGCCCATGGCCGAGCCGTGAGCCAGCGCTGTTTTCCGCGCTCTTAGTGCCACGTCTTTTGGCATGGCCTTTTGCCGCCGGAGCGCCGCAAGACCCTGCAGGAGCGATAGTGGCCACGCCAGGCGCGGTAATCATGCGCGGTCGGCGTGGTCTGCGTCGCATAAGGCGTCCCCTTGTAGGGGAAATGCCACACGATTTCCGCCTGCGCTCGGCTACCAATAGTGCCGGCGGCAAGGCCGATGGCCACAATGGCCGCGGTAACGATGGTTTTCATCGAATTCTCCCGAGATTCTGATTTTCTGGGCGTGCCTCCGCCCGCGCCATCACGAGCGCGAGACGACAGGCAGCGCGGAAAGCGCACGAGTTGACGAGCGACCTCAAGGACCGCGGCGCAATTCACGTCCGCGCTAGATCATCAGACTCGAGGGGGAGGAGGAGGAGGTTGCCAGGCAAGCCCCTCATGCAGGGGACGCAAGAGGCCAGCGAAGGCCGCATGCCCGATCATGCCAACATATTTCGGAGCGGGCGAACTTGGGGCGAATTGAACGCAATGGGCCGTACACCGCAGCGCAGAGCAGTGTGCAATGAGGCTGCAGCAGGCGCAGTCCTCATCCATTGAGCCCTTCGCCGCAGCCGCCGCCTTTGTGGCCGCGCCGATCATTGGTGCGGGAAGGCTGCTAGATGGCGCACCCTGCACCGGCCCCAGCGTCAGCCCGATGCTGATGAAAATACCGAGTATGATCCGTAAGGTAGACATATATGCCCCTTACGTAGAAGCTAAATTGGGTCATCTCGGATGTCAACGGCAGCATTGTGCAATTATTGTACTTATGGCCAATAATTGAACGCATGAGCGCCACACTTATTAGGAGAGAAACTCATCTTTTGTGCAATAATCGTTCATTTCAAGTTGCCGCTCGGATACATTACTCCTGAATAATTCTTTGGCGAAACCGAGTCTGCATATCATTTGGGCGATTGCTTAAATTATGTCGTTGCCGAGGAATTACCTGCTGCCTTACCGCTCATCTCACGGAATCTCCGCCACTCGCGTGCATCGGCCGTTCGCTGAAGCAGCCGGAGCGGGCCGTTCTGAGACCGGTTCCAGGGTGTGAACCGGCACTGGGGGACGAACATGTACTCGCGTTCAAATGCCTTTTGGGCAGTCGTCATGGCGCTGCCGCTCGCGGCTCCGCAAGTGTTGGGAAGCACTGGCGCGCTCGCCGACGACTGGTGGAAGGATGTGAAGTTTTCCGGATACGTCCAGGCTGGGATCACCGCCAATCCCGACGATCCCGACAACGGCATCAACTTCGGTCACCTGTTCACGGACCGCGCCAACGAGGCCCTGCTCAATCAGGTCTTGTTTAACCTCGAACGACCCATCGACCCGAGCAAGCAGGTCTTCGACCTCGGTTTCAGGCTGCAGGCGTATTACGGATCGGACGCGCGCTACACGCACTTCTTCGGCGAGCTCGACCGCGCCATCGACGACCGCAATCAAATCGATATCGTCGAAGCCTTCGTCAACATGCATCTGCCAGTGCTGACCCAGGGAGGCGTCGACGTCAAAATTGGCCAGTACGTTACTTTGGAAGGCGCCGAGGTCATCTATGCGCCGGGCGATTATCTCTATTCCCACAGCTACATCTTTAACTTCGGTATCCCCTTCAAGCACACCGGCATCATGACAACGACGCATCTCACCCCCCAAGTCGATATCTATTTGGGAGCCGACACAGGCGTGAACACGACGTTTGTCGAGGGAGAGGGCGATACCAACGACTCCGGCGCTTTTCACGGGGCGATAGGGCTCAACCTCGGCAAGGTTTCAGTGTTCGCGTCAACCCACATCGGCCCGGAAGCACCACTCAACAACGACGACTATCGCTACCTCAACGATGTTGTCGTCACCTGGAAACTCACCAGCAAGCTGACCTCCATCACCGACATGAACTTTATCCGCGACGATGCCTTTGATGCCGAGGGTTATGGAGCAGCGCAATACTTCATCTATGCCTTCACCGATCGGCTGAGCGGAGTCGTGCGCGGCGAGATTTGGCGTGATGATGACGGCGCCTTTGTCTGCGCCTATCCCGGCAACGAGGACTTCGTGGATTTCAATTACACTATCGGCGGATCACCGAACGTGTACTGTGGCGGCAGCACGACGTATGGAGCGATCACGGTCGGGCTCAATTACAAGCCGTTCACCGAGAAGCGACTGGAGGGCGTGTTGGTTCGGCCGGAGGTTCGCTATGACAGGTCTTTCGACACGAAGCCATTCAATGACCAGACGGAGGATGAGCAGTTCACCGCGGGGTTCGACGTAATCGTGCCGTTCTCGTTCTGAACAGCACCACGGCTCGACCCGTAGGGACCGACTAAGGAAGTGGTGCATCCGCGTTATGGCACACCCCGCCAAGCGGTGCACAAGGGCGACGGATGGCGACGATGGACCGCCATCTACGTCCGCAAGAGCCGCACAGCGCACATGTTGTGCGGCTTCTTGTTGGTCCATGCCCTGTTGTAAAAATTGTAAAGATGGTCGCTGCGTCGCTCAGGCCCCGGGCCGATCAGCTCCAACTAGCCCCCCGCATTAGCGTTGGTTGCCATCGTTGCGGCGGTTGCCGTGTTGCTGCTCAACTGGAGCTACCTGGGTCCGCCCGAGAATTGGCGGACGCTTGCCTCGAACATTCATCTTGAGGACGTCAAAGGCCATCCGCGATCGAACGGGCGAATCGCACCGTAATGAGACTGACGAACGTAGGTAAAGACCACTTGACAGGACAAGCCCGGTTCCCACTATTCCCAGCATGCGCATCCTTCGTGTTGCCATAACCGCTTTGCTTTCGCTGGGCCTCGTGCTGTCGCCGGTGGCCGCCGGCATGGCCCGGGCGCACATGGTCAAATGCGAGCAGAAGATGAGCATGCAGCATGAGGACTGCGGCTGCTGCGGTGACGCAAATGCCTGCCCTCCATCGGCGTGCGTGACCCAATGCTTCAACACCCAAGCAGCATTGACGACTGACATCGGCCTCAGGCCGGTGCAGCGTGAGAAGCTGCGCCTCGATCCATCGGCGCTCGTTAAGTCGCTGATAGTTTCGCCGGATCCACCCCCTCCTCGCTCCTGATCGATACGTAAGCGATCGCGAACTGCGTTCGGCCTAACGCGCTACGCGTACGCCTGATCGTTCATCGCGCGTGCCTCCGTGCGCCGCTTCAGCCGGCGCGGGAACCGGTCACGCATGGCAATCCGGGTCTCGAAGGAGAGTTCCTATGAAGACGCTAACTGCTATTGCGACGTTGACCCTGGGCGCCGTTACCATGACGGCTGTCATCGGGCAGGCACAGGCGCATCACAAGCCCGGTTACCATGACGGGCTACTCAAGATGCCGAAGCCCCTGACACCTCAGATGCCGCAGCTCCCGCATCCAAACGGTCAGTAGATCCCTCAGTAGGGCCCAAAAGATGAGTCCGCGGAGTGCCGTGGGCTCGTCCCCCTCAGCAACTGCGAAAAGGTGAACCATGATGCGCGCCGTCCTGACACTAAGCGCTTTAGTTATTGCCGCGGTCTCAGCCGTGGCTACCGAGAAAATCCCAGCGACGCTTTACAAGAATCCCAGGTGCTCGTGCTGTGATGCGTACGCGAAATACTTGCGGGCTAATGGCTTTGACGTGAAGGTCGTCGAACACCCCAACATGACGCTGATCAAGCAGCAGCATAGCGTCGGCGAAAAGCTCGAGGGTTGCCACACCACGCTGATCAACGGCTACGTGGTGGAGGGGCACGTGCCCGTGGGCGCGATCAACCGGCTGCTTAATGAGAAGCCGGCGATCAAGGGCATCGCGCTGCCGGGAATGCCAGCCGGTTCGCCCGGCATGTCCGGCGCCAAGGAGGGCCCATTCGAGATCCTTTCGATCACGGGCAAGGACGCCGCGCCTGCGGTCTTCGCAACCGAGTAAGCGTTCCCTATTCACCGGAGACAGGTACCATGCAGCAAAAGTCCAGGACGACGCTAATTGAGATCAAGACTCTTGCCGCCACCAAGACGTGGGGCCGCGGCCGCGTCTATGATTCGATCGCCGAAACCATCGGGCACACGCCGCTCGTGCGTCTGTCGAAGATCGCGGCCGCCGCCAAGGTCAAGGCCGACATTCTCCTGAAGCTCGAGTTCTTCAACCCGCTGTCGTCGGTGAAGGATCGCATCGGCGTCTCGATGATCGACGCGCTCGAGGCCGCCGGGAAGATCACGCCCGGCAAGACGGTGCTCGTCGAGCCCACGTCGGGCAACACCGGGATCGGCCTCGCCTTCGTCGCCGCGGCGCGCGGCTACCGCTTGATCCTCGTCATGCCGGAGACGATGTCGATGGAGCGGCGCAAGATTCTCACCCACCTTGGGGCGGAACTGGAGTTGACCCCTGGGCCCGGTGGCATGCCGCAGGCGGTCGAGCGCGCCAACGAGCTTGCCAAAACCATCCCCAATGCCGTCATCCCCGGCCAATTCGACAACCCCGCCAACCCGCTCGTCCACGAGCTGACGACGGCCGAGGAGATCTGGAACGACACGCACGGCAAGGTGGACGCGCTCGTCATCGGCGTCGGCACAGGCGGCACGCTGACCGGCTGCGGTCGGGCTCTGAAGCCACGCAAGCCGGACCTCAAGATCATCGCGGTGGAGCCGTCGACCAGCCCGGTGCTGTCTGGCAAGCCGCGCGGGCCGCACAAGATCCAGGGCATCGGCGCCGGCTTCATCCCCTCGATCCTCGACACCAGCTTCATCGACGAGATAATCACCGTGTCGAGCGAGCAGGCGTTCGAGGTCTCGCGCCGCGTCGCCAAAGTGGAAGGCATTCCCGGTGGCATCTCGACCGGCGCCAACGTGGCGGCAGCGCTGGAGATCGCCAAGCGCCCCGAGTATGCCGGCAAGACGATTGTCACCTTCGCGCCCTCCGCGGCCGAGCGCTACTACACGAGCGATCTGTTCCTCGATCCGAGCCGCGCATGACAGCTAGCTATGGAAACGATGCTGCGCGGCACGCGCGATTGATGCTTGAATCGCTAGCGGTTAGCGTCGATATGCACCTTAGGCAAAGCGTGCGGTGAAAGAAGCGGGACATGAAGCGCATGCGCAGCATTAGGCTGTTGGTCGCCATACTGGTCAGCATCGGGCTCGTCCTATCGCCCGTTGCGAGCGCCAATGTACTGGCGTCATCTGCCTCTATGGGCGCTAGCTGGGCTGCAGACACATCCTCCCCCGACAAGCCCTGCCAATGCTGTGATTTGGCTGCGAAATGCGTTGCCCCTGTTTGCACAATGGGCTGCGTGCAACTCGCGCCATCAGATGCTTTGTTCAATATCGAACTCATCGGTCATGCCGTCTTACGCGGTACCGTACCTATCATGCATCACGGCCTTAGCAGGCCACCACCGACCCCACCCCCGCGCGCCTGAGCGCAACGCGCAGCAAAGCGGATTTCGCGCGGCCCAAACGCCGTGCACCTCCACATTCGCTGGCATTCGAACGAGCCCGACGGCGCCCAAGGCGGCGCAGCACGGGCAGAACCAACACGCTCAGGAGAAACCCAATGAAGACTATCGTGACAGCGGCCATCTTGGTCGCAGGGCTGTTCGGCGTCGCCGGCAGCGCCATGGCTGACAAGACCTGGAATTCCGATCCGTCCACGCATTGGCCGCCTCGGACCCAGTCGAGGGTAATCGAAGTGCTGCCGCCCGAGGCCGAGCGCAGCTACGCGCCCCGCAAGTCATATCGGCTCTATAGGGCGCCGAAGGCGAGCGGGAAGCACCACCTGAGGAAGGAACGCTAAGGCACCCCTGCGCGGTCGGCTCAATGTCAGGGCCGGCCGCGCTCGGATTTCAATGCTGCGCTGCACTCGAAGCGATTGAATCGAGGCCCTGCAGCTTCAATATTTTTGTTAGGCAAAGCGCACGCCGAGAGAAACCCACATGAAGCGCATGCCGGTCATCAGATTGCTTCTCGCCACGCTCGTCAGCATCGGGCTTGTGCTCTCGCCCGTAGCGGCCGCGAATGCCATGATCTCACCCCTGGCAGCTCTCATGGACGCTGGCGGGCAAGCAACGAGTTCTTCCACCGACAAGCCTTGCCCCTGCTGCGATAAGGCCGGCAAATGCGTCGCGGCCATGTGCAGCATGAGCTGTTCGCTCATCGGCTTCGCTTCCAATCCTTCTTTCGCCGTCGATCTCGTCGGCCATCCGCTGCTCGGCGGCATCGTTCCTACGGCGCATCACGGGGTCAATTGGCGACCACCGACCCCACCACCGCGAGTTTGATCCTTCCAGCTGAATGTCGCGGGCAGCGAGGCTCGCGAAAGATGATCCGCGCCTCTTGTTGCGCGATTGGATGATCAAACTTGGAGTAACGACAATGCTGAAAGCACTCATCGGGGCCTTGGCGCTGGGCATGACGGCGACCTTCACACTCGCCGGCATTGCGCACGCGCAGGTCAACTGTCCCCCGCCGGGTACCTCGACGAAGGGATGCCCCTATACGCCGACCGCACCGCAGCTGCCGCCGAGGAGGTAGCGATCGCATTAGGGGTCGTTCCCTCGACGACGATCCCCATAACGCTCTCCACAAGAGAGCAGGCATCAAAACTCGGGAGATACGAAAATGATGAAGTCGATGTTCACTGCGGTCATTGTGGCGTCGATCGCTGCCGTCGGTTTTGTCGGCGTGGCGCAGGCGCACCACAAGACAGGCCACTGCGT
This sequence comes from Pseudomonadota bacterium, assembly GCA_023405815.1. Lineage (GTDB taxonomy): Bacteria > Pseudomonadota > Alphaproteobacteria > Rhizobiales > Hyphomicrobiaceae > Hyphomicrobium_A. Next base: position 3,794 of record JAEXXM010000031.1, on the reverse strand, counting down.
GCCAGGCATCTTCACAGCGGGATGCCCGGTCACGCCGGTCACACCGCAGCCGAGAAAGTAAGCGAACGGCCAACTTGGGGTCGACTCCGCGGAGGAGTTCGATCTCGTGTGCGATCTCTAGAAGAGTGACCCCGGCGGGGCTTCACGTCCGCCGGGGTCGAGGGTGCTGCTCCATCCTGGCGTGACGCTGCAGCGCTGCAGACATTATATGTAATCAGCGCGCGGAGGAACCGAAAACATCCGGTGCAAGCTGTTGCAGAGGCGTGGGTGTCAGTGTCGGCCTGGTAGGCCTTCGCTCTCGATAATGGTGCAGATTGCTTCCGTTCTCCGCGCTTGTGCCGGGCTCTTGATGAGTGCGCGCAACTGGCGGCGCAACCGAGAGAGCTCGGCAATGCGCTGGTCGATACTCGCGATATTGCGCTCGATCATCTTCGTGACGCAGGCGCATGGTTCCTCGCCCTTGCGACGCACCGCCAGGATGTCGCGAACCTCCTCCAGCGAAAAGCCAAGCCCTTTTGCTCGCCCAATGAAGCGCAGCACGTTCACGGCCTGTTGGTCGTAAGCCCGATAGCCGTTCGCCAGCCGCTCAGAGGCGACCAAACCTTGCCGCTCGTAGAAGCGCACCGCCGAGGCCCGCAGGCCGCTGCGGTTGGCAACGGCACCGATTGTCATTTTGTTTTGCATGCCGCTTGACCTTGAACCTAGGTTGAAGGTGCAGGATAGCCAGATCGCGACGCGCATGGAAGCGTGGCGCACACACTGGAAAGGAGACGGTCGATGCAAACGAAGCCGTTTGAAACCTGGAAAGTCGTGCTCAACTGCGGCGTCTGTGGCGCCTGCCCCGCCGTGGAGATGACGCCCGACGGGGTGACGATCGGAGAGGAGCGGAATACCGTGCATCTCACGCACGCGCAGTGGAACGATCTGGTCGACCGCATCGTCGATGGCGAATAGACCAAGGTGCCTAGCAATTCGTAGGCGCGCCATCTACCAGCGGAACTGCGAGAGCTGAGGAAGCAAACGCGCGTGATGGTCGGCCCTCGGCGGCGCCGGCGGCGATTTACTCGGCGTGCTGCTCTTGATCGTCCTCGCATATTGGCCGAGCGCATAGGCGGCAATGCCGGGCTGGGCGGTGGGGCGCCCCCTATTGGCAGCAAGATCGGGGCGTGGTGCGCAGCTCTCGGGTAACCTTTCCACCGTCTCGAACGAATAGAAGTCCGAGGAGTGGAACGCCCGCTGCCTGATCACGTATGGGCGACGGTGGACGACAAGAGCGTCGTCTTCCTGCATTTCGACAAGCCGCTGGGCGAGGCGACGCGCGTGCTCTATGTCGGATACGGCATCAAGGGCCGCTGGTGCGCGGAAGACCAGCAGAACGCGGAGAAGCTCGCAGGCAAGGGCTTTACCCATTTCCATCGCGTTGCCAAGGTCGCCACCCCGGAGGCGGGACATGGCGGCGGCAAAGCGGGCGAGGAAGGCTATTGGCTGAAGCACGTCGCGGTCGGGCCGGCGTTCAAGATGCCGTGGGGCGAGGTCAAGCCGGGTGTAACCGACGACAAGTTCATGCCGACGGCAGCGCCAAAGTGCTGCTCGTAAGACCATGGGAGCGTGCGCGGGACAGGTGGCAGCGTGGCGGGGCCGCGCCGCCCCGATGATCGCGGTCGCCATTCTCGTCGCGAGTTGTCTGCCGGCGCGGACGGAAGGTGCGGAGCTCCCTCAGGCCGCCAAGATCGATGGCGATGCGGCACGCGGGGAGGAGCTGTTCGGCACGCTCGGCTGCAATGGCTGCCACATGGTCAATGCAGTGGGCGGGCAGGTTGGCCCGAACCTGTCCAGGGTCATCAAACTTGATCTGGCGCGCGACCGGCCGGGCAGGACATGGCCGGATGTCGCTAGCTACATCCGGGAGTCGCTCGCCGATCCGCAAGCTTACATCGTCCGTGGCTTTCCTTCGCCCTCGCCGATGCCGCGGGCTGACCAGTTCGGCATCGGGGAGCAGGAGGTCAACGACTTGATTGCATACCTGGCGAGCGCGGCAGGACGGGCCAAGGAAAGGTGAGGCTTATGCATAGCCCAAAGCAGGACGCGCGTGCAGTGATCCATCGGTCTACGATCACGTGTCCCCAGTGCGGGTATAAGGAGACGCTCCCGATGCCTCTGGACGCGTGCGTGTACTTCCACGATTGCAAAGGGTGTGGGGCTCACCTGAGACCACTTCACGGCCATTGCTGCATCTTTTGTTCTTACGGAGACGTTCCGTGTCCGCCAAAGCAAGAAGAGGCCGATGCCACGCGGACCTAAAGGCGAGATGCGCCCGGCCGACTTGATCGGCCGCCGAGAGACCGGCCCGGCTTTGACGTCAGGGGCGTAGCCAGCACCGGGCACCAAATGAGCACCACGAGGTGTCCCCGCGCCGATGGAATGGCATGCGGCGCAGAGCACCACTTTGCATGCGATGCATAGAAGAGTGACCCCGGCGGGGCTTCACGTCCACCGGGGTCGAGGGTGCTGCTCCATCATGGCGTGAAGTGCAGCACTAGACATCTTACACGTAGTCAGCGCGCGGAGGAACCAAAAGCATCCGCTGGCGCAAAAGGACATCAAGTAGATGACGCACGAGGGAAAGCCGTTCGGAACGTTTGCTGCGGCACCAGCTCCGAGGCTAGAGAGGAGGATCGCTTGACGATGAGCCGAGGGCCCTGATCAAAGGGGAGACAAACTGGGCAGAAGCCGCCTAGGCCCGGACCAAGAGGATTCCCCCAAGCTGTTGGCAGGGGCGCGGGTGTCAGTATCGGCTTGATGGGCCATCGATGATCACGCTGATCACACCGCAGCCGAGGAGGTAAGCGAACGCCAAGCTGGCATCGGCCCGGTAAGGAGGATCCTGACGGCCTACAGCCCCGCAGCATATGGATTACCCGGGCGTGTCGGGCAACTCGGCGGCCTTCTGCCGCTTCTAAGCAGAGCGTGCGGCAACTGATTGCGCAAGGAACCTTGTGGATTCAACAATTTGCGTTGGCGGTTCGGCCGCCCGCGTACCGCTACGCCGGAATCGGTTCAAGATCATGAGTGCGCTGCCAGTTGCAAATTATTGTCATTAGCGATAGCCGTGGACGGCTTAGGGGGTGCCGTGTTGGGGGATGCATATTGAGAACCGCTGCTGTTCGCGGCTTAGCCGTGCTTGTTGGCATCGCGGCATCGTTGCCTGTGACTGCCGGCGAGGACGATCCTCGCTTGGCGGCAGGCATCCAGGACAACTCGTTCCTGATCGAAGAGGCCTACAATCAGGAGAGAGGTGTCGTCCAGCACATCAATAATCTGCAAGAGGACGACGGGGACTGGTTCTTCACGTTCATCCAGGAATGGCCCGTCTTCAGCCAGGACCACCAGTTCTCCTACACGATCCCCTATTCTTGGGTCAGACCGGCAACGGCAGCGGAGCAGACGCTCACGGATTTGATTATCGACTTCGACGCGGGGGGTGCGACGGAGCAAGGGTTCGGCGACATCATGCTCAATTATCGGTGGCAGGCGCTTTACGAGAAAGAGTGCGAGCCCGCCTTCGCACCGCGCCTAAGCCTGATATTGCCAACGGGGGATCGGGATAAGGATCTCGGAAACGAGTCGTTCGGCTACCAGATCAATCTTCCCGTCAGCAAGATTGTCAGCAATCGCGTGACCATGCATGGCAATGCGGGACTCACGTCATATCTTGACGTCGAGGGGCAGCAGCCGACGAGCTTCAACCTCGGGGGCAGCGCTATCTATGCGCTCACGCGCGATTTAAATCTCAT
>JAEXXM010000004.1 GCA_023405815.1 Pseudomonadota bacterium | reverse complement strand
GTGTTGATCTCGGTATCGGCGCGTTCGAACAGCGGCCTCAGCCGATCGGCGAGCGTCGGCGGGTTGGTCTTTTCCGGTGAAGGCGCCACCAGGGCCCCTGTGGAGATCAGTGGCGCGGCCGCGGGCTGGTCTTGAGCCTCTCCCTTCGCCTTTGCGAGAATCCACTTGTCGAGATCGAGATAGAACTGGCGGATGCGCGGCCAGTACCAGACCAGCGCCATGCCGATGAGCATAGAGATCAGGTACTTCACGGTTCGCCCCTGGGCCCGGTTGCGCCGGCGAGACTGTTATCTTCTGCCACATGGTGTCAACGGCGTAGTAGCGAACGACCCCGCCGCAGACGGGTTGCTGCGCCCGCACGCTCCATGTAAGCCGGACCTGCGCGCGCACGTCATCGCGGGGGCAACAGATGCGAGTCTTGATCACGGGAGCTGGAGGATTTCTCGGCACCCACCTGCTGCGCGGCCTTGACGGTCATACGCTCATTGCCGCATCGCGCCAGTGCGTCGAAGGCCATGAGTGGCGCCGGCTTGGGGATCTCCGTGGACCGGTCGATTGGGATGCGTTGCTGGCCGGCGTCGATGCGGTCGTGCACCTCGCCAACATCGCTCATCAGACGGCCAGCGAGGATGATTTCGAGCACGTCAACGTCCGTGCCACCGAGGAGCTGTGTGCGGCGGCTAAGCGGCAGGGCGTCAAGCACCTCGTCTACGTCTCGTCGATCTATGCCCAGGTCGGACACACATCGGCGAACGTGGTGACAGAAGCAGACGTGCCGGCGCCGACCAATGCCTATGGGCGCTCCAAGCTCGCTGCCGAGCACGTGGTCGCTTCCAGCGGCATACCCTTCACCAACTTGCGCCCCGTGCTTCTTCTCGGAGAAGGCGCCAAGGGCAACGTCAAGACGCTCTACCGACTGGCACGCCTGCCGTTGCCGCTGCCGCTCGGCTCCATCACGGCCAAGCGGTCGTTCCTTTCGGTCGAGAATTTCCCGAGCGCCGTGGCGACGGTGCTCGGCAATCGACGCGCCTTCGGCGAGACCTTCATCGCCGCCGATCGCACGCCCTTGACGGTTGGCGAGCTCGTTGCCCAGGTGCGTCAGGACATCGGGCGCAAGCCAGGCGTCGTCTCGCTGCCGCCGGGCAGCCTCGAAGCCTTGATGCAGCTCCCTGGCGCGCGCGGGGTCTGGGAGCGGATAGGCATGTCGCTCGTTGCCAGCCCGGCAAAGCTCGTGGCGCTCGGTTGGTCGCCGACACGTTGACTTCAGCCGGTCTCAAATCGCGAGGCTCGTTGCGAGCCCCGCGATAATGTTGGGTGGGCCACGGGCTCAGCAGCACCGGCCGCAGCAGCGCGGCCGATAGAAGCGCACGGGGCGGCGGCAGCCCCAAGGCCGATATAAACGGTATGGCCGATAGAGGCGGTATGGCCGGTAGTATCTTGGACCCCAGCCCCACCGGCGGCCGTGCACCTGCTGCACTGCGCCCGTCGTCTGCGCCCCGGCAACGTCTGCGCGTGACGGCGCGGGGAGCGCCGAAGCGCTCGGCATCGTTACATAAAGAAGGGTGATGAAAGCGGAGGCGACGAGAGCCATCGTTCGGGGACGCATCGTTTCACTCCTGTGCTTTTCGATGTGCACGTTCTATACGGCGCTGCTGTCAGCAACCGATCAAGCGGTGCACGCGAGAGATCAGCTATTCGATGTGATCGATAGCCGGCGCAGCGCGTTGCGGTGCCTTGCGCACGCGAAGGGTGAGATGCAACAATTTACATCCCACCCAAAACCGCGTTCGATATTCCCTCGAAATTGAGGAGACTTGTCACTGGCGGGCAGGCTCGTCGGCCTTGGCTTAGGCAGCGCCCTCCGGGGCAGGAGCACCGGTCCTCGCAGCCTTCCGGCGCGCCCGCCACTCCTCGAAGCGCTGCACGACGACGAACACCGACGGCACGAACACCACCGTCAGCAGCGTCGATCCGAGCATGCCGGTCAGCACCGCGATGCCGATCGACTTCTGCGCGTTGGCGCCGGCGCCCGAGGCGAGCACCAGCGGTACCACGCCGAGGATGAAGGCGAACGACGTCATGAGGATCGGCCGGAAGCGCGACCGCGCCGCCTCGACCGCTGCGTCGAGAATGTCCTTGCCCTCGCGGATGCGCAATTCGCGCGCGAACTCGACGATGAGGATCGCGTTCTTGCTCGACAGCGCGATCAGCAGGATGAGGCCGATCTGCGTGTAGAGGTTGTTGCCGACGCCGAGCGCGAGCAGTGCGGCGGCCGTGCCCAGCAGCGCCAGGGGCACCGAGACGATGACCGTCACCGGTGCAAGCCAGCTCTCGTACTGTCCCGCGAGGACGAGATAGACGAGCAGGAGGCTGAGGCCGTAGATCAGATAGATCTGATTGCCGACCTCCTTCTCCTGGTACGACATCGCCGTCCACTCGTAGCCGGCTCCGGGCGGCAAGGTATCGGCCGCGATCTGCTCCAGGAGGTTCATGCCCTGCCCGGACGAGAAGCCCTGTGCGGTGGCGGTGATGACAGTCGCTGCCGGATATAGGTTATAGAGGCTGATGACCGAGGGCCCTGCGACGGTCTCGATCTGTGCCAGCGTTCCCAGTGGCACCATGTTGCCGTCGGTGTTGCGCACCTGCAGGTACTGCAGGCTCTCCGGGTTGATGCGCGCCGCGGCGTCCGCCTGCACGTAGATCTGGAACACGCGCCCGAACTTGTTGAACTGCCCGATGTAGCTCGAGCCGATGTAGGTCGACAGCGCGTCGAGCGCATTGCCGAGCGGCACCCCGAGCGTCTCCGCCTTCACGCGGTCGATGTTGACGTTGATCTGCGGCGCATCCGCGAGGAAGACGTTGGTCGCCGACTGGACCATCGACTGGTCGGATGCCCGGCTGGTGATGGCCTGCGCGAGCCGCTGCAGCTTGGCGTAGTCGAACGAGCCGTCGCGCAACTCGACCTTCATCGTCGCGCCCGCGGTATTGCCGATGCCCTGGATTGCCGGCGGCGGGATGACGAGCGCAGTCCCGTCCGGAATGTCCTTCACCCGCGCCGAGAGGCCGAGATACATGCCGAGCAGGTCCTCGCCTTTGCCGCGCTCGTCCCAGTCCTTGAGGATGACGTAGGCGACGCCGGCGTTCGAGAGGCTGGCGCTGTCGTTGAGGGCCGCGATGCCGCCGATGGCGACGACCTTGTCGACCCCCGGCTGCTGCTTCAGTCGCGTGGTGAGATCGTCGAGTGCTCGCGTCGTGCGCTCGAGCGATGCACCCTCCGGAAGCTGCACCACGGCGAGAAAATAGCCCTGGTCCTCGATCGGCAGGAAGCCGGTCGGCACGCGGGAGAGGCTCCAAACGGCCAGCGCGACGAGGCCGGCAACGACCAACGCCATGATGCCTGCGTGGCGTACCATGCGCGCGACCATACCCGTGTAGGCGTGCTCCAGCTTGTCGTAGACGTAGTTGAATCCGCGCGCGAAGATGTTGCGCTTCTCCGGCGGCGTTACAGGACGCAGCCACAGCGCGCACTGCGTCGGCTTCAGCGTCATGGCGTTGATCGCCGAGATGAGCGCCGTCGCGGCGATGACGAGGGCGAACTGGCGATACATCTGCCCCGAGAGGCCGGGAAGAAACGCCGCTGGCACGAACACGGCCATCAGAACGAGCGTGATGCCGATGATCGGCCCCAGCAGCTCATCCATAGCCTTCACCGATGCATCGTGCGGCGTCAGTCCATGCTCGATGTGCTTAGCCGCACCCTCGACGACGATGATGGCATCGTCGACCACGATGCCGATGGCGAGGATGATCGCGAACAGCGTCGATAGGTTGACCGTGAAGCCGAGCATCGCCATCGCCGCGAACGCGCCGATGATGGTGACGGGCACCGTCGTCGCCGGCACGAGCGTCGCCCGCCAGTCCTGCAGGAAGACCAGGATGACGACGAGCACCAGGAGCGCGGCCTCTACGAGCGTGTGATAGACGTCGTTGACCGCCGATTCGACGAACTTCGTCGTGTCGAATGGAATGAGCCAGGTCATCCCCTCTGGGAACGCCTTGGCGAGCTCGTTCATCCGCTCCTCGACGCGATTGGCCACATCGAGGGCATTGGCATCGGGGAGCTGGAAGATGGCGACGCCGGCCGACGGCTTGCCGTCGAGCTTGAAGGTCTGGCTGTACGTCTGTGCCCCGAGCTCGACCCGCGCCACGTCTTTCAACCGTGTGATACGCCCGCCCGTGTCGGTCTTGACGATGATGTTTTCGAACTCGGAGACATCGTCGAGCTTGCCGTGCACGTTGATGGAGTACTGGAAAGCCTGCCCCTGCGGCACCGGCGGCAGGCCGACCTGGCCGGCACTGGTGGAACGGCTCTGCAGGTTGACGGCATCGATCACGTCCTTCGGCACCAGGCCGCGCACCTGCAATTTCTGCGGGTCGAGCCAGATGCGGATTGCGTACTGCCCGGCGCCGAACACCGAGACGCTGCCGACGCCATCGATGCGCGCAAGCTCGTCGACGAGATTTATGGTCGCGTAGTTCGACAGGAACAGGCTGTCGAAGCGTCCGTCGGGCGAGGTGAGCGCGACGATCTCGAGGATCGAGGTCGACTTCTTGTTCGTCTGTATGCCCTGCTTCTGCACCGCGTCGGGAAGCGAGGCGAGTGCGCTCGACACCCGGTTCTCGACCAGTATCTGCGCCTTGTCGCCGTCCGTGCCGATCTTGAACGTGACTGTGAGGGTGTACTGCCCGTCGCTCGTCGATAGCGAGGACATGTAGATCATGCCCTCGACGCCGTTGACCTTCTGCTCGATCGGCAATGCGACTTCGCGCGTCACGGTGGCGGCCGTCGCGCCGGGATAGCGGGCTGTCACGACCACGGTCGGCGGGGTGACGTCCGGATATTGCGACACCGGCAACCGCGCCAGTGCGACGAGGCCGAGGATCACGATCAGCAGCGCGATGACGTTGGCGAGGACCGGGCGGTCGATGAAGAACTTTGCGATCATTTGTCGGCCGCCCCGGCGCCTTGGCCCTCCGTGGCGGCTGCCGATGCCGTGGTCATGGTCGGAGCGACGGTATTGCCGGGCAGCGCCCGCATCAGTCCGCCGACTATGACGCGCTCATCCGGCTTGAGGCCGCTCTTGATGATGCGCAGACCGCCGTCGACGAGCTCGCCGATCTCCACCACGCGCTGCTCGACGACGTTCTTGTCGTTGACGAGCAGGACGTACCGTCCTTCCTGGCTCGTGCCGAGTGCGAGATCGGGAACGAGCAGCGATGGGACGTCGAGCTGCTTGGGGATGCGCACCCGCACGAACAGGCCCGGGGTGAAGATGTTGTCCTTGTTGTCGAAGACGGCGCGCCCGGCAAGCGTGCCGGTGCTGGCATCGACTTCCGGCGCCACATAGTCGAGCGTGCCCGTGTGCGGATAGCCCTGCTCGGTCTGCACCCCGATCCCCACCGGCACCGGCCCGATATCCTTCAGCGTCACACCCGCCTCGCGCAGGCGCTCCCGCACTGAGAGCACTTGCTGCTCATCGATGTTGAACTTCACGTAGATCGGCTTCTGCTGCACGATCGTCGCCAGCTTCGTCGGCTCGCCGGCACCGACCATCGCGCCTGGATCGACGAGGCGCGCCGAGACCGTGCCGTCGAACGGGGCGAGGATGGTCGTATAGTCGAGGTTGCGCTGCGCCTGCGCGACCTGGCCCTTGGCCTGCAGCAGCGCCGCCTCCGTGGAATCGCGCTTGGCGCGTGAATCGTCCACTTGCGCGATCGAAACCGCGGATGTCTTCACGAGGTCCTGCTTGCGCTTCAGGTCCGCGTCGGCCTGGATCAGCAGGGCTTCCTGTTGTGCCTGCGTCGCCTGCGCGATCTGCAGCTGGATCTCGTAGTCCTTCTTGTCGATCTGGAAGAGAAGGTCGCCCTTCTTGACCTCGGCGCCGTCCTTGTAGCCGACCTTCTCGAGGAAGCCCTGCACGCGGGCGACGAGATCGACGCGGTTGTAGGCTGCCGTCGTGCCCGTCACCTCCATATACAACGTGACCTTGCGCTGCTCCGGCTTGGCGACTGTTACCTCGGCGGGAGGAGGGGGCTGATAGGTGTTTCGGTCGCCGCAGCCTGAGAGGATGCAGCCGCTGGCAGCGAGTGCCCCAAGGAGCAAGAGTGGGTTGGCGCGCATAGATGAGGAACCCCGGTGGCATCGACGCGTGGAGGCTAGGACGCGCGACTAAGGAATTCACTATGCTCCAAGAATACGGGCAATGGCGACAACCCGCTTGGCATAATGGCGTGGGCCGCCGTACGCGCGGGCAGGCCAAGGCACAGAATGTGGTTCGTTTCCCAATATTCGGTCAACGCCCGGTCGATTGACACCCATTCTCTGTCGTCGCTTCTGGTATTGATGCCATTGTTTTTGGCGGAAAATGCCCAGTTGCGGGTCGCGCCGTCACCCGATCCGAGAGCTCGATGAGGTCTTTACCCAGGTCGCGAGTGATTCGGGGCGCCGGCCTCGACAGGTGCGCTCCCCCGCAGCAAGCTGTACATCGCGGCGAATTGGCGTTCGACCATCCCTTGCCGCGCTGCTACTCCCATGACCAGCGTTGCTTGCGACAGCGAGGCTCCCTTTGAATAGCCAATCTGAGGAACTTGCATGATCATTCCTGTGATCCTTTCCGGCGGATCTGGCACGCGCCTCTGGCCGCTGTCGCGGGCCATGTACCCCAAGCAGTTCCTTCGTTTCTTCAGCGGGCAGGACAGCCTCCTCGGCGCCACTTTGCGCCGGATCGCCTATCCGGGGTTTGAGGCACCGATCATCGTCTGCAACGGCGACCATCGATTCCTGGTGCGCGAGGAGCTTTCGCGCGCCGCCATCGAGCCGCAGGCGATCATCTTGGAGCCGGTCGCGCGCAACACCGCCGCCGCCGTCGCGGTTGCCGCACTGGCGGCCGTCGCCAAATCGCCGGACGCCGTAATCGCCGTCATGCCGTCCGATCACCTGGTGAAGGATGGCGCGGCGTTCGTATCGGCACTGCAGCGGGCGGCAGCCATCGCGGCAAGCGGCAAGCTGGTCCTGTTCGGCATTGTGCCGACGAGCCCGCACACGGGCTATGGCTACATCCGCAAAGGCGCCCCGATCGACGGCGGCGCCTTTGCCGTCGATGCCTTCGCCGAAAAGCCCAATGCGACCACGGCGGCGAAGTACTTGTCCGAAGGAAACTACTTTTGGAACAGCGGCATATTCGTGCTGCATGCCGCCACCTTCCTGGCCGAGCTGGAGCAGCTCGCTCCAGATATCCTCGATGCTGCCCGCGCCGCGCTTGCAAACGCCAGCCAGGATCTTGGCTTCTTGCGCCTCGAGCACGCGGCCTTCGCGCGCTCGCCCAACATCTCCATCGACTATGCCGTCATGGAGAAGACCAAGATGGCGGCGATGGTGCCCATCGATGTCGGCTGGAGCGACATCGGCTCGTGGTCGGCGCTGCGCGAGGCCGCGCCCTGCGATGAATCGAACAACGCCATCGAGGGTGATGCCATCCTCGTCGACACCAAGAACTGCCTCGTGCACTCGGAGCGTTCGCTCGTCGCCACCATCGGGCTCGATGGCATCGTCATCGTCGACACGCCCGACGCTCTTCTCGTGGCCGATCAGGAGCGCGCCCAGGAAGTCTCCGGTCTAGTCGCTCGCCTGAAGGAGCTCAACCGCAAGGAGTATGCCCAGCACGTCCGCAGCCATCGGCCGTGGGGCTTCTTCGAGTCGTTGAGCACCGGGTCGCGATTCCAGGTGAAGCTTCTGCACGTGAATCCTGGCGGTCAGCTCTCGATGCAAATGCATCATCATCGCTCCGAGCACTGGGTGGTCGTGCGCGGAACCGCCAAGGTGACGGTCGGCGATACCGCCAAGCTCGTGCAGGAAAACGAGAGCGTCTACATCACCGCGACGCAATGGCACCGGCTCGAGAACCCCGGCAAGGTTCCGCTGGAGCTGATCGAGGTGCAGATCGGCAGCTACCTGGGCGAGGATGACATCATCCGCAGCGAGGATGTCTATCGCCGAGCGCCGGACGAGACCCGCTAGCGCCCGGGGAATGGGTAGCCGGTCGCGATATGTTGTGGGCCGATGGCGCGGCCCGCTCTTGGCGGGCCATTGCGGGCGTGTATAGAGGCATGTGGGTCGCCGGACGGCTGACCTTGATCTGGGCCGCTGGCTTCCACTTCGAATCGAGGACGACGTGAACATCTGCATGGTTGGCGCCGGCTATGTCGGCCTCGTGTCGGCGGCGTGCTTCTCCGAGTTCGGCTGGACCGTCACCTGCGTCGACAAGGACCCGCAGCGCCTCGCGGAGATGAAGAGCGGGAAGTCGCCCATCTACGAGCCGGGCCTCGACGACCTGCTGCAGCGGAACATGGGCGCCGGCCGCCTCATCTTCTCCGACGACCTCGGCGCCGCCTCCAGGAACGCCGACGTCATCCTTCTCGCCGTCGGCACGCCCATGCGCCGCGGCGACGGCTACGCCGACCTCTCCTACGTCTACGCGGCCGTCGAGGAAATCGCCCCGCACCTTTCCGGCTTCACCGTCATCGTGACGAAGTCGACCGTCCCCGTCGGCACCAGCCGCGAGATCGAGCGCCGTCTGCGCGCCGCCCGCCCTGACGCCGACTTCGCCGTCTGCTCCAACCCCGAGTTCCTGCGCGAAGGCTCCGCCATCGGCGACTTCATGCACCC
>JAEXXM010000028.1 GCA_023405815.1 Pseudomonadota bacterium | reverse complement strand
CAGCACTACAAGGCGATCAACGACGCCGTCGATATTCCGATCGTGATCTACAACATCCCGGGGCGCTCGGTGGTCGACATGACCGTCGACACCATGGCGCGCTGCTTCGCGTTGAAGAACGTCGTCGGCGTGAAGGATGCGACGGCCAACCTCGCGCGTGCCTCGCAACAGCGCTTGGCGATGGGGCCGGAGTTCAACCTTCTCTCGGGTGAGGATGCCACCGCGCTGGGCTTCATGGCGCACGGCGGTCACGGCTGCATCTCGGTGGTCTCGAACATCGCGCCACGCCTGTGCGCAGAGTTCCAGAACGCGTGCCTTGCCGGCGACTACAAGACCGCGCTCGCGCTTCAGGACCGGCTGATGCCCCTGCACGATGCGATGTTCTGCGAGGCCAATCCGGGGCCGGTGAAGTACGCGGCATCGCGCCTGGGGCTGTGCACGCCCGACGTTCGCCTGCCGCTGGTGCCGATCTCCCAGGCTTCGCAGCGGATCGTCGATGCGGCGCTCGCCAGCGTTGGCCTCATTCAGGCCCGCGCTGCAGAGTAGGGCGGCGCGACCTCTCAAGTTCGGAGCCAAAAGGCCATGGCGGCCAAAAAAGATGGCGGCCGCCGCATCGTTGCCGAGAACCGGCAGGCCCGCCACGAATTCTTCCTCACCGAGACCTGGGAAGCCGGCCTGCAGCTCACGGGCACGGAGGTGAAGTCGCTGCGCAAGGGCCAGGCGACCATCGGCGAGAGCTATGCCTCCGTCGAGGACGGCGGTCTGTGGCTGATCAACGCCTACATCCCGGAGTACCAAGGCGCGGGGCGGTTCTTTCAGCACGAGCCGCGGCGCAAGCGGCGCCTCTTGCTGCACGCCAAGGAAATTCACAAGCTCGCCATCGCCGTGGAACGGCAGGGCATGACGATCGTTCCGCTAGAGCTCTATTTCAACGAGCGCGGCATCGCCAAGCTGAAGCTCGCCCTCGCCCAGGGCAAGAAGCTGCACGACAAGCGCGAGACCGCGAAGAAGCGGGACTGGAACCGGGAGAAGGCGCGCCTCATGCGCGAGAAGGGCTGATGTCCGTCAACCCGAGTGCCAACTTTATGGACGTCGACTGGTCGAAGTTGCCGGTTCCCGACGACGAGGGGGCCGCTCGACACCTCACCGCCTCTACCGTTCCCGACATTGCTCTGCCGGCAACGGACGGCAGCGAGGTTTCGCTCGCGCGACTGCCAGGGTTGACCGTAGTCTATGGTTATCCACGCACCGGGCGTCCCGGGGTGGCGCTTCCGGAAGGCTGGGACGAGATCCCGGGAGCGCGCGGATGCACGCCGCAATCGTGCGCCTTTCGCGACCACCATGGCGAGCTTCTGGCGGCGGGGGCCGCTCGGGTGTTCGGGCTTTCGACGCAGGACACCGACTATCAGCGGGAGGCGGCCGAGCGGCTGCACCTGCCGTTCCCCCTACTTTCGGATGCGGCGCTGCGTCTCACGACCGCGCTGCGGCTTCCTGTCATGCTCGTTACCGGCGCGACGCTTCTGAAGCGCATTGCACTGATCATCGACGACGGTGTCATCGTGCGTGTGTTCTATCCGGTGTTTCCGCCCGATCGGAACGCAGTGGACGTGCTGGATTGGTTGAGAGCACAGAGGGGATGACGACCGACGCCAAAGACGCGGTGCTGCAGGACGACGGCGCGGCGCGGCACCTGGTTCCGGGGCTCGTGCTGCCGGACATCGCGCTGCCATCGAGCCGCGGGGGCACGGTCAATCTCAGTGCGCGCAGGGGTGCATCCGTCGTCTATGTCTATCCATGGACAGGGCGTCCGGGCTTCGTCGATCCGCCGGGGTGGGACGACATCCCGGGCGCGCACGGCTCGACGCCGGAGACGGAAGGCTTCCGCGACTACTATCTCAAGTTTCGCGCGCAGCGCATCGAGGTCTTCGGCGTCAGCGGGCAATCGAGTGAGCACCACCGGGAGCTGGCAGCTCGGCTCGCGGTGCCGTTCGCGCTTTTGAGCGATGAGCGCTTTCTGTTGCGGGACGCGCTCAACCTGCCGACGTTCACCGCGGACCGGGCGCCCTATCTGAAGCGGCTGACGCTGCTGATACGCGACGGGCGCATCAGTCACACATTCTATCCGGTGGAGCGGCCGGCGAGCCATGCGCGGGAGGTCCTCGACTGGCTCGACGAGAAGCGGCGCGCGGCGGCTTCTTCTTAGTGCGACACAAGTTGAGGCAAGCATTGCGTGCGGCTATCGCAGGGCAAGCTGAGCGCCGCGACCCGGTCGCGGGGTGCTTTGCGCCCATGCCGCCTTTGGCGGCCAGGGCGTCGCGCGCATCCAATTAGCGGACGTCGCTTTCGATGTCGTCGACGGAGAAGCCCATCTTCTCCAGCCCCTCCTCGAGGTAGTCGGAGAGCAGGGGGATGCCGAGAAGGTAGCTCGAGGTCGAGTTGACGCGCTCGGTGCGCGCCGTCTCCACAGCCTCGTCGAACTCCTCTTTCTCGTAGGTGCCGCGACCGACCCACATCAGGGCGACGAGATTTGCCTGCTCGTCGTAGTTCAAGCGCTCGATGAAACCGGCCAGTTCGGCCCGCGTCGGATCGTTGGTGAAGTCCTCAAGGATCGCAGTGGGATCCTCCTCGGCGTCGCCGTCCTCGGGCGAGTCGTCCCAGGCTCCCACCTTGGCGTCGTATTCGCGCGCCTTGATGATGACGTGCGCGACCTTTTCGGGGGCGATGTCGAGAGCCATTGCGGGGGCCTCCTGGCTGGCGGCAACGAGCGGCATGCGCTTCGCTCAAATAGCATCTAGCATCGCGGGCCGCGTCGTGAAAGCGGGCATCGCCGGGGACGGGTTTATGGGCGATTGAGGGCCGGGGCGCCGTGTGCAAGCAGCGCACGCACGTCGGCGAACACCTGATGGAACATCTCGGGCGTGAGGCGACGCGTGTTGGTGTTGTAGCGCGAGCAATGGAAGCTATCGAAGAGAGTCAAGTTTGGCCGCAGCGCATGCTCGGCGCCATGTGCGAAGGCAAACTGCGACTTGCGATGGCCAAGCGCGGTCAGCACGCTGTCATGCGCTATGCGGCCCAAGGCAACGATGGCTCTGAGATTCGGCAGAGCGGCAATTCGCGCACGAAGGAAGCTGCAGCAGGTGGCAATCTCCTGGGGCGTCGGCTTGTTCTGCGGCGGCACGCAGCGGACGGCGTTGGAGATGATGCAGTCGACGAGCGCCAAGCCGTCGTCGGGACGCGCCGCGTAGTAGCCGTGCGCGAAGCCGAACTTAAGCAGCGTTCCGTAAAGCAGCTCGCCGGCGTAGTCGCCGGTGAAGGGGCGTCCAGTGCGGTTGGCCCCGTTCAACCCCGGCGCCAGGCCGACGATGAGCAGATGCGCCTGCTCATCGCCGAATGACGGGACGGCGCCGTTGAACCAGTCGGGAGCCTTGCGGCGGTGCTCATCGCGGAATTCCACCAGCCGCGGGCAGAGGCGGCACAGCTTGGGTGCTTCCGGAGCGCGCCGTTCCCCCGCCGCAGGCATCGGCCAGGTCCCCTCCTAGACCTCCTCGGAGAGGTCGTCATTGTCCTGGTATGGAGCAGCCTCGCGGCCTGAGTAGCCGCGGCCGCCACCGCCGAACGAGCGGCCTTCACGGGCCGGGCGGGTAGCGGGGTCACGGCAGATGAGCTGCTCGAGGTCGGCGAGATCGATGAACTGGTCCGCTTGTCGGCGCAACTCGTCGGCGACCATCGGAGGCTGGGTCTGCAGCGTCGAGACGACGGAGACGCGCTTGCCCATCTGCTGGAGCGCGGCAACGAGGCTGCGGAAATCGCCGTCACCGGAGAACAGCACGACGTGGTCGAGATTCTGGGCGAGGCGCATGGCATCGACGGTGAGCTCGATGTCCATGTTGCCCTTCACCTTGCGACGGCCGGAGGCGTCGGTGAACTCCTTGGTCGGCTTCGTCACCATGGTGAAGCCGTTGTAGTCGAGCCAGTCGATGAGCGGACGTATGGAGGAATATTCCTGGTCCTCGGCGAGCGCGGTGTAATAGAGGGCGCGCACGAGGTGACCCTTTTGCCGGAACAGCGCGAGCAGACGCTTATAGTCGATGTCGAACCCAAGCGACTTGGCCGTGGCGTAGAGGTTCGCTCCGTCTATGAACAGGGATATGCGTTCGTTCTGGTAGAAATGCATTCGTTCACCCTTGGGGCCGCGCGTGCCAACTGCACCGCCGCTGTCGTTTGGAATTGGAGGGGTTCGCCGTGCCGTCGCAAACGGCAATCTGCTGACCCGACACTAGCACTTTCAGAGGCTTGCAACGCATTATATTCGCTCAATTTTAAGCGACAATGTGAAGCACCAATTATCCCCGCTACTTAAGTGCGCTCAATTAACACGACGGAGCAATGTTCGGCTAAATGCGCGCGAGCGGTGGTTGTCGGCAACGAGGCCCGGCTTACGGAGAAGATACGGCCCATCAGCCCCGAACGACAATCTCCTGCCTCACTTGCTTTGCACGTTTTTTCATGCGACTAGATGCGTCCGGCGCGGCAGGCTGCATTCCTATTCGATGCGCCGCGCGTCTCCCGATTATTCTGCCTGTTTGCCAAAGGGGTGTCACTGATGGCACGCGTGACTGTTGAAGATTGCGTGGACAAGGTTCCGAACCGGTTCGAACTGGTTCTCCTGGCTGCGCACCGCGCCCGTTCGATCGCCGACGGCAGCGCGGTCACGGTGCCGGTGAACGCCGATAAGAATCCGGTCATCGCGCTGCGGGAAATCGCCGATCGCACCATTCCCGCCGAGGATATGCGCGAGTCGCTGATCCACTCGATCCAGAAGAACGTCGAGGTCGACGAGCCGGAGGCTGCCGCTGCGCCGCTGCTGCCGCCCGAGCGCCGGGGACCAGTCCTCGGCCGCGACGACCAGTCGAGCGATAGCGTTGTCGACGTGATGACCGAGGAGCAGCTCCTGCGCGGCCTCGAGAGCATGACGCCGACCGAGCCATCTGCAAACGGCGGCCCCAATGGGGGTCCGCGCGAGCGGGAGCGCGACCGCGGTCGTTGAGCCCTGGGGCCATCCTGCCAGACGGCGGGTTCGGCAAAACCTCCCTGGTGGGCGGCCGGCCTAGTGTGCCGATTGCGAGGCTCTCAGCCGTTGCTCGGTGGGAGCGAACGTCGCAATCATAGGGACACTGGAATCATAGGCTTGCTAGTGTGATCGAGATCGAGCAATTCGCTTGTTGCCCCGCCATGGATGGTGGCGAATTTCTCGATCATCACGCTAGGGGCGGCGCCCCATGATGCGGCAATACGAGCTGGTCGAGCGCGTCCTGCGCTACGATCCGAAGGCTGACGAGGCGCTGCTCAATCGCGCCTACGTCTATGCCATGAAGGCGCATGGCAACCAGAAGCGGGCGTCCGGCGACCCCTACTTCTCCCACCCGCTGGAAGTCGCCGCCATTCTCACCGACCTCAGGCTCGACGACGCGACCATCGTCACGGCGCTGCTGCACGACGTCATCGAGGACACGCCCGTCACGCGGGCGGAGATCGATCAGCTGTTCGGCCCCGAGATCGGCAAGCTGGTCGACGGATTAACCAAGATCCGGCGTCTCGACCTCGTTTCCAAGAAGGCCGAGCAGGCGGAGAACTTCCGCAAGCTCCTGGTGGCCATCTCCAGCGACATCCGCGTGCTGCTGGTGAAGCTCGCGGACCGCCTGCACAACATGCGCACGCTCGAGCACATGAAGCCCGAGTCGCGCCAGCGGATATCGGAGGAGACGCTCGATATCTATGCGCCGCTCGCCGCGCGCATGGGCATGGAAAAGCTGCGCGAAGAGCTGGAAGACCTCGCCTTCCGGTGGCTGCATCCGGAAGCCTACAAGGCGGTGACGGCCAAGCTCGCGGAGCTGAGAAAGTCGAACGAGGGCCTCGTCGAGGAAATTCGTGCAGCGCTCGCCGCCAAGCTGGCTGAGGTCGGCATCGATGCCGAGGTCTCGGGACGCGAGAAGAAGCCCTATGCCATCTGGCGGAAGATGGCGAACAAGCAGATCAGCCTCGAGCAGCTTTCCGACATCTACGCCTTCCGCGTCATCGCCAAGTCGATCGACGACTGCTACCGAGTGCTGGGCGTCGCGCACACGACCTGGCGCACCGTGCCGGGCCGCTTCAAGGACTACATCTCGACGCCGAAGCAGAACAACTACCAGTCGATCCACACGACGATCGTCGGCCCGCGGCATCAGCGCGTAGAGCTGCAGATACGCACGCGCATCATGCACGACATCGCCGAGTACGGCGTCGCGGCGCATGCCGTCTACAAGGACGGCGCCCTCAATGGCCATGCGGTGGCGCGCTCGCCGGGCGAGTTCGAAAAGGACAGCGGCCCCTACGTGTGGCTGCGCCGCCTGGTCGAAACGCTGCTCGAAGGCTCCAATTCGGAAGAGTTTCTCGAGCATACGAAGCTGGAGCTGTTCCAGGACCAGGTGTTCTGCTTCACGCCGAAGGGGCGGCTCATCGCGCTGCCGCGGGGGGCGACGCCGCTCGACTTCGCCTATGCGGTGCATACCGACATCGGCAATGCCGCCGTGGGTGCGTTCGTCAACGGCCGGCATGTGCCGATCGACACGACGTTGCGCAACGGCGATGAAGTAGAGATCGAGACGGCGAAGAACCACACTCCGCCCGCTGCCTGGGAGAACCTCGTCGTCACCGGACGGGCGCGCTCGGCAATCCGGCGTGCGGCGCGCGATGCCGTGCGCAAGCAGTACAGCGAGCTTGGCCGGCGACTGATCGCCTCGCACTTCGAGCGGCACAATGAAGAGCTGACGGACGACAAGCTAAAGAAGGCGCTGCCGCGGCTCGGATACAAGTCGCTAGAGGATGCGCTGGCCGCCGTCGGGCGCAACGAGCTCGCCATCGACAATGTGCTCAAGGCCGCCATACCCGAGGCGCTTGAGCATGAGCCATCGACAAAGCCGACGTACCGGCGCACGCGCCGCTTCGGCCGTGCGCGCGGTCAGGAGGGATGGTTCAACATCGACCGGGTGATGAGCCTCAAGTTCCGTGGTGGCGATAGCGAGCCGAAGGGGACGACCGCCCTTGCCATTCGCGGCATAAACAGCGACCTGCCGGTGAGCTTCGAGCCGGGCGGGGCGGTGCCGGGAGACCGCATCGTCGGCGTCATGATCCCGGGCGAGGGCATCCGCATCTTCCAGATCCACTCCCCGCGGCTCAGGGAATACGAGCACGAGGGCTGGATCGATGTTACCTGGGATGTCGACACGGACACGCCGCAGCGGTTTCCTGCCAGGATCAGCGTTACCGCGCTCAACGAACCGGGAACTTTGGCCCAGATCGCCAAGGTTATCGGGGAAAGTGGAGGGAACATCGACAACGTCCGGATGGTCCGCCGGGCCTCGGATTTTACCGAAATGCGGATCGAACTGGAGGTTCTCGACCTGGTGCATTTGAACCACATCATCGCGGGTCTTCGCGAGAAAGCAGTGGTCAACAAGGTTGAGCGAGTATTCGATTGATAGGAGAATCTGGCAGGGGGCAGATGGGCTGAGACGCGGGGGATTGGAGTTCGCTCAGGTATGGCAGTCGACCATCAAGGGCAGTCCCGGAGCCGTCCGGCTCATTCGCTGATGTCTCTCCTGGCGAGGTGGACGCCGGGATTGCGCGCCGCCGCACGGCGCCTCATGCATCTGCATGCCAGCCCGCACGAGATCGCGCTCGGTTGCGCGCTCGGTGCCTTCGTCTCGATCACGCCGCTGCTCGGCGTGCAGACGCTGCTGGCGGTGGTTCTTTGCCTCGTGCTGCGAGCCAACGTTCCGGCGGCGGTCGTCGGCACATTCGTCGGCAATCCGCTGAGCTGGCCGTTCATCTGGGTGTCAACGTACGTCATGGGGCTGCAGATGGTCGGCCTCGAAGGGTCGTTCGATCCGGCTGCAGTTCAGCGGAACGTCGAGCTGTTGTGGAGCGCCCTGCTCGATCCCTCGCCGCGCCTGCTGGATGCTACCGCATCCTTGTTCTGGCCGCTGCTGTGGCCGATGCTGGCAGGTAGCGTTCCGATCGGACTGCTCACGGCAGCGATCGTCTACTATATTTCGAGGAATGCCGTTCGCGGCTGGCGCTTGCGTATTATGAACCGGGCGTCGGCTGCGACGGAATAATCCGTCGCTACCCTGGCAAGCATTCCCGCTCACCTCCTTCGGGCTTTCCGAGATGTCGAACCCTGCCTACCTGCGCCTGGGCGTTAATATCGACCATGTCGCCACCATCCGTAACGCCCGCGGCGGCCGCCACCCCGATCCGCTGCGCGCTGCGCATATCGCAATCGAGGCCGGCGCGGACGGGATTACCGCTCACCTGCGCGAGGACCGGCGGCATATCTCGGACGAGGACATCGCTCGTCTCAAGAGCGAGCTGACGCGTCCGTTGAACCTCGAAATGGCGGCGACGGACGAGATGCTCGCCATCGCACTGCGCCATCTGCCGAATGCCTGCTGCCTGGTGCCGGAGCGGCGCGAGGAGCGCACCACGGAAGGTGGACTAAACGTCGCCGGGGGCGGGGCACGGCTGCAGCGCGTCGTCGACGAGTTGAAGAGCGCAGGCGTGCGCGTGTCGCTGTTCATCGAGCCGGATGCCGGCGTCGTCGAAGCCTCGCATCACGTCGGTGCCGACATCGTCGAGCTGCATACCGGCGCCTACTGCGAGCGGGCGCTGGAGGGCAACGCCGCGGGCGTGGCGAGGGAGCTCGAACGCATCACGACGGCGGCCCGGCTCGCCGATGCCGCGGGGCTCGAGGTGCACGCGGGCCACGGGCTGACCTTCAACACCGTCGCCGCGGTGGCGCGGTTACCGCAGGTGGTCGAGCTCAACATCGGCCACTTCCTCATCGGCGAGGCGATTTTCGGTGGCCTCGGGCGGGCGGTCGAGCGCATGCGTGCGCTGATGGACGAAGCCCGCCGCGAAATAGCGGCGGAACCACGTCAGGCGAGGTCGGCGTGATCCTCGGTGTCGGGAACGATCTCATCGACATCCGCCGCATCGAGAAGACGCTCGATCGCTTCGGCGAGCGGTTCATCACCCGGGTGTTTACCGAGGTCGAGCGCCGCAAATCAGAGGGCCGGGCGCAGCGTGCGGCGTCCTACGCCAAGCGCTTTGCGGCCAAGGAGGCCTGCGCCAAGGCGCTGGGAACGGGGCTGCGGCATGGCGTCTTCTGGCGCGACATGGGGGTCATCAACCTGCCCTCGGGTCGCCCAACCTTGCAGCTAACCGGTGGGGCGGCGAAGGTTCTGAAAGAGCTGACCCCGGACGGATATGAAGTCCGCATCGACCTGACTTTGACCGACGATTTCCCCCTGGCGGCCGCCATTGTGATTATTTCAGGGCTGCCGGAAAAGGGGGACCGGCGCTCGTAGGGCGGGCTTTGGCGCACTGCAGCGACACGGCAGGCTGGTACAACAGCGCGAATTGCGCCGTGCCGGCAAAATGGCTATAGCGGCCCGGGCGCGCAGCGGGGCTGCCGCAACGGGAGTTTTGCATGGCCGTATCGGCAAATACCAGGAAGGGCAGTTGGAGCGAGACGTTCCTCATCGTCATCGAGGCGCTCGCGATCGCCATGGTGGTGCGCACCTTCCTCTATCAGCCCTTCAACATTCCGTCGGGCTCGATGAAGGAAACGCTGCTGATCGGCGACTACCTGTTCGTCTCCAAGCTGTCCTACGGCTACAGCCGGTATTCGTTCTACAACATCATCCCGTTCGAGGGACGCATCTTCGCGGCGGAGCCCAAGCGCGGCGACGTGGCGGTGTTCAAGCTGCCGCGTGACAACTCCACCGACTACATCAAGCGGGTGATCGGCCTTCCCGGAGATCAGATCGACGTGCGCGGGGGCGTCGTCTACATCAACGGCAAGGAAGTGCCGCGGCGCCGCACCGGTGATTTTGTCACCCAGGAGGACGGCGGGCCGCCGCGTCCGATCCCGGCCTACGAGGAAACGCTGCCCAACGGCGTCACGTACACGGTCCTCGATGCCGAGGAGAATGGTCCGTTCGACAACGTGGGGCCATACAAGGTGCCGGCGGGGCACTATTTCATGATGGGCGACAACCGCGACAACTCCACCGACAGCCGCGCGTCCTGGGGCGTCGGGTACGTTCCGTTCGACAATCTGATCGGCCGGGCCGAGATCATTTTCTTCTCCGCAGCCGTCGACGAGCCGGGCGCCTTCCGCTGGTGGAGCCCCTGGACCTGGCCGTTCGACATCCGCTGGAACCGTTTCTTCAAGCTGGTCCGCTAGCTTTTTCGATCGTTTAGCCAACGCAGGCGCCACTATGATGGGGCGTCTGCCTATTTGCTTTGAAGCAGCCACGTGATCCTGCGTCCGCGAAAATACAGAGAGCTGGAGAAGGCGCTGGGGCATCGCTTCAAGAACCAGCAGCTCATCGAGGTCGCCCTGACGCATGCGAGCATGCGGGGCGGCAAGGCGCAGAAGAGCGACAATGAGCGGCTGGAGTTCATCGGCGACCGCGTCCTGGGTCTCGTCATCGCCGAAGCACTGATCGAGCAGTTCCCGTCCGCCAGCGAGGGCGAGCTCGCGCGGCGCTTCAACCGTCTGGTGCGGGGCGAGGCCTGCGCGCGCGTCGCCCGCACGCTCGGCATCGGATCGCATCTGATCCTGTCGGAGAGCGAGGCGGGGAGCGGCGGTCGCGCCAAGGCGACCATTCTCGCTGACGCCATGGAGGCGATCTTAGGCGCGGTGTTCCTCGATGCCGGTTTCGAGACCGCGCGCGGCGTGGTGCGGCAGTTGTGGGGAAGCCAGTACGACCAGCAGCCGACAAGTGCGGGGCCGGATGCAAAGTCGGCACTGCAGGAATGGGCGCAGGGGAAAGGGCTTGCGCTGCCCGAGTACATCGAGGTGAGCCGCAAGGGCCCGGACCACGCGCCACGGTTCACGTCCGAGGTGCGCATCGTCGGCTGTGCGCCGGCACGCGGGGAGGGGGCTTCCAAGCGTGCCGCCGAGCAGGCCGCAGCACGTGCTTTGCTCGAGCGCGAAGGTGTCGCGGGAGCGGAAGTGCATGAGTGATCAATTCGAGGCGACCGGCACGCCTGATCCTGGTCAGCAGCGCTGCGGCTTCATCGCCGTGATCGGAGCGCCCAACGCCGGCAAGTCGACGCTGGTCAATGCGATGGTCGGTGCCAAGGTGTCGATCGTCTCGCACAAGGTGCAGACGACGCGCGTGCCGGTGCGCGGCATCGTCAACGTCGGCGACAGCCAGCTCGTGTTCATCGATACGCCGGGCCTGTTCGCGCCGAAGAAGCGGCTCGACACGGCAATGGTGGAGGCCGCCTGGGGCGGCGCGCGCGATGCCGACATCGTGGTGCTCGTGGTCGATGCGGCTCGTGGGCTCGATGACGGCGTCACCGGCATCCTCGACAAGCTCAAGGACGTGAAGCTGCCGCGCATCGCGGTGCTGAACAAGGTCGACAAGCTCGACGACAAGGCGAAGCTGCTGGCGCTCGTCGGCGAGCTGCAGACGCGATTGCCCTTCGAAGAGGTCTTCATGATCTCGGCCACCGAGGGCGACGGCATCGAGGATCTAAAGCGGGACCTTGCCGCGCGCGTACCCGTTGGCCACTGGCATTACCCCGCCGACGATCTGACCGACGCACCGCTGCGGTTGCTCGCTGCCGAGATCACGCGTGAGAAGATCTTTCATCGCCTGCACGACGAGGTGCCGTACTCCTCGACCGTCGAGACGACACAGTGGACCGAGCGCAAGGACGGCTCGGTTCGCATCGAGCAGACGATCTTCGTCGCCCGCGAGGGGCAGAAGGCGATCATGCTCGGCAAGGGCGGCCAGACCATCAAGCAGGTGTCGATGGATTCAAGGCGCGAGCTGATGGAGATCCTCGAGCGGCCGGTGCACCTGTTCCTGTTCGTGAAGGTGCGGGAAAACTGGCAGGACGATCCGGAGCGCTACCGCGAGATGGGCCTCGAATTACCGAAGAAATGACCAAAGCCGCGGGGAGCTGACTCGCGAACATGACCGATAAGCTGGAACGTCGGAGTGACGGATCCGGGTGCTTCAGAGTACGTCTGAGAATCGCCTAAGGTCGGTGCCAGGCAATTTTGGTACGGGGGCAATTCATGGGCGGTGCGCGGTTGTTATCTAGTGTTAGCGGTAGTCTCATTGTAGCCTTTGCCTTAACCGCCGACGCAGCTGCCCAGTCTGAATCGGGTCCCCCGCGGGCTGCTTGGTTCGGTGGTCTCGGTGGCGCATACAGTAGCGTAGACCTCGATCAGTCGCTGCTCGGCGTTTCCGACCCTACGAGCGTCTACATGAACGGTTCCCTGGTCGCGGTCGGCGCCGCTGGCGGCCCTGCCGTTCCCAACGGCCAGAGGGATGGCAATCTCGTTCCGCAGGGCCAGATTGGCTACTTCGCGCACTTTCCCGGTACAAGTCTGCTGTGGGGTATAAAGCTCTCCTATCAGTACGATGGTTCCGACACGGAGTGGCGCGGGATCCTCCCGCAGGCAGGGGCTTTCACACCTGTGGGCGGCAGCCCCGACAGCTTCACCGGAAATGTGCTGATCGGCTCGGCAAAGACACGCGTGTCCCACCAGCTGATGCTATTTCCCTTTCTCGGACAGAGCTTCGGCCAGGGGTTCTTCTATGGCGGCGGTGGTCCGATGCTACTCGATGTCGAGACGACTATTCACAACGCTATCGGCTTTGCCGACATCAACGGTCGGCATTCCGACATCACCGGCGCGCCATTGAATTTCTCGAGCTCCGATTGGGTGTGGGGCGGAGGCTTTCAGGCTGGCGTAGCCTATTTTCTTGATGATCTTTGGTTCGTCGATCTTAACTACACGTGGGCGCGCGCGAACGGACCGTCGAACAGTTACTCGGCGCAGTTTTCGAGTTCTTACATCGACTCTGGGTCGACGATCACCACCGAAGGCGGAGCCATTTTGGACGTCAGCGACCGGCTGACGATCCAGTCCGTGGCGGTGTCGATCAACCGGGCATTCTAGCCATCATCGAGCGGCCGGTGCACCTGTTCCTGTTCGTCAAGGTGCGGGAGAACTGGCAGGACGATCCGGAGCACTATCGCGAGATGGGGCTGGAGCTACCGAAGAAGTAGAGCGGCTATTACCAAGGGAACATTGCAGGGGCGAAATCCACGCTATGGCAACGTCCCCGACCGGAGCCATTCCATGACGACCCAGCCGCCTCCATCAGTGTCCAAGAGCATTCTGAAGACTTTCGCCATCGCGGCAGTGGTCGGCGTCATCTTCTTTGCGTTGCTCTGGTACACGGTTTTCAGTGCAGTGACGGCGGCGCTGATCGCGGCCGGCGGGACGGGTGTCATCGTCGTCGGCGCCAGTGCATCAGACGTTTTCGAGAGCCTTCTCGAAATGCTCGCCAATGCCGTGCTCGCGGTGCTCGGCGCGATTGCAGCGGTCTTCGCGGCCATCTTCTCGATCTTCAACTGACGGCTGCGGGTAGCCCCGCGATTAACCTCCACGCTTGACATCGTCGGCGGGGCGCCGCACATAGCGCTCGCATCTTACCTGCTTGGTATGCAGCGATTGAGAGGAGAGAGGTCATGGCCGATGCGGCCCACGATTCTGCGCCCAGTTCTTCCGCCAAGGCGCCCCAGATCACCCTCACATTCCCGGACGGAGCGACGCGCAAGATCGAGCGCGGCACGAGCGGCGCGAGCGTCGCCAAGGCGATCTCGCCTTCGCTAGCGAAGCGCACCGTGGCCATGAGCCTCAACGGCAAGCTGGCCGACCTCGCCGATCCCATCGACGAGGACGCGACGATCAAATTCGTTTCGCGCACGGATCCAGAGGCGCTGGAGCTGATCCGGCACGATGCCGCGCACGTCATGGCGGAAGCGGTGCAGGCGCTGTGGCCGAAGACGCAGGTGACGATCGGTCCCGTGATCGAGAACGGCTTCTACTACGACTTCGCCAAGCAGGAGCCGTTTCACCCCGACGATCTCGCCAAGATCGAGAAGAAGATGGGCGAGATCATCGCCAAGAACGCGCCGTTCACGAAGGAGTTCTGGAGCCGCGCCAAGGCGAAGGATTTCTTCCGCGAGCGCGGCGAGAACTTCAAGGTCGAGCTGGTCGACGCCATTCCTGAAGGCGAGGACCTGAAGATCTACAAGCAGGGCGAATGGCTCGACCTGTGCCGCGGCCCTCACATGGCGTCGACGGGGCAGATCGGCAAAGCCTTCAAGCTGCAGAAGATCGCGGGTGCCTATTGGCGTGGCGATCCCAACAAGCCGATGCTGCAGCGAATCTACGGCACGGCGTGGGCCACGGAGGACGAGCTCAAGGCTTACCTGCATCGGCTCGAGGAAGCGGAGAAGCGCGACCACCGCAAGCTCGGGCGCGAGATGGATCTCTTCCACTTCCAGGAAGAGGCGCCGGGAAGCGTGTTCTGGCACCCCAAGGGCTGGACGCTGTTCCAGACGCTCATCGCCTACATGCGCCGCCGTCTCGACGCGGCCGGCTACCAGGAGGTGAACTCTCCCGACATGATGGAGAAGCACTTCTGGGAGCTGTCGGGTCACTGGGAGAACTACGGCGAGAACATGTTCACGACGACGCTCCCCGACGAGCGCGTGTTCTGCTGCAAGCCGATGAACTGCCCGGGGCACGTGCAGATCTTCAAGCACGGGCTCAAAAGCTACCGCGACCTGCCCTTGAAGATCGCCGAGTTCGGCAAGGTGCACCGCTACGAGCCTAGCGGAGCACTGCACGGCATGCTGCGCGTGCGCCACTTCACGCAGGACGACGCGCACATCTTCATCACCGAAGATCAGATCATGGAGGAATGCCTCAAGATCAATGATCTGATGCTGTCGATCTACAAGGACTTCGGCTTCGAGGACATCTTCATCAAGCTTTCGACGCGACCGGAGAAGCGCGTCGGTGCCGACGAGCTGTGGGACAAAGCCGAGAAGGCGTTGCAGGACGTGCTCGACGAGGTCACGCGGCAGTCGAACGGCCGCGTGAAGACGGCGCTGCAGCCGGGCGAGGGCGCGTTCTACGGCCCGAAGCTCGAGTACGTCTTGAAGGACGCCATTGGCCGCGAGTGGCAGTGCGGCACGACGCAGGTCGACTTCAACTTGGCTGGGCGACTCGGCGCCTTCTACATCGACGAGCACTCGGAGAAGAAGACGCCGGTGATGATCCACCGCGCCATGTTTGGCTCACTGGAGCGCTTCACGGGCATCCTCATCGAGAACTTCGCCGGGCACTTCCCGCTTTGGCTGTCGCCGCTGCAGGTGGTGGTGGCGACGATCGTCTCGGATGCCGACGACTATGCGCTCAAGGTGGCGGAGCAGTTGCGTGCGGCCGGTTTGCGGGTGGACGTCGATCTGCGCAACGAGAAGATCAACTACAAGGTGCGTGAGCACTCGCTGGCCAAGGTGCCGGTGATGCTTGTCGTCGGCAAGCGCGAGGCGGAGGAGGGCAAGGTCTCGATCCGCCGACTCGGGTCGCAGGACCAGAACGTGCTGCCGCTCGGCGAGGCCATCGCGCTGCTGGCCGATGAGGCCACGCCGCCCGACCAGAAGCGGTCTCAAGAAGCGGATGCCAAAGCCGCCTAGGTTGTCACCCCGGGGCTTGTCCCCGGGATCCAGCTGTCCGCGCGCTCAGGTCCCAGCCGCATGATGGATCCCGGCAACAAGTGCCGGGATGACAGCCGAACCTGCGTTTCAGCGTCAGACTGTCGAAAGGTACAGCAGCGCCATGGCCACGCAGATGACGGCGAACTGCGTCGCTACGCGGGCGCGCATGAAGCTCTCGCTGTCATCCTCGCTGTGCCCAGCGACGATATTCCAGATTCCGAGGGCGAGGCTGGCGACGATGGCGCCTCCGAGGAGGATTGCTGCATAGGGGGCAAGGCTCTGCACGATCTCCCAGGGGTGCCTGGCGAAGGTCGCCGAAAGACGCTCGCTCAGAGTGTCGAAGCCGAAATAGATTGCAATTGTCGCAAATGCCGCGATGACGCCGGTCATGCTGAAGGCAAGGACGTAGCGGACGTTGTGGCCGGTTACGCCGCCGCGCGCATCGTCATCGGAAATAATGAGGTGGTGGGATTCATCGTAATGGGTGGCCATGACATGGGTTCCTTTCAAAGGCCCACTGATCAGGCGCGGGTCGAGCGAGGGGATCGCTCGGTTGACCCGGTCGAGCCGGGACAATCTCGGCTCCCTGGTCATATAGGGTGGCGATCGCATCATCGACAGCGTCTTGGCGGAGCTTTTGCGCAGCGCCTGCGGCAAGCGCCTACTTTTGCGGGCCAATCGGCGCAAAGCTGATGCCGTCAACCAGCTCGCCCAGCGGATCAGTGCCGGAGAAGAGGTTGCGGCCGCGGCAGTCGGGCTGCAGGGCGGAAAGCAGATAGGCGCGCCCGTTGACCTTCACGCAGGCGACGTGGCCGCGTGGGGTGGCGTTGCGGCAGCGGGTGTGGGCGCTGAGGCGGACGCCGTCGATGTCGCCGATGCGCGTTGCCTGGCGCGTGATCTCGCTCTCGTCATACGGGCCGAGGGCAAAGCTGCGCGCGGCCAGCACATTGCAGTCACCCACTTCAACGACCATCTGCAACTCGACCGGGTCGTGGCGGCGCATCGCTTCGCCTTGGGGCTCGAAGCGGATGCTTGTGGCGGAGGCTGACGCCGTCCAGCGCGCATTGTCGTAGCGCACGCGCGCATCACCGAGGCTGACGACCGCCTCCGATCCGCTCGGTCCAGCGCCTGCAACTGCGATTAGAGCGACGGCAGCGGTTGTCCGGATCACTTTTTTCTCTCACGCTTGGGCTTCGTTGCCAGCGCATGCATCCAGGCCGTCGTAAGCACCGCGCAACTCGGCGGCGGAAGCGTTGGCGAGGGTGATGGTGGTCCACCCTTGCCTGCCCCACGAATTCGGTACCGGGGCGAAGATTTCAGGCGCCAGCATGCACTTGAATTCCTGCTCATCAGGGGTGAGCCGAACGTTTGCGGTTCTTTTGTCTGCGGCGAGCGTGGCGTAGATGCGCTTCGCCTTAAACGCGGTGCGGTCGAAGTGTGGAGCGGCGGTCGTCCCGTCGAGCGTGAGCGCGATGCGCGTGAGGTCACTGGCCTTGGACATGGGCGCCGATCTCTGCAAGGCGGTCGAGGGTCGCTGCGTCCGGGTAGCCGAAGTACTTTGCCAAGGCTGCATTGAACTCGGCCGGGTCGGACGCGGCAATCGAGAACAGCGTCATCGAGGAATGGAACTTCATGTCGTCGGGGCTGGCGAAGATGTCGCCGATCTTGCGCTCGGCGATGGCGTTCACGAGGCGTGTGCACTCCCTGAGCCGCGGGCCGAGGACGGGGTGCTCGAAGTAGGCGGTGGCCTCGGCGCGGCACGAGATGGCATAGCGCCGTGACATGGGGCTCGATCCCAGGCCGGAAATCTGCGGGAAGACGAACCACATCCAGTGGCTCTGCTTGCGGCCTGCGCGAAGCTCCGCGAGCACGCGGTCATAGACCGGGTGCTGGGCGGAAACGAAGCGCTGCAGATCGTATGGGTCGTCATCGGGCATGGCGGCATCACCAGACCCAGGGAACGAGGCGGAAGCGCACGCGCTCGGCATAGGCGGCATAGCCGTCGAGCTCGCGCTTCAAGGTTTCCTCCTCCCACACGGCGCGCACTGCGAATAGTGCACTGAGAAGAGCGGCTATTCCCACGGCCCACCACGAGCCGAGCAGGAGCGCGATGCCGAGGAAATAAAACGACGCGCCGGTATACATCGGGTGGCGGACATAGGCGTAGGGGCCGGTCGAGATCACCTGATGGCCGCGCTCGCGCTGCACGCGCACCACGGTCGTCGCATACGTGTTCGTCACCATGACAACGTGGAACAGGTAGATCCCGAGGCAGACGAATAACCCGCCCATTACTTCGAGCCAGATCGGCATGAGCGAGAGATGGAGGCGGACGGCATCAATGCCCGCCGCGACCGGCAAGAGCAGACACAGTGCGATGATGACGCCGATCAGCGGCTTGTCCCAGGATTTCTGACCCTCTTGCATGGGGCCGCGCATGCGCTCGCGCAGCAGCTCTGGATCGTGACGGACGAGGACGACACCGGAGGCGAGCCCGAGGATGCCGCTGCCGATCAGAAATACCCAGGCCTCAGGCCAGCGCAACGTACCGGCGGAGGCGAAGAGGATGGCGCCGAGAGCAGTAAGCCAGATCAAGCTATGCTTCAGCATCCGCCGTACGAGGGCGGTATCAAGCGGAGCAGAGCCATCCTTTGAGGTCATGCGCCGCCTCCGTCATCAGAAGCCGCCGCCGAGCGCGCTGCCGACCATGTCGATGATGGTCGAGGGCTGCTTTGTCCGCTTTTGCTGGCGCGCCACGGGGGCGGGCGTGAAATTGCTCGGATCGCCGGCCTCTACGGGGGCGAGGTGGTTGCGGCCGACATCGATCTTGTCCCAATCGCCGGCCAGCGCCTGCGTGATGCGCTTCTCGTGGCCGTAGATGTCATTGAAGGTCTTGAGCTTGCCGTCCTCGCCGACCCAGGCGGTGAAGTAGACGAGATGCATCGGGATCTTCTTCTCGATGACGATCTCGTTGTTGCGAGGGCCGCTCATCATCTTCTCGTCGACTTCGGCAGCGCTCCAGCCCTTGTCCTCCTGGAGGATGACCTCGGCCATCTTCATCGGGTTGCGCAGGCGAAGGCAGCCGTGGCTCAGGGTGCGCACGTTCTGGCCGAACATCCACTTGTCGATCGTGTCGTGCATGAAGATCGTGTGCTGGCTGGGGAAGGTGAACTTGACGACGCCCATGACGTTCTTGCGGCCGGGCGGCTGCACCACCTCGTAGTCGAGGATGTTGGCCGCGTTCCAATCGATGGTGCGATAGTCGAGCGGCTGGCCGTCCTTGGTCTCGAGCTCGAGGTCGTACTGACGAAACATGCTGCCGCCGCGGCGCAGGTTGGGCTGCAGCTCGTGCGCCTTGATCGAATCCGGTACGCGCCACATCGGCTTGAAGACGACGGTCTTCAGGTTGCGCGTGTAGATCGTCGTCTGCTTGCCGACCTCGCCGACGACGATGCGCTCGCTATGGATCGGCGCGCCGTCCTTGTAGAAGTAGACCATGAACTCGGGGACGTTGGCGAGAACGTGCGCTTGCCCGAGATCGTCGGGCATCCAGCGCCACTCTTCCATGTTGGCGAGGATCTTCTTGCCGAGCGGCTTGCCCTTGTTGGCGAGATAGGCTTGGCGCAGCTTCTCGAACTGCGGCTGCTTGGGGTGGAGGGAGCGGACGAACGCCCCCGGATCGGGAGCGGCGACGGCCTCCTTGAACACGACCTCGGGGTCGAGGAGCTGCGGCTTGCGGTCGAGATTGGAATTGAGAAGGATCGTGGGGTCGATGATGCGTCCGCCGCGGGCGTAGCGGGCATACTTCAGCAGCGCCAGAGAGATCTCGACATCGGCCTTGCCGATCTGCTCGGAGGTGAGCTGGGCGGCGGGCGGGATGACGGGAAGCGCGAAGTCTCGCGCATCGAGGCCCCAATCGTCGGCCTTGAGGATTTCGGCGCCCAGCGCGGCGCCGCGCTCGGTGAGGCCGCCTTCGCTGAGCCAGATCGGGGCATCGCGGCGCGAGGCGTAAAAATCGGAAAGGACCGCGCGCTCCTTGATCTCGAGGGCGGAGCCTTCGGTCGGGAGGCCGTTGAGCTTTGTGCGCACGGCGCTGGCTACGGGATTTGTATCGACGGGCGCGGCCATCGGCGGCGTGATGGCCGGATCGGTTGCCCCGGTCGGCATTTCGTTGCCTGGCGGGGCAGCGGCGCCGGCGGTGCCGGCGGCAAGCAGGACGGCGACTAGCGCCAGAATGGTCGAGCGAATCATTCCCCCTCCGAAGCGCGGCACGCTAACCGAGACATGGCTTTCTGGCCAGGGTGCGGCAACGGGCGGGAAGGGGCTGCTGTGGCCGACCCGATACGCTTTTCATAACTCTGTCCGAAAGTCCCGGCAGGGTGAATTCCCCAAACCGACGGACCCCGAGCCTTGCAGTTTCCCGAGCTTTCCTACGCCAACCCCGATGATCCGCCGCTGAAGCGCGGGCTGATCCGCTTTCTGGAGCGAGTCGCCGGTCGCGATTACTTCGCGCCGCTCTATGACGAATGGCGCAGCCTGAGGAGGCGGGAGCCGGAGCCGGCCATCCGGCCGATGCTGGAGTTGATCGGCGTCGATCTTGAAGTCGTCGGGAAGGGATGGCCGCCGAGGATCGAAACGGACCGTCCGCTGCTCGTCGTGGCCAATCATCCCTTTGGCATCCTCGACGGCATTGCGGCGCTGACGCTCGCCGAGGACCTTGGCAGGCCGTTCAAGGTGTTGATCAACCGGGAGCTGATGAAGATCCCGGAGATCGAGCCGTTCTCGCTGCCGATCGACTTCCGCGAGACGCCGGAGGCGCTGGAGCGGAACCTTGCCACGCGCAACGAGGCTATACGGCTGCTGCGCGAGGGGACGACGATCATCGTTTTCCCCGCGGGCGGCGTTGCCACGGCGCGGCGCCCATTCGGACGTGCGGAAGAGCTACCGTGGAAGCTCTTCACGGCGCGCATGGTGCAGGCGGCGCGGGCCTCGGTGCTGCCGGTGTATTTCGAGGGCCAGTGCGGGCCGCTGTTCCATCTCGCCTCGCGGGTGAGCATGACGCTGCGTCTGTCGCTGCTGATCCGCGAGTTTCGCCGCCGCGTCGGCACGAAGCTCGTCGCGCACGTCGGTGACGTGGTGCCGTTCGAGCAGCTCGAGCACGGCAAAGACCGCAAGGCGCTAATGGGCGAACTCTACGAGCGCGTCCACGCGCTTGCTCCCGAAGGTGAGCAAAGCAAGCGGTGAGCGTCTCGCATCGCTCACCTCGGTTACCCGTCATTCCCGCGCAGGCGGGAACCTAGAGCACTGTGTCTCGCGACGTACGCAGCGTTGCGGGAGGCGTGGCTGGGTCCCCGCCTGCGCGGGGATGACGTACTGGGTGGGCACGCACAGCGCCCATTCACGCATGCAGATTGGCTTGGGCGGAGGTGTCAGCCGCGGCCGCGGTAGGGGGCGACGCCCTGGTCGGGCACCCAGAGCCCGGCAGGCGCAGGTCCCGTTTGCCAGAACACGTCGATGGGCATGCCCCCGCGCGGATACCAGTAGCCGCCGATGCGCAGCCAGTGGGGGTCGAGCAACGTCACGAGCCGCTTGGCGATGGCGATGGTGCAGTCCTCGTGGAAGGCACCGTGGTTGCGGAACGAGCCGAGGTAGAGCTTCAGCGACTTCGATTCCGCCAGCCAGTCGCGCGGCACGTAGTCGATGACGATGTGGGCGAAGTCCGGCTGACCGGTCACCGGGCATAGCGAGGTGAACTCGGGCGCGGTGAAGCGGGCGAGGTACTGGGCGTCGGGGTGAGGGTTCGGGACGCGCTCGAGCACCGCTTCATCGGGGCTCTGCGGCAGCTTGGTTGCCTGCCCGAGGATGGTGACGCTGGTGTCCTTCTGGCCCATGGCTTCCTACTCTGCTGCGAGACGCGAGGGCGCGGGACCCGAGTAGATCGCTCCCTCGCGGCAGCT
Source organism: Pseudomonadota bacterium (assembly GCA_023405815.1). Classification (GTDB taxonomy): domain Bacteria; phylum Pseudomonadota; class Alphaproteobacteria; order Rhizobiales; family Hyphomicrobiaceae; genus Hyphomicrobium_A. The sequence continues at coordinate 12,572 of JAEXXM010000028.1, read as the reverse complement.
GTCGCGCGAGATCTCGATCTGGGCGAGGCCCGGCACGCGGTTCTGCAGCCGGTTCCACAGCCACATGGCGATGCGCTCCAGCGTCGGCGCCTCGAGGCCCTCGATCTCATTCAGGAGGCGATGGTCGAGCGCATCCTGCGCATCGGCCATCATGTGAGCGAGCTCTTCGAAGTGGAAGACGTAGCCGGTATCGGCGCCCGGCACTCCATCGATGGTGACCCGGGCGCGGAACGAGTGCCCGTGCATGCGCGAGTTGGGATGCCCCGGCGGGGCGCTCGGCAGGTAGTGGGCGGCCTCGAACAGAAACTCTTTGTATATGCGCATGCGGGCTCTCTAAGCGATTTTCTCCGTTAGTTCCAGTCGGGTGGATCAAATCCCATCCCGGTCGGGCGCGCCGCGTCGTCGCTCAGATCAAGGGATGCCGAGCAGCTTGTGCGTCTGCAGCGACAGGCGCCAGCCGGGGTGGGCGCGGCAATAGGCTATGGCCTTTTGCGTGTTAACCGCGGCGTCCGGGCCATCCATGGGCTGCAGGTAGCGGTTGGGGAAGGCTAGCTCAAGGAGGGCCTCCGGATCGAGCCCGGCCTGCGGGAAAACGAGCTTCAATTCGTCGCCCGAGCGTTGCTTGAGGTCAGCTCCGGTTTTGGGGCTGACGCATATCCAGTCGATCGCCCGCGGCACTGGAAGCGTTCCGTTGGTCTCGATGGCGATGGTGAATCCTTGTGCGTGCAAGGCGTCGATCAGCTCGCCGTCGACCTGCAGCATGGGCTCGCCGCCGGTCAGCACGACGAAATCACAGCCTGTGCCTTCGGCCGCCGCGCGGCACGCCTCGGCCAGCTCGGCCCCGGTGGCGAAGCGGCCGCCGCCATCGCCGGTAACGCCGACGAAGTCCGTGTCGCAGAACTGGCAGGTCGAGTTGGCGCGGTCCTCCTCGCGGCCGGACCAGAGATTGCACCCGGCAAAGCGGCAAAACACGGCGGGGCGACCGGCATGGGTGCCTTCGCCCTGCAGCGTGTAGAAAATCTCCTTCACGGCATACATGCGGGCATCCCTAATCGCCCGCGCCCCGGCATTCAAGCGGCGGCGGTCTCGAACCGCCTAGCTGGTAACGTCGGACGGCTGCACCGGGCCGGTTCCGGCGCCGGTACGGGCGATGGTGGCGGCAATTTCGGCAAGGTCGGTCTGGGTCAAGGCCAGGCTTGCCGCGTCGATCCAGCCGTCGACCTGGTCAGGCGCGCGGGCGCCTACAATAGCCCCGCTGACGCCGGGCCAGGCAAGCACCCAGGCGATGGCCACGGAGGCCGCCGTGGTGCCATGGCGCTCGCCGATCTGCTTCATCGTCTCGGCGAGCTGGAGGTTAGCGATGAACTTCGCGCCGGTGAATTCGGGGTTGCGCGAGCGCCAGTCGTTGGCGGGCAGTGTCTTGGCGCGCTCGAGCGTGAAGGCGCCGGAGAGGAGACCGGCCTGCATCGGGCTGTAGACGATGACGCCCGTATCGTGGGCGACGCACCAGGGCAGCTCATTGCCGGCGAAGTCGCGGCGGACGGCGGAGAAGGGCGGCTGCAGCGTATCGACATGGCCTACCCTCTCGGCCGCCTCGAGCTGCGCGACGTTGTGATTGGAGAGACCGGCGGCCCGCACCTTGCCTTCCTGCTTCAGGTCGAGAAGCGCGCGCCAATACTCCTCGATGGGCGTGCCATCTCGTGCCGGCCAGTGCATCTGGTAGAGGTCGATGCGCTCGACGCCGAGCCGCTTCAGCGAAGCCTCGCATTCGGCGCGGATGCTGGCGGGGTCGCCGATGTTCTGGGGCGGGGCCATGCGGTTCTTGTCATCCCAGCGCAGCCCGCATTTGGTGAAGACGAACGGCCTCCGCGCGGTGGGGATGTCCGCGAGCGCCTTGCGGATAACTTCTTCGGAATGCCCTAGGCCATAGACAGCGGCGGTGTCGATCCAATTGACGCCGCGCTCGACCGCATGGCGGATGGCGGCAATCGACTGCCTGTCGTCCTGGTCGCCCCAGCCGACGGCCCAGTCGCCGCCACCGATCGCCCAGGCGCCGAGACCAACGTGTGTGATGAGCATGTCCGTGCATCCGAGCCGGCGCTTGGGTAGGGCCGATTTTCCCGTGTCGGTCATCGGATCAATCCATCGTTCGCTGCGTGCAAAAGAGAAGGGCGGCGGCGTGGGCCACCGCCCTTGTGGCGGATCGGCTCGTCGCCCGATCAGGGCGCGTGCTTCTCGCGCGTCGCCTCGTAGAGGAACCATACGCGGCGCTCGGTCTCGTCGATCCAGTTCTCGATCAGGCTGGCGGTGGCGACGTCGCCGTGTTCGTCGCAAAGATCATGTGCTTCCTTGAGGCGTCCGACGAAATCCTTGTTGTCGTCGCGCAGCTCGGCAAGCATGTCCTGCGGAGTAACGTAGTCGGCATCGTTGTCCTCGACACGCTGCAGGCGGGCGATGTGGCCGATGGAGCGGATCGTGGTGCCCCCGATCTTGCGCACGCGCTCGGCGATGTCGTCGGTCATGGCGAATAGCTGGTCGCCCTGCTCGTCGAGCAGCAGGTGATAGTCGCGGAAGTGCGGGCCGCTCATGTGCCAGTGATAGTTCTTAGTCTTGAGGTAGAGCGCGAAGGTGTCGGCGAGCACCGCGTTGAGCGCTCCAGACAGATCGCGGATGGCATTGGTGTCGTAGACGCTGGGGGTCTGCAGCGGCGCCTTGCGACGCTCTGCGGCTTTACCTTCAGCAGCTTTGGTCATCGTGCCCATCGGGTTCTCCTCGGCCAGGGGTGGCGGGGCTGGAAGTATATGCGCTCTCTCATATGCGAACGCATACACAAGGTTGCGAGCCGACTAATGGCAGGTTGATGCGCGCCATTCGACGCAGAATTGCAAAAAGAACTTTTTGGAAACTTCAATCAATGCCGCTCACTGCGCGTGCGCGCGGATGCTGTCGATGCAAGAGGCACATGGCTCGCATGCACAACGCAAATGGCCTCGGGTGCAGTAACAGTCCGTGACGGACGTCGGCGCATCAGGCCGATCCGGCTCCGGCTTGCCATATCTCCCAACCCTTGCGCCGCAGGGCGCAGGCCGGGCAGTGCCCGCAACCATATCCCCATTCGTGGCGCCTTGAACGGACGCCGAGGTAGCAGGTGTGGCTTTCCTCGACGATAAGCTCGATGAGCGCCCTGCCGCCAAGCTTGTCGGTCAGCTCCCAGGTGCCGGCCTTGTCGATCCACATGAGGGGCGTCTCGATGACGAAGTCGGCGTCGGTGCCGAGGGAGATCGCCTTGGCCAGCGCCTGCAGCGTGTCGTTGCGGCAGTCGGGGTAGCCGGAGAAATCCGTCTCGCACATGCCGCCGACGAGGGTGCGGATGCCGCGGCGATAGGCAAGGGCGGCGGCGTAGGTGAAGAACAACAGGTTGCGACCCGGAACGAACGTCGAGGGCAGGCCGGCGGACGTCATCTCGATCTCGGCATCGCGCGTCAGCGCCGTATCGCTCAAGCGGCCGAGTTCGGGAAGCTCGAGCATGTGGTCGGGGCCGAGGCGGGCGTCCCATTCCGGCTTCAGCTCGCGCAGCGCGGCCCGCAGCCTGTCGCGCTGGCCAAGCTCGGCGGCATGCCGCTGCCCGTAGTGAAAGCCAACGGTCTCGACGCGCGCATACTTGTCGAGTGCCCAGGCGAGGCACACGGTCGAATCCTGTCCGCCCGAGAACAGGACCAGAGCCGGGCTTTGGTCGGTCACCGGGTCCATTCACAGGCTCGCGCCATCGAACTTTCGGACGGTGAGGGTATCGAGATCGACGCCGTCGAGGCAGCGCACGTTTATGGCGATCACCTTGGCCCCGTCGGTCGGGCGGATGCCGCGCGCAAAAGCGCCGACCCCGCAGGTCGGGCAGAACATGTGGTGGATGACCTTCTTGTTGAACAGGTAGTCGGTGAGGGTTTCGCCGCCGCTCTTGAGGCGGAACTTGTCCTCGGGAACGAAGGTGAGGAGCGCGCCGCGCTTGCGACAGATCGAGCAATTGCAGGAGACGACCATGCCGAGGTCGGTGTCGGCCTCGTAGGTGACCTGACCGCAATGGCAGCTACCAGTGTAGGTTTTCGTCTCTGGCATGCCGAAGCTCCCCTTGTTGGCTGCAGTGCGTCAATCACGCCCGGCGGCCAGGGCATTTTCAACTCTTTGCGCCCTGCGGCAAGAGCGGTTAAAAGGCGCCGGACCCTTCCATGCCCGTTCGCGGCCTGCAACTCATAAGGTAACGACAATGACCGCCATCATCGACATCATCGGTCGCGAGATCCTCGACAGCCGCGGCAATCCAACGGTGGAGGTCGATGTCGTCCTGGAGGACGGCTCGCTTGGGCGTGCGGCGGTGCCTTCGGGTGCCTCGACGGGTGCGCACGAGGCGGTTGAGCTGCGCGATAACGACAAGTCCCGCTACCTCGGCAAGGGTGTCGAGAAGGCGGTCGATGCGGTCAACAGCGAGATCTTCGATGCCATCGCCGGCATGGACGCTGAAGATCAGCGCGGCATCGATGCGGCGCTGATCGACCTCGACGGTACGCCCAACAAGAGCCGGCTCGGTGCCAACGCCATCCTCGGCGTGTCGCTGGCCGTCGCCAAAGCTGCGGCGATCTCCAGCGACCTGCCGCTCTATCGCTACCTCGGCGGTGCGGCTGCGCACGTGCTGCCGGTGCCGATGATGAATATCGTCAACGGCGGCGCGCACGCGGACAACCCGATCGACATCCAGGAATTCATGATTATGCCGGTGTCGGCGGGATCGATCGCCGACGCGGTGCGTATGGGCGCAGAGGTCTTCCACACGCTGAAGAAGTCGCTGAAAGATGCCGGGCTTTCGACCTCGGTTGGCGATGAGGGCGGGTTTGCGCCGAACCTCAAGTCGGCGGACGAGGCGCTGGGCTTTATCATGAAGTCGATCGAGGCTGCCGGCTACAAGCCGGGCCAAGACGTCATGTTGGCGCTCGACTGCGCTTCTACCGAGTACTTCAAGGACGGCAAGTACACCCTCGCGGGCGAGGGTAAGACGCTCGATTCCGGCGGAATGGTGAAATACCTTGAGGCGCTCGTTCAGCGCTATCCGATCATCTCCATCGAGGACGGCATGGCCGAGGACGACTGGGAGGGCTGGAAGGCCCTCACCGAGGCGATCGGCGCGCGCTGTCAGCTCGTGGGCGATGACCTCTTCGTCACCAATACCAAGCGCCTCGCCGAAGGCATCAAGCGCGGCATCGGAAACTCGATCCTCGTCAAGGTAAATCAGATCGGCTCGCTGTCTGAGACGCTCGATGCGGTGTCGATGGCCCAGCGCGCCGCCTATACCGCCGTCATCTCGCATCGCTCGGGCGAGACCGAGGACGCGACCATTGCCGATCTCGCCGTGGCGACGAACGCGGGCCAGATCAAGACGGGCTCTCTCTGCCGCTCCGACCGCCTCGCGAAGTACAACCAGCTCATTCGCATCGAGGGAGAGCTGGGCGATGTCGCGCGCTATGCGGGCTTGAGCGTCATCCGCGGTCAAGCCTGACCCAGATCGCCTGAAGCGCGCGTCTCGCGTCCACCGCTTGTCATCCCGGGGCTCGTCCCCGGGATCCATCTTTCCGCGAACTCACGTCCCGGCCGCGAGCTGGATCCCGGCAACAAGTGCCGGGATGACGTTGGCGAGTGTGTGAGTGCGAGCGAGACACGGCTTTACCAGCCATTAAGCAGCCTGTGGGATAAGGACGGTGTCCACCAATCTTGTGCAGCGTAACCCCAGTGCTGCGTCAGCCAAAAACACATGATCGACGCTCGAGGCCAAGGCAGGCGACGGTGTTGCTTCTCTGCCTGGGTTTGACGGCCTACTTTGTCCATCATGCAATCAATGGCAGGCACGGCTTCGAGGCGCGATCCAGGCTGATCGAACGGTCAGCCCTGTTGGAGTTCGAGATCAAAAGCCTCGAGGCCGTGCGCGCCAAGCTGGAGCGCGACGTCGCTCTGCTCTCCTCCGAAAAACCCGATCCCGATCTCGTCGAGGAAATCTCGCGCGAGGTCTTGGGCTTCGTGCACCCCGACGATCTGGTCGTGACGCGTCCGTGACGGCGCGAGCGCTCCCCTTGTTGCGCCCCACGCATCGATCGATGCGAAATTTGCATGATTGAAATGGGTCTGGAGACGCTGGCACTTCTGGCCATCGTCGGCGCCCTCTTGTAGGCTCCGACTCGAACGACGACCCCTCGTCGCGGCGCCAGGGGAATCTCATGGCCTCGGAAAAGTCCTCCCGCGCTTCCTCCTCGAAGCGTGCCAGCACCAACGGGCAGAAGCACCCGGCGATCGCGCCATTCTCGCGCGCCGAGCGGCTCGATGCCTATCGGCGCATGCTGCTGATCCGGCGGTTCGAGGAGAAAGCCGGCCAGCTCTACGGAATGGGCCACATCGGCGGCTTCTGCCACCTCTACATCGGACAGGAAGCGGTCGTCATCGGCATGCAGATGGCGCTCGAGCCCGGCGATCAGGTGATCACCGCCTATCGCGACCACGGGCATACGCTGGCGGTCGGCATGGACGCTAGAAGCGTCATGGCCGAGCTGACGGGGCGTCGGCACGGCTGCTCCAAGGGCAAGGGCGGGTCGATGCACATGTTCTCGCCGGAGAAGCACTTCTACGGCGGCCACGGCATCGTCGGCGCCTGCGTGCCGCTGGGCGCGGGCCTCGCGTTCGCCAACAAGTATCGCGGCAACGATCGGGTGTGCCTTACCTACTTCGGCGACGGCGCCGCCAATCAGGGCCAGGTCTACGAGGCGTTCAACATGGCGGAGCTGTGGAAGCTTCCCGTCGTGTTCATCATCGAGAACAACAAGTATGCGATGGGCACGTCGATCGAGCGTGCATCGTCGACCACCAATCTGTGCCAGCGCGGGCTGTCGTTCGATATTCCCGGCGAGCAGGTGGACGGGATGGACGTCGAGGCCGTGCGTGCTGCGGGTGCGCGGGCCATCGCGCGTGCGCGCTCGGGCAATGGACCGATGATCCTCGAGATGCTGACCTATCGCTACCGCGGGCATTCGATGTCGGACCCGGCCAAATATCGCACGCGCGAGGAGGTGCAGCAGGTGCGCGAGACGCACGATGCGATCGAGCACGTGCGCAAGCTGCTGCTCGAGGATGGCGTCGGCGACGACGAGCTGAAGGGGATCGACAAGCAGGTACGAGATGAAGTGAACGCAGCCGCCGAGTTCGCGCTTTCCGATCCCGAGCCCGACGCGAGCGAGCTCGCCACTGAAGTTCTCGTCTGAGGGATTTATTTGTCATCCCGGGGCTTGTCCCCGGGATCCAGCGATCGGCAGAACCAATCCGCGGGAATTGGTTTCACGCCAGGAAGCGAAGGATAGAGGTCGCCCCAGTGAAGGTTCATTCGTTCGATCAGGTTGATCTTCCAGGCGCGTGGCCATTCCTTCATGGTCTTTTCGTGCTGGATCGCGTCATTGACGTCCGAGAATTCTTGGAACCACACGAGCGTGCGAATTCGGTATCGCCGAGTGAAACCCGGCACCTGGCCTTTGACATGCTCTTCGACGCGGCGAATGAGGCTGTTGGTGACGCCGATGTAGAGCGTCCCCCTCGGCTTGCTGGCCGGGATATAGACCCAATAGCTGTGCACGCGATGCACTCGATCTTCGGGGTCGATTATGCGGAGACATGGATCCGGGGGACAAGCCCCGGGATGACACATGCTTGGCCGGCATCGCGGAGGGACTATGCCTGAAGTGCTGATGCCCGCGTTGTCGCCCACCATGGAGGAGGGCACGCTCACCAAATGGCTCGTCAAAGAGGGCCAGGAGGTGAAGTCGGGCGACGTCATCGCCGAGATCGAGACCGACAAGGCGACGATGGAGGTCGAGGCGGTCGATGAGGGGCGGCTCGCCAAGATCCTCGTTCCCGCCGGCACCGAGAACGTCAAGGTCAACACACCCATCGCGGTCATCGAGGGCCAGGACGAGGCCCCGGCCAAAGCTCCGGCAGCGCCAAAGGCCGAAGCTGCAAAGTCTGTCGCGGTGAACGAGCTGACGGATCAGATGGAGGTGCCGAAGGCGCAAGAGCCGCGCGGAGAATCGAAACTCAGCTACGAGCCGCCCTCAGCGGAGCCGGAGATCGCGCCCGGCACGGAGACGGTCAACCAGACGATGCGCGAAGCGCTGCGCGATGCCATGGCCGAGGAGATGCGCCGCGACAAGGACGTGCTCCTCATGGGCGAGGAGGTGGCGCAGTACCAAGGTGCCTACAAGGTGAGCCAGGGGCTGCTGGAAGAGTTCGGCGAGAAGCGCGTCATCGACACGCCGATCACCGAGCAGGGGTTTGCAGGCGTTGGTGTCGGCGCGGCATTTGCGGGCCTGAAGCCGATCGTCGAGTTCATGACGTGGAACTTCGCCATGCAGGCGATCGACCAGATCGTCAACTCCGCCGGCAAGACGCACTACATGTCGGGCGGGCTGGTGCGGGTGCCGATCGTTTTCCGCGGCCCCAACGGCGCCGCGGCGCGGGTCGCCGCGCAGCACAGCCAGTGCTATTCAGCGTGGTATGCGCACGTGCCGGGCCTCAAGGTCGTTGCACCGTCGACGCCGGCGGACGCCAAGGGCCTGCTCAAATCGGCGATCCGCGATCCGAACCCCGTGGTCTTTCTCGAGAACGAACTCCTTTACGGCACGCACGGCGCGGTGCCGAAGGGCGACGATTTCCTCATCCCCATCGGCAAGGCGCGCATCGCGCGTGCCGGCAAGGATGCAACAGTTGTCTCGTTCGCACGCGGCATGGTCTACGCGCTCGAGGCTGCCGAGCGTCTTGCCAAGGAAGGCATCGATGTCGAGGTCATCGACCTCAGGACGCTGCGCCCGCTCGACCTTCCGACGATCCTTGCCTCGGTGAAGAAGACCAACCGCCTCGTCACGGTCGAGGAGGCATGGCCCGTGTGCTCGGTCGGGTCGGAGATCTGTGCGCAGGTGGCGATGCAGGCTTTCGACGACCTCGATGCGCCGCCGGCGAAGGTTTCAGGCGCCGACGTGCCGATGCCGTATGCTGCGAATCTCGAAAAGCTGGCGCTGCCGTCGGTCGACCAAGTCGTCGCGGCCGTCAAACGGGTGATGTACATCTCATAACGCGGGGAGATGCATGGCCGCCACCACACAGGAACGCATCCGTATCTCGCCTCTCGCGCGGCGGCTCGCCAAAGAGGCAGGGCTGGCGCTTGATGCTCTCGCCGGCTCGGGTCCGCACGGCCGCATCATCAAGCGAGACGTTGCGGCCGCGATGGCATCGGGCGCAGTCGCCGCGCGCGGGGCAACGAATCGTGAGGTGGCGACTGCACCTGCGCCCGCGCCGCTGGCCGACGACAAGATCCTGGCCCTCTATGACAAGGGGAGCTATGAGCTCGTTCCGCACGACAAGATGCGCCGCGTCATCGCCGAGCGCCTCACCCTCGCCAAGCAGACCATCCCGCACTACTACCTGTCGATCGACTGCCGCATCGACGAGCTGATGCATGCGCGCGAGAGGATGAATGCGGCTTCGCCCACGGACGGCCCGCGCGCCTACAAGCTGTCGGTCAACGACTTCATCATCAAGGCGATGGCGCTGGCGCTGCAGCAGGTGCCGGCGGCGAATGCGACGTGGACGGAAGCCGGCATGCTGCGCCACAGGTATTCCGACGTCGGCGTTGCCGTCGCCGTGGAGGGTGGCCTGTTCACGCCGGTCATCCGGCAAGCGGAGCTGAAGTCGCTGTCGGAAATTTCCAACGAGATGCGCGACCTCGCCGAACGCGCGCGCAAGCGCCGGCTGGCTCCGCACGAGTACCAGGGAGGCACGACGTCGATCTCGAACCTCGGGATGTATGGGATCAAGAATTTCGATGCCGTCATCAATCCGCCCCACGCCACCATCCTTGCCGTCGGCGCGGCTGACCGCCGGCCTGTGGTCTCGGGCGATGCCCTTGCGGCGGCCACCGTGATGAATGTGACACTCTCGTGCGATCACCGGGTGGTCGACGGCGCAACCGGGGCTGGGCTGCTAGCAGCGTTCCGCGCCTTCATCGAGGACCCAGTCCGCATGCTGGTTTGAGCGGCATGGCTCCCGTTCGGCGCGCGATTCGGTTGCTTGTTCAACATGGTTACCAAGCCTCTGTGGCTGTGGCGCGGGGAGCACGGAGTGCGATCTTTCCCCAACTAAGCGCCTCCCAAGGGGCACGGAAAAGCATAAGAATAGGGCACTTGCTTGCCGATGGCCCAGGGCAAGACTAGAAGCGGGAAACCAGCGTGGGCGTACCTGACCGACTCTAGCCCTTGGAGTAATCCCAATGACGGCGCGCTCAAACGCCATATACGCGACGGCAGCCATCGCGCTCCTGCTTTCAGGATGCGCGGAAGGCGGTCTCAACTCGGCATTCAACACAGGCTCCATCGATCCGCAGAAGCAGGCGGCCAACGAGCAGGCTGAGAAGTCGAAGCAGGCCCTGTGCAACACCCTCGTGTCGCAGATCGAAGCTCTCAACAGCGAGGGCATATCCGACAAGGTCGCCAAGGCTGCGGCCAAGAAATACAAGCTGAAGGCGACGGACATCACCAAAGCCGACGAACTCAACAAGGCCAACACCGAGTTCCAGTCGAAGTGCTCTGACTATCCGCCGCGCGTTGCCGCGACGGCGCCGATCGAACCAGTGACGACGGGGGCGACGACGCCTGCCGCGGCTCCGGCCAAGACCGCCGCCGCCAAGGCAAAGCCGCCGGCGCCGACGCAGAAGCCGGTTGCCTCTGCCATGGCACCGCAGGAGACCACCGGCTCGTCGACCAGCACAACCACCTCCACCAGCACGGCCTCAGCCGCGCCGGCGAGCGACGGCCTCGGGGTTCCGAACCCATAATCGCGCGAGTTTGACGGTGTTTCAGGCGCCTGCTGTGTCATCCAGATGCGGCGGCGCCTGAGTGATTTCTGCACATTCCATCAAGAAGGGTTGCACGCCCTTAGCGCGTGTGGTGAAAAACGCCCTGGCTTCCAATTGGGATGGAGGACACGGTGTCAGTCAGCCGTCGGCGCGCGAATATTCTGGGTGGGACAGTTGCAGTTGCCGCTTCGGTGCTGCTGGCGGGATGCGCCGGCAATACCGGGACCGGCAGCGGCGATCCAGGTCCGCAGGCCCTGAGCGGCGGCGAGACGTGCCAATCGATCCGCTCCAATCTCAACAAGCTCGACAAGGAGGGTGTGCCGTCGCTGGTCGAGCGGCAGAACTCCGGTCAGAAGCTTCCCGCCGCGCAGAAGGCAAAGGCCGATCTCTACAATCAATTGCTCGACAAGTACCTCGGCGCGCGCTGCCACGTATGATCCTCCGCCGCGACGGAGACTGAGTTTGATCTCAAGGCCTCGGCGTCGACGGACACCGGGGCTTTTTTTCACGGGGACCGAGGCCATGAGCTCCGGGGACTACGACGTCATCGTGATTGGGGCTGGGCCTGGAGGCTACGTCGCCGCGATACGCGCGGCGCAGCTCGGCTTGCGCACGGCCGTTATCGAGCGCGCGCATCTCGGAGGCATCTGCCTCAACTGGGGCTGCATCCCGACGAAAGCTCTGTTGCGCTCTGCCGAGATCGTCCACCTCGTCGGTGAAGGTGAAAGCTTCGGCGTGCGCGCCGGCAAGCCGAAGATCGACATCGAGGCCATGGTCGCGCGCTCGCGGTCGGTGGCGCGCGAGTTGAACACCGGCGTCGGCTTCCTCCTGAAGAAGAACGGCGTCGACGTGATCTGGGGCAGCGCAAAGCTGCGCGGCGGCGGAGAGATCGAGGTCGCAGCGCCTGCGTCCGATGTGCGGCCGAACCCGGAGGCGCCGAAGGATGCGCGTGGACCCGGCCGCTACAGGGCGGCGCATATCATCGTCGCGACCGGTGCGCGCCCGCGCACGCTGCCCGGGCTGGAGCCAGACGGGGATCGGATCTGGACCTATTTCGAGGCCATGCTGCCGCCGGCGCTGCCACGCTCGCTGCTGGTCGCCGGCTCGGGCGCCATCGGAATCGAGTTCGCTTCGTTCTATCGCACGCTCGGTGCCGAGGTGACGGTGGTGGAGGTGCTGGAGCAGATTCTCCCGGCCGAGGATGCAGAGATCGCCGCGCTGGCGCGCAAGGCGTTCGAGAAGGACGGCATGCGCATCGTCACGGACGCCAAGGTGGCGGACGTGAAGCGCGGCAAGGACAAGATCACCGCAAGCATCGTGGCCCGCGACGGGAAGCGCGAGGAGGTCACTGCGGAGCGGCTGATATCGGCCGTCGGCGTCACCGGCAACATCGAGGGGCTAGGCCTAGAGGCGCTCGGGGTGAAGACCGACAAAGGACTTGTCGTCGCCGACGGTCTCGGGCGCACCAACGTTCCGGGGATCTATGCCATCGGCGATGTCGCCGGGGCGCCGATGCTGGCGCACAAGGCCGAGCACGAGGGCGTCATCTGCGTCGAGGCCATCAAGGGCCTCGACGCGCATGGGCTCGACAAGCTGCGCATCCCCGGCTGCACGTACAGCCGCCCGCAGATCGCCTCGGTAGGCC